>NZ_JBEOWP010000008.1:0-323862 GCF_040296095.1 Micromonospora sp. NPDC002389
GACCATCAGTGAAGAAGTTGTCGTCGACAGACTCCACCGGCAGATTGAAATGCTGCATCACACCGGGCAGGTCACAGAAACGTACGTCGACGAACGTCACGTCCTCGGTCGCCAGATAGCGCGGAAGCTCCTGGGGGTCGGTGAACACGGAGCCCTCCCTCGTCCGAACATCGGCCAGCGCGGCGGCCGGACCTGCGCGGTCGGCCAGCCATGACCTGACGGTACGACGACGCGTGGCTTCGCGTCGGCCATCCGCCCGGCTTCGCTCCGGCCCGATCACGACGTCGCCGAGCCCGTCGTCCGGGCGGGACGACTCAGACCGGGGTGGCGCGCGGCACGGCGGCCGGGGGCCGGCGGCGCGGGTACGGGGCGTCCGGCAGACCCAGCAGGGCGGTGATCGCCCGCCCGCAGCGCCGGGCCGCGTGGCCGTCGCCGAAGGCCAGGCTCTCCGTGCTCGGCGTCGGGTGGTCGAGCCGGTCGCACACCGCGCGGACGATCCGGTCGGGGTCGGTGCCGACCAGGTCGCCCAGGCGCTGCGCGACGATCTCCGGCCGTTCGGTCGCGGCCCGGGTCACCACGACGGGTACGCCGAGGCTGGCGGCCTCCTCCTGCAGGCCGCCGGAGTCGGTGACGACCACCCGGGCGGCGCGGAGCAGACCGATCATGTCGGGGTAGGGGAGCGGGTGCAGCAGGCGGACGTTCGACGCACCCTCGACCCCGGCCCGGACCTGTGCGGCCAGGCGTGGGTTCGGATGGGTGATGAGCGCCAGCTCGACGTCGGAGTGTGTCGCGGTGACCCGGGTCAGCGCCCCCAGCACCCGGCTGATCCCGGTGCCCCAGTTCTCCCGTCGATGCGCGGTCGCCACGATCAGTCGGCGACGCGGGTCCACCCAGGACGGTACGCGGGCCAGGCCCTCCCGCAGCAGCGTGTGCACCGCGTCCACCACGGTGTTGCCGGTGACCACGACGCGGTCGGCGGGTACGCCCTCGGCCAGCAGGTTGTCCCGTGCGGTGGTGGTCGGGGCCAGGTGCAGCGCGGCGATCCGGGCGAGCATGGCCCGGTTGGCCTCCTCGGGGAAGGGCTGTGCCAGGTCGTGGCTGCGGAGGCCGGCTTCCAGATGGATCACCGGTATCCGGTTCCAGAAGGCCACCAGCCCGCCGACCAGCGCGGTGGTGGTGTCCCCGTGCACCACCACCGCGTCCGGCCGGCGGAGGGCGAACAGACCCTCCACGGCGGTGCTCAACCCGGCGGCGAGTTCGGCCAGCGTGCCGGTGTCCCGGGCGACGCTCAGGGTGGCTGTGGCGTGGAGCCGGAACGGCGCCAACGCCTCGTCCACCCGGCCGGGTTGCTGGCCGGTGTCGACCACCGTCACCGTCAGGCGTGGGTCGTGACAGAGCAGGCGCACCACTGGCGCGATCTTGACACCCTCGGGACGGGTACCGGCCAAAACCATGATCTGGCGGAGCCCCACTCTGTCACGACCCATCGGTCAGCTCCGGCGCGCGGCGCGGTGACGGCGCAGGAAGAAGCCGCCGGCGCCGGCGACGACCGCGCCGAGACCGAGCGCGACCGGAGCGCCGGCCAGCGGGATCACCGGAATGGGCGGTGCCACGGCGTTGACGCCGCAGCTGGACGAACCGATGACCACCGAGGCGAGCGTGCCGCCCAGCGCGGACAGGTCCAGTGCGGTGACGCTCAATTGCCCGGTGGTGGAGCTGGTCTGCCCGTTCAGGGTCAGGTTCAGCAGTCCCGGCACGCTCAATCCGGTGTTGGGTGCCGGGTTGGCGGGCAGGCTGAGCAGCGTCGTCGGGATGCCCAGCAGGGTCGAGACGATGCGGGCGTTGACCAGGGTCGCCGAGCCGGTCGCCGACGGGCTGCTGGTCGCGGTGCACTCGGAGTAGATGGCGTCCGCGACGAGGCTGATCGAGGCGAGCCCGTTGGTACCCAGCGTGAGGGTCACCTCGGAGCCGGGGGTCACGATGCACGAGCCGCCGGCCCCGATGGTGATGGCACCACCGGCGCCGAGCACGCCGGCACAGGCGGCGGAGGTGCCGTCGTTGTAGGCGCGGACGGACTGCCCGAGCACACCGGCGGTGATGACGGTCTGACCACCGAGCACCGCCAGCGGCGGATTCGTGTTGCCCGAGATCGACTCCGTGGTGCCGTCGTTGGTGGCGCTCGCAGTGCCGGAACTCGCCAGACCGCCTCCGACGAGACTGATCTGCAGTGCGGAGGCGCTGGACTGCGAGGTGTCGGCCATCGCTGGTGAGGCGACGGCCAGGGCCATCACCAGACCGCCGGCGATCGCCGTCGCAGCCCGGGCGACGCCGGACCTTACTTTGTGCATGTGAGATCTCTCTTCCTGTATCTGACGGTGACGTCGGGGCGGTCGAACGGGGTGGGCTGCACCGGGGGTTGCGGCACGGAGACCGTGCCGCGCGGGCGGTAGTGCGGGCGCCGAACGGTGGCGATGCCGCTCACCGCGGCGGTGCCAGGGACAGTGGCGGTGCCGGGCACGGTGGCGGTGAAGGGCACGGCGGCCTTGCCCGTCACGGTGGCCCTGCCGGTGGTCGTGGCCGTGGCGGTGGCCGTGGTGGCCTTGCCGGTGGTGGTGATGGGTGCCGGTGGGGTGGGCACGTCGTCGGGGGCCGGAGTCTGATCGGCGTTCCGGGCGGTCTTCTGCCACTCCGAGCGGGAGGTGAGCATGCGGGCGAAGGCGAACCAGACGGCCACCGACTGGACGTAGCTGTAGATCCAGTGGCTGACCCCGAGGCCGATCGCGGCGGAGACGGACAGGTGTGGTTCGGAGCGGTTGCGGTAGACCAGACCCCAGATCGCGAAGGGCAGGACCCCGAAGACCACGATCAGCGGCAGTACGCCCCAACCACCCGCCGTCCACCAGCCCGTCAGTCCGCCCGGCGTGTGCGACACGTACCAGCCGAGGACGGCGAGGCAGCCGAGATAGACCGGGGTGCCGAGGAGTTGGAACCACGGTGCCGCGAGGAAGTGGGCGATCTCCAGCGTGGCCGAGTTGCTGATCCGCCGGGACTGGAGGATGGCGGCGAGATAGCGACCGCACTGCATCGAGCCCTGGGCCCACCGGGTCCGTTGGCGGATCAGGGGCCGGATCCTGGTCAACGCCTCCTGGGCGACCCAGCTTTCCGCGCAGTACTCGGTGCGGCTGCCCTGGAGCAGGATGTGCAGCCCGAGCTCGAAGTCCTCCAGCAGGGCGCCGTGCCAGGGCGTGCCGTGCGCGGCGGCGAGCTGCTTGAGCAGCGACACCCGGGTGAACTGGCCGTTGCCGCCCATCGCCACGCTCGCGGTGTAGCGGCGCAGCGACTGCATCGCGGCGATCGGCGCCCGGAACTCCATGTCCTGCAGGCGGACCAGCAGCCGGGCCAGCCGGCCCAGTCCGGTGGTCGGCCGGGCGCACTGGATCATGCGGACCTCGACCTGCACGGCGGCGACCGTGGCGGTGCCGAAGTAGCGCGGGCCGGCGAGCGCGGAACGGCACCGGGGGTCCAGGTAGCTGTCGGCGTCGAGGACCCCGAGGATGATCCGCTCCGGGTCGGCGTCCGCCGGCAGGTGGCGTTCGATCGTCTGCCACGCGGCGTTCAGCGCCGCCCCCTTGCCCTGAACGGCGTCGGGCAGCCGGCGGGAGACGACCCGGACGCGGGGATCGGCGGCGAATGAGTGCAGGACCGCGTCGGTGCCGTCGTCGGACGCGTCGTCGACGCACCAGACGGTGACGTCCGGCAGGTCACGCAGCAACCGGTGCAGGGTGTCGGCGATGACGCTGGCCTCGTTGCGGCACGGGATGACGATGTGCCAGTCGAAGCCGGTGTGGTCGCCGCCGTGGGAGCGCTGGGTCCGCAGGTGCAGCACCAGGATGCTCAGCACGTAGGCGCAGAAGTAGACGCAGAGCAGGAACGCCGCCGTGTTCAGGACGGCCAGGGACTGGATCTCAACGGGCACCTGCGGACCTCCGTACCCGGCCCCCGCGCCCCACCAGGAAGAGGAAGACGATGGCGACGGCGATCAGCCCGACGGTGCTGATCGCCGAGCCGATCAGAACGTGGCTGCGCTGGTAGCCGACCTCGAAGCCCCACAGCCGCATCGACGCGACGACGGCGGCGAGGCGCATCTGGTTGACCACCACGAGCAGCCCGACGGCCAGCGCCACCGCGACCAGACCCCGGGTCAGGGTCACCCGCCGGAAGCCGACCAGCAACGCGGCCAGCACGAACGGCGGAATCAGCAGCAGCGCCACCGAGCATCCGGTGGAGACCAGGAAGCCGACCCAGCGCTGGTCCAGCGGGAAGATGACGGCCGCGCCGATGGAGTCGGTGTCGGCCAGCCCGATCGCGGCGACGAGCCGCGCGTTGAGCCACGCCTCGACCACCGCCACGTCGTGCCATCGCTTCAGCAGCAGGGCGCCCAGGGCCACGCCGCAGACCGCGCCGAGCGATGCCTGCAACCAACTCGCCACGGTGGACCGGGTGGTCGGCTTCTCGCTCATCTGGGTCGGCTCACGAAGGTGGCGAGCCACAGGGCGGCACCGAGCAGGATCAGTCCGATC
Source organism: Micromonospora sp. NPDC002389 (assembly GCF_040296095.1). Lineage (NCBI taxonomy): Bacteria > Bacillati > Actinomycetota > Actinomycetes > Micromonosporales > Micromonosporaceae > Micromonospora > Micromonospora sp. NPDC002389. The sequence continues at coordinate 4,581 of NZ_JBEOWP010000008.1, forward strand.
CCCACGAGCAGCCAGGACTGAATCGCCACTCCGGTCGTCGCGAGACCTCCGCCGATCGCCGGACCTTTCGTCGGGTACATCCGCCCTCACCTCTCCGTTGGAACGCTGCCCGTAAGCGGGTCAAAGCGAACATATCGGACATGAGTGTACGGAGCGGATTTTCCTCCAACGTGACGGAAGTTCGCGACAGGGCTGGGCCGGCGGGGTGCGCGAAACGGCCCCGTCACGCGGCGCAGGGCGGCTGCGCCGGGGCAGCGCGAAGCGCCCGGCCGCCGGCCGGGCCGGTCGGGCTGCGCGAACGCGAGCCGACCGGCCCGGCCGGTTGCCGGGCGCTACGAGATGACAGAGGTCGGTGAGGTGGTGCGGTGGGTCAGTGGCCGACGCCCACCGGCTGGCCCTGACGCGGCTGGTAGGTGCGCTGGGCGCCGCCGGTGCGCCGCCGTCGTGCCTCCCGCACGGTCAACTGCACTCCCTCGGTCAGCCCGATGGTCGGACGCCAGCCCAGTTGGGCGAGGGCCTTGCTGCTGTCCAGCGCCATCCGGCGTACCTCCTGCGGGTGCGGGTGCGGCGCGTAGTGCGGATCGCAGTCCACCCCGACCACCGAACACACCAGCTCGAAGAGGTCGTTGACGCTGGTCTCCCGGCCGGTGGCGATGTTGAGCAACCCGGCGCCCGGATAGTGGCAGGCGCGGGCCACCGCGTCGGCCACGTCCGCGATGTGCACGTAGTCGCGGGTCTGCTCGCCGTCGCCGTAGATGGTGGGCGGATGGCCGTTCAGCAGCGCCTCGGTCATCAGGGCCACCACGCTGGTGCCGCCGCCGGACGGGCGTGGGCCGTAGACGTTGCCGAAGGCCAGGGCGGTGTACGCCATGCCGTGCTCACGCCGGTACCAGTCCAGGTAGCAGACCCCGACCGCCTTGCTGATGCCGTACGGGCTGGTAGCCGCCAGCGGGCGGTCCTCCCGGATCGGCAGCGCGTCCGAGGAGACGGTGCCGTAGATCGCGCTGCTCGCCGCGTGCACGAACAGCCGGACTCCGCTCTGGGCGCAGGCGTCCAGCACGTTGATCGTGCCGAAGGTGTTCACGTCGGCGTCGAACAGCGGCGACTCCCGGGCGGCCTGGAGGCTGCCCTGGCCGGCGAGGTGCACCACCACTTCGGGTTTCCATTCGTGGATCACGTCGACTGCCTCGGCGGTGCGGATGTCACCCCGCAGGACATCCGACTGCGACAGCCCGCCGTACGCGGCGTCGGCGAGGTTCTCGACCCGACCGGTCGAGAAGTCGTCGAGCACTTTGACGTGGATGCCCATCAGCATCAGGCGTGCGACGACGTGACTTCCGATGAATCCGGCTCCACCGGTCACCAGTACGCGATTGGGAACCGAGCTGCCTTGCGCGGATGGCTCGGCTCCGTTCGGCGGAACTTCCATCGTGAACTCCTTGACGGCGGGGTGGTCGGTTCTGCGGACATCGGCGGTGTGACCAGCCAATTCTCCGCTATGAGCAGGAACATTCTGACATATCGTCCTCAAAGGGATGTCCATTACCATAAACGAAAAAGCTTTGTTTTGCGGCAAATGAACTGTTTATGCCGCTGAATCGTTCATAGTGCTGTCGAGGGCATTCAGGGGAGCGCGCTGCTGCGTGGCGAGGGGGATGAGACCACATGGAGAAACCGTCGGTCGCCGTCCCGTTCGACGAGAATCTGCGAACGGTGGCCCCGGAGCCGGTGCGTCGACACGGCCGTGAGTTCCTGCTCAACGGTCACCGGCGCGGCTCGGGACAGCAGACGGCGGTACCGGCACGCGGTCGCGTCCGTGCGTTGGTGATCGAGCCGGTGGAGACACCCGCACGTCCGGACCGGCTCAACGACGAGTTCGACGTCGTCCTCCGGCTGCCCGTACCCGCCGAGGTCGAGCAGCTCACCGCGGTGCTCCGACGCCTGCGGCCCAAGCTGTTGCTGCTCAAGAACTCGCTGGACAGCATCGACGAGCCGATCGTGGCCGCCTGCCAGCAACTGGACGTGGAGATCCTGGTGCTGGCGCGGCCGGTCTACGGACTGCTGCCCACGCCCAGCCTCCGGCGTTTCGGCGGGCTGCCCTGGATCCGGCTCCGCTCGGGACCGCACCGTCGCACCGGCGAACGCGTCAAGCGCTACCTCGACCTCGGCGTCATCGCGCTCAGCGCGATCCTGGTGCTGCCGCTGATCCTCGCCATCACCGTGGTCGTGTCCTGCACCGGACCGCCGTTCTATCGCCAGCAACGCGTCGGCGCGGGTGGACGACTGTTCTCCATGGTCAAGTTCCGCACCATGCGACCCGGGGCGGAACGCGAGACCGGGCCGGTGCTCGCCCAACCGGACGACCCCCGGATCACCCGCGTCGGCCGCCTGCTGCGGCGTAGCCGGCTCGACGAACTCCCGCAACTGTGGAACGTCGTACGCGGGGACATGAGCCTGGTGGGTCCCCGTCCGGAGCGGCCCGAGTTCATCGCCGAGTGCCGGCAGTTGCCGCACTACGACCTGCGCCACCTGGTCCGGCCCGGACTCACCGGGCTCGCCCAGCTCACCGGTGGCTACGCCGCCACGGTCGAGGAGAAGCTGCGCTGTGACCTGCTCTACCTCAACTGCCGATCGCTGCGGGTGGACCTGACCCTGCTGGCGCTGACCGCCCTGGAGCTGATCCGGGGATTCCCCCGTGGCTAGCCCCGCCGGCACGGTCGGCGCGCGGCTGACCCGCAACACGCTGAGCATGCTGGGCGCCCGGATCATCATGGCGCTGGCCGGCCTGGTCTCGCTGCCCGTCGTCTATCAGCACCTCGGGCCGGAGGCGTTCGGCGTCTGGGTGCTGCTGACCGGGCTGCTCGCCATCGCCGCCCTCTTCGACCTCGGCCTCGGCTCCGCGCTGGTCCGGGAGGTGGCGGCGGCGGAGACCGAGGCCGGTGGCGCCGACGTCCTGCGTCGACTGCTCGGTCTCGGTCTGACCTGGGGGCTCGTGCTGGGCGGGCTCACCTTCGCCGCACTTGCCGCCGGCTGGCCGTGGATCGCCCAACTGCTGCGGCTCGGCGAGCTGACCCGAGACGCGTGGCACGCCACCCTGTGGCTGCTGCTCGGCGTGGTGGCCAGCGGCGTGGAACTGCCCTGGCGCGCGGTCCTCGAAGGCGTCCAGCGCTACGGCGCACTCGCCCTGGTGAACGCGGTGACAGCGGTCCTCGGCGCGGTGCTCACGATCGCGGTGGTCCGGCTCGGCGGCGGGCTGGTCGCGCTCGCCGCGGCTGCCGCGTCCACCGGCGCGATCCGGACGATCCTGCTCGCCGCCGCGGCGTACCACCGGCACCGCGACCTGACGCCCCGCTGGGGTCGCCTGGCCGGACCCGACCTGCGCCGGGTCGGCGGGTACGGCCTGCGGGTCCAGGTCTCCAGCGGCGCCGCCGCGGTCAACGTGGAACTCGACCGGCTGGTGCTCGGCGGGTTCTTCGGCCCGGCGGTCGCCGGTGACGCCGACCTCGGCACCCGCCTGCTCAACCTGCTGCGCCTGCCGCCCGGCTTCGCGTTGCTGGTGCTCTTTCCCGCCGCGGTGCGGCGTTCGGTCACCGGCGGGCGGGCCTGGCTCGACGCCTTCTACCTGACCACGGTGCGGCACCTGGCCGTCTTCCTCGCCCCGGCGGCGGCGGCCCTGATGGTCAGCGCCGACCCGCTGGTGCGGCTCTGGCTCGGACACCCGGTCTCCTGGGCCGGGGCGACCATCGCCATCCTGGCTCCGGCGTACGCCCTCAACCTGATCATGGGTGCGGCCACCATCGTCGCCCGGGTCGAGGGTCGCCCCGGTCTCGAGACCCGCTACGTGCTGCTGTCGGTCGCCCTCAATGTGGCGCTGACCGTACCGCTGCTGATGCTCGCCGGACCGCTCGGCGTGCCGACCGCGACGGCGCTGGCGGTGGTGTTCGCCACCGGGTACTTCCTGGCCCACTTCCACCGGGCCACGGCGCGTCCGATCCGGCCGGTGCTGCGCACGCTCTGGCCGCCGATCGCCGCCGCCACCGTGGCGGGCCTCGCCACGGCCGCCCTGGTCGGATCCCTGCCGGACGGCCCGGGACGGCTCGGGGCGGCGCTCGCCGTGACCACCCGCGCGGGCCTGACGCTGACGCTCGCCGCCGCGCTGCTCGTCGGCTGCGGATACCTGAGCACCGACGAGCGGGCCCGGCTGCGGTCGCTGGCCCGGCGGGCCCGCACGCTGACCCCAGGAGTACGCCGATGAGCCTCGACGTCCGCCCCACCACCTGCCTCAACTGCGGCGACGGCCAACCGCACCGGGACGACCTCGGCGGCGTCGTGCGCCGCTGCACCGGCTGCGGGCTCGGCTGGACCGTGCCCGACCCGCACGCCGCCCCGGCCCGCTACGACCTGGACTACTTCACCGGCGGTGGTTACGAGGACTACTTCCTGGCCGCGCCCCGCCGGTTCGAGGCGGGGCGGCGGTTGCGGTGGTTGTCGTCGGTGGTGGGGCCGTCGGTGTTGGTGGAGGCGGGGTGTGCGGGGGGTTATTTCCTGGAGGCGGCGCGGGGTGCCGGTTTCACGGTGACCGGGGTGGAGGTGTCGCGGGTGGCGGCGGCGTTTGCCGTGGATCACCTGGGTGTGCCGGTGCGGCAGGGGTATTTCGAGCAGGTCGCGCCGTCGTTGCGGGCGGATGTGGTGTGTGCGTGGCATGTGTTGGAGCACGTGGACGATCCGCGTCGGTTCCTGCAGGCGGCGCGGGACGTGTTGACGCCGGGTGGGTGGTTGGCGTTGGAGGTGCCGAACATCGCCTCGCCCGCCGCGCGTCGCCTCGGCCACCGCTGGCCCGGCCTGCAACCGGAGTACCACCCCTGGCACTTCACCCCGACCTCGTTGACCCGACTGCTGACCGCCAGCGGATTCGAGGTGGTCCGGCAGGACACCACGGTCTTCCGGTTCTACATGCCCGTCGCATACCGGATGCGACACGCGCGGCGGCTGCTGCCGCCGGACCTGATCAACCTGCGCTCGCCCCGCCTGACCCATCGGTGGCGGGGAGACCTCCTGCGGGTGATCGCCCGCAGACCGCGAGACGGACGGAACGGCTGATGAAGCTCAGAGACGACGAACTGACCACCTGCGCGCTGTGCGGACGGGACGGCCGGGCCGCCCCGGCACTGGACGGCGTGCTGCGCCGCTGCACCGACTGCGGCTTCCTGTGGACCGCCGGCCCCGCCGTGCCCCCGGACGAGCTGTACGACGAGGCGTACTACCTGACCGACGGCTACCAGGACTACTTCTCGTCCAGCCGACAGCGTCGGTTCGAGGCGGGGCGGCGGTTGCGGTGGTTGTCGTCGGTGGTGGGGCCGTCGGTGTTGGTGGAGGCGGGGTGTGCGGGTGGTTATTTCCTGGAGGCGGCGCGGGGTGCCGGTTTCACGGTGACCGGGGTGGAGGTGTCGCGGGTGGCGGCGGCGTTTGCCGTGGATCACCTGGGTGTGCCGGTGCGGCAGGGGTATTTCGAGCAGGTCGCGCCGTCGTTGCGGGCGGATGTGGTGTGTGCGTGGCATGTGTTGGAGCACGTGGACGATCCGCGTCGGTTCCTGCAGGCGGCGCGGGACGTGTTGACGCCGGGTGGGTGGTTGGCGTTGGAGGTGCCGAACATCGCCTCGGCCGCCGCCAACCGTCTCGGTCACCAGTGGCCGGCGGTGGCGCCCGAGTACCACCGCTGGCACTTCACCCCGGCCACGCTGACCCGGATGCTCCGCCAGACCGGCTTCGAGGTCGTCTCGTACGACACGGTCTTCTCCCGGTTCTACTGGCGACCGATGGCGCGCCTGCGGCAGGCCCGGGACCTGCTCGTCGCCGACGTCGCCGCCAGCCGCTCACCCCGGATGCGCCACCCGCTCCTCGGTGACCTGCTGCGCGTCTTCGCCCGCCGCGACGCCACGGGGGTGACCCGATGAGCCCCGAACACCAGGACACGCCGCCGTCGCTGTCCATCCTGTTGATCAGTTGGAACACCCGGGAGCAGACCCGGCAGTGTCTGGAGTCGCTGGCCGCGACCGTGCCACCCGACCTCGACTACGAGGTGGTGGCGGTGGACAACGCCTCCCGTGACGGTTCGGCCGACCTGCTTGCCCGCTCGCCCCGCGTACGCCTGATCCGCAACGCCCGCAACGTCGGCTTCGCCGCCGCCGTCAACCAGGCGTACCGGCAGGCGCGTGGTGAGCTGATCCTGCTGCTCAACAGCGACGTCGCCTTCCACCCCGGTGCACTGTCCACAATGGTGTCGTTCCTGCGCGACCGGCCCGAGGCGGCCGGCGTCAGCCCGCTCTACCTCAACCCCGACGGCACCTTCCAACAGCACTACGTGCAGCAGCCCAGCTTCCCGGCGTCGCTGGCCCTGGTCACCGCGCTGCGTCGGGTCCCCGGGTTCCGGCAGGCGCTGCACACCTTCCAGATGCGCGGTCAGGACTTCAGCCGCCCCCGCCGGTTGGCCTCGGGCAGTTGCATGTTGCTGCGCCGCGCGGCGCTGCCCGCGCACCACATCTTCGACGAGCGGTTCCCGGTCTACTGGAACGACGCCATCCTCGCCCGGCAACTCGACCGGGCCGGTCAGCAGTTGTGGATGATCCCGGACGCCGTGGTGACCCACGTCCGGGGCGCCTCCTGTCGGCTGCTCGGCCCGGCCATCCGCTTCCGCCACCTGCTCGGCAGCCTGGTCGGTTACCTGCGGCTGACCCAGCCCGGTCACCGGGTCGCGCTGTTCCGGATGGTCGTCCTGATCGACCACGCGGTCAAGCGGATCTGCGGGCGCAACGTCCAGCTCACCCTCGCCGACCTGCGAGCCGCCCTGCGGGGCGACGTCGGCCCGCTGCCCGACGGCGACATCCGGGACTGGCTGATCGTGTTCACCCGGACCCCCTCCACCCCGGAGGCCGACCAGGCGGTGATCACCGAGTCGCTGCTCGACGACCCGGACCGACGCCTGCTGCTGGTCGACCCGCCGGCACCCCGCCCACGCTGGCGCAGCCGGATCACCCCCATCGACGACACCGCCTGGCACCTCACCCCGCCCACCCCGCTGCCCTTCGGCGCGCGGCTGCGGACCGCCGACACGGTCAACCGGCGCTTCGCCGCCGCTGCCGTCCGGCGCTGGCTGGACCGCCAGGCCGGTGCCCGGCTGCTCCGGCTCGACGACGACACCGCCCGACCGGTGCTCGGCCGCGTCGGCGAGGACGAGGTGCTGCCGGCCGTCCGCCGGGTGCCGGTCAGACAGCGGGCCGGCCATGACTGACCTGGGCAGCCGGGAATCCCGGACCGCCCCGCCCGACGCGGCGGGGACCGCCGCCGACTGGGTGGTCTACTTCAGCGCCGCACCCTGGCACGGCGGCGCGCACCGGCAACACGCCCTGGCCCGGCAGCTCGCCACCGGATACCGGGTGCTGTTCGTCGACCCGCCGGGGCTCGGGGTCCGCACCGGCACGACCGTGCGCCGGGTCGAGCCCGCCGTCTGGCACGCCGTGGCGCCCACCCCGGCCCCGTTCGGCCGGCACCTGCCGGCGGCCAACGCGGTCAACCGGCGGGTGGCGGTGGCCGCGCTGCGGCGCTGGCTGCGCCACGACCCGGCGGGCGTACGGCTGGTCTGGCTGGACGAGGACCTGGCCGCGCCCTGCGCCGACCGGCTCGACGCCGACGCCGTGGTCTACGACGCGACCGACCTGGACTGGACCTTCACCCGCCGGTGGAACCGACGCCACCTGCGCCGCAGCCTCGATCGGGCGGTCGCCGCCGCCGACCTGGTGCTGGCCTCCTCGGCCGCGCTACCGACCCGGATGCCGGCCGGCCGGCACGCGCCGGTGGTGCTGCCCAACGCCTGCGACCCGGAGCACTTCGCCCCGCAGGGACCGACCGTGCCCCGCCCGGTCACGCCGTCCCGACCGTTGATCGGGTACTGCGGAGCCGTCGACACCCGGGCCTTCGACGCCGAACTGGTCGCCACCGTGGCCCGGGCCCACCCCGACTGGACGTTCCTGCTGATCGGCCCGAGCACCCCCGCCGGCCGGGCACCCCTGGCCGGGCTGGCCAACGTGCTGCTCACCGGCCCCATCCCGTACGCCGACCTGCCGGCGACGCTGCGCACCTGCGACGTGACGGTGATCCCGTACCGGATCGGCGGCCTGGTCGACTACGTGCACCCGAAGAAGTGCTACGAGTACCTGGCGCTCGGCAAGCCGGTGGTCGCGACACCGCTGCCGGCGCTGACCGCGCTGACCGAGGTGGTCCGCCTCGCCGCCGGCCCCGACGCCTTCGCCGCCGCGATCGCCGCCGCGCTGACCGAGGCGACCGCCCCGGACCAGGTCGCCCGCCGCCGCGCGGTGGCCACCGAGAACAGTTGGACCGCCCGGGGAGAGCACCTGCACCGACTGCTCGCGGGGCTGGCCCGGTGAACCGGGTCGTGGTCGGGGCGGGCGTGGCCACCGCCGGTGCCGCACTCGGCACCGTCGTCTCGATGGCCACCATGCTGCCCGGGATCATGGCGATGGCCGCCACCGGCGCGCTGGTGTTCCTCGCCGTCTTCCTGCTCTGGCCGTGGACCGTGCTGCCGGTCGGGATCGTCGGCGGTGCGGTGGCCGGTGGACTGGTCGGCGGGGGAGACGTCCGCACGTACGTGGCCGCGCACCTGCTGCTGCTGGCCGTCGGCGCGACCGCCCTGCTGATCCGCTACGCCCTCGGCGTCGGCCGGGGCGGCCGACGGACCGCCGCCGACAGCGGGATGCTGGTGGTGATCGGGCTGACCGTCGCCGCCGCCTGCTACGGCCTCGCCATCGGCAACCTGCCCACCGAGGTGGTCGTCGCCGGATACCAGATCGCCATCCTCCCGCTCTATTTCTTCCTGGCCACGCACACCCTCACCACGGATCGCCGGCTGATCGCCGCCGGGCTGCTCTACGTCGGCGTCGTGGCGGTCCTGGCCGCCATCTCGATGACCGTCCCCGGCCGGCACGGCGGGCTGCTCACGCTGCTCGCCGTCCCGCCCCTGATCTGGTACGCCGGACGGGCCCGAGGCTGGCGCCGGGTGGCCTCGGTGCTGCTCGCCGGCTTCTTCGCCATCGACGTGGTGCTCGCGTCGTACCGGGGGATCTGGCTCGCCGCCGGGGTGACCCTGCTGATCATGCTGGTCTTCGGCGGCCGGGCGGTCCGCACCGGGCTGGCCGCGACCGCCGCCACCGGCTGCGTCGTCGCCGCCCTACTGGCCCTCGATCCCGGCGTACGCGAGCGCGCGCAGGAGATCGCCACCGGGCTCGAACAGTCCGCCGGCTACCGCGCCTCGGAGTCCGTCGTCGGGCTGGACGTCTTCGCCCAGCGGCCGGTCCTCGGCGCCGGCCTCGGGCAGTCCACCGCCGACGTCTACCTGGCCGACTTCGCCCTCACCGACGTCGGCCCGGTCTACCACGCCTTCTACGTCACGTTGCTGGCCAACGTCGGCCTGCTCGGGCTGGCCCTGGTGCTCTGGCCGGTGCTTCGCGGCATCCGGGGCGGACTCGTCGACCGGGACGGCGCGGCCCTGCCGTTCGCTGCCCTGTGCTGCGGTTTCCTCGGCGCGGCGGTGTTCGCCGCCCCCACCGACGGGCACTGGGAACTCGGGCTGCTGCCCGCGCTGGCGTTGCTGACCGTGGGCGAGCGCCGGAACCGAGATCCCGGACGGCTGCCGTCGCCCGCCCGGATCCCCGAGGCGGTGTCGTGATGGGCGAGGCGACGGCGATCGTGGTGACGTACAACTCGGCGGGGCAGATCGGCGCCGCGCTCACCGCGCTGCGGCAGGCCGGCCTGCCGGTCCGGCTGGTCGACAACGGCTCCACCGACCGCACCGTGGCGCTGGTCCGGTCCGACTTTCCCGAGGTCACGGTCGTGGCCGGCCAGGGCAACGTGGGCTTCGCCGCCGCCGTCAACCGGGCCGCCTGCGGTGTCCGCAGCGAGGTGCTGCTGCTGGTCAACCCGGACTGCGTGGTGCCGCCGGAGACCGCGCGGGCCCTGGTCGGTGCGGTGCTCGGCCGCCCGGACGTCGGCATCGCCGGGCCACGGCTGCGCGACGCCACCGGCCGGGTGGCGGTCAGTGCGCACCCGTTCGAGACGCTCAGCACGGTGGTGGCCAGCCGGTTCGGCGGACCGCTGGTGCCGGCACCGGTACGCCGCCTGCTCGGCGGACGACACCGTCGCGCGGCGTACGAGGCGTGCCTGCGCGGTGCCGAACCCACCCCGGTCGACTGGGTCTCGGGCGCGTGCCTCGCCGTACGCACCAGCCTCTTCACCGCCGTCGGCGGGCTCGACGAGGCGTACTTCATGTACTACGAGGACGAGGAGCTCTGCCTCCAGGCCCGTCGTCGGGGCGCCGAGGTGCTCTATCTGCCGTCGGTGGCCGCGACCCACAGCGGCGGGGCGAGCAGCAGCGACCCGGCCTGGATCTGGCCCCACCTCTACCGCAGCATGCTGGTGTTCTTCAGCCGTCACCGACCCCGGTCCCGACGGGCCGTGCGTGCCGTCGTCCTGCTCCGGGCGCTGCTGGGAGTGGCCCTGGCCACCGTACGGCTGTCTCTGCAACCACGGGCCGGTCTCGCACGGATGCGCGCCTGGACCCGGGTGGGCCGGATCGCGGTCACCCGTCTCCACATCGGAGGAAACCACTGATGCACGTACTCATCACGGTCGTCGGGGCGCGCACCGAGCACTGGATCGACCTGTTCGACTCGCTCTGCGAGCGACCCGACCTCCGGCTTACCGTGCTGGCGGCCGACGTGTCAGCGACCACGCGGCTGGAGTTCGACCGGCTCGGTCGGCGGCATCCCGGTTTCCGGGCGCATCTGCTGCCGCATCGGCTGGGGGAGGGGCGGACCGGCCACATGGCGTCGGTCATGGTGCGCTTCGGCGGGCGGAGCGGACCGTCGGTGTCGCCGCCGCCGGACGTGGTGCACATCATCGGCGAGGCCGGGTACCTGTCGACCTGGCAGGTCCTGCGGATGTGCCGCCGGCACTGGCCGACGGCGCCGACGACCCTGTACGCCGCGCAGAACGTGGTGATCCGCTTCCCGATGCCGTTCCCGCTGCTGGAACGGTACGCGTACCGCCGAGTGGACATGGTCCTGCCGATCACCCCGGCGGCCCGGCAGGTGCTGCGGGTCAAGGGTTACCGGGGCGCGGCCACGACCGTTCCCCTGGGGGTGGACACCAGGATCTTCCGTCCCCGTCCCGAGCCGGACACCGGGCGGCCCTTCACGGTCGGGTTCGTCGGCCGGTTCGAGGCGCACAAGGGCGTGCTGGACCTGCTGCGCGCGGCCGAACTCGTCGACTGCGACGTGGTGCTGGTCGGCGGGGGCAGCCTGGACGACGACGTCGACCGGGCCGCGCGACGCCGCCCCGGACGGGTCCGCCGACACGGCTGGACCGGCCACACCGAGCTGCCCGACCTGCTGGCGCAGATGAGCGTGCTGGTGCTGCCCGCACTGGAGATCGTGCAGCGCAACGTGCTGCCGTGGGTCGGCATCCCGCTGCGCGAACAGTTCGGCCGGGTGCTGGTCGAGGCGATGGCCTGCGGCGTCCCGGTGGTCGGCAGCGACGTCGGCGAGATTCCGTACGTCGTCGGCGACGCCGGACTGATCTTCCCCGCCGGGGACGTCACCGCGCTCGCCGACCGGCTCGGCCGGCTGCGCGACGACCCGGCTATGGCCCGCGAGCTGTCCGAGGCCGGGCTGCGCCGGGCGACCGGGGAGTTCGCCTGGGACCGGATCGCCGACCGGCTGGACCGGGTCTGGCGACAACTGCACGAGGAACGAATGTCCGTACCCGTCCCGGCGCGAGCCGGTCAGAAGGTCCGCGACGACGCGGACCGGGAGGTGGCCGCGTGATGCGTACCGTCGACTTCAACGACCTGCTGGACACCAGCCGCCGGCGGATCGCCCTGCCGCTGCTCGGGCTGCTCGCCGGGCTGGCGGCGGCGCAGGCGGTGACGCCGCTGCTGCCGGCCCGGTACGAGGCGCACGCCTCCGTCCTGGTGGTGGCCGACACGCCCGAGGGTGACCGCCCGGCGGAGATGAGCCTCGCGCTCGCCCAGAACCTGGCGCCCACCGTCGCCAAGCTGATCGGCTCTCGGGAGGTGGCCCTCGCCGCCGCCGGTCGACTGGGCCTGCCCGAGCGGGCGGTCACCGGCAACGTGCACGGCACCTTCGAACCCGGACTCCAGATCGTCACGGTACGGGCCGACGCGGCCTCCGCCGGCCGGGCCGCCGCCATCGCGAACGCCGTCAGCCAGGCCATGGGCGAGCAGTTGGAACGCCTCAGGCTGGGCGGTGACACGGTGGTCACCACACGGGTGGTGGACACCGCGAGCGTGCCGACCGGGCCCGCGTTCCCCAAACCGCTGCTGAACAGCGCCCTGGGCGCGCTCGTCGGTCTGCTGGCCGGCTGGGGTGCGACGGTGCTGCGTGACCGCTTCGACCGCCGGCTGCGCGACATCGCGCAGATGGAGTCGCGCCTCGGCCTGCCGGTCGTCGGCGCCCTCCCGCACCTGCCGAAGCGGTTCGCCCGGCACCACGCCGCCGCGCTGTTCGCCCGGCGGGACATCGCAACCTCCACCCGGTCCGCCGTCTCCGCGCTCAGCGTGCTCACCACCTCGTCCCGACGGCGCCTGCTGGTCACCAGCGTGCACGGCGACGACGGCGCCACGCTGGTCAGCGCCCTGCTCGGGCTGGCGATGGCGGCCGAGCGGCGCAAGGTCACCGTCATCGACGCGGCGGTGCGGGACCCGGCCCTGGCCGGGCACTTCCCGGACGCCTCGTTCACCTGGCAGCAGGTACGGACCGGGCAGCACACGCCGACGCCGATGCCCGACCTGCCGACGCTGACCGTGCTGCCGACCGAGCCACGGGAGAGCCTGACCACCGTGCACGCGCGGGAACTCGGCCAGGTGCTCGACGTGCTGGCCGACACCGAGGACTGCGTGATCGTGCACGCCCCGCCGGTGCTGGCCGGGTGTGACACCGCGACCCTGGCCGACCACGTCGACGGGGTGCTGCTCGTGGTGGCGGCGGGGCACACGAACCTGACCGAGGCGACCCGGGCGGCGCGGCTGGTGCGCCGTCTGAACCTGCCGCTGGCCGGCATCGTCGCCGTCGGGGCGATCGACCGGGCCGGCCAGCCCGACGCCGACGAGGTGGCGCCGCCGGCCCTGCCGGGCCGCACGAGCCTGCGGCCCGTGCGGCGGGTGCCCTCGGGCGCGCACCGGGTCCGCGAGGTGGGCGGGTTGCACCGGGCCCGGGAGCTGCCGCCGGTGGCCCACGCCGGTCCGCCGACCTCGCCCGAGCCGGCCCGGCCCGGCCCGTCGCCCACCGGCGACCAGACCGTACCGGTCGAGGTGGTCACCGACGTGCGGCCGACGCCCGCCCGCGTCGACCACCTCACCCCGGCGCCGCCCCGCGTCGAGCACCTCACCCCGGCGCCGCCCCGGCAGTCCCACCAGGACGTCAAGGTCACCGCCCGCTGGCGCTCGGGTCCGCCCTCGCCGATCGACGACGTGCAGCCCTGGTCCACCCCGCTGGTCGCGGGTGGCCGCGAGGCGGTGGGTTCGGCCCTGGGCCGACCGTTGGCGCCGCGCGCGGAGACGTCCGGACGGGTCCACCGGTCCGCCGCGGCGGCCCCGATCGAGCCGGCACCGCTGCGCCGCCCGGCGGACGCACCGGTCGCCCCGCAGTACCTCCGTGGCGAGCCGGTCCCCGACCTCGACCACCACCGACACACCACACCCGACGGTCCCCGTTGGCCGTCCAACTGAACCGCACCGAGTACCGATCAAGGAGTAACCGATGAGCGAGACGCTCACCCACCTGCCGTCCACTCTCAGCGACCCGCGGGCGATGTACTGCGACCTGTTGAAGAAGGCGCTGACCCGATACGTCTTCCAGGAGACGTGGATGCCGTACCAGCCCCGGGCGAGGTCACTGCACGGCCGGGTGTACGCCCGGTACAAGCACCTGCTGCAACGGCGCGGCCTGGAACTGGTGCTGAAGTTCCCGTTCGACGCCGACGCGCGGGCCAACGGCCGGGACTGGCCGCCGGAGGCGGACACGATGATCGGTCTGCGCCGGCTCGACAACCTGGAGCGGTGCCTGCGCGACGTGCTGGCGCAGGAGGTACCGGGTGACCTGATCGAGACCGGGGTGTGGCGCGGCGGCGCGGTGATCTTCATGCGCGGCATGTTGCAGGCGTACGGCGACCAGAGCCGCTCGGTCTGGGTGGCGGACTCGTTCCGCGGCCTGCCCAAGCCGGAGGCGCACCGGGTCGAGGACGTCGAGGACGCACTATGGACGCAGCCGTTCCTCGCCGTCTCGCTCGACCAGGTCAAGAACAACTTCCGCCGGTACGGGCTCCTCGACGACCGGGTGCACTTCCTGCCCGGATGGTTCAAGGACACGCTGCCCACCGCGCCGGTCGAGCGGCTCTCGCTGATCCGGCTCGACGGCGACCTGTACGACTCGACCATGGTCGCGCTGCGCAGCCTCTACCCGAAGCTCTCCGTCGGCGGGTATGTCATCGTGGACGACTACCACGCGGTACGCGGCTGCAAGCAGGCGGTCGACGACTTCCGGGCCGAGCACGGCATCACCGACGAGCTGCACCAGGTCGACTGGACCTGCCGGTACTGGCAGCGGACGAGGTGAACCGCTCAGTTCGGCGCTGACGTGGCGGACCGGCTCGCGAACCATTCGTCGAGCCGGTCCTCGCGTACCGCCGTGAACAGGGCGGCGGACAGCTCCTCGTCCAGCAGCACCGACGAACCGGCCGGTGTCGTCAGGTCGGTGTCGGCGGCGGGAGCGGTGACGAACCGCAGGGACGCCGCCGAGATCCGCCGGACCGCCAGCACCAGCTCGGTGAGGTCGAGGTCCCGGTCCACGGTCAACGACTCCGCCGTGGTGGTCAGCACCCGGTCCAGTCGGGCCGGGTCGGTGAGCAGGTTCTCCGAGGTGACCTTCTCCACGATGGCCCGTACCACGAACTGCTGGTTCTGGATCCGACCGAAGTCGCCGCCGGGCACGTGGTGCCGCTGCCGCATCAGGTCGTCGGTGTTGCGCCCGTCGAGCTGGTGGCAGCCGATCGACCACCGGGTCCCGGTGTCGGTGGAGAGCACCTCGTACGGCAGGCACACCGTGATGCCGCCGATCGCGTCGACGATCTGCCGGACGGCGGCGAAGTTGGCCACCAGGACGCCGTCGATGGTCACGCCGGTGAGCCGGTGGACGGTCTCGGCCGCGAGGGAGGCCCCACCGAACGCCAACGCCGCATTGATCTTGTTCTTGCCCCCGGCCCAGCTCCCCTCCCGCGCCGGTACGTCGACGTAGCTGTCCCGGGGGATCGACACCACCGTGGCGGCGTCCCGTGCGGCATTCAGGTGCACCAGCATGATGGTGTCCGACCGCTGGCCCGGGTAGAGGCCCTGGTCCGGCTCGCCCTCCCGGGAGTCCGAGCCGAGCAGCAGCAGGTTCAACGGTCCCTCGGCCCACCGCTCGTCGTCGCGGGGCGCGGTGCCCTGGCCGAGGATGTCCTCCCGCTGCACCCGGCTCTCGTACCGGTGCTTGAGGCCGACGCCGAGCGTCACCAGCCCGGCGCAGGCGACGCCGAGCAGCGCGACCAGGGCGATCGTGGCCTTCTGCCATCCCGTCAGCCGTCGCCGGATACTCGCCGGTGCGATGTCGTTCGTCATGTCGTTCAGCGCCTTCTCGTCTCTGATCCGGGGCTCGCGCTGGCGGCGACCGTCCGTCGGCCGCCCCGCGACAGACCGCGTGATCTATCAATTATCTCCTAAATGGTGCAAATAGGTGCAAAAGTTCCGATGCTGCGGCCGCGGCGGGCTGCCGGGAGTCGACCTGGCCCACCTCGGCCGGCGGCGGGATGAAAGGGCGGCCGGCGACGGTGGCGCGGGTGCGTCGGGCGCTCCCGGGATCGCTGTGCTAATTCGTATTAGCGTCTTGACCGCCGGGTAACCGCACGCGCAGACTCATCGATCAAATGAACCGGTTCGGGGCGAGTATTCGCAGCGTATCGGCCGCTCGCCGTGGGTGACCGGCGTCCGCTGACCCGTCCCGCCCGGTCCCGTCCCCTGCCCCCGTCGTCCATCCTGAACGGAGGGAACGATGACCCGTACCCCCGAGAGCCCCTTCACCCGACGCGCGCTGCTGCGCGGTGTGGCGGCGGCCGGAGTCGCGAGCGCGACCACCGGCGTCGGCCTCGCCGTCACGTCCGCACCGGCCGCCGCCGCCCCCGCAGGTTTCCCCACCTACCGGTACGTCCGGGACGCGCTGCCGGCGTCGCTGCGCTACAACCCGACCCGCGAGTTCATCTTCCCGTGCGTCCGTGGCGTCTACGACAAGATCAGCAACTACCTCGGCCGCTACTACCTCTACTACGCGCCGCACGACGCGCCGGGCGGCATCTGCCTCGCCTACGCCGACCGGCTCGAAGGCCCCTACACCGAGTACTCCGGCAACCCGGTCGTCGACCGGGTGCTGCCGACCACGACGGTGAGCCACGTGTCGTCGCCACACGTCGTCTGGGACGCCCCGACCCGGCAGTTCTACCTGTACTTCCACGGCGAGAACTTCACCACCCGGGTGGCCCGCTCCACCGACGGCGTCCGGTTCACCGACGAGACCCCGATCCTGTCGACCCGGCTGGTGCCGAACACCACCGAGACCTCGTACGCGCGGGTCTTCGAGCACTCGGTGGCCGGCAAGGGCAACCGGTACGTGATGGTCTTCATGGGCGCCCACACCATCGGACCCGGCACCCGGAAGATCTTCTGGGGCTGGTCGCCGAACGGCTGGAGCGGATGGCAGTTCGCGCCGAACCCGCTGGTGTCGCCCGCCGGAGACGGCCTCACCGACATCTCCGCGCCGCACCTGCTCAAGCGCAACGGCACCGCGTACCTGGCGTACCACGGCAACAACGGCAACATGTACCTCACCGAGGTCGGCAACAACTTCGACCGCGAGGTGCACCTGGGTGTCTTCCACCGGCCGATCGCCTCGGACAACGGCCGGGTGGCGTCACCGGCGTTCGGCACCGACGGCGGGGTGTCGTACATGCTCTATGAGGCCGGACCCCGACTGAACGCCCGCATCTGCGTGGCCCGCGCGGTCTAGGGACACCGCCGACCGGCCCTTCGCGGGCCGGTCGGCGGGGTACCACTCAGCCCTTGAGGCCGGTGTGCGCCAGGCCCTCCACGAACTGTTTCTGCGCGATCACGAAGACCACCAGCACCGGCAGCGCCGTCATCGACGCCGCCGCGAGCTGCACGTCCCACATCGGACCGCCGTACACGTCGACGAACTGGGTCAGTGCCTGGGGCAGGGTGAACTTCTCCGGCGTGGAGAGGAACACGATCGGTTCCAGATAGAGGTTCCAGCTGTGTAGGAAGGTGAAGATGGCGACCGCGCCCAGCGCGGGCCGGGACAGCGGCAGCGCGATCCGCCAGAAGGTGGCGAACCGGCCCAACCCGTCGACCCGGGCCGCCTCCTCCAACTCCCCGGGCAGCGCGAGGAAGAACTGCCGCATGATGAACGTCGCCAGCACGCTCGGCGCGCCGAGGATCGGCACCAGGATCAGCGGCCAGTGCGTGTCGATCAGCCCGAGCCGGAAGAACATCTGGAACAACGGCACGATCGTCACCTCGCTCGGGATGAGCAACCCGGCGAGGACGACCAGGAACAACACGTTCTGGCCACGGAACCTGATCCGCGCGAAGGCGTACCCGGCCAGGGCCGCCACTGCCAGCGTGCCGACGGTGACCAGCAGCGCGATGTAGAGGCTGTTGAGGTACTGCTGCCCGAACGGTTGCAGGTCGAACACCCGCTGGTAGGCGTCCAGTCGGGGATCGACCGGCAGCAGTTGCGGCGGGAAGGCGAAGATGTCCGCCACCGGCTTCAGCGACGAGGTGACCATCCACCAGGTCGGGAAGACGAAGGGTACGGCCAGCACCAGCAGCGCCCCGTAGAGCACGAGCTTGGTCCGGGGCGACAGGTCACGACTCATGGAAGACCCACCTCTTGCGCATCTGCCACTGCGCCACGGTCAGCGCGAGGACGATGCCGAACAGCACGATCGACAGGGTGGCGCCGTAGCCGAAGTGGTGGAACTGGAACGCCTGTTGGTACAGGTAGTAGACGAGCACGGTGGTCGAGGTGCCCGGACCGCCCTGGGTGAGCACCGCGATCTGCGCGAAGACCTGGAGCGAGCCGACCACCGTGATGATCGAGGTGAGCAGGATCGTCGGGCTGATCAGCGGCACGGTGATCCGCCAGAACTGCCGCAGCCGACTGGCGCCGTCCACCTCGGCCGCCTCGTACAGCTCGGCGGGTACGCCCTGGAGGGCGGCCAGGAACAGCACCATGTTCAGGCCGACGTTCTTGAACACCTGCACGACGACGACCGAGAACATGGCGGTGGCCTCGCCGCGCAACCAGTTCGGTCCGTCCACGCCGATCGTGTCGAGCAGGCCGTTGATGCCGCCGTTGTCCTGCAACAGGAAGCCCCAGACGATCGTCCAGGCGACCAGCGACACCACCACGGGGGAGAAGAACAGCGTGCGGAACACGATCGTGCCGCGCAGCTTCTGGTTGAGCATGACGGCCAACAGCAACGCCAGGGCCAGGTTGAACACCACTAGGCCGACGGAGAACAGCCCGGTGGCCCGCAGCACCGAGCCGAGGTTCGGATCGTCGGCGAGCGCCGCGTAGTTGTCGGTGCCGACGAAGTCGAACGTGCCGGCGAGCACGTTCCACTCGTGCAGGCTGTACCAGACGACGAGGACCAGCGGCAGGATCACGAAGACGGCGCTGCCGAGCAACTGCGGGGCGATGAACAGGTAACCGGTGAGGTGGTCGCGGCGGCGGCCGGTCCAGAACGGTCGGGCCCGGCCCGGGGTGGACCCGGCCGTGGCCGGGTCCACCCTGGTGTCCGTACGGGTCATCGTTCGCCTTACTTCGCCAGCAGCGGCTGGATCTTGCCGCAGACCCCGTCCAGGACGGCCTTCACGTCCGCGTCGGCCTTCCACAGCGGGTCCAGACCGGCCCGGACCTGCTGGCTGATCTCGGCCTGCCCGGCGTGACTGGGCTTGACCACGCCGTTGGTGATCCCGTCGATGACGACCTTCTGCAACTGCTCGGGCTTGAGCTTCGGGTTCGTCTTGGCCAGCGTGTCGGCGGTCAACTGGGACTGGCGCGGCGGCGGGAAGAACTGGGCGAGCTTGGCGGAGTTGGTGGGGTTGGTGAGGAAGGCGAGGAAGTCGGCGGCGGCCTCGGCGTTCGGGCTGCGTTTGAGCACCCCGATGCCGGCCTGCCCGACCACCGCGTACGGCCCCTTCGGCCCGGCGGGCAGGGGGACCAGGTCCCAGGCGAACCCGTCGTCCTCGAGCAGCGAGGCGCGGGAGATCTGGGTGATGGTCATGGCGGCGTCACCGGCGAAGAAGTCCGCGGTGGTACCCGGCCCGGGCAACGCCTTGTCGGTGAAGACGGCGCGGTGCAGCCGCGTCATCGCCTCGACCATCTCGGGTTCGGCGAAGCCGCAGGTCCCGCCGTCCTCGCTCCACGCCCGGGCGCCCCACCCGGTCCAGACGGTGGACAGGTTGTTCCAGTCCTTGTAGTCGAAGTCGCGGATCACCAGCCCGGCCTTGCCGGTCGCGGACTGGGTGGCGCCGGCTGCGGCGAAGGCGTTCTCCCAGGTCCACTGGTCGGCCTCGATCAACTCGGCCGGGGTCCGCTGGTCGGCCTGCTTCAGCAGGTCGGTGTTGACGAAGACGCCGAACGGCGAGGTGGAGAAGGGGTACGCGTACAGCTTGCCGTCGTCCTGCCAGAGCTTGAGTGTGGCCGGCAGGATGTCGTCGTACTGGTAGCCGTCGGTCTTGCCGAGGGTCTCGTCCAGCGGCAGCAGCGCGCCGGAGGCGACGAAGTCGGGTGCCGAGTTCTCGAACACCCAGGCCAGGTCGGGGGCGTTGCCACCGGCGATCTGGGTGGTCAGCGCCGTGGTGTACGTGTCGAACGGCAGCGGATCGAAGGTGATCTGCGTGACGTCGGGATTGTTCTGGCGGTACTCGTCGGCGATCTCGTTGAACAGGGCCAGATGCGCCTCGTTGGCCGACCAGACGGTGACCCGCAGGGTGGCCGGGCCGTTGTCCTGCGCCTCACCGCCGCCGCAGGCGGACATGGCGAGAACGCCGGTCAGCGCCGTGGCGACTACGCGTATTCCCTTTCCTGATCTCATCGTCTCTCCTCACCGGGGGGTCAGTAGCCCGCGATCTCCGGCCACCGGCGTTCGACGCCGGCGGCCGTGACGCGGTCGGTGAACTCGGCCAGCAGCCTGGGGGTGCCGCGGACCGCGCGCGGGGACTCGCCCCGCGCCAGACAGAAGTCGGCGAGCAGACCGGCGACCTCGCCGACATTCCACTCGACCGGGTGCAGCCGGTAGCTGCCGTTGGTGACGTGCGTGGTGCCGATGTTCTTGCCGGCCGGCAGCAGGTTCTCCATCCGCTGCGGGATCAGCGCGCCGAGTGGGATCTCGAACGGGCAGGACCCGACGTCGATGTAGTTGTCGCCGCCGGTCGACGGGTGCAGGTCGATGCGGTACATCCCGACGCCGATCGAGTCGGGGTACCGCACGGCGCCGTGCGCGCCGCGTACCGCGAGGGAGAGGTCCTGCTCCACCACGGTGTACTCGGCCCGGATCCGGCGCGACTCCCGGATGTAGGGCGCCTGGGCCAGACCGGCCGGGTTGCCGGTCACGTCGCCGCGCAGCCGCAGCCCGGGGAAGCCGGTACCGCCGTCGGGGCGCGGTGCCTCGGTCTGCAACCAGTAGAAGAGCGAGTACGACAACTCGCGTGCCTTGGCCAGATGCCACGACGCGTTGGGCACGTCGATGACCGGGCCCTCGAAGTAGTCGATCATCGGCCAGTTGACCAGGGTGATGTCGCTGGCGTACGCGCCGTCGACGAAGTTGCGCCGGGCGGCGATCCGGCGGAACGTCCACAGGTTGCCGTCACCGGGGTTGACGCGCTGGTCGGCGTTGACCAGCCACGGCTCGTCGTCCGGGTTCGGGGTGAAGCTGCGCTCCAGGATCTCCAGCGTGCGCGGGTTCGGCGAACGCCAGGACAGCAGCCGGTCACCCCAGAAGTCGGGCTTGTAGTCGCGCCAGAAGTCGTACCCGGCGGGCCGGTCGATGGTGTGGTCCCCGTCGACGTGGTCGATGGCGAAGCAGACCGACACGGCCTGCATGTTCATCGGCTGTGCCTCGGCCGGGGCGCTCGGCTCGCCGGTCTGCTCCCGCGACTCGAAGCCGGTGACGTACTCGGTGCCGGTCAGCGGCAGCAGTTCGCCGGTCTCGGTGGCGTCCAGCACGTACGGCGCGGTGACGTCGATCCGGTCCTCGCGGTCCCGGTGTGCCAGCGTGACGCCGGTGACCCGGTCCCCGTCGGTGTCCGCCGCCACCGGCCGGTACGGCTGGAGCACGGTCAACCGACCCGAGCCCCGGTACGGCGCGAGCATCTGCTCCAGCACGGCGACCGCCACCCGGGGCTCGTGGCAGAGCCGACTGACCCAGCCGGCACCCGGGTTGAGGTCGGTCCAGGAACGGGAGCGTTCGGTGAGCGGGTAGTGCCGTCGGTAGTAGTCGCGGATGCCGGTCCGCAGCGCCCGGTAACTGGCGGTGGCGCCGAACTGCTCGATCCAGGAGTGCTCGTCGGGCGGGACGGCCTGGCTGGTGAGCTGCCCACCGAGCCAGTCGAACTCCTCGGTCAGGATCACCGACCGCCCGGCCCGGGCTGCGGCGAGCGCGGCGGCGACCCCGCCCAGCCCGCCGCCGACGATGAGGACGTCCGCACGCATCTGTGCCACTTGCTTCCTTCCAGTCGCGCGGGCCGCCTATCGGCGGTCGACCGCCGGATCGGGGGCGCCGAGGGTGTCGCCCTCGACGAACTCGCAGGGGAGGAGCCGTTGCTGGACGCCGTCGGCGCTGCCGTCGATGACCCCGGTCAGCACCTCGACCGACTGCCGGCCCATCTCCTCGCGGGGGATGTGGAATCCGGTGAAGGCGGTGTCGGTGGGCACCGGCACCGTCGGGTCGCCGAGCGTCAGGATCGACAGGTCACCGGGTACGCGCAGCCCGCGTCGGCGGGCGGCCGACTCCAGCGCCACGGCGGTGGCGAAGTCCTCCACGAAGACGACGGTGCTGCCGTCGGCGACCAGGTCGTCCAGCACGGCCTCGGCGTCGTGCGTCGGGCCGGTCAGGCGGCGGGCCGCCTCCGCGTCCGGTGCGGCGGCGTCGAACCCGCGCCAGCGGTCGGCCGAGGACTCGGCGGTGGCGTCCACGCCCAGGTAGGCCAGTCGCCGGTGCCCGCGTGCCAGGGCCAGCTCGACGAGTTGGCGCACCGCCGCGGCGTAGTCGGTGCCGACGTAGGGGACCGGCCCTCCGGCGTCGTCCCGGCGGCCCACCGCGACGTACGGGTAGCCGTCGCGGTTGAGCCGGAGCAGCTCGGTCCCGTCGATCTCGCGGCCGAGCAGGATGCACCCGTCGGCCAGGCGCAACCGGTTGTCCCGGTGGAAGATCCGTCGCCGCCCGTCGACCACCGGTGCGCTGGTGAACAGCAGCAGGTCGCAGCCGACCCGTTCGGCGTACTCCTCGATGCCGAGCAGGAAGGGGTGGAAGAAGTCCCGGCTGCGGCTGGGGAACGCCGGCTCGTAGGTGAAGACGCCGATGATCCGGTTGAACCGGGAGGCGAGCCGGCGGGCGACCGGGTCGGCAGCGTACCCGGTCTCGGCGATCACCCGCAGCACCCGCTCCCGGGTCTCGGGGGCGATGCGTACCTCCGCGTCGGCGCGGTTGTTGAGCACCAGCGACACGGTCGCCTGGCTGACGCCGGCCATCCGTGCGATGTCACGTTGCGTGACGCGTCGGGGTGCAGGGGGCACGGGGGAGTCCTTCCACTGCCGCTAATGCGTATTAGCGTTCGGGCTGGGAAGGAGCTTCGCGGCTGAACCCGATCGATGTCAAGAGCCTAATGCGTATTAGCATCGACCGCTGACGCCGTGTAGCTCCCCGCTGTCCACGGAGAGCTACACGGAGCGTGACTGTTTGCTGCGTACGTGACCGGAGGCGGTCCCGGCCGGTCTCAGGCCCGGCCGGTGACCAGGTACTGCATCTGGTGCTCGTGGTTCGGTGCCACGCCGTACCGGCGGTCCAGCTCGTAGATCGACGTCAGCGGAACGGCCGTGACGTCCGCCAGGCCCGCCTCCTCCAGCACCGCCACGGTCTTGTCGATGGAGGTCGCGGTGGCCAGCGGCAGTTCGGCCTGCACCTGGCTGTCGTAGTGGCCGGTGAAGTTCTCCGAGGCGTTGTCGAGGCCGTTCGGGAACCAGGTGCTGTCGACCACTGCGACGATGCCACCGGGACGCAGCAGACGGATCCAGTTGGCCACGGCGGTCTGCGGCTCGCGCAGGGTCCACATCAGGTACCGGCTGGTGACGGCGTCGAAGCTGCCCGCCGGGAAGTCCGGCGCGACGGCGTCGCCGAGCTGGATGACCGGGCCGTCGGTGACGGCGGCGGCGTGCCGACGGGCCTCGGCGAGCATGCCCTCGGACAGGTCGGTGCCGGTGACGCGGTGCCCGAGGCCGGCCAGGACCATGGCCACCTGACCGGTGCCGGTGCCGACGTCGAGCACGTCCAGCGGCGCGGCCGGCAGGGCCTGCGACCAGATCTGCGACCAGGCCCGCTGGTCGTCGGCGAAGCGGTCGGGGCGCTGCTGGTACTCGTCGTAGGCGGGCGCGCGGCCGGTCCAGTAGGCGTTGATGCGTTCCTGCGTGGTCATGCCGCAGTCCTCTCGTCGATGCTCTGGTGGATCGGGTGGAACAGCAGATGGACGGCGCCGTCGAGGTCCAGGCGTCGGATGCCGATGCCGTAGACGGGTTCCAGGACGGCGGGGTCGAGGACCTCGTCGACGGTGCCGGTGGCGGCGACGCCGCCCGCGCCGAGCAGCACCAGGTCGTCGCAGTAGCGGGCGGCGAGGTTGAGGTCGTGCAGCACGACGACCGAGCAGGTGTCCAGCGTGCGGACCAGGTGCAGGATCTCGTGCTGGTAGCGGATGTCGAGATGGTTGGTGGGCTCGTCGAGCAGCAGGTGGGTGGCCTGCTGGGCGAGCGCGCGGGCGATCAGCACCCGTTGCCGCTCCCCGCCGGAGAGCTGGGCGAACGCCCGCCCGCTCAGGTGCGTGGCACCGACCCTGCTCAGGCAGTCGGCGGCGATCTCGTGGTCGGCCCGGCCGGCCCGCTGGAACGTCGACAGGTGCGGTCCCCGGCCGAGCAGCACCAGCTCCGCCACGGTCAGGGCGGTCTCCCCACCGGTCTCCTGCACGACCACGGCCAGCCGCCGCGCGGCCTCCCGGGCGGGCAGGGCGGACAGCGCGTCGCCGTCCACCACGACCTGTCCGCTGCGGCTGCGCAGCGCGCCGTAGAGCAACCGCAGCAGCGTGGTCTTGCCGCTGCCGTTGGGCCCGATCAGGCCGAGGACCCGTCCCGGTCGGGCCGTCACGCTGACCCCGTCGATGACCGGGTTCGCGCCGTAGCGCCAGGTGACGCCGGTCGCCTCGATCACGGCTGCTCCCGGAACCGCTGCACGATCCGCTCCAAGCCGTCGATCGACAGCGGCGTCGGCGGCTCGGTGAAGTTGAACAGCTGCGTCATGACCTGGCCGTTACGGACCGCGTTGAGCTGCTGCGCGCCCGGCAGTCCGGTGAGCCCCTGCTCGACGGCGCGGGGGTCGCCGTCGCCGTAGAGCAGGATCAGCACGTCCGGGTTGCGGCCGAGCAGTTCCTCGACGGTGACCTCGAAGACCCGATCCTTGACGTCGCCGAAGACGTTGCGGAAACCGGCGGCCTCCAACTGCGGGTGGGCCATGCTGCCGGTGCCGTACGCGTACGTGGTGCCGCCGCCGACGGTCGGGTAGAGCACCGCCGCGGTACGCCCGGACGAGTCGCCCGCCTCGGCCTGGACCTTCGTCATCCGCTCCTTGAGCGCGGTGACCGCAGTCGTCGCCTCGGACTGGCGGCCGAACACCCGGCCGTACGTCTCCATCTGCCGGTAGATGTCGTCGAAGCTCGGTACGGCGGTGCTGTCCGGGCACATCGCCGGCTCCTCCAGCAGCGGGATGTCCACCGCCTCCAGGGTGTCGCGGGAGAGGTTGTCGACCTCGCCGAGGACCAGGTCGGGCTCCTGGCTGATCACCACCTCCTTGGAGATCTGCAGGTGCCCGCTGGTGTCGGTCTTGTCGGTCAGCAGCGGGATCCGGTCCAGCCCGGCCTGGGTCTGGGCGTCGTAGTACTCCTTCGGGTACTGCCCGGCGCGGGCGGTGACCCGGTCCAGGACGCCGAGCGCGTGCAGGTACGGCACGGCGGCGCTCTTGAGCAGCACGACCCGCTCCGGAGCGGCGTCGAAGGTGACGTCCACGCCGCAGTTGGTCACGGTGACCGGGTAACCGGGACCGGCCTCGGCCGGCCCGTCGGCGCCGCCGCCGCACCCGGCGACGAGCAGCACGCACGCGGAGGCGGCGGCGGTGGCGAGGCGGGTTGCCTTCAACATCGGTTCTCCTTGACAGGTGGGCGTTCAGGCACCGGAGGCGTGCAGACGGCGGATCAGGACCAGCAGGAAGGGAGCGCCGAGCAGGGAGGTGATGATGCCGATCGGGATCTCCTGCGGGGCCAGCAGCACCCGGGCCAGCACGTCGGCCCAGACCAGCAGGATCGCCCCGAGCAGCGCGGCCACCGGCACCACGCGGACGTGCGGCGCGCCGACGATGCGCCGGGCCAGGTGTGGCACGACCAGGCCGACGAAGCCGATGCTGCCGGCGGCGGAGACCAGGATGCCGACGCTCAGCGAGACCAGCACCAGCAGCCGGAGCCGGAACCGGTCCGGCGAGACGCCCAGGGTGTGCGCGGTCTCGTCGCCGATGGCCAGCACGTCGAGTCGCCGCCCGACGACGGTCAGATAGCCGATGGTGCCGATCAGCACCACCGCGGCGATCAGCAGCAGGGCGTTCCAGCGGGCCAGGCCCAGCGACCCGAGGAGCCAGAACATCACCGACCGGGCGCCCTCGGCGGATCCGGAGGCGAAGATCAGGAAGCTGGTGGTGGCGTACAGCGCGTATCCGACGGCGACACCGGCCAGCAGCAGCCGGATGGAGGTGACCCGGCCGCCGCTGCGCGCGATCAGGAAGACCAGCAGCGACGCGCCGAGCGCGCCGACGAACGCGCTGGTGGAGAGCGCGTACTGGCCGAAGCCGGCACCGGCACCGAACAGGATCGCGGCGGCCGCGCCGCTGGAGGCGCCGGAGTTGATCCCGAGCAGGTACGGGTCGGCGAGCACGTTGCGGACCATGGCCTGCAACGCCACCCCGCAGACCGCCAGCCCGGCGCCGACCAGCATGCCGAGCAGGACCCGGGGCAGCCGGACCTGCCAGACGATCGCCTGCTGCGGCCCGGTCCAGGTGACCTCGCCCGGTACCCCGACGAGGTGGTGCCCGATGATCCGGGCCACCGTGAGCGGGGGGATGCCGATCGCCCCGGCGCCGACCGCGACCAGCCCGGTCAGGACCAGGCCGAGGGTCAGCGCGAGCAGCCAGAGGCCGGTCCGGCGACGCTGCGCCGCCATGCCGAGCACGTCCGTCCGGCTCGTCGGCAGGGTGGTGACGCTCACCGCACTCCCACGCAAAGTCGTTGTTCTTGCCAAGTCTTTGCAAAAACTAACACCATGATCATGCCAGCGGAAGCCGGATGAGTCGTTGTTCACCCGCCGCTCGACACGCCGTCGGGGTGCGGACATCA
Organism: Micromonospora sp. NPDC002389; assembly: GCF_040296095.1. Classification (NCBI taxonomy): domain Bacteria; kingdom Bacillati; phylum Actinomycetota; class Actinomycetes; order Micromonosporales; family Micromonosporaceae; genus Micromonospora; species Micromonospora sp. NPDC002389. Next base: position 31,477 of record NZ_JBEOWP010000008.1, read on the forward strand.
CACCCGCGCGACGGTCGCCGCGCGTGATCCGGACGCTAGGATCCGTGACGGTACTGGTTCGCCCCGGCCGTCCGGTCGGAGCGTCGTAAGAGGGAACCCGGTGTGAATCCGGGACTGCCCCGCAGCGGTGAGTGGGAACGACCGCCGTCACACGCACTGGACACCTGTCCGGGAAGCGACGGCCAGTAGGGGACCGGCCCAGCCGGTCGCGCCCACGAGTCCGAAGACCTGCCCGTGCCGCGTGCGCAACCGCGCACGCCGCCGTCGGCCCCGCGGGAGGGCCAGGGCGAGGTCGGTCGTCGCACCGTGCCCTCCCCAGCCCTCCTCCGGAGCCGTACCGCCGGACCTCGAGGGAAGGGAACCCTGGCGACATGACCACTCCGTTCGGCACGAGCACCGTGCTCGGCTACCCGCGCATCGGCCCGCGCCGTGAACTCAAGACCGCGGTCGAGGGCTACTGGGCCGGCCGCATCGACGAGCCGACCCTGCGGGCCGCCGCCGCGCAGGTGCGTGAGCAGACCTGGCGTACGTTGCACGACGCCGGCCTGTCCGCCGTACCGTCCAACACGTTCTCGTTCTACGACCACGTGCTCGACGCGGCCGTCACGGTCGACGCCGTACCCGACCGGTTCCGCCGGCTCGGCCTCGGGGAGCTGGACACCTACTTCGCCATGGCGCGCGGCACCGCGCAGGAGCCGCCGCTGGAGATGACGAAGTGGTTCGACACCAACTACCACTACCTGGTGCCCGAGATCGGCCCGGACACCGTCTTCGCCGCCCGGGCCGACAAGCCGCTGACCGAGTACGGGCGGGCGCGGGCGCTCGGCATCACCACCCGCCCGGTCCTGGTCGGTCCGGCGACCCTGCTGCTGCTGTCCAAGCCCACGGCCGACGCGCCGGACGGGTTCCGCCCGTTCGACCGGCTGGAGGACCTGGTTGACGTCTACGCCGACCTGCTGGCCGCGCTCGCCGACGTCGGGGTGCCGTGGGTCCAGCTCGACGAACCGGCGTACGTCGGCGACCGGTCCGACGCCGAGATCCGCGCCCTCGGTGCCGCGTACGCCCGGCTCGGCGGGCTGACCCACCGGCCCCGCCTGTTCGTCGCCGCCTACTTCGGCGAACTGGGCGACGCGCTGCCCGCGCTGCTGGACACGCCGATCGAGGCGATCGGTCTGGACCTGGTCGCCGGGCCCGGTGACCTGGACCGGCTCGCCGGCCACGGCGCGCTGCCGGGCCGGACCGTGGTCGCCGGGCTGGTCGACGGTCGCAACGTGTGGCGGACCAACCTGCGGGCCGCCGCGGCCGTCGGCGCCACCCTCACCGGGCTCGCCGACACCGTCGCCGTGTCGACCTCCTGCTCGCTGCTGCACGTGCCGGTGGACCTGGCCGCCGAGACCGATCTCGACCCTCGGCTGCGGGAACGGTTGGCGTTCGCCCGGCAGAAGGTCGACGAGGTGGTCGCGCTCGGCCGGGTGCTGCGCGACGGGGTGGGCGAGCTGCCCGCCGCGCCCCCGCCGGTCCCGGCGCAGTGGCGCGACGACGCGGTCCGCGCCCGCCTGGAGGCGCTGCGGCCCGAGCACACCCGGCGCGGCCCGTACCCGCAGCGCGCCGACGCCCAACGCCGCCGCCTCGGGCTGCCCGCGCTGGCGACCACCACCATCGGGTCGTTCCCGCAGACCGAGGCGCTGCGCCGGGCCCGGGCCGCGCACCGGGCCGGTCGCCTCGACGCGGCCGGTTACGCCGAGCGGATGCGGGCCGAGATCGCCGAGGTGGTGGCCGAACAGGAACGGCTCGGGCTGGACGTGCTCGTGCACGGCGAGCCGGAGCGCAACGACATGGTGCAGTACTTCGCCGAGCACCTCGACGGCTTCGCCGCCACCGCCCACGGCTGGGTCCAGTCGTACGGCTCCCGGTGCGTACGCCCGCCGATCCTCTACGGCGACGTGACCCGGCGCGAACCGATCACGGTGGCCTGGTCCCGGTACGCCCAGTCGCTCACCGACCGGCCGGTCAAGGGCATGCTCACCGGCCCGGTGACCATCCTGGCCTGGTCGTTCGTCCGGGTGGACCAGCCGCTGGCGGAGACCGCCCGGCAGGTCGCGCTGGCCCTGCGCGACGAGGCGCGGGACCTGGAGGCGGCGGGCATCCGGATCATCCAGGTCGACGAGCCCGCGCTGCGGGAGCTGCTTCCGCAACGCCGTCGGGACCACACCGCCTACCTGGACTGGGCGGTGGCGGCGTTCCGGCTGGCGACCAGCGGCGTCGCCGACGCCACGGCGATCCACACCCACCTGTGCTACTCGGAGTTCGGTGAGGTGCTGCCCGCCATCGACGCCCTGGACGCCGACGTGACCAGCATCGAGGCGTCCCGCTCCCGGATGGAGATCCTCGACGACCTGGCCACCGTCGGCTACACGCGGGGGATCGGGCCGGGTGTCTACGACATCCACTCGCCCCGGGTGCCCGATGCGGCCGAGGTGGTCACCGCGCTGCGCCGGGCGGCGGCGGTCGTCGGCCCGCAGCGGCTCTGGGTGAACCCGGACTGCGGGCTCAAGACGCGGGGCTACGACGAAGTCCGCCCGGCCCTGGCCGCGCTGGTCCGGGCCGCCGCCTCGGTCCGCGCCGAACTGGCCGCCGAGGGCGGGCCACAGCCCGCGACGAGCGACGCCTGACCCCGTGGCGCCCGCCGGTGGGAGCCCCCCACCGGCGGGCGCCGTCGGGAGACCGCACATCCGAGACCGCGCGCGAGGACGGACGAACCGCCATGCAGGACACGATCACCGCCGCCGGTCGGGCACCGTCGGCGTCCCACCTGACCCTGTCGCAGATCATGGACCAGCACCACACCAACCTCATGGGTACGGTCCACGGCGGCCGGATCCTCAATCTCATCGACTCGGTGGCCGGGGTGGTCGCCGCCCGGCACTCCGACGGCCCGGCGGTCACCGCCGCCATCGACGAGACCGCCTTCCTCCGCGCCGTACGCGTCGGCGACGTGGTGCACGTCGATGCCCGGATCACCTGGGCCGGCCGCAGCTCGATGGAGGTGGCGGTGAAGGTGACCGCCGACCGGTGGGACCGGGCCGTCCCGCCGACCACGGTGGCCACCGCGCACCTGGTCATGGTCGCCGTCGACGATGCCGGGCAGCCGCGTCCAGTGCCGCCGCTGCTGCTGCAGAGCGACGGTGACCGGCGACGTTACCGCGAGGCGGAGATCCGCCGCGAGCACCGGCTCACGCTGCGGCGGGCCCTGCTCGACGGCGCCGAGAACCCGACATGATTCTTACCGGGGCCCGGAGCGTCAGGGTGTGGTGGCCTTGACCACGACCGCTTCCGGGGCCGGCGGTTGCTGGGCCGGTGGAAGGCGTCGGGCCAGCCGCCGGACCGCGGTGTTGAGCACGGCGATCAGCGGTACCGCGATGAGCGCGCCGAAGATGCCGTCGAGCACCACACCGGCGGTGACCGCCAGCACCACGGGCAGCGGGTGCAGCGCCACCGCCTTGCCCATGATCCACGGCTGGAGGACGTTCCCCTCGACCTGCTGCACCACGATCACCGCGCCGAGGATGCACAGCGCGGTGACCCAGCCGCCGTCCACCAGCGCGACCAGCACCGCCACCGCGCCGGAGAGCGTGGCACCGACGATCGGGATGAACGCGCCGAGGAAGACCAGCGCGGCCAGGGCGAAGGCGAACGGCACGTCGAACAGCACCAGCGCGATGCCGATGCCCACCGCGTCGATGAACGCCACCAGCACGGTGGCCCGTACGTAGGCGACGAGCGTCTGCCACGAGGCCTTGCCGGCGTCGTCGAGCCGCCAACGGGCGGCGGCCGGGAACATCCCCACGATGAACCGCCAGATGCGCTGGCCGTCGCGGAGGAAGAAGAACATGGCGAAGAGGACCAGCAGCGCGCCGGTGAAGATCTCCACGACCGTGCCGGCGGTGGAGAGCGCGCCGGTGGTCAACGCCTGGGTGTTCTCGTTGATCCAGTTCTGTCCGGCCTGGATGTACTGGTCCAACGTGCCGTCGGAGAGGTTCAACGGCCCGTCGCGCAGCCAGTTCTGGATCTGCCCGATGCCGTCGGCCGCGTTGCGGCTGAGGTCGGGCAGGCCGGTGATGAACTCGCTGACCACCATGGTCAGCGTGCCGACCACGGCGGCCAGTCCACCGATCAGCACCACGGCGGTGGCCAGCGTCCGGGGGAAGCGGGCCCGCAGCAGCCAGCCGACGGCGGGTGCCAGCAGCGCGGAGAGCAGCAGCGCCACCAGCAGCGGCACGATTACGACGCGGATGGTGCCCATGAACCGCAGCATCGCCCAGCCGACGATGCCGATGACGATGATCCGCCACGACCAGGCGGCGGCGATCCGCAACGAGTGCGGCACCCCGGCGTCGTCGCGGCTGATCGTCGAGGGATGGGGGTCCTCGCCGTCGCCGTTGCCGGAGCGGGGTTCGGGAATGGGCCGGGCGAGTTCCTCCGCGCGGTCGGCCCGCCGGGTGCGGTCCCGCTCCCGGGCCGCACGCACCGACTCGCGTCCCCCGTCGTACGCCCGGCGCAGTCGTTGCCGCATCTGCTCGAACCGGCTCAACGGAACCCCCATGTGAAGATCGGTCGGTACACCGTAACGGGTCGGGGCACGCAGCGGCACGGTGACCAGCGGCCGGACCTCGTCTTGCCGGATTCCTCCGGCGATCTTGGCCGGTGACGGCAGGTGGGTTCGGGCCCTATCCTGGCGCTTCGTGCCCGGGTGTCCGGGCGATGCACCCGCTCGCGGGCGGGTCCCTCCGGACGCGTGGGCTCCACCTGTCACGAGGAGGTTCCCGGGTGAGAAGGTTCGCGGTACTCGTCACCGCGGTGCTGGCGGCCACGGCGGTCGCCGTACCGGCCCAGGCGCAGTCGACGTCGACCCCGACGGCGGTCACCCTCAAGCCGCCGCTGAGCGGCCTGGTCGACCGGGCCGAGCCGGCCACCGGCGCGTACGCCCCGGTGGTGGACAGCTTCGTCATCCGGGTCAACTGGAGCGACCTGCAACCGCAGCAGCAAGCCGGGACCGACCACGGCGGCGCGCTCGACACCACGGCGATCGACCAGGCGGTCACCGCCGCGAACGCGGCCGGCATGCACGCCCGGCTGCGGGTGGTCGGCGGCATCCACGCGCCGGACTGGGCGAAGACGTTGGGCGGTGCCAGCCCGATCCCGTGGTACACCAGCGGCACCCTGGCCGGGACGATCGGCCGCTTCTGGAGCAGCGAGTACGGCACCGCGTACCAGAACCTCCAGGACCGGCTGGCCGCCCGCTACGACGACGAGCCCCGGATCCGGGACGTGGTGATCGCCCGCTGCACCACCGAGTTCGCCGAGCCCTACATCCGGCAGACCGGGCAGCTCAGCCTGAACCGGCCCGGCCTGGAAGCGGCCGGCTACACCGGGGCGGCCGACGACCAGTGCCACCGCGACGAGATCGACGCGCACGACGTGTGGGAGCAGACCCGCTCCTACCTGGCGTTCAACCCGTACCAGCGGATCAACGAGGTGACCTGGACCGGGTCGGTGGACATGCCGTACACCCGGCAGATGATCGACTACTGCCGTACCTCGCTGGGTGCCCGGTGCGTGCTGGGCAACAACTCGATGTACCCGGACCGCCCGAACAACTACTACGCGATGTGGGCGTACATCGCGGGCAAGGGCGGCCCGATCAGCTACCAGACCGCGACCGCCGACCTGGTCTGCGCCAACCAGGACCCGTGCCCGGCGTCGACCTGGAACCAGACCCTGGAGCTCGCCCTCACCTACGGCGCGAACGCCGTGGAACTGCCCAGGACGAGGACCGGCTACCAGAGCTGGTCCATCGCGGACGTGTCGCCGGACCACGGGTTGCAGCACTACGACGACCTGCTGGAGGCCGCCGCCGGGCCGTGACGCGGCAGCGCCGGGACGCGGCCGTGCGCGGTGCGTAGACTCCGATCCGGACGATCGCCCTGCTCACGGCCGCTCTCGACGCGCCACACGGCGGTGCTGGCGAGCTGCGGAAGAGGCTCATGACCAAGACCTACGACGTACCGCTGCTGGTGTTGACCGTGGCGACCGGGGCGATCGACGGCGTCAGTTTCCTCGCGCTGGACCGGGTCTTCACCGGCAACATGACGGGCAACGTGCTCTTCATCGGCTTCGGTCTGGCCGGGGTCTCCGGCCTGCCGGTGCTCAACAACCTGGTGGCGCTGCTGGCCTTCATGCTCGGCGCGGTGCTCGCCGCCCGGCTGACCCGGGGCGCGACGGGCCCGGCGAAGCTGCCCCGTTCCGGCCTGCTCGTCCTGGTCGCCGGAAGCGCGTCGACGCTGGTGCTGGCCGGGCTATGGCTCGGCACCGGGTCGCCGGACGGGATCGTGATGTTGGTCGTCACCGGGCTGTTGGCGCTGGTGCTCGGTGCCCAGGCCGCGGCTGTCCGCCACATCGGCATCCGGGACCTCTCCACGGTGGTGGTGACGATGACGATGGTCAACCTCTCGGCGGACAGCCGGGCTGCCGGGGGCGCGGGCGCGGCGTGGGTCCGGCGGCTCGCCGCGATCGTCGCGATGGGCCTCGGCGCCCTGGTCGCGGCACTGCTGACGCTGCGGGTCGACGGGTCCTGGGCGTTGCTGGTGGCGGGTGTGGTGATGGCGGCCGGCACGGCGATGATCGCGGTGGTCCGCCGCCGGGAGATCGCCGCCGCGACGGACGCGCGGGCGGCCGGTCCGGCCGCCTGAACCCCGCCCGACGCGCGGTCCGGCGACCCCACCTGCGACCCCGCGCACCGGGTAACCCTGAGCGTGATCGGTCGGCACCGCAATGCCAGCATGACGGCATGGATATCTACGAGGACGAGCGGACGGTGTCGCGGGCGGACCTGGCCGCGTGGCTGCGGCAGGTGGCGAGCCAGGTGGAGAGCGGGCAGGTCTTCTACGGTGCCGCCGGCACCATCGCCGTCGCCGACCAGGTGCACTGCGAGCTGGAGATCGAGCAGGAGGGCAAGGACGAGTACTCGATCGAGATCGAGTTCTCCTGGAAGAACCCGGCGGCCGAGGCGGAGAAGCCGAAGGCCGACGCGGAGAAGACCGACGCCGAGAAGGCGGCGGCGACCGAGGCGGACGAGGAGCCGGAGACGGAGTCCTCGGCGACCGCCTAGCGGCGCGCCGATCCCGTTCGGGGAGGGCCGCCGTGACCGGCGTGGGCGGGACGAGCCGCCCGTCCGGTGACGCGGCGCGCCCTCACCGATGGCACCGGTCGGTGCGTCGTGCTCACCGCAGCCGTCCGCGCCGACCGAACCAGTCCCGGGAGACCCGGGTGTTCAGCGCCCACAGCACCCAGACCAGCAGGATCGCACCGACGCAGGTGATCGCGCCCCACAGGCCGAGCGAGGCGGCGGCCAGCAGACCGGTCAGCGCGTACGCCGGGTAGGGCGCCCACTGACGGCGGGCGGCCAGGCTGACCGCGACCAGCGTGCACGACACGGCCATTACGGCGAAGAAGACGGCGGCGCCGAGCGAACCACCGTCGACCACCGCGCGGTGTGCGGTCGCCAGCGCGAACAGCAGCGCCAGTACGCCGAAGACGAGCACGGTGATCCGGACGGGTGTGGGTGTCTCGGGGTGTCGGAACGTGTCGCGGTAGCCGCCGTCGTGGGCTCGTCCGACCATACCGACAACGATGGGCGTCGACACGTGACCGCAGGCCGCCACTGTCACCAATGCGACACTTCCCGGCGGCCTAAGCTTCGGGCCATGGCCAGGTACTTCGACGTGCATCCGGACAACCCGCAGCCGCGCATCATCGGTCAGGTGATCGACATCGTCCGGCGCGACGGCCTGATCGCCTACCCGACCGACTCCTGCTTCGCGCTGGGCAGTCGGCTCGGCAACAAAAACGGCATGGACCGGATCCGGGAGATCCGCCAGCTCGACAGCGGTCACCACTTCACCCTGGTCTGCCGGGACTTCGCCCAGCTCGGCCAGTTCGTGCAGCTCGACAACGCGGTGTTCCGGGCGGTGAAGGCGGCCACCCCGGGCGGCTACACCTTCATCCTGCCGGCCACCCGCGAGGTCCCGCGTCGGCTGCTGCACCCGCGCAAGAAGACCGTGGGCGTCCGCATCCCGGCGCATCCGGTCACCCGCGCGCTGCTCGACGAGTGGGGCGAGCCGCTGCTGTCGAGCACCCTGCTGCTGCCCGGTGACGAGGAGCCGATGACCCAGGGCTGGGAGATCAAGGAACGCCTCGACCACGCCGTGGACGCGGTGGTCGACGCGGGGGAGTGCGGCACCGAACCGACCACGGTGATCGACTTCTCGGACGGCGAGCCGGAGATCGTCCGGGTCGGCGCCGGTGACCCGGACCGCTTCTCCTGAGCACCACCACCGGCCCGTGGTCAGGGTCGGTGCCGCCGGGTGGCCGACGCCTGACGGGTGGGGCGGCGCAGCACGGCGATCCGGTCACCCCGGGTACGCACCGACGTCCGACCGCCCGGTCGGCGGCGCACCGTCAGGTCGAAGGTGTGCCCGCCGACCCGTACCCCCTCCAGCGTGAGGTCCGGCAGCCACGGCGGCAGGTGCGGGTCGACGAGGATCGCCCGCAGCGGCGCGGCCGGGCGCAGCGCCAGCAGCGCCTGCACCAGCGCGACGACCGCGCTGGCCGACCACGCCTGCGGGGAACACGAGTCCGGGTAGACCCCGGGGTGCGGGAAGGTGTCGCGGGGCAGGCCGCTGAGCACCTCGGGGAGGCGGTGCTCGGCGAAGAGGGCCGACGCCGCGAACGTCCCCTCGGCCAGCCGGTGCAGGTGGTCCCAGCAGCCGTACCGGGCGAGCCCGAGGCCGATGGTGCCCGCCTCGACGGGCCAGACACTGCCCCGGTGGTAGCTGAACGGGTTGTACGCCGGATGCGTGTCGGAGAGCGTCCGGACGCCCCACCCGCTGAACATGTCCGGCGCCAGCAGCCGGTCGGCCACCACGGGCGCGATCCGGGCCGGCACGATCCCGGTGGCGAGCAGGTGCCCGTCGTTGGAGTTGACCGAGCGGACCTGCTGCCCGTCCGGGCCGAGGGCCATCGCGTAGCAACCCCGGTCCGGCATCCAGAAGGCGCGGTGGAACCGTCGGCGCAGGGCACGCGCCCGACGCAGCAGGGCCACGCCCGTCGCGGGATGACCGGTCACCGTGAAGATCACGGCCGCGTGCCGCAGCGCGGCGTACCAGTACGCCTGCAACTCGCTGCTCGCGATCGGGTTCGGCACCAGTCGGCCGTGCTCGTCGACCACCGCGTCGTCGGAGTCCTTCCAGCCCTGGTTCTTCACGCCGACCCGGGAGCGGCAGTGGTACTCCAGGAAACCGTCGCGGTCCACGTCGCCGAACCGGTCGAGCCAGGCCAGCGCGCGACGTGCCGCCGGCAGCAGCTCGCGGACCGTGTCGAGATCAGCCGTCCAGGCGTAGTACTGGCCGAGGAAGACGAGGAGGTCCGGCGCGGTGGACCAGTCGCCGTAGTAGTGCGTGAGCGGATCCAGGCCGAGCGCGGACACCGGCCCCTGGCGCGCCTCGTGCAGCGGCTTGCCGGGCTCCTCGTCGCGCCAGTCGTCGATGCGCCGCCCGAGGTGCTCGGCGTTGAGCCGCAGACTGTCGGCGAGCATCGTCGGGCCGGCGAGCAACGCCTGCCACGAGGCGGTCATCGTGTCCCGCCCGAAGATCTCCTGATAGATCGGCAGGCCGGCGATCGGCGCGGTCGGGCCGGCCGGCTCGCCGAGGGGCAACCCGGCCAGGTCCTCCGTCGCGCATCGCCAGGCCGCCGTCACGTCGAAGTTGGTGCTGGTCAACCGGGTGAACTCGCGTTCCAGCCGGGCACGGGCCGCGCCGGCGAGGTCACCGGATTCGGTGAAGCTCGGCGGCGGCGCGACGAGCCGTTCGCCGTCGAAGACGGGCTCGACGAGGATATCGACCTGTCGGCGTTCGCGGGTCGGCAGTGCCAGGTCGACCTCGAAGCCGTCGTCGGCGTACCGGATCGGCTGGTCCGTCCGGGCCCGGATCGCCACCGCCCGGTCCAGGCCGTCGCAGCGGTACGTCAGCCGTAGCTCCCGCTCCGCCGGATCCCACCGGCGCTCGACCGTGCCGGACTGCACCCGCCGACCCCGCTCGGCCTCGCCGGTGTCCGCGAAGTCGGCGCTCAGCTCGATCCGCAGTCGCAGCTCCAGCGGTACGTCCGCGTAGCTGAGCACGGTCAGCCGGGTCCGCAGCCCGGCCCCCACGAACCGGGCCACGGTCAGGTACGCCGCCCGCGAGGGCAGCTCGTCACCGGCGCCCAGCTCGGCGTACGACAGTTGGGCGTACCCCTGGACGGTGGCCGTGCTGAACGGTACCGGCTCCCGCCCGTCGACGGTGATCCGCTCGGTGTGCAGCACCCGGGTGTTGCGGGCGAAGAACCCCTGCGGCCCGGTGCCGATGATCCGGCCACGGACGTCGGTGACCAGCGTGCTCCAGCCGCTGGCCAGATAGAGCAGGTCGGGGCGGACGCGCAGATTGCGGACCCGGCTCATCCCGTTCCCCCTGGCCTGCGGCGGACCTCGCGTGGCGACGACGGTGACACGCGGCGGCGTCGGTCGGCGCTTCGTACCCCTTCGCCGCCCGGGTACACCTGCGGGCATGCGGCGGGGGAGGGTTCCGTGGCTCGGAACCCTCCCCCGCAGGTGGCTACCGGATCAGCCGGTGAACGTGAAGTACGTGCGGTACTGGTATCCGTTGTCGAGGGTCAGCACGAACTCACGGCAGGTGCCGGCCCAGGCGGGGTCGGTCTTCCAGACGTAGTTGTACTGCCCCCTGGCGTTGGCCGACATGCGGGAGTTGCCGGGGTTGACGGCCGCCACCGGGACCGGTCGCGGCGTGATCGAACCGTCCGGGTTGACCGTCCGCAGGGTGTCGCAGTCGACCAGGCGGGAGTACGGCGAGTTGCTGGCCAGGATGTCCAGCCCCCGGTTGCTCGCGAGCTGGAACTTCATCGGTGCCGCGTCCCCGGCGGGCAGCGTGTTCAGCCCGGGCGCCGCGGTGCGGCCGACGAAGTCGCCCCGGCAGGACGGGTGCGTGTCGAACGCCTCGGTGTTGTCGTCCCGGTTGGTGGTGCCCTGCACCGCGCTGTAGCCGAGACCCCGGCGGGCGAACGAGGCCCAGAGGGTGCAGGCGTTGTCGCCGCCGGTCAGCGCCGCGTCGGCGGCGATGATGGCATTGCGGCCGACCACGAAGCCCGGCCCGCAGCCCTGCATCTTCAAGCCGTCCATGACGAGCTGCATGGCGAGGTTGTTGCCGCCGGTGTTCCAGTCGCCGTACACGTTCGGGTTCAGACCGTGCCGGTCGATGAGGTCCCAGGTGACGTCCCAGAGGACGGCGGCCCAGCCGTGCCCGATGCCGTGCGGCGCGGCCAGCGAGGTGCCGTTGAGCCAACCGCCGGTCTTGATGCTGTCGTAGGTGAACGGCTGCGTCTCCATGTTCCGCGAGTACGGCCGGGGGCGCAGCCCGTTGCCGGTGCGGTCCTCCTGATAGAGCACGTACGGCACCAGGCCCCGCGAGCCGTCGGCGGTGTCGAGGGCCGGGTCCAGCAGCGTGGTGATCGCGAAGAAGTCGCTCCAGCCCTCGCCCATCTGCTCGTTGCCGGTCAGGCAGTTGATTCCCGGGCCGCCGGTCAGTCGCAGCGAGATGCCGTGGCCGTATTCGTGCATGATGATGCCGGCGTCGAGGTCGCCGTCGCGCATACCCGGGTGGCTGGGGTGCTTGCGGACGGACCCGGTGACGGTGCCCTCGGCGATCGCGGCCTTGATGGTGGTGCCGTCGGCCTGGGTGACCGCCACCGCGGGGATGGTGACCGGCGCGGTCGTCATGGCACCGGTGAGCACCGGGGCGGCTCCGGCCGCGTTGTGCGCGACCACCACCGCGTCGGCGCCGAGCGACTCGGCGATCTGGGTGCGCAGCAGGTAGGTGCAGGCGGTGGTGCCGCCGTCGACCACCGCGACCCAGCCGCCGTCGGGCAGCGTGGCCGGGTACGACGAGGCGGCGCAGCCGGTGCCGCCGTGCACGAACGGGCGGGCGGACAGACCGGCGCCGGTCGGTGCCGGGCTGTAGCGCGACCAGGTGGCGTCGAACGACCCGACCCCGTCGACGACGACCTGGTTCTGGGCGCCGAACTGGTTGCCCGGCCACAGGTACATCTGCATCCGGGGTACGCCCACGCCGTCCACCGCCGGGGTGGAGAAGTTGGCGTTGTTCGAGCCGCCGCCGTCGGCGGCCTCGGCGCGGACGTAGTCGCCGCCGACACCGCCGCGACCGTAGTTGTTCGCCTGGAAGTTCCCGGACGCCTCGTCGAAGCCGTAGCGGTACGAGACGTCGTGGATGATGTTGTTCCAGTAGAACAGGTTGGCGGTGGCCGCGTCCCGGTAGCTCTGCGGGTTCTCGTTCAGGTCGAGCGGGAAGTTGAAGGTCAGGTTCGGACCGCCGTCCGGGCTGCTGCCGAAGTCCGGCGCGTTGTTGTTGTCCTGGTCCTGGTACGCGTGGACGTTGTTGCCCTGGGTGGTGGTGAACTCGGGGCCGGGCACGCCGTCGGTGTCGTGCCACCCGTACGGCGAGGCCAGCGCGTCCGCCGGATTGGTCACCACGCTGCGGGGACCGTCGTTCGGGCTCTCCGTCGGGTAGCCGTAGACGTGGTAGCTCGACCCGTCCTGCACGGGGTCGGGCGTGCCGAGTGGTGCGGAACGCCGAGCCGGCATCGTCCGGCCGGAGACCGGGTGCAGGGTCTCGGCGAGGTCGTCCGTGTGCTCGTGGGTGGTCCAGTCGTCGGCGTCGAGCAGGTCGCCGCTCTCCGCATCGACGGTGGCGTTCCAGAGGTGGGCGTCGGTGGCGTCGTCGATGACGAGCTGCCAGGCGAGACGGAGCCCGCTGTCGGTGGGTTGCCAGCCGAGCTTGGCCGGGATGGGCTCGGCGGAGACGCCGCTGCCGCTGACGACGGTGCGCTGGGCCGGGCCGCCGGTGCGGCTCATGACGCGGGTGTTCGTGGGCGTGGGCAGGTCGAGGGCGTCGGCCGCGGCCTCGACGGCGTCCACGGCGTCCAGGTCGGGGGCGGTGGCGCCGCCGGTCAGGTCGGCCACGAGGGTGTCGCCGACGAAGATGACGCTGCCGTCCCGGGCGACGTTGACCGTCGCGGTGGCCCCGAAGATCTCCAACTTTTCGTGGCGTTGGGCGAGGTTGACGTGGGTGACGCCGGTGTGTCGGCTGGTGTAGCTGGACAGCACGGCCAGGTCGCCGAGATCGGCGGCGGTCACGCCGTGCCGGGCCGGGTTGGCGCGCAGGTAGGCGGCGGCGATGTCCTCCGGGGCGCCCTGGTTCGGGCCGGTCAGGAAGATCTCGTTGGACTTGAGGGGTTCCTCCGGCGCTGCCGAGGCGGGTTTCGCGGCGACCGAGGTCAACGAGGCGACGAGGGCGGTGGACAACAGCAACGCGCCGCTGCGGCGCGCGCGTGACGATCGGGGGTTTCGGGGCACTTCTGCTCCTTCGGGGGTGGAAAGGACAGCACGGAGCGCCGATCCACTACCGACGTGGCGGTCCGTCACGGGGGTGCGACGCTCGCAATCCGGTGACGGTGCGTGTCCGTCTCCTTGCGAGGTGGATCACGTCGACGCTACGGCCCAGCTCACGACCGGTCATCCGACGGGTGTTCAAAGATTTCGATATATGACTCCTACGTCTGTCGGGGTCGCTCGCCGACCTGGGTGAAGTCGCCGTCGGCCGACGCCGAACCGGGTGTAGACACTGTGTGTATAGCCCGCGTGTATAGTGGCGTTCATGTCTGTCGGTTACGCCCTACTGGGGCTGCTGGAGCAGGGCCCGCGCCACGGTTACGACCTCAAGCGCTCCTACGACGACCAGTTCGGTCGCGGTCGGTCGCTGCACTACGGGCAGGTCTACGCCACGCTCGCGCGCCTGCTCAAGAACGGTCTCGTCGAGGTCCAGTCCGAGCCCGGCGAGGGCCCGGACCGCAAGCGGTACGCGATCACGGAGGCCGGCGTCACCGACGTCGAGCAGTGGCTGGCCCGACCGGAGCAGCCCGAGGTCTATCTCCAGAGCAAGCTTTACACCAAGGTCGTGCTGGCGCTGCTGACCGACCGTGACGCGGCCGACCTGCTCGACGTGCAGCGCGCCGCGCACCTGGCGCAGATGCGGGAGCTGACCCAGCGCAAGCTCGCCGGTGACCTGGCCGACCAGCTCGTCTGTGACCACGCCCTGTTCCACCTGGAAGCCGACCTGCGCTGGCTGGAGCTGACCGCCGCCCGGCTGGACCAGCTCCGCGCGCAGGTGCGAGAGGAGACGCGATGAACCCCGGAACGGACGCACCGCTGCTGGAGGCGGAGGAACTGGTCAAGACGTACGGCGCCACCCCGGCGCTGGACGGCGCGTCGCTGCGGGTGCACGCCGGTGAGGTGCTCGCCCTGATGGGCCCCTCCGGCTCCGGCAAGTCCACCCTGCTGCACTGCCTGGCCGGGATCGTCGCGCCGGACTCCGGCCGGGTTCGCTATGCCGGGCAGGACGTCGTCGCTCTGTCGGACCAGCGCCGCAGCGCGCTGCGGCGGACCGAGTTCGGTTTCGTGTTCCAGTTCGGGCAGCTCGTCCCGGAGCTGACCTGCCTGGAGAACGTGGCGCTGCCGTTGCGGCTGTCCGGCGTACGGCGGCGGGAGGCGGCACGTCGGGCGAGCGACGCACTGGCCCGGCTGGAGGTCGACGACGTGGCGGGCAAGCGCCCCGGCGAGGTCTCCGGCGGCCAGGGCCAACGGGTGGCGGTGGCCCGCGCGCTGATCACCGGCCCTCGGGTGATCTTCGCCGACGAGCCGACCGGCGCGCTCGACTCGCTCAACGGCGAGCGTGTGATGCGGCTCTTCGTCGAGGCGGCCCGGCAGACCGGCGCCGCGGTCGTGCTCGTCACGCACGAGGCGCGGGTGGCCGCGTACTCCGACCGGGAGGTCGTGGTGCGCGACGGCAAGGTCCGCACCCCGGCGCACGTCCGATGAGCGCCGGGACGCGGCGCGGCGCGGTGGGCTGGCTGGACGACCTGGCGCTGGGGGTACGGCTCAGCGTGGCGGGCGGCCGGTCCGGCTGGGCCCGACTGGCCCTGATCTCGGTCGGTGTGGGCCTCGGGGTGGTGCTGCTGCTGACCGCCGCCGCCCTGCCCACGCTGGCCGCCGCGCGGGGCGACCGGGAGGCGGCGCGCCTGCCGGGTCCGGTGGTGTCCGCACCCGGGCCGGACACCCTGCTGACCGTGGACGTGGAGTCCCGCTACCGGGGGACCGACGTCAACGGCTGGCTGGTGCGGCCGGAGGGGGAGCGGACGCCGCTGCCACCCGGTGTCGATCGCCGGTTGGCCCCGGGGGAGATGGTCGTCTCGCCGGCCCTGGCCGAGTTGCTCGACTCGCCCGACGGCGCGTTGCTGCGGGAGCGGTGGGGCGGCCGGGTGGTCGGCACCATCGGCCCCGACGGGCTGACCGGCCCGGGCGAACGATTCTTCTACCTCAACTCGGAGCAGGTGGACGAGGAGACCCTCGGCGCCCTGCGGATCGACGCGTACGGCGGCGATGGCCCGCAGGAGTCCGGGGGAGTGCCTCCGGTGCTGCTGGTGCTGGGCGTGCTGGGCCTGGTGGTCCTGCTGCTACCGGTAATGATCTTCGTGACCACGGCGGTCCGGTTCGGCAGTGAGGCCCGCGACCGCCAACTCGCCGCGATCCGGCTGGTCGGCGCGGACAGCGCGATGACCCGGCGGGTGGCGGCGGGGGAGAGCCTGGTCGGCGCGGTGCTCGGGTTGGCCCTCGGGGCGCTCGGATTCCTTGGCGTCCGTGGGGTGGCCGGCGCCCTGTTGCCGCCCGGGTTCAGCTTCTTCACCGCCGACCTGCGTCCGGTGCCCGTGCTGGCGCTGCTGGTCGTGGTGCTGGTGCCGACCGTCGCGGTCCTGGTCACCCTCTCCGCGCTGCGGCGGGTGGTGATTGAGCCGCTCGGCGTGGTCCGGCGCGGTGGCGAGCGGCACCGTCGGTTCTGGTGGCGGCCGCTGCCGTCACTGGTCGGACTCCTCCTGCTCTATCCACTGCTCGGCGGTCTCCCCGAGCAGGCCGGCGGTTTGCTGGTGGAGCTGCAGCTCGCCGCCGGGGCGACGCTGCTGCTGGTCGGCGTCGTCCTACTGCTGCCGTGGCTGGTGCAGGCGACGGTGCGGCGGCTGGGTGGTGGCGGCGTGGCGTGGCAGCTTGCGGTACGCCGGTTGCAACTGGACAGCGACACCGCGGTCCGGGCTGTCTCCGGCATCGCGGTGTCGGTGGCTGGCGTGATCGCCGTGCAGGGGGTGCTCGGCGCGGCACAGACGTACAGTGCGAGCGACCTGAGTCCCGACGACGACTTCCAGGCCGTCGTCTTCGTGTACGAGCGGGGCACGCCCGACGGTCCCGCGCGGACCTGGGCCGAGGTGCTGGCCGGCGCCGTCGGGGTCCGGGCCACCAGCGGGCTGGCGGACCTGGGCACCGCCCCGGACGCGGCGCAGGTCCACCGGGTCTACATCGCCGACTGCGCAGCCCTGCGCCAGTACGCCGAGCTGCCCTCCTGCGCCGACGGTGACAGCTTCGCCGGCCCGGGCGGCGCGTCGACGGAGGCGGGCACCACGCTCACCTTCGACGACGACGGCACGCCGATCCGCTGGACGGTGCCCGCCGAGGTCCCCACGGTCCTGCAGTACTCCACCATGGTCGTGGCGGACTTCCTGCTCACCCCCGGAGCGGTGGAGGTGCCGCCGGTCAATCCGAGCAGCGTGCTCGTCGCGTACGACCCGGCCGACCGGGACACGGTGGAGCGGTTGCGCAACACCGTCGCGCAGGTGGACCCGACGGCGGTGGTGCAGACGTTCGAGGAACGCCGCACCTCCTCGGTACTGGCCGGATACCAACAGGCACTGCAGATCGGCGCGGTCGTCCTGCTGCTGGTCATCGGCGCGAGCATGCTGGTCAACATTCTCGAACAGCTCCGCGAGCGGCGGCGGCCGTTGGCGGTGCTCAGCGCGTTCGGTGCGCGCCGCCGCAGCCTCTCCGGGTCGGTGCTCTATCAGGTGGCGATCCCGGTGACGCTGGGCATGCTGCTGGCGGTGGTGACCGGAAGCGCGGTGGCGGCCCTGCTCCAGTCGGTCGCCGGCATCTCCGTCGGCGTCAACTGGGCGGCCATCGCCGGAGTGTCCGGCACCGCCGCCGTGCTCGTGCTCGTGGTCACCGCCGCCAGCCTGCCACTGCTCTGGCGGTTGACCCGGGCCGAGGGGCTACGCAGCGAGTAGCCGTCAGTCACCAGCGGATTCGCGGCGCGGCTCGGGGCACGCCGCGAATCCGCTTGACCTGAAGTTCGGTTGAGGGTGGACGCTCGGCTCCATGACGACCCCGATGGATGCGGCGCCGCCGCGCCGTGCGGCGGGACGGCGAGAGTGGTGCGGGCTCGCGGTGCTCGCCCTGCCGGCCCTGCTCGCCTCGCTGGAACTGACCGTGACGCACCTGGCGTTACCGACGATCGGCCGGGACCTCTCGGCCGACAGCACCGAACTGCTGTGGATCGTCGACGTCTACGCCTTCCTGCTCGCCGGTTCCCTGATCACCATGGGAGTGTGGGGCGACCGCATCGGACGACGCCGCATGCTGCTGCTCGGCGCCGCCGGCTACGGCGTCGCCTCGGTGGCCGCGGCGTACGCCCCCACCGTGGAACTGCTGATCGTCGCCCGGGCGTTGATGGGGGTCGCCGGCTCGACGCTGATGCCGGCCATCCTCTCCCTGGTGACGGTCATGTTCGTCGACGCACGGCAGCGGGCGGTGGCGATCGGGGTGGTGATCGCCAGCGTCTCCGGCGGTACGGCGGTCGGGCCGCTGGTCGGCGGGTGGCTGCTGGAACGGTACTGGTGGGGCTCGGTGTTCCTGCTCGGCGTACCGGTGATGCTGGTGCTGCTGGTGGTGGGGCCGACACTGCTGCCCGAGCGACGTGCCGCCACCGGCCGACTCGACCTGGTCAGCGCGCTGCTGTCGCTCGGCGCGGTGCTGCCGGTGGTGTACGGGCTCAAACGGATCGCCGCCGACGGCGTGCACCCGACGTCGCTGCTGGCGGTCGCGGTGGGCCTGGTCGCCGCCGTGCTGTTCGTCCGGCGGCAGCGCGGCCGACCCGACCCGTTCCTGGACCTCGGGCTCTTCGCCGACCGCCGACTCACCGTCGCCGCCGCCACCCTGGCGCTCGGCATCTTCGTCCTGTGGGGATCCAACCTCGCCATCGCGCAGTACCTGCAACTGGTGCAGGGGCTGTCCCCGCTGGCGGCGGGCATGTGGACCGCGCCCTCGGCGATCGGCGTGATCGTCGGGTCCACGCTGGCCCCACGGATCGCCCGCCGGGTCGACCCGGCCACCGTCACCGCGACCGGTCTGGCGCTCGCCACGATCGGCTACGGTCTGCTCACCCAGGTCGAGGTCGGCGGACTGGCGGTCCTGGTGACCGGGGCGGTCGTCGTCTCCGCCGGACTGGGGCCGATGATGGCGCTCGCCACCGACATGGTCGTCGGGGCGGCACCGCCGCAGCGGGCCGGAGCGGCGGCGGCGATCTCCGCCACGGCGCCGCAACTCGGCGGTGCCTTCGGCATCGCGCTGCTCGGCAGCCTGATCACCGCGGTCTACCGGCACGACATGGCCACGGCGGTCCCCGCCGAGGCCGGTCCGGAGGCGACGACCGCCGCGCGGGACAACCTCACCGCCGCCCTGGCCGCCAGCGACCGCCTGCCCGCCGAGGTCGGTGAGCGGCTCCTCGCCGCCGCCCGGGAGTCGTTCGTGCACGGGTTCCGGCTGGCCGCCGTGGCCAGCGCCGTGCTGATGGCGGGTACGGCGCTGCTGGTCGCCGTCACGCTGCGGCGGCGCGCCGAACGACGCCGGCAGGCTTTCGTGTCCGCCGAGTGAAAGTCGACGCCGCAGTGCGCAGAAGTATCGACGGCTTGTGATATACGGGCTACGCTCCGAGCGAATCGTCGTCGATCCCGAGGGGTGGCCATGTCCCGTCGTACCGGAAGGCCCTCCTACCTGGCGACCCCGCCGGCCTCGGCAGCGCGGACCTCCGGTTGGTCGATCCTCGGTGCCGTCACGGCAGTGCTGGTGGTGGCCCTGGTGGGCGGGCTGGTCGGGTTCACCCTGGGACGGCCGGACGACACAGACTCGCGGATCGCCGAGATGCGCGCGGCGGAGGTCGAACGGGACGCGCGCCAGATCGTCGAACTGACCGACCTGGCGCGCCGGACCGGCCAACAGATGGCCCCGATCCTGGTCGCCGTGCGGGAGAACGGAGAGTCCGGCCGGGCTCCCGAAGCGGCGCAGCTCGACCAGTGGCGGCAGACCATGCGCCAACTCACCGAGCAGTACGCCGACCCGCCCTCGGGCACCACCGCCACCAACGTCGCCCGGGGCGGCCTGCGCAGCGCGGTGGCCCAGGCCACCGTCGCGGTCGACTTGGTGGCCCTGGCGGCGTCCGCCCCCGACGCCCTGCGGCCCGCCCACCTGGCGCTGGCCGCCCGTCAGGCCACCCTCGCCGCCACCACCTGGTCGGTGGCCGCGACCCAACTCGACCAGATCAACATCGACGCCGGCAACGGCCACCAGCACGTGCACCTGGACGCCGGTGAGGCCGACGGCGCCCTCACGCCCGACGGCGCCGCAGAGGGCACCGGCGGCTGACGGGCTGTGCGCCCGCCGCCGCGAGGACTACCGTTGCGGGCGGCGACAGGCCGCAGACCGGGGGTGGACGAGGACATGGGTGCCGGCACGCTTCTCGCGGTCAGCGACCTGCACGTGGGCTACGCCGAGAACCGGCAGATCGCGGCGGAGCTGCGACCGCGCTCCGACCAGGACTGGCTCCTCGTCGCCGGGGACGTCGGCGACGCGTACGCCGATGTGGAGTGGACGCTGCGGACACTCACCGAGCGCTTCCACACGGTGGTCTGGGCACCGGGCAACCACGAACTGTGGACCCCCCGGCACGACCCGGTGGACCTGCGCGGCGAGCAGCGGTACCACCACCTCGTCGAGCTGTGCCGCACGCTCGGCGTGCACACCCCGGAGGACGAGTACCCGGTCTGGCGAGGCGCCGGCGGGCCGGTGGTCGTCGCCCCGCTCTTCGTCGGCTACGACTACTCGTTCCGGGCGCCCGGCACCGCCACCAAGGAGGAGTCGCTGGCACGGGCGTACGCCACCGGGATCGTCTGCACCGACGAGTTCATGCTGCACCCGGATCCGCACCCGAGCCGCGACGCGTGGTGCCGGGCGCGGGTGGCGTACACCCGGCAGCGGCTGGACGCCTGCGACCCGAGCCTGCCGACCGTCCTGGTCAACCACTATCCGCTGGTCCGCGAGCCGACCGACGTGCTGCGCCACCCGGAGTTCGCCCAATGGTGCGGTACGGAGCTGACCGCCGACTGGCACGTCCGCTACCGGGCGGCGGCGGTGGTCTACGGTCACCTGCACATCCCCCGGACGACCTGGCACGACGAGGTGCCGTTCCAGGAGGTGTCGCTGGGCTACCCGCGCGAGTGGCAGCCACGGGGCGGTCGACCCGAGTTGCCGCGCACGGTGGTGTTCGGCGGCGCGCCCACGACCCGTACGCCGGAGGTCGGCAGCGGGCGTGCCGGCTGACCCTCAGCCCTCGGTCCACCCGTGCCGGGTGGCGATCCTGATCACCTGGTCCCGCAGCCGGACGATCTGACCTGCGGTGAGATCCGGGGCGGCCTGGATGAACGCCTCCGTCACCTCGGCGCGCAGCGCTGCGGCGGAGAGCACGTCACAGGTGGCGTCCTCGTCGTACTCCTCGGTGTCGGCGGTCGCGACCGGGGCGGCGACGGGACGACGCTCCGACGCGACGACCCGCACGTCGTAGCCCTTGAGGCCCCGCTCGCCCTCCTTGATCTGGAACTCCACCCGGGTGCCCGGTGTGATGGCCTGCTTGCCCTCCATCAGGTCGTTGGCGTGGACGAAGACGTCCTCGCCGCCCTCCTCCGGGGCGATGAAGCCGTACCCCTTCACCTCGTCGAACCGCACCACGCGCCCTACCGCCACAACACTTTCCCTCCGCTGAACCGCCACCCGCCGTCGTACCCCGCGCCCCGCCCCCGTGCCGGCCCGCCGCCGCTCACCGGCGGCGGTGGAGCGGAAGCCCTCGGTGAGTGCAGCCTACGTCCGGTGGCCGGTCCGGACCATCGTCCGGGCCGGGGTCCACACCGTCCACTCAGTGCGCGTCCCAGCGGGCGAGATCGCGCAGCCACACCTGCGCCGAACTGTCCGACGGCGCCCGCCAGTCGCCGCGCGGGGACAGCGAACCACCGGCGACGACCTTCGGGCCGTTCGGCATCGCCGAGCGCTTGAACTGGGCGAAGCCGAAGAACCGGCGGCAGAAGACCTCCAGCCAGCGGCGGATCTCCGGCAGGTCGTAGCCGACCCGCTTGTGCTCGGGGAAGTGGGGCGGCCAACTCCCCGCCGCCGGGTCGTGCCACGCGTGCCAGGCCAGGAAGGCGATCTTCGACGGCCGGAAGCCGTAGCGCAGCACATGAAAGAGGGTGAAGTCCTGCAACGCGTACGGGCCGATGGTGCTCTCGGTGGACTGGAGCTCCGCGCCCGGCACCAGTTCCGGGCTGATCTCGGTGTCCAGCACCGCGCGCAGCGTCTCGCCCACCTCCTCGTCGAACTGGCCGCTGCCGATCACCCACCGGATCAGGTGCTGGATGAGGGTCTTCGGCAGGCCCGCGTTGACGTTGTAGTGGCTCATCTGGTCGCCGACGCCGTACGTGCACCAGCCCAGCGCCAGCTCGGACAGGTCGCCGGTGCCGAGCACGATGCCGCCGCGCTGGTTGGCGAGCCGGAACAGGTAGTCGGTGCGCAGCCCGGCCTGCACGTTCTCGAACGTCACGTCGTAGACCGGTTCGCCGGCACCGAACGGATGGCCGAGTTCCTGGAGCATCAGCCGCGCGGTGGCGGTGATGTCCAGTTCCGCCGCGGTGATCCCGAGCGAGCGCATCAGCTTGTGGGCGTTGTCCCGGGTGTGCGCGCTGGTCGCGAAGCCCGGCATGGTGAACCCGAGGATGTCGCTGCGCGGGCGGCCCGCCCGGTCCATCGCCCGCGCGGCGACGATCAACGCATGGGTCGAGTCCAGACCGCCGGAGACCCCGATGACGACCTTCGGGTCGCCGGTCGCCGCCAGCCGCTGGTGCAGGCCGGCGACCTGGATGTGGTACGCCTCGTAGCAGTCCTGCGCCAGGCGCGTCGCGTCGGACGGCACGAACGGGTACCGCTCGACCCGCCGCCGCAGCCCCAGGTCCCGGGTCGGCGGCTCCAGCCGGAACCGCACCTCGCGGAAGCCGCCGGTGCGTTCCGCGTGCGCCCGCCGGTTGTCGTCGAAGGTGCCCATCCGGAGCCGTTCCTGCCGCAGCAGGTCCAGGTCGACGTCGGCCACCGCGTGCCGCTCGTCGGCCGGGAACCGGTCGGTCTCGGCGAGCAGGACGCCGTTCTCGTAGATCATCGTCTGGCCGTCCCAGGACAGGTCCGTGGTGGACTCGCCCAGACCCGCCGCCGCGTAGACGTACGCGGCCAGGCAACGGGCCGACGCCGACCGGCACAGCAGCCGACGGTCCTCGGCCCGACCCACCGTGATCGGGCTGCCGGAGAGGTTGACCAGGACGGTCGCGCCGGCCAACGCCGCCTCGGCGCTCGGCGGCACCGGCACCCACAGGTCCTCGCAGACCTCGGCGTAGAGCACCAGGCCGGGCACGTCCTCGGCGGTGAACAGCAGGTCCACCCCGAACGGCACCTCGGTGCCGCCGAGCCGGATCGTCCCGCCGCGCTCGTCGACCCCCGCGCCGATCTGCCGGGCCTCGTAGAACTCCCGGTAGTTCGGGACGTACGACTTCGGCGCCACGCCCAGCACCCGACCCCGGTGCACCAGCACCGCGCAGTTGTAGACCCGGCCCCGGTGCCGCAGCGGCGCGCCGACGACGAGCACCGGCAGCAGCTCCGCCGACTCCGCCACCAGGTGCGCCAGCGCCGTCTCCACCTCGTCCAGCACCGCGTCCTGGAGCAGGAGGTCCTCGATCGAGTAGCCGCACAGGCCCAGTTCCGGGAAGACCGCCACGGCCACCCCCTCGGCGGCGCACCGGCGGGCCTGCCGCAGGACGGCCTCGGCGTTGGCGGTGGGCTCGGCGATACGCGTACGCCCGGTGCAGGCCGCGACCCGGACGAACCCGTGCTGGTAGACGGAGCGGAAGTTCACCGCCCCATCATCGCCGAACCCGTCCCGGCCCCGGCCGGCACCCGACCGGGGCGCGCCATCGACACCGCCGGGTGAGCGACCGGTTCCACCCGGTCACCACCCGTTCGCCTGATTGCACCCGCCGGGTCCGATCCTCATGATCGGACCGGCCGGGCCGCCGACACCGGGGTCCGTCGCGTTCGCGCCGGTCACCGCAGATCGCGGCGCGCAGGTGCGGAGGGGCGGGGAATGGGCAGTGGCGTCGTGGCGAGTCTCGTCGGCGGGCTGCTCTGCCTGCTGGTGGCCGCCGTGCTCGGGTGGGCGATGATCGCCTACAACCGTCTGGTCCGCCGCCGCAACCAGGTGCAGGCCTCCTGGGCCCAGATCGACGTGCAGCTCAGCCGCCGGCACGACCTGATCCCCAACCTCGTCGAGACGGTCAAGGGGTACGCGGCACACGAGCGCGACGCGTTGACGGCGGTGTCCGCCGCCCGCAGCGGTGCGCTGGCCGCCGCCACCACGCCCGGAGTCACCGGTCGGGCCGGTGCCGAGATCGTGCTGACCGAGGCGGTCGGTCGGCTGCTCGCGCTCGCCGAGGGGTACCCGGACCTGCGGGCCGACCAGAACTTCGCGGCGTTGCAGGCCGAACTGGCCCGCACCGAGGACCGGATCGCCTACGCCCGGCAGTTCTACAACAGCGCGGTGCAGACGTACAACACCACCGTGCAGTCCGTGCCCACGAACCTGATCGCCGGTGCGGCCGGCTTCCGCACGCGGGACTACTTCGAGGCCGGGCCGGGCGAGCGTGGTGCCGTCGGAGTCGGCTTCCCGGGCGGCGGCACGTGATGGACCCCCGTCTTCTGCTCGACCTGGCGGTGGGCCTGGGCGCCCTCGCCGGATGGCTGCTGCTCTACGGTGTCGTTCGGTGGGTCACCCGGCCCGCCACCGTGTCGCCCGCGCCGGCCACCCCGGATCTCGGCGCCGAACCGCCCGCCGTGGTCAACCTGCTGGTCAACCGCTGGTCGCTGACCGAGGACGCCGCCGAGGCGACCCTGCTCGACCTCGCCGCCCGAGGTTTCCTGGAGATCCGCCAACCCGGTGACGACCCGAGGCAGAGCACCGTCCACCTGCCGGCGGGTGCGCCGGACGAGGCCGGACTGCGCCCGTACGAGCGTCTGGTGCTCGACCGGGTCCGCGCACTGGCGGTGGACGGCGTCCTGCCGCTGACCGCGCTGACCTCTCGCGACGAGGCCCGAGCCCGGGCGTGGAACAGGCGACTGCACGGGCAGGTGATCGCCGACGCCCGAGCCGCTGGCCTGTCCCGGCGGCGCTTCGGTCCGCGCGTGACCAGTCTGCTGGTCGGCGCGGCGGTGACCGCCGCCGTGGTGGTCTGCCTGGCGACGCTGCACCACGCGAACTGGAACCAACTGGAGGGCGTCCACGCGTTCGTCGCCGGGATCGCCGCGTTCGTCCTGCTCTCGACGGTCGCCGGGAAGTCGCCCGGTGAACGCGACACGGTGCTCGGTCGCCAGGTGGCGGCGCACTGGCTCGGTGTCCGGGACTGGCTGCGCGGGCACGAGCAGTTCGACGAACTGCCGCCGGCCGCAGTGGCGATCTGGGACCGCTACCTGGGCTACGGTGCCGCCGTCGGGGCCACCCGCCTGGCCAGCGCGGTGCTCGACCTCGGCCTGGGCGACCGCACCTCGGTCTGGTCGTCGTACGGCGGCCGGTGGCACCGGATACGCGTCCGCTACCCCCGGCTGCTGCCCCGCTACGGCCGGTCGGTGCCGCGTCTGCTGGCCAGCGGCGCGATCGGCATCGCCGTCGGCGCCTTCCTGCTCGACGCCTTCGGCCCCACGTTCGACCTCACCCTGTCCACGGCGAACCAGGCCGCACGGATCTTCGACCTGGTGCGCAACGGCGTCACCGTGGTGGTGGTCCTGGTGCTGCTCTCCGGCCTGCACACCGTGGTCCGCACCCTGGTGGACCTGGCCACCGAGCGCACCGTCACCGGCGAGGTGCTCTGGATCGAGGTGTGGCGCAGCGCCGCCCAGGGCGAGAACCGCCCGCCCCGACCCTGGCTGCACTACCTGGCCGTGGACGACGGCACCGCCGACCGCACCACCGCGTGGGGACTGCCCAGCGAGTGGGCGACCCGCTGCCACGACGGCGACGTGGTGACCCTGCGGGTGCGGCCCTGGTCCCGGCGGGTGGTCGCGCTGTCCGTGGTCGGGCACGGCCGCTCCCGGCACACCACGGGCACGACCGTGCCCGACGCCGTCGAGTCGCCCGGGCCGGGCAGCGGTTCAGCCGGTGGTGGAACCGGGCCGGTCGCGCCGACGCCCCCGCCGACCGCCACGCCGTGACGCCGGCCGGTGGTCCGTGTCGGACCGGCCGCCGGATTGCGCACCGTTCCCGGTCCGGGCCGCCGCCTCCTGGGTGAGCATGGTCGCCCGCCTGGCGAGCTCGTCCACCCGTTCGCGCAACCGCCGCACGGTGACATCGCCCCCACCGGCGTCGGAGAGCTCGCCGAGCAGCCGGGTGTAGTCGCTGACCAGCCGCGCGTACCCCCGGCCGGTGCTGCGGGCGGAGAGCTTGCCGTACCGCTGGTCGAGGTCGACGATCTGCTGCGCCAGCCCGGCCGCCGCGGCACTGAGCGCGCTGCGCTCGTCGGCCTGCTCGTCGCGTCGGCGTCGCCGCTGGGACGCCAGCCGCCCGGCCCGCCGCCCGGCGAACCAGAGCGCCGTGGCACCGGCGACCACGCCGCCGATCGCCGCGCCGGCCAGCAGGTACCGGGGTAGTGACGGGCTGATCGTCCGAGCCCCGTCGGGGACGGTGCCGGCGCGCACCAGCAGGTCGTAGTTGACCACGACGACCTTGAGAGCCTCCACCGGTTGGTCCACGAACGAGTCGACGCCCCGGCTGATGACCGTCTCCGCGACCATCGCCCGGCCGAAGTCCTTGCTGTCCCGCTGCGGGATGCGCGAGCAGCCGTAGGTGTCCCAGTCGTCGCCGTCGCGGCTCATCGCCAGCACCAGCGTCCCCTTCGCGGCCTGCCGGGTCTGGCCGCAGGCGTCCCGCAGGTCGTCGCCGGGCGCCATCAACAGCACCACCAGCCGGCGGTTGCCGATGACCCGCTCGGCGGCGGGCCGGTCCAGGTCCACCCCGGGGGCGACGTACATCGACGAGGCGCGGACCTCGCGGGCGATCGGGCCGTCCAGGATCCCGCCCGACCACAGCGCCCACCCGGCCAGCACCAGGCAGGCCAGCACCGCCCAGCCGAAGGTGGTGCCGACCAGGGCGGCGAGGCCGCGCCGCAGCGTGGCGATCACGACAGCCTCCCCTGCAGGTAGAGGTCGGGGCGGTAACCGGGGATGCCGGTCAGCCGGGCGGTCTCGTCCAGCTCCGCCGTCGCGTCGTCGAGCAACTTCCGGACGTGCCGGTCCGGGAGTCCCTCGTCGAGCGCCCGGCGGGCCGCTTCGAGCCTGCCGATGCCCCGGGTCAACGCGGGGTTGCTGCGCGCGTCGGTGAGCAGCGACGCCTCGACCGCGAGCGCGGTGAGCCCGGTCAGCCGGGCCCGGACGCCACCGCGTTGCGGATCACCCGGGCGGGTGCCGGAGCGGCGCAGCGACCGGATCGACAACACCAGGAAGCCCGCCACGCAGGCCGCGAAGATCCAGGGCAGGGCGGGCAGCGCCACCCGCAGCGGATCCAGCGGCCGGTAGGGCAGCGGGCGGTCGAACAGGCCCGCATAGCGGATGTCGGTCACCCGGCCCAGGTAGACACCGAGCACGTTCTGCTGCGGGTAGTCGTAGCGGCTGAGCCGGTCGCCGAAGTGGGCGTAGAAGCTCGTCGCGGCCAGCTCGGCGAAGTCCGCCGCGCCCGGACCGTGGTACTCGATCCAACTGCCGTACATCACCACCAGCGGCTGGTCCGGGAAGAGCCGGTGCAGCGCCGGACCGTACGCCGGAAGCGTCTCGCCGTACGGCTGGGCGGGTAGGGCGACGTACCACGCGCCGTCGGGGAAGGCGGTGCGCGCGTCCTGCGGCACCTGGCGCAGCGTGGAGCCCTCGGCGATGTGCAGCCCGTCGGCGCGCAGGTCGGCGGTGATCGTGTCGAGCTCCGTCCGACTCGGGTCGCGCCAGCGCAGCGTGTCCTCACCGGCGGGGCGCGGCACCTTGCGCAGCGCGGTGATCAGCGTGACCAACTGGCCGGTGACGTCACCGGTGGCGAACTGGGCCCGCCAACCGGGCAGAGTGTCCGGGGTGGCCTGGAACATGCCGCCGCTGACCTGGGTGCCGATCACCCGGACGGTGGCGCTCCTGACCTCCCGTACCCGCTTGCGTTCCTCCTCGTCCAGGCCGGGCGGTGCGACCAGGATGCGGGTGTCGTCGTCGCCGATCGCCTCCCGCACCCGCTGCTCGTCCCACCGGGCGACGGCGCCCGGCAGGCGGACCACCGGGTCGGCGTCGACCAGGGCGGTCATCTCCTCGGTGGACGGCACGGTCGCGTCGCTCAGCTCACCGGCGGAGCCCTCCTCGACCTGCTTCGACACCGCCGGTGACTGGCCGTAGCTGACGTCGATGCTCTGCTGCTGGGCGAGCAGGAAGACCGCCAGCACGACCACCGCGACGGCGAGCAGCGCCCAGCGCAGCGGTTCGGTGCGTCGGATGCCCCGGGGCGCGGTCACCGCTGCGCCTGCCACAGCTCGTCGGCGCGGCGGGCGAGGTCGGCCGCGGCGCGGGCGGCCGTGACGCCGCCGTGGTCGGCGGCGAGCAGCTCGGCCCGGGTCAGCAGGCCGTCCGCCTCGGGTACGCGGGCGCTCGTCGCGTCACGGCTGACCGTGGCGCTGTCGATCGCGGCCCGCGCGGTCGACCAGGCCACCAGGCGGTCCTGCCGGCGCGTACGCAGGCGTGGTAGCAGGGTGGTGAGGACTCCGGCACCCAGCAGCAGCACGCCGCCGGAGATCCAGGTGAGCAGGGATGGTGACATGTGCTCCCGCCATCCGAGGGGGGTCGGTACGGCTACCTGTCTAGCGCACCGGTGCCAGCTCGTCGCAGGCCACCCCTGGTGCCGGGTGGTCCGGCCGGGCCCGCTAGGGGTGCCGGCCGGACCGCTGCGGTCAGCGGGAGTAGTACTCGACGACCAGTTGCTCGTCGCAGCGCACCGGCACCTCGGCCCGCTGCGGCAACCGGATCAGCCGTGCGGTCAACCCGGCCAGGTCGACGTCGAGATAGGGGGCGGTCCGTTCCGGGGCGTGCGCACCGGCGGCGGCCACCACGAACGGCGTCTTGGCGCGGCTGCCCTCGCGGACCGCGATCACGTCGTCGGGACGCAACCGCGCGGAGGGGCGGTCCACCCGCCGTCCGTTGACATTGACGTGGCCGTGGGTGACGGCCTGACGGGCCTGGTAGATGGTGCGGGCCAGACCGGCGCGCAGGACCAGGGCGTCCAGCCGCGTCTCCAGGTCGACGACCAGTTCCTCGCCGGTCTTGCCCGGACGGCCCACGGCGCGTTCGAAGGCCAGCCGGAGCTGCTTCTCCCGCAGGTCGTACTGCGCCTTGAGGCGCTGCTTCTCGAGCAGCCGGACCTTGTAGTCGCTCTCCTTCGTCCGCGCCCGACCGTGCACACCGGGTGGGTAGGGCCGGCGCTCGAAGTACCGCACGCACTTCGGGGTGAGCGGGATGCCGAGGCGGCGGGAGCGCTTGATCTTCGGGCGGGACTGGTTCATCATCACCTCTCTAGTAAGGTAAGGCTAACCTAATGGGAGGTGGGGCATTGAGCAAGGCACCCCTGGCGGCGACCACCGCCACACCGGCCGAGCGACTGCGTACGCTGCTCGCCGCTGCGGACTCGCTGCGCCTGCGGACCACCCGCCACCGCGCGGACCTGATCGGACGGCACGCGTTCGACGCCGACGGGCTGCTCCGGGTGGCGCTGCCCGCCCGCGCCGAACTGGCCCGACACCTGCTCGACACGGGCGAGGTGCCGGCCCTGGTCGAGATCACCGACCTGGCGCCGCTCCCGGCCCGTCACCGGGTCCGTGCCCGCGCCACGCTCACCGGCTGGCTCACCCTGGACGACCTCGACGGCGGCGACGTCACCGCCTTCCTCGCGCTCGCCACCGCCGACCTCGTCGACGCCGACGGCGAGGCCACGGTGGACCCGGACGACCTGGCCGCCGCCGATCCCGACCCGCTCGCCCCGTACGAGGCCGAGCTGCTGCGCCACCTGTACGCCGCGCACCCCGAGGCGCTCGGTGGGCTGATCCGCCTGGTGCCGGCCGACCGGCGGGACGGTGCCGGCCGGGTCCACCCGCTGCGGCTGGACCGGCACGGGATCGTGCTGCGCCTGGAGGTACCCGAGGGGCACCGCGACGTCCGACTCGCCTTCGCCGCGCCGCTCACCGGGCCGGACGACGTCGGCGCGGGGCTGGCCGGCCTGCTCGGCGTCGAGCCCGGCTGCCCCACCTGCGTCCACCCGCACCCGTGACCCCACCCCGGCCGCCCGCCCGAACGGAGCCCGCCCATGCAACCGAGTAGCGCCGAGATCGCCCGTACGCTGGCCAGCAGCGCGACGCTCGCCACCGTGACGGCGTACCGCGGACCGACCGTGACCGACGTGCGGCACGGTGCCGCCGACGACGGCCGCATCCTGCTGCTGTGCCGCCGGGACGAGCCGCTTGCCGGCATCACCGGCTCGGTGCTCGTGCACGTCGCGGACGTACCGCCGCTGCCCTTCTCGCCGACCTGGGGTCGGTTGCGGGTCGGCGGCCGAGCCGCCCCGCTGGCCGGGGCCGCCGCCCGCGCCGCCGCCGACGCGGTGGCGGCCACTCTGCCCGATCCGGACCTGCTGGACATCGGTACGGACACGGTGATCGTGGAGGTGGTGCCCAAGCGCGTCACGCTCACCGGCCGAGACCGGGACCTGCCGGTACGCCTCGCCGACTACCGGGCCGCCGCACCCGACCCGATCTCCGCGATGGAGCGACCGCTCCTGGTCGACCTGGTCGACCACCACGGCGCGCAGTTCTATCCCTTCCTGCGGCGGCAGTTGGTCGCCGCCGGTGTCGACCTGCCCGCCGACTGTCTGCCGTGCCCGCTACGGCTGGACCGGTACGGGCTGCTGGTGTCGACACCCACCCCCAGCGGCGGGACCGCCTGCTACCGGCTCTGCTTCACCCCGCCGCTGACCGGGCATCAGGACCTGGTGAAACGGTGGCACGCAGCGCTGTTCCACCCGTGCGACCGGCACTGAGCCCTACCGTTTCGTCGCCGACGCCAACAGGTTGAGTCGGGCAGGGCATAACTTTTGCTATCTGAATAAAAAGATGACGGGCTATTGAACGAAGCCCTGCCGTCGCAACGATGACCTGATGCGTCGACTCCCAGCGGCTCCCCGACGCGCGGTCTCGGGCCTCCTCGCGCTCGTCCTCGCCTCGGCCGCCGTCCTCCTCGCGTCCACTCCACCGGCCGCCGCCCACGGCACCCTGGCGGTGTCCACACCGGCGGACGGCGCCACCGTCGACACCGCACTGACCACGGTGGAGCTGTACTTCACCGAGCAGGTCCGGGACGACGCGTACTTCACCGTCACCGCGCCCGGCGGCGCCCGGGTCGACAACGGCTGGACGCACGGGACACCCAAGCCGCTGGACCGCCCGGTCCGCGAGTACTTCCTGGTCGACGGCGTCTTCGAGCCACGCGAGTACGCCACCGGCTTCCCGGCGGTGCTGACCCTCGCACACCTGCCCGCGACCGGCCGCTACTCGGTCAGCTACCTCTCCGTGGCCTCCGACGGCGAGACCGTACGCGGCACCATGAGCTTCCGCTACACCGGACCGGTCACCGACGCACCGGCCGGATGGCAGCCGCCCACGGACCAGCCCGCCCCGGCACTGCTCGCCGCAGCGCAGCAACACGAGACGTCCGGTTCCGGCGCGACACCCGCCGCCTCACCCGAGGCGGCCCCCGCACCGGCAATGACCGGGCCTTCCTCCTCCTCCGACGGCGGGGACGGCGCCGGATGGTTCGCCTGGCTCACCGGCGCGGTGGCGATCGGGGCGGCGCTCGCGGCCCTGCTCGTCCTGCGCCGCCGCCCCACCACCGGCGTCTCCGCCGGTCGGTCCCGCCCCACCCGCCCCCGGGGTGACACCCGCCGGACCGGCACCGGACGTCGACCCGACGCGTCCGCCGTCCGGGCGACGACTGCGAAGAAGTCACGGGTAACGCCGGTCGTCGACCCACCGGACGACTCGGAACCGGTCCGCACCGGCCCGGAGAACCGACGCGGCGACACCCGGCTGGTGCTACTGGTGGGTGGGTTGGTGGTGGCCCTGCTGGCCGGGTTCGGGCTGGGCCGCCTCGGCACCGACGAGCCACGGACCACCAGCACGGGCGGCCAGCAGGCAGCCACCGCCGGTTCACCGGTCGCCGGAGCGGTGGCGGGCGACGGAGCGATGGCCGGCGACGGACACCAGCACCCACCGGGCACCGGACCGCACACCCACCCGGGCGACGGCACCGGCCAGGCGACCGGCACCCAGGTCAGCGTGGGTGGCTACACCCTGCAGCCGGTGCTGCGTACGCAGCAGGCCGGCAAGGCCCTCGACTACCGGTTCCGGATCGTCGGCCCCGACGGGCAGCCCGCCACCCGGTTCGCGGTGGTGCACGAGAAGCCGCTGCACCTGATCGTGGTCGGCAACGACCTCGGCGGCTACCGACACCTGCACCCGACGATGGCGTCGGACGGCACCTGGAGCGTCCCGCTGACCGTGGCGAAGGCCGGCGACTACCGCGTCTACGCCGACTTCTCCGTCACCACCACCGACGGTCGACAACTGCCGTTGGTGCTCGGCGTGGACCACCACGTGCCCGGGGCGTACACCCCGGCGGGGCTGCCGCCGCCGCAGCGGGAGACGACCACCGGGCCGTACGCGGTCGCGCTGGAGGGCACGCCCACGGTGGGCGTGACCACGCCGCTGACACTGCGGGTCAACCGCACCGGTGGCACCGAGCCTGCCCGACTGGAACGCTACCTGGGCGCGTACGGGCACCTGGTGCTGATCCGGGAGGGGGACCTCGGTCTCGTGCACGTCCACCCCGAGCAGGAGCTGGTCGACGGCGCGGTGACGTTCTGGCTGACCCCGCCCAGCCCTGGCCGGTACCGGGCCTTCTTCGACTTCCAGGTCGACGGCGAGGTGCACACCGCGGCGTACACGGTCACCGTGGAATGACGGTGCCGGCCAAAGGACCCTACGAGGTGGCGTGCCGTCTGCGGAGCAGGACCGGTGTTGCCGCGAGCGTGACGGCGATCGCGCCGAGGCCCGCGAGGAGGAGGCTGGTCGCGCCGCCGAGGACCACCACGGCCGGTCCACCCAGCGCGGTGCCGGAGAGGTTGGCGCCGTTGAGGAGCGCCGAGGCGCAGGCGAAGGCGCGACCACGTACCTCGGCGGGTACCTCGGCGTGGATGAGGTTCCGGACGGCCAGGTTCTGCAGGGCGTTGGCGACACCGGTGCACACGAAGCCGACGAGGGCCACGGCGAGGACGGGGAGCACGGCGACGACGGTCAGCGCCACACCCATGAGGAGCCCGGCTCCCGCGAGCACGCGCGGCTGGGCGGCCACCGGCACGCGGGGCGCGAGAAGGACCGACGCGGCCACCATGCCCACGGCGTGGGCGGTGAGCAGCAGCCCGTAGCCGACGTCGGTGGTGCCGACGTCCTCGCGGGCGAAGAACACCCGGGCGGTGCTCATGGTGGCGGTGAAGAGGACCGCAGCGGCCAGCGTGGAGATGGCGGCGGCCAGCAGACGGTTGCGGCCCAGCACGGTGACACCCTCGCGGACCTGCTGCGACCAGCGTGGACGAGCGCCGGACACCGGCTCGCGGCGCACCACGACGACGGTGACGACCATCGCCATCAGCACGAACGACACCGCGTCGACCAGCAGCGCGCCCCGACTGCCGAACGCGACCACGAGTATCCCGGCCAGGGCCGGTCCCAGGACGTTCCCGACCGACCGGAAGGCTTCCAAGCGTCCGTAGCCGTGCGCGACCCGTTCCTCGCCGACGACTGCGGGCACCAGGAGCAACAGTGCCGGCGAGACGACGGCGAGACCGGCCCCCAGCGCGGCCACGAGCAGCAGCGTGACGCCGACGTGATCGGTGAGTGCCACGACCACCACCACGGCGGCCTGCACCAGGGCGACCGCCGTGACCAGACGGCGGCTCTCGACCCGATCGATCATGGGCGCGGCCAACGGGCCGATCACCACGATCGGCAGCACTCCCGCCACCACGAGTGCGGAGATCAGGACCGCCGAAGCGCCCTGCTCGTAGAACCGCAACGTCAAGGCCACCAGCGCGACCTGGTCACCCATCGAGGAGATCGCATAGGCCACGGCGACTGCGGTCAGCGCGGAACCGCCGCGAATCGACATCTGGCGATCCTGGCACGTCGTGGGCGGGCGTACCGCTTCACCACCCCGGCTTCGACGGCTCCCAGGGCTCGTCCTGAAGCCGCTCGCGGTGGATCTGCGTCCGGTGGAAACCGATCGGGCTCCGGATACGTCGGATCGGCATGAAGATTCATCGAAGCGGGCGGCTGGCGGTCCTTCCCCTGCTGTTGCTGACCTCGGCGGCCTGCGGCCAGCAGGGGGCAGGCGGCGCGGGCGACGCCGGTTCTCCCGAGCGCTCCTACTCGGCGGACTCCGTGGTGTTCCGGATGGACTACGTCGGCGGGTTCGTCACGCCGGCCATGCTGGCCACCCGCCTGCCCGCAATCAGCGTCTACGGCGACGGGCGGGTAATCACCGAAGGGCCGACGACGCTGCAGTATCCCGGCCCGGCGATGCCCAACCTCCAGGTCCGCACGATCAGCGCCGACGAGGTCGAGAAGTTGGTGGCGCAGGCCCGGGCGGCCGGTGTCGGCGGAGTTTCCGATCTCGGTACCCCGCCGGTCGCGGACGCCGCCTCGACCCGGTTCACCCTGCTGGGTGACAAGGGCGTCGAGGAGTCCGAGGTCTACGCGCTCGGCGAGGCCAGCGGCACCCACAGCGGCCTGAGCGCCGAGCAGCAGTCGGCCCGGGACAAACTGCGGGCCTTCGCCGAGTCGTTGACCGACCCGTCGGGCCCGCTCGGCGACACCCTGGGCGACACCACCGCGTACGCGCCGACCGCCGTCGCGGCCGTCGCCGAGCCGTGGGTGGCCGACAGCGAGGCCGGTGAGCAGCCCGAGGTGACCTGGCCGGGGCCGGCGCTGCCCGGCACCGACCTCAGCAAGGACCTGGGGCTGGGCTGCGTGACGGTCACCGGTGACGAGGTGCGCACGCTGGTCGGTGCCGCCGCGAGCGCCAACGCGGCGACGCCGTGGACCTCCGACGGCAAGCAGTGGCGGGTCACCCTGCGGCCGCTGCTGCCCGACGAGTCGGACTGCGGCGACCTCGCGAACAAGCGCTGAATCCCGACCGGGCGGCCGGTCACCCGACCCGGCCGCCCGGCGCACGGACCACTCGGTAGGCTGCCGCGCGATGAACAGCCCGACTCGCATCCTGGTGTACGGGGTGCACGGCTCCGGCAAGTCCACCCTCGCGCAGCAGTTGGCCGACCGGCTCGGACTGCCCTGGCACCCGGTCGACGACCTGCTCTGGGAACCCGGTTGGGTGGAGGTGCCGGTCGCGGTGCAGCGCAGCCGGATCGAGGCGATCTGCCGCCGGGAGCGGTGGATCCTCGACGGGGCCTACCACGGCTGGCGGGACGTACCGCTGGCCCGGGCCGACCTGGTGATCGGCCTCGACTATCCGCGCGGACTCTCCTTCCGGCGGCTGCTGCGCCGCACGATGGACCGGCTGAAGACGGGGGAGGAGATCTGCAACGGCAACCGCGAGTCGCTGGGCAGCGTGCTCTCCTCGGAGTCCGTGCTGGTCTGGCACCTCACCGGGTACGCCCGCGAACGCGCCCGGATGCGCGCCTGGCAGCGTGACCCGGCCGGGCCGCCGGTGCTGCTGTTCGACACCCCGCAGGCGCTGGAGAGCTGGCTCGCCGCCCTGCCACCCGCCGCCCTGCCGCCCCGCCCGACCGGCGCACCGCCCCGCTGACCCGCCCGCCGCTCTACCGCACCGGCCTTACCGACCCGCCCCGGCTCAGAGTCCCTGGCGGCGGGCCACGCTGATGGCCTGGGCCCGGTCGGCGACCTGGAGCTTGGCGAAGATGTTGGAGACGTGGTTGCGGACCGTCTTCGTGCTCAGGCCCAGCCGGGTCGCGATCTGCGGGTTGGTCAGGTGCGCGGCGATGAGCGTCAGGATCTCCCGCTCCCGCGAGGTGAGTTCGGGGAACGCCGGTTCGGCGCGGTCCAACCCGGCGAAGTAGCCCATCAGGCGGGTGGCGATGGCCGGGCCGAAGATCGCCTCGCCGTCGGCCACCACCCGTACCGAGCGGATGATCTCCAGTCGACGGGCGCCCTTGAGCACGTAGCCACGGGCACCGGCCCGCAGCGCGGCGAAGACCGAATCGTCGTCGTCGGCCATGGACAGGATCAGCACCCGGACGTGCGGGCTCATCCGGACCATCCGCTCGGTGGCCGCGATGCCGCCCATCCCCGGCATGGTCAGGTCGAGCAGCACCACGTCGGGTTGCAGCCGGGCGAGCACGGCCAGCGCCTCCTCGCCGCTGGCCGCCTCGCCGCACACCTCGATGTCGGGACTGGTGGCGAGCAGCGCGCGCAACCCGGCCCGGAACGGCGCGTGGTCGTCAACCAGCAGGGTCCGGATCTGGTCCATCGGTCTCCTCCGTGCCGGTGAGCAGGGTAGCGGCCACCAGCGTGCCGGCGCCCGGTGTCGAGGTGACGACGCAGGAGCCGCCGAGTTCCTCGGCCCGTTCCCGCATCGAGTGCATGCCCACGCCGTCCGGCCGGTCGGGCCGGCGGCCCTGGCCGTCGTCGTGGACCTGAAGGCACAGCCGCCCGCCGGACACCCGCAGCCGCACCTGCACCTGGCTGGCCCGGGCGTGTCGGCGGGCGTTGTTCAGCGCCTCCACCGCGATGCGGTAGGCGGCTACCTCGGCCGCCGCGGAGAGCTCCGGCAGCACCGGCGGGGCGTCGAAGACCACCCGGGGCCCGTCGTCCGGCCAGCCGGCGATGTGCGACCGCAGCGCCGCGATGACGTCCATGGTGTCCAGCGCCGGTGGTCGTAGCCCGTTGACCAGCCGCCGGACGTCGGCGACGGCGGTCTGCGCGTCCACCACGATCTCCTCCAGCAGCCGCTGGGTCTGCGGACCCGGGCCGAGTTCCTGGGCCGCCTCGGCGCGCATGGTCAACCCGGCCAGCGTCGGCCCGAGGCCGTCGTGCAGGTCGCGACGCAGCCGCCGCCGTTCCTCCTCGCGGGCGAGCACCAACTGCTCGCGGGAGCGTTGCAGGTCGGCGGCGAGCGACTGGGCCCGGTCCAGGGCACCGACCGCCTGCACCGCGACACCGATGTGCCGGGCCAGGTCGCGTAGCAGCCGCAGTTCCCACGCGCCGAGCGTGGTCTCCCCGATCCGGGGGCCGAGCAGCAGGTGACCGACGGTGTCGTTGGCGGCCAGCGGCAGCCGCACCGGGTCCGGTGGCGGGACACCCAGCCGGTACGACCGGCCGTCGACCGTCTCGATCTCCACGTAGGACAGCTCCAGCGCCTCGCGGACCGTCGCGGTGCTGGTGGCGAGTACGGCGGCGGCGTCCTGGGTCTGGTCCAGCCGCTGCCCCAGCCGGGCCAGCACCGCGTACGGGTCGTCGCGTTCGCCGTACACCAGCAGGTTGACGCGGCGTTGCAGCCAGCCGCGCAGCGGCGCCAGGATCAGCGCGGCCACGGCCGCCGCGACGAACGAGACCGGCAGACTCGCCGAGGCGTCGAAGCCGGCCCCGAGCAGACCGACGACCAGCACGTACGCGCCGCCGACCGCCACCGACAGGGCGACGAACACGGCGGTCCGGCTGATCAGCAGGTCGATGTCGATGAGCCGGTGCCGCAGGACGGCGATACCGACGGCCACCATGATCAACGCACCGCTCAGGCCGCCGGCCAGGTCCCAGAACAGGTTGCCGTGCGGCCAGATGTTCGGATGGGCGTCGGTCAGACCGGCGACGAGCCGGGCGACCACCACACCGACCGCGAGCGCGACCGCATACCCGAGCCACTTGACCTGCTGGCGGCGGACGCCCTCGGCCCGGCGGGCCTGCCACACCATGGCGCAGCCGGCGGCCACGAAGATGATCGCGCTGGCCAGGGTGGCCGTGACGGCGGTCAGGTCGGCGATCGGCTGCCAACCCGGTACGCCGAGCGGGTTGACCGCGCCGACCGGGGTGATCTGTTCGTTGGCGCCGGGTCGCAGCGCCCCGGTGAGCATGGCGACCGCGCCGAGGAGCACCACCGTCCACACCGCCGGCCGCCACCGGGGCGAGAGCAACCGGCCGTCGGGGAAGAACACCGGGATCAGTGCCACGGCCGCGTTGCCGGGCACCCAGAGCCAGTTCTGCGGCCAGGCCAGCGCCTCGGCGAACGGCACCCGGCCGGGCGTCACCACCAGCCCGTACGCGGCGTACTGGCCGCACGCCTCCTGGAGCGAGAAACAGAATCCGCTGGTCAGGGCGAGCCAGCCGATCGGGTTGTCCGGACGGTGGGCGGCGATCGCCGCGCCGACGACCGCGCACGACGTCACCAGCAGCAGGTGCGACATGTCGCCCACCGAGCCGCCGTTGAGCACCGCCAGACCCACCGCGACGGCGGCCAGTTGCAGCGACGCGCCGCAGAGCGACCACGCGGCGCGGCGCGCCCAGGCGGGGCGCGGCCCGCGTACGGCTCGCCTCCGGTCGGCGCCCGCGACCGGCGCGACGGCGGTGTTCTCGGTGGTCATGGCGTCGCCGAGACTAGACCGTGGGTCCGGGTCGGCGGATCGGGCGACCGGTCCGGCACCGTCGTCGCCACGGTGGGCCGGTGCCCGCGCGTGGCCCCGCCGGTGCCGGACCGGGACCCCCGCACGGTCAGGGCCGCCCGCCCGGGCGCGGGCGCAACGCCAACGCCACCCCGGCGACGACCAGCCAGATCCCGCCGGGCACCAGCGAGATGTACTGCACCGGCGCGAGCTGCGTGGCCGCGATCAGCACGGCGATCACCGCGCTGAAGACCGCGAACCAGCGACTCACCGAGCCGTGCCGGAGTCCGCCGACCGCGACCGCGGCGGCGGTCAGCCCGATCCCGCCCCAGAGCCAGGCCATGGTGGCGTAGATGGTGAGCTGCGGTGCGATCACGTCCGGGTCGTACTCCGCCGCCGCGTTCAGCGAGAAGAACAGCTCGGTGGAGATCCCGCCGCCGATCAGCAGTCCGACCAGCACCAGACCGACCCCACCGGCGGCGAGCGCGGGCACCAGGCTGCCGGCCGGCTCCTGCGCCCCGAGGTACCGCCGCAGCCCGGCCGCGAAGACCGCCAGGCAGACGATGGCGACCACGGTCACCACCTGGTGCGCCCAGACGTACCCGGCGCGGTCGGCCAGGGCGGCGACGTAGCCGGCGTTGTCGGCGCGGTACTGCTCGGCGGGGGCGGTCAGGCCCGCGGTGGTGAAGATGCCGACCAGGCCGACCAGGCCGCCGAGGGCGCCGGTCAGGGCCCAGGCGCGCGGCGGGCGTACGGGTGCCGGCGGGGGACCGCTCGGCGGGTTCTCCGACAACGTGGCGGGATGCATGGTGGTCTCCTTCTCGGCCGTCTACTACGTCATCCCGCACACTGCCGCCGAGCCGACCCGGTCCGCATGGGTCACCTCGGCCCACCGACTGGGACGTTCCCGACCGGTCCGGGACGGCCGTCCCGGGCAGCCGGGACGTCCGGCCGTCCCGACGCCGTACCCGGCACCGGTCATGCCGGCGCGCCCAACCTCGGATCGACAGTCCCTGGCAGCCACCGTCCTACGTGGCGAGGCTGGGAGGAGCACCGGACCGGTCGACCGAACCCGGTCTCCGGTGTGTCCCGCCCGACACCTGATCAAGGGGACTCGATGGATTCAACGGATACCGCCGGCAGCGACCGAACGGGTGTGTCCCGGCGAAGCGTCCTGGGTGGCGGGGTTGCCGCCGCAGCGGTGCCGCTGCTGGTGCCGACGGAGGCGGTCGCCGCACCGGCAGAGCCCGAGGCCGCAGCTCCCACCCGCGTGACGGTCCGGACCGAGGTCAACGGCAAGCCGGTCACCCTGCAGGTGGATCCGCGAGCAACGCTGCTCGACACGCTCCGCGACGGACTGGAGCTGACCGGTACGAAGAAGGGCTGCGACCGTGGTCAGTGTGGAGCCTGCACCGTGCACGTGGACGGTCGGCGGGTGCTGTCCTGCCTGACGCTGGCCGCCACCGTCGGCGGCCGCGCGGTGACCACCATCGAGGGCCTGGCGCAGGGCGGGCGGCTGCACCCGATGCAGCAGGCGTTCATCGAGCGCGACGGTCTGCAGTGCGGCTTCTGCACGCCCGGGCAGATCATGTCAGCCGTCGCCATGGTGCACGAGGGGCACGCGACGACCGATGACGAGATCCGTGAGCGCATGTCGGGCAACATCTGCCGGTGCAGTTGTTATCCGTACATCGTTGACGCGATCCGCGACGCGCAGCGGGTGATGCGGTGATGCGGGCCTACACCTTCACGCAGCCGCGCTCCGTCGCGGAGGCGGTGGCACACGGCGGGTCGGGGGTCGAGTTCCTCGCCGGCGGCACCACCCTGGTCGACCTGATGAAGCTCGACGTGCTGGCGCCGACCCGGGTCGTGGACATCAACCGGCTTCCGCTGCGCGGCATCACGCTCGACCGCGACGGACTGCACATCGGCGCGCTCGAACGGATGAGTGACGTCGCCACCGACCGTCGGGTCCGGCGGGACTATCCGGTGATCGCTCAGGCGTTGGAGTCGAGTGCGTCCGCCCAGCTCCGCAACATGGCGAGTATCGGCGGGAATCTGTTGCAGCGCACCCGGTGCGGCTACTTCCGGGACGTGACCACCCCGTGCAACAAGCGGGAGCCCGGGAGCGGTTGCCCGGCGCTGACCGGCGTCAACCGTACGCACGCGATCCTCGGCACCAGCGACGCCTGCGTGGCGACCCATCCCAGCGACCTGGCGGTCGCGCTGGTGGCACTCGGTACGGACGTGCACCTGGCCACCGCGCGAGGCACCCGTACGGTGCCACTCGACACGTTCTATGCGCTGCCCGGCAGCACTCCCCACGTCGAGACCGTGCTGCGACCCGGCGAACTGATCACCGGGATCAGTGTGCCCCGTTCGATGTGGGCGCCGAACTCCCGCTACCTGAAGATCCGTGACCGGCAGTCGTACGAGTTCGCCCTCGCCTCGGCAGCGGTCGCCGTCGAGTGGCGCGGTCGCGGCCGTGTTCGTACGGTCGCGCAGGCGCGGATCGCGGTCGGTGGGGTCGGATCCGTGCCGTGGCGGTTGCCGACGGTCGAACGCGCCCTGGCCGGGCAGCCGGCCACCGCCGAAAATTTCGAGGCGGCGGTCCGCACCGCCGCGGACGGCGCCCGGCCCCTGTCACACAACGGGTTCAAGCCGGCGCTGCTGCGACGTACGCTCCTCCGGGCCCTCACCCTCCTGGTGGAGAGCCGATGAGCGGCGCGGACCCGACCCCGACCCGGCATGGCGGCGGCCATGCTTGAACTCGCCGCCGAGCTTCTCACACGGGTCCGCGGCCGGACACCGTTCGTGACCGCCACCGTCACCTCGGTGCAGGGCAGCGCACCGCGCCAGCCCGGCGCGTCCCTGGTCGTCGACGCGGACGGCGCCGTCCTCGGCAACGTCTCCGGCGGCTGCGTCGACGCCGCCGTCCACCAGGCATGTCAGGAGATGCTTCAGGGCGACCACGACCCTCGGACCCTCCGGTTCGGATACACCGACGACGACGCGATCGGTGTCGGTCTCACCTGCGGCGGGACGATCGAGATCTTCCTGCGCCACCACCGCGCCGGGGGCGAGCCCGGTCTGGAGACGGCGTACGCCGCCGTCGTGGGTGACGAGCCGGTCGCCGTGGCCACGATCGTGCGCGGCCCGGACGCCCACCTCGGACGGACGATCGTCGTGCGACCCGGGCGGCCCACCGAGGGCACACTCGGCGACGAGCAGCTCGACGAGGTGGCCGTCCGGCACGTCACCGGCGCCCTGCACGCCGCGACGACCGGCACCGTGGAGATCGGGGTAGCCGACAGCTACTGCCAGGAGCCGATGACCATGCTGGTCGAGTGCCACGGTCCGGCACCACGGATGCTCATCTTCGGTGCCGTCGACCACGCCGCGGCCCTGGCCCGGCTGGGTGCCTTCCTCCACTACCGGGTCACCGTCTGCGACCCACGAGCCACCTTCGCCACGCCGACCAGGTTCCCGTACGCCGACGAGGTCGTCGTCGACTGGCCACACCGCTACCTGGGTACGCAGCGCGTGGACGGCAGCACCGTCGTCTGTGTGCTCACCCACGACCCGAAGATCGACGTACCGCTGCTCACCGCCGCCCTGCGGCTGCCGGTCGGCTACGTGGGGGCGATGGGGTCGCGGCGTACCCACGAGCAGCGCCTGGTGCGGTTACGCGAGGCCGGCCTGAGCGAGGTCGAGCTCCGCCGGCTGCACTCGCCGATCGGGCTCGACATCGGCGCCCGCACCCCGCAGGAAACGGCGCTGTCCATCGCGGCGGAGATCGTCGCCCACCGGCTCGGCGGCACCGGGCTGCCGCTGCGCAGTGGGGTACCGCTGCACCGTCGCGTCGGCCCACCCGGCTTTCCGGCCTGGCCGACGGGACACCACGAGCACAGCGTGGGCATCACCCGACCACGGTCCTTCTCTGGCAGTCAGGAGTGACGATGACCGTCTCCCCACTCGGCCGCGACGTCGACCGCGTCGACGGCCGCGCGAAAGTCACCGGTGCCGCCCGGTACTCCGCCGACTACCCGCCCTCGGACAGTGCCGCGAAGCTGGCCCACGCCCACCTGGTCACCAGCACGATCGCCCGGGGCACGATCGCTGCCATGGACACCGCCGCCGCGCGGAACGCCCCGGGCGTCCTCGCCGTGTACAGCCCGCACCACCCGCTCGGGATGCAGGTGGTGCCCGGTGTGGGGGAGACCTACGCACCGCTGCAGGACACCCTGGTCCGGTTCCGTGGGCAGATCATCGCCCTGGTCGTCGCCGAGAGTGCCGAGCAGGCGCGTGACGCCGCCCGGCTGATCGTCACGACCTACGACGAACAGCGGCCGCGTACCTCGATGGCCGACGAGCCTCGCGTACCGGCCGACGGGGGACCCACCTGGCCCGCGCCGAGCGCCACGGTCCTGGCTCCCGGCGTCGCCTCGATCGAGGCGGCCCTGGCCGCCAGCGACGTCGTCGTGGAGGCGTCCTTCCACCAGCCGTTGCAGCATGCCGTCGCGATGGAACCCCATGCCGTCCTCGCCGAGTGGAACAGCGACCGCACCCGGCTGAACCTGTACAGCGGCGCACAGCTGCCCCACCTCTCCGCCATGGCGGCCGCCGTGCGGCTCGGCGTGCCACCGGCTGCGGTGCGGCTGATCAGCCCGTACGTCGGCGGTGGTTTCGGGAGCCGGGTGATGCCGTGGTACGACGCGGCGCTGGCCGCAGCCGCGGCCCGTGAGCTGGGTCGTCCGATTCGGCTGGTGCTCTCCCGGGAGCAGGTTTTCACCGTCGTCGGGCACCGCAGTGCGATCGATCAGACCATCAGGCTGGGCGCGTCCCGGGACGGAGTCCTCAACGCGGTCAGTCACGTGACCGCCGCCTCGATGCCGTTCGTCGGCTACCGGCACATGCAGCCCGCCGTGGACACCTCGGCCGTGCTCTACCGCACGCCGAACCTGCACATCGACCAGCGGCACGTCATGCTCGACGTGCCGCCGACCTGCGCCATGCGGGCGCCCACCGAGGCTCCCGGGTCCTTCGCGCTGGAGACCGCGATGGACGAACTCGCGGTCGCCACCGGCATCGACCCGGTCGAGTTGCGACTGCGCAACTACGCCACCGCCGTGCCCGGAACGGGCCTGCGATGGTCGAGCAAGCATCTCGACGAGTGCTACCGCGTGGGCGCCCGGCGCTTCGGGTGGTCGTCCCGCCGCGCCGGGCCCCGCAGGCGGGTCGACGGGGAATGGCTGGTCGGCACCGGGATGGCCACCGCCATCTATCCGGGAGCGCGCAGGCCGGAGCCCGTCCAGGCCCGGGTCCGGCTGCGCGACGACGACACCGTCGTGGTCTCCACCGCGACCGCTGACACGGGCACCGGCGCGATGACCATGGTGGCGATCACCGCGGCGCACGAACTGGGTGTCCCGCTGCGCCGGGTGACGTCCGAGATCGGTGACAGCGCGCTGCCGCCGGGTGCCCCGTCCGTGGCGTCGGCCGGTACGTCCACCACCGTGCCGGCGGTCGAGGCCGCCGTCTCGGCAGCGCTGGCCGCACTCGTCGAGGTCGCGGTGACGGACCCGGGATCACCCTGGTACGGCGCCGGCAGCGATGAGCTGACCTACCGGAACGGCCAACTACGCGGCAGGGGACGCACGATGTCCTTCGGCCGCCTGCTCGGCACGATCGGCCGTCCGGCCGTCGAGGCCACCGCGACGGCCCAGCCGGGCCCGGAGGCCTCCCAGTACGAGTTCCACAGTTTCGGCGCGCACTTCTGCGAGGTCAGGGTGAACCGATACACCGGCGAACCCCGCGTCACCCGCTTCACCACCGTGGTGGACATCGGTCGGGTCGTGAACGCCCAGGCCACCCGGAGCCAGATCGTCGGCGGCATCATCTTCGGCATCGGTCACGCCCTGCTGGAGGACGACCCGCTGGAGCTCGACACCGGGCGGTTGGCCGCCGGCAACATGGCCGA
This sequence comes from Micromonospora sp. NPDC002389, assembly GCF_040296095.1. Classification (NCBI taxonomy): domain Bacteria; kingdom Bacillati; phylum Actinomycetota; class Actinomycetes; order Micromonosporales; family Micromonosporaceae; genus Micromonospora; species Micromonospora sp. NPDC002389. The sequence goes on from NZ_JBEOWP010000008.1 coordinate 75,673, forward strand.
CTACATGGTCCCCGTCAACGCCGACGTCCCCGCTCTCGACGTCCACTGGCTCGACCGGCCCGACCCGGTCATCAACACCCTGGGAGCCCGGGGGGTCGGCGAACTCGGCACCGTCGGTTCGGCCGCCGCCATCGGCAACGCCGTCTACGACGCCACCGGCATACGGATCCGCAGCCTCCCGATCACCCTCGACAAACTGCTGTCGGCCGGGCAGGGGACGGCGGCCTGAGCGGTCGGGGTACTCGCGGGCGCGAAGCGCCGGACGATCGCACCCCGACCCGGGGTGTCCCCGCCGTGGACAGCGGCGGGGACGCCCGGTGTCCGGTTAGAGGTTCTTCTTGTTCAGCAGCAGGTTCGGGGTGCCGGAGAGGCTGCCGGTGACCACACCGCTGGTGCCGTTGGCCACGATCCAGTTGTGCACCGTCGCCTGGCTCGCGTCGCCGTTGGTCGCCTTCCAGAGGGCGGCCACCCCGGCGGCGTGCGGCGTCGCCATCGACGTGCCGTTGAGCGAGGCGGTGGTCGAGGTGGGGTACGTCGAGACGATGCCCGAGCCGGGGGCGTAGATGTCCACGCAGGACCCGACGGAGGAGTAGCTGGCCCGCGCGTCGGTGTTGGTGGTGGCGGCGACCACCAGCGCGGCGGTGAGGTTGCGCGGCAGCCGGTCACACGAGTTGCCGCCGGTGTTGCCGGCGGAGGCGGCCAGGAACACGCCGCTGTTCATCATGTTCGTCAGCGCGGTCGCCAGGCTTGCACTGTACGTGTAGTTCCAGGAGGCGTTGGCCACCGCGGGCTTGTTGGCGTTGCGGGTGACCCAGTCCACCGCACCGATGGCGGCCGACAGCGTGCCGCCGCCGGAGCAGTTCAGCCACTTCACGCCGTACAGCCGGACGTTCTTGGCGACGCCGTGGCTGGTGCCGCCGATGGTGCCGGCGACGTGCGTACCGTGGCCGTTGCAGTCGGTGTTGTTGGTGTCGATGGCGTTGTAGGCGAACTGGGCGCGCCCACCGAAGTCGGGGTGGTTGGCCTGGATGCCGCTGTCGATCACGTACGCGTGCACGCCGGTGCCGGTCGAGTTGTAGGTGTAGCTGCGCGACAGCGGCAGGGTGGTCTGATCGATCCGGTCGATGCCCCAGGCCGGCGGGTTGGTCTGGGTGGCGTCGACCACGTCGTACTGGATCACGTCCCGCTCGATGCTGAGCACGTTGGCGTTGTGCGCCAGCTCGGCGACCTGCGCGGCGGTGAGGCGGGCCGCGAAGCCGTTCACCGCGCGGCTGAAGTAGGCCGACGGGGCGGCCTTCAGGGCGCGGGCCGGCACGGTGGCGTCGGCGCCGGGCTTCATGGTGACGACGTACGCGCCGGGGATCACCGCGACGTCACCGGCCGCCTGCGGGGTGGTGACCGGTACGGCGACCGCCCGGTACGGTCCGCCCGCGGCCATCGCGGGTTGCGGCAGCGCGAGCAGGCTGGTGACGACGGCGGTGGCGGTGATGCCGGCGGCGAGCACGACACGACGCCGACGAGGTAGGCGTGCTTGTGACACGGAGCCTCCTTGGAAGCAGACCACCCGTCGTGGATGATCTTCGATGTCACAGGAGGCTAGCGGTGCGCGGGCCGACATATAAGTCTGTGGATGTTACGGATTGGTACCGAGGTGGGTCGCGGGTGACAGACGCCAGGCCCTAGTCCAGGTGCCCTCGCAGCGCCACGCGGCTGCGCGGCAGTCCGTGCTCGGTGACCAGCATCGAGACGTTGCCGAACTCCACCCCGTCGATCAGCCAGGGGTCGGTCGCCTGGGCCAGCGTCTCGGCGAGACGCCGCTGCCGGGACGTCAACGCCGTGGCCGGGGTCCCGGCCGGTAGCGGCCCGTCCGGGAACGCCGACCGCAGCGCCTCGCCCAGCACGGTCAACGCCCGCTCGCCGTCCACGCCGGGCAGCCGGTGCAGCAGCGCGTCGAACGCGCGGTCGGCGTACCCGGGGCCGAGCTGCCGCAGCGCGAGCGCGGCGTACCCGGCCAGGTCGCCGTCGAGGAACGGCACCCACCCGTCGTCCGGCGCCGCCTCGTCGGGTGGGTCGGCGGCCCAGGTCAGCAGCGTCTCGGCGGTCGCCTCGTCGGCCCGCGCGCCGAGCACCCGGGCCCGCCCGACCGCGGCGGCCCACCGCACCCTCGGATCCGGGTCGTCCCGCAGCCCGACGTCCGGCGCGGCACCGAGCAGTCCGCCGGCCACCAGCATGGTCGCCCTCCCGGCCGGACCGGCCCCGGCCATCGCGCCGGCCAGCGCGGGCAGGCTGCCGGCGGCCTCCTCCGGAAACCAGGCCAGCGCGTACGCCGCCGGCACGTGCAGCCCCGGATCGGCCTCGTCGAGCAGGCGGCGCAGCAGCGGCACCCCGGCGCGTACCGCGTCGTAGACCGCCAGATGCGTGTACGCCCACAGTCGATCCCGGTCGGCCTCGGACAGCGATTCGAGGTACGCGTACTCGACGTACTCCCTCGGTGGCGGCGTGGCGGCGAGCAACTCCCGCCCGCCCTCGGCGGCGCGGCGGAACGCGGCCACCGGGACGCCGTCCGGCAGGACCGTGGCGTCCTGGCCGATCGCCAGAGCGGCCAGCAATCCGACGACGTCCCCGCGTTCCGGGACGGCCGGATCGGCGAGCAGTTCCAGCAGGAACGGCACCGCGTACGCGCTCGCCTGGAAACGATTTCCCTGGTGGACGATGGTGGTGTAGAGACTGCCGAGCGTCTCGATCCGGAGGTCCGGATCGGGGGAGGTCAGGTCCCGCAGGCGTCCCGGGACGTCGTCGGCGGCACCGTAGGCGTGGCCGAGCCGCCGCCACTCGATCTCGTCAAGCCCGTCGAGCACGCCCCATCGTCTCCCGCCCCCGGCGCTGTTCCGCCGCCGGGGCAGATCTATCGACTTCTTGCTATGTTATCGCTCACAGGTTACCGTCCCTTCGGGAGTGAGGGGCACGCGCCAGCGCTCGGCCGCGCCCGCGAATCGGCGCGGCCGAGCGCACGGCACCAGGCCGGTCGACGGGCATCCCGGCCGTACCCACCACCACGGCGCCCTGCGCCACCCGCGCGTCCACGCGACGCGGAATGGAGTAACACGATGTCCAGGCGTAGATCGTTCTTCGGGCCGGTGCTGCTCGCCGCCCTTCTCCTGGTGGCCGCCGCCGCCACGGCGGTGACCGGCAACCTCGGTCGCACCGCCGCCGCAGCCGAGGTCGGCACGCTCGCCGCGACCGCCGGGTGCGGCAAGACCCCGACCCTGCGCAGCGGTACGCACACCATCCAGAGCAACGGCAAGAGCCGCAGCTTCATCCTGCGGGTGCCCGACAACTACCAGAACACCAACCCGTACCGGCTGGTCTTCGGTTTCCACTGGCGCGGCGGGACGGCCACCGACGTCGCCACCGGCCAGACCGTGCAACGTGACGCCTGGGCCTACTACGGGCTGCTGCCCCTGTCGAACAACAGCACCATCTTCGTCGCGCCGCAGGGGCTGAACAACGGATGGGGCAACTCCGGCGGCGAGGACATCACCTTCGTCGACGACATGCTTCGGGTTATCGAGGCGGATCTCTGCGTGGAGACCACCCAACGCTTCGCCCTCGGCTTCAGTTGGGGCGGTGGCATGAGCTACGCGGTCGCCTGCGCCCGGCCGAACGTGTTCCGCGCGGTCGCCGTGTACGCCGGTGGCCAGATCAGCGGATGCAGCGGCGGCACCGGCCGGATCGCCTACTTCGGGGCACACGGCATCCGGGACAACGTGCTCGGCATCGCCGGTGGACGCACCCTGCGCGACCGGTTCGTCGGCAACAACGGCTGCACCCCGCAGAACCCGCCGGAGCCGAGCCAGGGCAGCCTGACCCACCGGACCACCACGTACTCCGGATGCGCGGCCGGCTACCCGGTCGTCTGGGCGGCGTTCGACGAGGGACACATCGCCGCCCCGCAGGACGGCGCTCCCGGTGACAGCGGTTCGCGGACCTGGCTGCCGGGCGAGACCTGGCGCTTCTTCACCCAGTTCGGCGGCACCACCCCGCCGCCGACCACTCCGCCGCCCACCACGACCCCGCCGACCACCCCGCCGCCGACCACCCCGCCGCCGACCACCCCGCCGCCGGGTGGCGCGTCCTGCCGGGTCACCGCCACGATCAACGCCTGGAACAACGGCCTGACCGAGGACCTCACCATCACCAACACCGGCAGCTCGGCGATCAACGGCTGGTCGCTGGTCTTCACGCTGCCCGCCGGGCAGACCATCACCGGCGGCTGGAACGCCAGCTACTCGCCCACCTCCGGGCAGGTGACCGCGAGGAACGTCTCCTACAACGGCACCATCGCCCCCAACGCGTCGGTCAGCATCGGGTTCCAGGCCAACCACACCGGCAACACGGCCCGACCCAGTGCGTTCACGCTCAACGGCGCCACCTGCACCGTCGCCTGATCGTGCGGGGGCGGAGCCGGGACGGCTCCGCCCCCGCTGATCGTGGCGGTGCCCGCCTCATCGTGGCACTGTGGCTGTTGGCGCGTCGGCGTGTCGAGCAGCCACAGTGCCACGATCAGGGATGGGCTTAGGCTGCTGCGGTGCCGTTGACCTTTCCCGCGCATCTCGCGCCGGTGCTGGCGCTCAAGGTCTGGCGGCCACGGTGGTGTGACGGCGTGGCACTGAGCACCGGTGCCGTGGCCCCGGACGTCGCGTACCTGGCCGCCGGGGCGGACGGCCGGACCTTCGCCGACACCCACTCGTGGCCCGCGCTGTTCTGGTGGTGCCTGCCGGTGGCGGTGGCATACGCGGCGGTGGTCCGGATCGCCGGTCCCGATGTCGCGGTCCACCTGCCCGGGAACCGGTGGTTCGGCTGGCGGGGGTACGCGCTGCGGGGACCGGTGCTGCCGCACCGCCTGTGGATTACGGTCGGGTCGGCGGTGGTCGGCGCGGCGAGCCACCTCGGTTGGGACTGGCTCACGCACACCGACGACTGGCTGCGGGTGCTGTTCGGGGTCGACTGGTCCCAGGTCAGCGGCGTCGCCTGGTGGACCGTGTCGGACCTGACGAGCACGGTCGTCGGCAGCGCGCTGGCGGTCGTACTCGCGGCCCGGATCGGTCGGCGCGGCGGGCGGGAGGCGGACGGACTCGCGGTCCCGACCCGCCGGCCGACCCTCTTCTGGGGTGTCGCCGGGGCGGTCGTCGTCGCCGGTGCGGCGGGTGTGACGGTGCTGCCCGGTGCCGACCTCCTCGCGCCGACCGGCGTCCGGCTGTTGCACGTCGCCGCGCTGGCGCTGCTGGCCGGTGGACTGGCCGTGCGGGTCAGCTCGCGCGGGCGGCGCGACGTCTGGCGACGTACGGCAGCGCGAACAGGTACAGGCCGGTGAAGAGCAGCAGGAACAGCGGCGGCAGGGGCAGGAAGTACACCCATTCGGCCGGTTCCTGTTGCCCTACCACGACGACGGTGACGACGACGACGGCCACCGTGAAGACGATCGACGTCCACCGGTGTACCTGACGGATCCACGCGTTGCCCCTCACCGGAGCCTCCCTCCGGACCGAGCAGCCGCACCGGCGCTCTGCCGGTGGGTGCTCGACCGAGAATCAGGCTATGGCCGGGCCGCTGACCTGCGCTTCTCGATTCCTGACCGGTCTGTGCACCGGTGACCGGCCGGGCCATTCCGAAGCCCCGGTGGTGGGCGAGGCTCAGGGCTTGCGGCCCACCGCACCGTACGCGTCGATCGCCACCGCGTCCGGGTCCGCCGGCCGCCACAGCGGGATCGGCACCAGGCCCGGCTCGACCAGCGTCAGCCCCTCGAAGCAGGTGCCGAGCTGCTCGGGGCTGCGCAGGATGTACGGCACACCGCCGCTCTGGGCCAGCCGTTCCGCGCCGGAGACGACCTCTGGGCTGGTGTCGGTGCCGTCCCAGAGCACGAGGTGGCTGCCGGGGGCGGTGGCCTCCATGGTCCGGCCGACGATGGCACGGATCACGTCCAGGTCCGGCTCGTAGCCCATCACACCCATGTACATCACCGCGACGGGCTGGTCGAAGTCGAGCGTCTGGGCGGCCTCGGCGAGGATCTTCTCCGGGTCGTGGTAGTCGGCGGGCACGTACGTGGTGACGCCCTCGGAGGTGGTGCTGGACAGCAGCGCGCGGGCGTGGACCAGCACCATCGGGTCGTTGTCGACGTAGACGATGCGCGAGTCGGGCGCGATGGCCTGGGCGACCTCGTGGGTGTTCTGCATCGTGGGCAGGCCGGTGCCGATGTCGAGGAACTGTCGGACGCCCGCCTCGGCGGCCAGGTAGCGTACCGCCTGGATGAGGAACTTGCGCGACTGCTGGGCCATCACCACGATCTCGGGGTAGACCTCCGCCACGGCGTCACCGGCGGCGCGGTCGGACTGGAAGTTGTCCTTCCCGCCCATCCAGTAGTTCCAGATCCGGGCGGCGTGGGGCACCTCGGGCTGGAGCTTCGCGGCGAGTTCGGGATCCGGGCTGGCCATGCCTAGCTCCTGTCGACGGGATCGGGTGACGGACCTGCCGTTGATCAAATCATCGTACTCAGGGTCCGTCCACTGTCGAAGGTGAAGATACCGCCTCGGGCGGGAATCCCATGCCCCTCGACCTTGCCCGCAGGTGGCAGTCTTCGGGTCGTGGGAAGCCTGATGGCGCAACTGCCTGCCCTGCTCGGTGTGCTGATCGGCACCGTCGGCACGATCGTCGCCACCTCGCTGGCCGACCGGTCCCGCTGGCGGCGTACCCAGACGGTGCGCTGGGACGAGCGGCGACTCGACGCGTACGCGGAGTTCGCCCGGGCGCTCAAGGAGGTGCACGCCACCTCCGGCCGGCTGTTGCCCGGATGGCGAGGGGTCCCGGTGGACCGGGAGCGGGAGCTGGCCAACCTCGTCGAGGCCGATTTCCGCCATACCTTGGCCTGGGAGAACGTGCTGCTGCTCGGCGACGGCCCGACGGTCACCGCGGCACGGGCGTGGCGCGACGCGGTCTGGGCGATCGAGCGTGTCGCGCAGGGGAATCCCACCGACGACCTGTCGGCGCTGCTGCACCGGGCCAACGAGGCCCGCGACCACTTCTACGACGCGGCCCGGGACGGCCTGGGCGTGGGCGGCGGTTCGGTCGCCCAGGCCACCCTGTTGCAGGGCCGCCTGGGCGACCGGAACCTCCCGTCCACCGCGACCCGACCCCCCGTCGACCGCCCGGCCGGGTCGCGGTGACGCGGCCGGGTCAGCCGCCGTGGTCGTGGTGGAGCGCGCCCGGTGCCTGACCGGGCTCGACGACCACGAACTGCCCCATCATTCCCTGGTCCTCGTGCCACAACAGGTGACAGTGGTACATGTACGGCACGGTCGGGTCCGCGTACTCGGTGAACCGCATGATCAGCCGGAAGCGCACCTCCGGCGGGAGATAGATGGTGTCCTTCCACCCGGCGAGCTCCGGCGCGGGCGGCCGGCCGTCCACGCTGAGCACCTGGAACTGCACGTCGTGCACGTGGAAGTTGTGCGGCTGGTGGTGACCGTTCCAGACCTCCCAGACCTCGGTGGTGTCCACCGTGACCACGGTGTCGATCCGGTTCATGTCCATCGCCTGGCGGTTGATCAGGTTGTTGCGCAGCTCGAAGCGCCGCGTCGCGGCAGCCGAGGACGCGTCCAGCGCGTCGATGCGCGCCAACCGCGTCGGCGGCGCCGCCGACGGCGTCAGCCGGGTCGCCGCCCGCAGCAGCAGGACGTCCAACGTGTCGGCCGCGCCGACGCTGCGCTCCCGGCCCGCCGCCAGACCGAGCTGCTGCGGGTACGACCGCAGCGTCGTCGTCTCACCCGCCACCATCGTGACGACGACCTCCACCCGTTCACCCGGAGTGAGCAGGACGCGCGTCATCTCGACGGGCGCGCGGAGCAGTCCGCCGTCGCTGGCGATCACGGCGAAGCCGCGACCGTCGGCGAACCCGAGCGAGTAGCTGCGCGCGGTCGAGGCGTTGAGCAGCCGCAACCGGGTGCGCTCGGCGGTGACGTCGAGCACCGGCCCGACCGTACCGTTGACCAGGATCGTGTCGCCGACCATGCCGTTGTCGCGCCGGGACGTCTCCAGGAGGCGGCCCTTCGCGTCGAAGGTCTTGTCCTGGACGATGACCGGGATGTCGTCGACGCCGTACTCCCGGGGCAGGTCCAGCACGGACTCCTCGTCGTCGTCCACGATGAACAGCCCGCCCATGCCCCGGTAGACGTGCCGTTCGGTCCTCCCGTGCGGATGCGGGTGGTACCAGAGCGTCGCGGCCGGCTGGTCGACCCGCCACGACGGTGACCAGACACCACCGGGCGGCACCATCTGGTGCGGTCCACCGTCGGCGGCGGCGGGCAGGTGCATACCGTGCCAGTGCAGCGTGGTCGCCTCGTCGAGCCGGTTGGTGAAATCGATCCGCACCGTCTCGCCGCGCCGGGCCCGCAGCGTCGGACCGAGCAGCGGCCCGTTGATCCCCCAGGTCTCCGCGTCGCCGCCGGGCACCAGGGCGGTACGACCGGCCTGGGCGGTGAGGTCGAAGACGGTGACCCCGTCCCGGCGCGTCGGCCGGGCCAGCTCGGGAATGCGTAGCGGGTTGCGGAAGTCGACCGTGCCGGAGGTGTCGATCGGCCCCCTCGGCTCGAAGATATCGCAGCCGGTGACCGAGGCGAGCGCGCCCGCACCGACCCCGAGCGCACCGAGCCGAAGCAGGGCGCGGCGGCTCATGCCGGGGGAGGGGCGGCTCACGACAGCGCCTTTCGCTCGGCCCGGCCGTCGGTGGTTCGGGTCACGGTAGGTGGGTCGTGGGTGGGCCGGGTGGTGGCGTGCGGAACGTCGCCGAGGTGGGCGTTCATGGGCCGGGTCTCGGCGCGTGCGGTGGGGCGCGGGCGTCGGGGCAGGGTGATGCCGCAGAGCAGCAGCGAACCGAGGAGGATGCCGACACCGAGCGGCACGTGGATCACCAGGATGTCGGCGTACCCCATGCCGAGCTGGAAGGTCTCGGCGGCGAAGAGCAGCAGCGCCAGCACCGGTGCCCAGAGGCTGCCGCCGCCGGGACGCCACCACAGCACACCCAGCGGGATCAACGCCATCGACAACGAGACGATGACGCCGCCGTTCGCGCCGTGCAGCAGCAGCGCCGTGCCGTCCCCGTCCAGGCTCCAACCGGCCAGGAAGGGTTGCAGGCAGGCCAGGGCGGCGTGCCCGACGACCCCGACGACGAGCAGCACCCGCACGATCCGGTTGAACACGGTCATGCGGGTCGAGGGCTCAGGCACGCGTCGCCCCCGGACCGTACGGCGACTCCGGCCGGTGCGGGACGCGATAGGCGTACTGCTCGCGGGCGGCCTTGGCGCCCATCCGGAGGAAGAAGCCCAGGGTGAGGTCGCGGAAGAGGTTGCCGGCGGCGGAGCTGACCTTGCGGTCGCCGATCTGGCGGCCGAACCGCACGATCTTCTCGGCGCGGGTCTTGCGCTCGGCCACGAAGCCGGCGAAGGCGGTCTCCGGCCGATGCCCCTCGCTAAGGTGGCGTGCCAGCACCACCGCGTCCTCGATGGCCAGGCTCGCCCCCTGGCCGGTGGACGGGCTGACCGCGTGCGCGGCGTCGCCGACCAGGCAGACGGTGCTCGTGTGCCAGGTGGACAGGTCGGGCAGGTCGTAGAGCGGCCAGGCGCCGAGCGAGCGGTTCGCCGCGCCGAGCACGGCCCGGACCGGCGGCGGATCCTCGGCGTGCAGCTCCCGGATCCTCGTCATCCAGTCCTGGTGGTCGAGGTTGTCGAACTCGGTGCGCTCCGGCTCGTCGCGCCGGGGCACGTTGGTGAACCAGTAGGCGAGCGAGTCCCGCACCACGAAGCCGAAGAACGCCTGGTGACCGAAGTACATCTGCTGGCGGTTGGTGTCGGGCAGGTCCACCGTCGTCCAGCCGCCGCAGTCGACGATGCCGGTGTACCTCGGTCGCGGTGCGGCGGGCCAGGTGAGCCGCCGTACCGTGGACCAGATCCCGTCGGCACCGATCACCGCGTCGACCTCGACGGTCTCGTCGTCGGCGAAGACGGCGGTGACCCCGGCCGCGTGGTGGCGCAGGTCGACCAGGCGCGCACCGAAACGGTAGCGGGCACCGGCCGCCTGGGCGCGCCGGGTGAGTTCGGCGTGCAGCCGGGCCCGCCGGAGCACCACCCCCCGCGCACCGTACCGGTCGAGGTCGTGCTCCCCGGCCAGCTCCGCGATGCGCCGGCCCCGGGCGTTGTGCATGTCCAGCCCCGACACCTCGAAGCCCTCGGCGGCGCTGGGCACGTCGCCGAGCCCGATCGCCCGCAGTGCGTTCACCCCGTTGGGCGCCAGCGTCAGGAACGCACCGCCCAGCGCGTCCCGGCTGTGGCGGGACTCCGCCACCAGTGGGTCGAACCCGGCCTGCCGCAGCGCGACGGCAAGTGTCGAACCGGCGATCCCCCCGCCGACGACGAGAATTCTCATGCTCAAGCCCCCGTTAAAATGTTTCGTTCGACCGAACGAACGATTGGAAGTTAGCATGGTGCCATGAGCGGGTCAACGCAGGAAGAACCGGCCCGAGCCGAGGCGCTGGGCGCGTTGGCCGACTCCGGCCGCCTGCTCAGCACGGCGATGGTGCTGTTCCACACGAACCTGTCCCGGCGGGTCGGCCTCGGCCCGACCGAGGAGAAGGTCCTCGAACTCGTCCAGCGGCACGGTCACCCGTCGGTGAGTGAGCTGGCCGAGCAGACCGGCCTGGCCAAGAACTCGATCAGCGACGTCCTCGACCGGCTGGAGAGCAAGGGCTTCGTCACCCGCGAACCCCACCCCCGCGACGGCCGCAAGGTGGCCATCGTCGCCACCGAGGAGGGCATCGCCCGGATCGGCCGCCTGTTCATCGGCATGATGACCCGACTCGGCGAGTTGAACGCCGAGTACCGAACCGAGGAGTTGGCGCTGATCGCCGAGTACCAGCGCCGCGCCGCCGAGATCCAGGCCGCCGAGGCCCGCAACCTCGCCGAGGGCACCGCCTGACCGGGGCTGGTCGCCCGGTCGCTGGGGCGAGACCAGGCGGGATCGGCCGGCCGATCGGGCGGGATGGCCCGGTCGGGTGGGACCGCTCAGGCGGGGTGACCCGGTCGGGCCGGGGTGGGCCGGTCGGGCGGGGTGGCTCGGTCGGGGGGACCGGTCAGGCCAGGTGGGTCGGGTGGGCCGGTCGGGTGGGACCGATCAGGCCGGGTGGAACGGTTAGGCCGAATGGGTCGGGGCCGGTCAGGCGGGATGGGCGGGTTGGTCGAGGATGGCGCTGAAGCGCTCCTCGGCCAGGTCGAGCTGGTCGAGGATGTGCCGCCGCACGGCAGGGGAGAGCGGAGTGTCCGGGCGGGTGACGAGATCACGGTAGACCGGCACCAGCGGCCGGTACTTTCGCGCCGACGACTCGACCTTCGGCCCGACCGAGTGGATCACGCCGACGCCGTTGTCCGTGAAGTCGGAGATCTTGATGACCCGCGCCCACGGCTCCCGCTCCAGGCTGGCGGCGACGTGCTCGTGGTACTGCTCGTTGCGGTCTCGCCCCGGATCCCACGGCGGATTCGTCACCGCCGCCACCAGCCGCGCCACCCGGGCCCCGAACCGCTCCGCGAGCACCTCCAGCGCTGCCCCGGTCTGGTCGGATTCGCCCGGGTCGCCGACCGTCGGGGCCTGGTCGGATCGGTCCCGCTCACCGCTCGCGGGGGCCTGGTCGGATCGTCCCCGGTCGCAGACCCCGGATCCAGCCCGCTCACCGGCCAACTCGACCGGATGGTCCTCCACGGCGTCGTGGAGCAGCCCGGCGACGATCACGTCGACGTCGCGTACCTCGTAGTAGTGCACCATTCGGATGGACACCCGGAGCAGGTGGTTGACGTACGGCTCGCGGGATCGTCGGTCGTCCCGGTGCAGCCTTGAGGCCAGCGCCAATGCCTCGTCGAGGCGCTGCCGAACCTCCTCGTCGAAGACCTTGATCTCCAGCCGGAACCGCTCCCGCAGACCGGCCTCGCCGTGCATCTCGGTGATCGCGTGCATCGGCATGGTGGCCAGATACGGTGGCAATTCCATCCGTCCCTTATAACCGATCGTCCCGACCCGCTGGGGACCACCAGTCCGCCGACCCGCCCCGGCGCGCCGCCGCTGCCTTCTTATCGTGGCAGTGTGGCTGTTACCGCAGCGGCGTGTCGAACAGCCACACTGCCACGATAAGCCGACGCACATTCCCGGGCCGCCATAGCAGATGGAGGGGCGGGGGTGGGGGGGTTGTCCACAGGGGGCCGTTCGTCCACAGGTACGGGGGCTCGTAGCTGCGGGACCTGGGGGCTGGGTGGCACGGTCGGGGGCGTGGACGTGGTGCTGGCGGAACTGGTGGAGCGCGGGCGCGGCCTGGTGACCCGGTCCGTCGCCGAGCAGGTCGTGCCGGAGTGGATCCTGCAACGAGCGCGCACCAACGGTGAGCTGGTGCGGGTACTGCCCGAGGTGTTCGCGGCAGCACACCTGCTCGATGAACAGGGCGGGCGGGCGTGCACCTCGCCGCTCAGCCGGATCGGCCCCGACCTCGGCCGCCGCGCAGTCGCTGCCTGGTTACGCGAACGCGGTGCGTTCAGCCACCTCACCGCCCTCGACGTCTGGGGGTTGCGTGCACAACTGCCCGGGGACCTGCTGCACGTGAGCGCGCCAGTCGCCAGCGGCCTACGAAACTGGCCCGGAGTCCGGGTGCACCGACGACGCCACTTCACCCTCGTCCCACCGTCGGTGCTGGTACGACAGGGACTGCCGGTGACCACCGTCGAGCGTGCCCTCGTCGACTCCTGGCCGATGCTCTCCCCGGGCGAGCAACGGACGCCGATGATCAGGGCGGTCAACGACCGACTGACCACGCCCGGGCGGTTGCAGACCGCGCTCGACCAAACGGCGAGGGTGGCGGGCCGATCCACGCTGCGAACGCTGCTGGCCCGGCTCGCCGATGGCTGCCGCAGTCCGTTGGAGATCTGGGGACACGAGCGGGTCTTCACCGGCCCGGGCATGCCGACGTTCCAGCGGCAGGTGCGAATCCGGCTCGGCCGCCGCAACGTCTACCTCGACCTTTATGCCGAACCGGAACGCGTCAACATCGAACTCGACGGCGCCACCACCCACGGTGACCCACGACAGCGCGAGATCGACCTGCGTCGCGACGCCCAACTGGCCGCCCTCGGCATCCTGGTCGTCCGCTTCGCCCACCGTCGGCTCGTGCGCGAGCCGGAGACCGTACGCCGAGAAGCCGTCGCCATCCGGGCCACCCGCCGACCCCGTTGATCCCCGGAACCGCACGTGCTCATCCGTCAACCGACGACCACCGCCCTGGTGCGACGCGCGGAAGTGCGAACGAGCCGCACCGACTGCGGCGGAGTGCTGGCGGCGGGGCGGAGACCGGCGAGCTGGACGTAGATCTCGCGTTTGGCGATGGCGGTGCCGTGCCGGTCGATGACGTACCCGGTCAGCCAGATCCAACCGTCGTACGCCTGGCGGTCGCTGGTCGAGACGACGCGCAGAGTCAGTGCCCGGCCCCCGGCGAACTGCACCGAGGCGCGACCGTCGATCCGGACCAGGTCACCGGGGGCCGGGCGCGCGGTCACCAGCGTGCCTGGTTCGGTGGTCGGCAGTGCCGGGCGTGCATCGACTGCCAGTCGCGCAGCGCCCGCTTGAGCCGCTCGTTCTCCTGGGCGAGCTTATGGATCTGCTGGTGCAGGTCAGCAAGATCGTCGGCGACCGTGGCCTGGAACTCGCGTACCTGATCGGGGTCGACCCCACGGCGACGCGGGGCGAACGTGTGGTTGCGTACCTCGTGCGGGGTCAACCGGGTCGGGCGACCGGTCCCGTAGGGCTGGCCACCTCGATACACCTGGGCCACGACGGTCCTTTCCTCGGGGCAGTCTGGAGCGTGGAGGGTCGGTGCGGTGGTGCGTGGAAGGGCGGACCGTGCGTGGCTGGCGTCCGCACGGCCCGCCCGCTCGGCCGCCGCAGCCCGTTCGGCGGTACGACGACAGAGCAGCTCATTGGGTCGGGACGGGCACGCGCACCCGCCCCGACCAGGGGGAACCCCTCCGGTCCTTGTTGCCACGCAAGGGGAGAGGCGTGATTCAACTTAGCTGTCCCAGTCATCTGAGTCAAACGGTGAGTTGTTGTGGAGTGTCGTTGCGTGATCGAATTGGTGTGCCACGCAAGGGGAAGGTCATGCCGATCACCGCCGACTACATCCGCATCGCCGACGAGATCGTTGCCGACATCAGAGCCAACCGGCTCAAGCCGGAGGACAGGCTGCCCTCGATTGCGCAGCTTGCTGCGAAGTACAAGGTCAGTCCGTCAACGGTCAAGCAGGTCTACGTGCGGCTGGAGGCCCTCCGGGTGATCTGGCGGCATCAGGGTAAGGGTGTGTTCGTTAACCATCCCAAGCTCTGGATGCGGGAACCCTAGGCGGTTGCTCGGTCGCTGGTCGTACGGTCTGTCGTGGTCAGCGGGTGGTGATCCGGGCGGTGAGGTCGAGGGCGGCGCGGATCGGGTCGTCGGACCAGCGGCTGGCGAACACGTCGTGCAGGCGCCAGCCGGCGCGGGCCAGGGTGCGGTGCCGCTCCACGTGGGCGTCCACCCCGTCCGGATGGACGCCGCAGATCACCCCGACCGCGTCCGCGTCGGCACCGACGCAGAGGTCTATCCGCCAGCGGCCGACCGGGTAGCCGGGTCGCACCGGCACGCCGATCCGGTCGAGTTCGTCGGCGAGGGCGCGGGCCCACGGCTCGGACGCGGGTGCGTCGGCAATGGTGGACACCGGCGGCTGGGCGGCGTACCGGAGGTAGTCGGCGACGATGCCGTCGGGGGAGCGCAGCGAGGTGACCACCGTGAGCTGCTTCCGGGCCCGGGTGACCATGACGTTGAACAGGTTCGGGTCGGCCAGGAAACGGTGCCGGCCCGGCGGGTCGTCGTCGACCAGGCCCAGCGAGACGATCACCACGTCCGCCTCGCTGCCCTGGAAGGCGTGCACCGTGCCGGAGCGCAGGCCGAGCCGTTCGATCTCGTCGACGTCGTACGCCGAGAGCAGGGCCGCCTCCACCGCGTCGGCCTGCGCGCGGAACGGGCTGATCACCGCGATGCCGCCGCCGGGCGGCTGGGTGGCGAGCTTCCCGACCAGGTCGAGTACGGCGTCCACCTCGGCCCGGTTGACGCCGTCCACCACCGCGGCGTCGGTGGTCGTCAGCACGTCGATGGCGTCGTTACGTTCGGTGCGGGGGTGCCGGGTGACCAGCTTGAGCCGGTCGCCATAGAACCGCCGTGCGGAGAACCCGATCAGGTGCGGCGTGGACCGATAGTGCTCGCCGAGCCAGGTGACCGGTGCGGCACCGGCCGCCAGGTCGAAGGCGCTGGACCGGCGTACGTCCAACCGGTCGGCGAAACGGTCCAGCCCGTGCCGGTGCAGGGTGGCGGTCACGTCCTCGTCGGAGACGAAGGAGACGAACCGCAACTGGCGCGGGTCACCGGCGACCAGGGCGCGTCGGGCCCGGGCCAGCACCGGGGCGGCCCGCAACTGGTCGACGTGCGCCGCCTCGTCCAGCACGACCAGATCGAACATGCCGGACACCGGCGGCAGCAGATCCTCCACGTCGGCCACCGTGCCCACCCAGAGCGGCAACGCCCGGACCAGTGCCTCGGCGTCCAGCCCGGCGAGCATCTCGCGGCGACGGTTGCGACCGGCCCGCAGCGCGGTGCCCAGGGCACCGGCGGCCCGGCGGGCGTCGCCGGTCCACCGTCGCGCGCTGGTGACCTGGTGTCGCAGCGCGGTGCCGACCGTCTCGGCGAGCGCGGCGTCCGCCTCGGCCAGCGCCGACCAGGCGGCCGACAGGTCGGTGCCGCCGTCCGCCGGCAGTCGCGCCGCCGCCCGTACCGCCTCGGCGGCCTCCACCGCTGCCCGCAGCCGTTCGGCGGGTAGCTCGGGACCGGCGCCGGTCAGCCGTTGAAGCCGCCGGGCGGCCCGGGCCCGACGCAGCCGGGACCACCAGCCGGTACCCGCCCGGCCCGTGTCGGCCAGGGCCCTCCGGATCGCGGCGAGGTCGGCGTCCGGCGTGAAGACCCCCGGAGCGTCGTGGCCCAGCGCCGGCAGTAGCGGCTGCCAGCCGGGCAGGGTGGCGGCGAGCCGTTCCTGCTCCAACGCCGCGCTGATGCCGGCCTGGACGGCGCTCACCCGGTCCCGGGCGGCGGCCACGGCGGCGGCGTCGTCCCGCAACTGGGCGTCGTCCACTCCGGCCGCGATGCCACCGGCGAGGTCGGCGGCGACGGTCTCCCGTCGCTCGGCGTCGCCGAAGAGGACCGGGGGCGGGCCGGGATGCCGCCGCAGCAGCCCGCCGAGCACCTCTGCGGCGTGCGCGGACTGCGTCGCCACCAGCACCGACCCGCCCCGGCCCACGGTGTCCAGGGCGGCGGCGACCAGGGCGTGACTCTTGCCGTTGCCGGGTGCGCCGGAGACCACCACCACCGTCTCGGTCCGGGTCCGCCGGACCACGTCCCGCTGCGCCTCGTTCAGCGCCAGCGGCGACAGTACGTCGTCCCCGTCCGCCCGGCCGTCGGTGCCGGTGCCGCTGCCGCTGCGGATGCTGCCGCCGCTGCCGATGACGGTGCTGCTGTCGGTGCCGGTTCGGTTCGGCGTGCCGTCGGGCATGCCGGCCGGGCCGAGGTAGATCCGGGTCAGGGCCGTATCGGCCAAGCCGGGGCGGCCCGCCCAGTTGAGCAGGGTGTCCCGTAGCCGGCCCGCGAACACGTCCCGGGTGACGAACAGCGCCGCTGCGGCCACCCCGGTCAGGGTCGTCTCGTCGACGCGACGCGGTGGCCTCGGCACGACCCGGTCGACCGTCAGGCCGGCGGCCTGAGCCGCCGTGGTCACCCAGGCGGCGGTGCCGGGCGCGGTCAACCAGCCGGGACCGGCGAGCCCCGGCGCGGCCTCCAGTCGGGCGGCGAGGTCCCGATCCTCGATCAGCGAGGTCAACTCAAGGTCACCGGCGGGAAGCACCCGGTAGGCGCGCCGCCCGCGCTCCAGGCGTACCGGCTGGGCCAGCAGCGGCAGCCGGACCCGACGGCGCGTTCCCGCCACGTCGACGCCGCCGACCAGGAACGCCAGGCCCAGCCGCAGGATCCGCTCGTCGCGGTGCAGCGCGTCCAGCGCCGCCAGCCGATCGAGTCGGGCGGTACGGGGACCCCGGTGCGGCTCGGGCAACCAGATCAGCGGACGCCCGGTCCCGGACACGTCGAACACCCGCTCCGCGCCGGCCGGAGCCAGGTCGGCGAGAGCGGTGAGAATCGTCGCCGCGCGCATCGCCCGCCGATTCTGCCGTACGCCGTCCCGACCTGCCGTCCGCGTGCCCCGATCTGCGGCACCTCGACGGTCGCGCCGACGCGCACCACCTATCGGCGACGCACACAGCGGTGGGCGGGAGCCGTCGACGGCTCCCGCCCACCTGGCGGTCGGTTGTCAGGCGTACGTCTCGAACTCGGCGACCCTCGGGGTACCGCTGGAGCTGGTGATCTCGAAGGTGACCTTGCTGAGCGAGGTCGAGGCGAAGCTGATCACACCGGCGGTGGTGCCGGAGGCGAGTACCGCGCCGTTGCCGTGGTTGATGACCCGCCAACCACGGATGTTGCCGACGGAGCCGGACGCCTCACGGATGTTGACCCGGGAGATCGTCTTGGCGGAGTCCCACTTGATCGAGATGGAACCCGTCGCGCCCGACGGCGACCAGGCGGTGCTCATGTTGCCGTCCCGGACGTCGCCGTAGCTGGTGCCGCTGGCCTTGCTGGAGCCGTCGGAGCCGGCACCGATGCTCAGGTTGGTGCCGCTCGGCGGGTTCGTCGGCCCGGGGGTGGGGCTGTTGGTCGGTCCCGGGGTGGGACTGGTCGGTCCGGGGGTGGGACTGGTCGTCGGGTTCGTCGGCGTGCAGTTGCCGTTCGACGTCCGGATGCCCTTGTTGGCGCCGGCCGTGTCCCGGACGATGTTCGGCACGCAGCTCGCCGCGTCCATCCGGTACGAGTAAGGGATGCTGACGCTGGTGTTGGACGTCGGGTTGGGGCCGGCGGGGTTGTTGTCGCCGCTCCGGGCCGACCAGGTGACGTTGTCGAAGGTGTTGCCGCTGACCTGCCAGTAGCCGGCCTCGCTGGTGTAGAACGTGCCGAGCACGTCCTTGGCGTTCTGGAAGTAGTTGTTCTCCACCTTGGCCTGCCCGCCGGCCCGCGAGTTGATGCCGGACTCGTTGATCCGCAGGTAGTGGTTGTTGTAGATGTGGGATACCCCGCCGCGCAGCAGGGGCGCCCGCGAGTCGATGTTCTCGTACAGGTTGTTGTGGAACGTGACGAAGCCGTTCGAGCGGTCGCTCTCGCTGGAGCCGATCAGGCCGCCACGACCCGAGTTGCGCAGGATGCTGTACGACAGCGTCACGTACTGGGTGTCGTTCTTCATGTCGAAGAGGCCGTCGAAGCCCTCCGACTCGCCGCCGGACGCCTCCAGGGTGACGTGGTCGACCCAGACGTTGCGGACGCCGCTCTCCATGCCGATCGCGTCACCGCCGTTGGAGGTGGGCGAGCCGGACTTCTTGACGTTCCGCACCGTCACGTTCTGGATGATGATGTTGCTGGCCTCGCGGATGTGGATGCCGAGCTGGTCGAAGACGGCACCGTTGCCCACCCCGAGGATGGTGACGTTGCTGATCTGCTTGAGCTCGATCACGTCGGCGGCGGTGTTGCAGCTCGACCCGGACACCTTGGTGGTGTTGCCGTGGTTGATGGTCCCCTCCACCTGGATGGTGATCGGGGTGCTGCTGCTGGCCCGGTTGCACAGGGCCGCGTGGATCTGGGTGCCGGTGGTGGCGCGTACCGTCTGACCGCCCGCGCCGCCGGTGGTGCCCCCGTTGCGGGTGGCGAAGCCGGTGGCGCTGCCGACGGCGGCCGACGCCTGGGGGGTCACCAGGGTCACGCAGACCGCGGCGCCCACGGCCGTCGCGGACAGCCCCGCGAGGAGTCGCAGTGCGACTGTTCGTCTCATTCCTTGCCTACCTTCCGTGCTATCGGTGGTGGTACTGCTACAGCCGGGTGTGGTCGCCGGGTCGCCTGAGGGACGGTCAGAGCGGCAGGCGGTCGGCACCGGCGAGTGGGCCGACGACGAGGGGCACCAGAGGTGCCGGGAGGACCGGACCGTGCCGCAGCGTCGGCGTCCAGCCGGCGTCGGGCGACAGGTCGGGGTCGTGTGCGGCGTTGTACGCGGCCACCAGGTCCACCGGGCGGGGTAGCTTGCCGGCCGCCTTCACCCAGTTGCCCCGGGTGGTGATCGCGGTGCCGCTCCAGTCGTAGAGCAGGTCGGCGGCGGTGATGCCGGCGCCGAGGGTGAAGTGGTTGTTCTCCGCGTACACGGCGGACTGCACGCCGACTCCGATGGCGTACTCGAAACCGTCGCCGGCCAGCCGGTACTGGTTGTTGTAGAGGTCGACCTGCCCGAAGCGGACCCGGGGCAGCCGCTGGAGACCCTCGTCGAACAGGTTGTGGTGCAGGGTGACGTTGAGCCGGCCGACGTCCGGGCCGACGGTGTTGGACGAGCCGATCAGCATCAGCTTGTCCCGCCCGTCGAACCGGTTCCAGGAGGCGGTGACCAGGCTCGCCGTGTGGGTGATGTCCAGCGCGCCGTCGTGCACCTGGTAGGGCCGTCCGAAGTGGATCGGCTGGCCGCTGTCGGGGTTGTCGCCGTCGGTGAACGTGTTGTGGTCGATCCAGACGTTCTCGCTGCGGCGTACCGAGACCAGGTCGTACTGGGAGTTCCAGTTGCCCGTCTCGCCGTCGGTGGGTGACCAGGCGGGGAAGCAGTCCCGGGCGTCGTCGAAGGTGATGTTGCGGACGATGACGTTGGACGCCCGGTCGATCATCAGGGTGAGGCCGGTCAGCCGGGCCCCGCGCAGCCCGACGATGGTGGTGTTCGACCCGACGTTGATCTGGGTCTGTCGGGTCTGGTTGGTCACCGACCGGACCCGGGCCTCCTCGACCGGCCCGTTCGGCGCGACCCGACCCCACACCGCCGGGTCGTACGCGGCCAGGTACGCCTCCAGCGAGTACCCGGGGTCGGCCAGGTCGGTGCAGTCGAGCAGCCGTCCGTCGGCGTCCTCGAACCCGTCGATCTCGCCCTTGACGTAAATGATCTTCGGGGTGGTGTTGGTCGCGTTGGTGGCGTTGTTCCCGCCGAGCGCGGCGACCAGGTCCTGGCGACTGTCGACCACGTGGACCTGGTCGGCGGTGGCGGTGGAGCCACCGGTGGTGCCCGGCCCGGCCGCCGCCCAGCCGTCGTTCGTCGGCAGCGCCTGTCGGCCGATCTGCCGGGCCAGCGCGGACAGGGTGTCCGCGCGGCCCGTCGGGCCGGGGTGTGCCGCCGCCGGGGTGGGCGCGGCGGTCAGGGTGAGAATGATCAATGCCGCACCGGCGGCAATTCTGCGCATCAGCTCGTCCCGTTCCCTCGTCGTTGTTTCTCTATGTGACGAAGGTTACGGTTGTGTTTTTATTGGGGTCAATATTAATGATGTGCAGTTTTGTTGCAGAAAATGCTTTCGGCCGACATCGTCCCGACCTGTCCCGGCCGGGAAACCGCTGGTCATCGCGGGGTGCTTGGTCCTGATCGGACCGGCGATGTTGCAGTGGCGTTGCGGTGTCCTCCTATTTTGCTCCGGTCGGATCGGTCCGCCATGGGGCGACCGCCCACGGCACACCCAGCTCGGTCGGCAACGCGCCGCTCTCGGCGGCCCGACGCAGCACGTCGTTGACGCCCGGAATGACTCGCACCCGCTGCGGCCCGTCACCGACCGTCTCCACCCAGCCGCCGCCGAGCAACGTCGGCTCGGGCGCCGCCTGGAGCGCGGTCAGCACCGCGGTGAACGGGGCGGTCCGGGCCAGCGGCGCGATCAACGGCACCCGGGGATCGGCGCGGTGGTCGAGCAGGTTCTCCAACAGGCCCCGCCGGCCGGGCACCTCGCGTGCCTGCGCCTCGCCGGGCAGCAGCAGGCGGTCGGTCGGGTATTCCAGCACGGCCCGTCCGGCGTCCCCGGTCACGATCACCTCGCCGGGGACGAAGTCCTCCCCGGCCAGCGTCACCGCGGCCACGATCGGCGGGCCGTGCCGCAGGCGTACCCGCAGCACGGCGGTGTCGTCGACCTCGATCGGCCGGACCCGGTAGCGCTCGACCTCCACGGCGGCGGGCTCCACCGGCCCACCGGTGACCGCCTCGGCCACGGCCAGGCACTGCATCACCGCGTGCGCCAGCGGGTTGGCCAGCGCCCCGTCGAGCACCGGTCGCCCGTCCAGCGTCCGTCGACCGGCCCACGGGGAGCGGGCGTAGTACGCGTCCGGACGCTGCCAGGCGGCGACGGTGGCGATGCCGGTGACCGTACCCAGTCGGCCGGCGCTCACCGCGTCGGTCAGCGCGGTCAGCGCGGCCGACCCGAGCGCCTGGAAGCCGACCTGCGCCACCCGGCCGGTGCTGACCAGCGCACCGGCCAACTCCTCGTGCTCGGCGGTGCAGAGCACCGGCGGCTTCTCCAACAGCAGGTCGGCGCCGGCGGTCAGCGCGTCCCGGGCGATCGGCAGGTGGGTGTGCGGCGGAGTGCAGATCACCACCACGTCCGGCGTGACGGCGGAGAGCATGGCGCGGTGGTCGGTGAAGACCCGGGCGTCGGAGGGTACCGGCGCGGCCGGCTCGTCCTCCAACGGCCGGGTGTCCACGAGCGCGACCAGCCGCAGTCGTCCGGCCTCGTGCAGCGGGCCGAGCACCCGCCGGTGCCAGCGCCCGTGCCCGTTCGCCCCGATCAGCGCGACCCGTGGCGCGGCTGTCGGCGCGGCGGGCGCCGGGGTGTTAGCAGGGGACCCCTGCTCTACCGCAGGCGTTAAGAAGGTGCCCTTCCTTTCACTCATGCGGCGCTGGCCAGGGTGGCGGGGACGCCGTGGCGGTGCAGGTCGGTCAGCCAGGCGGTGACGTCGGCGCGGACCTGCGCGTCGGCGGCAACCTCGGGCGGGACGACCTCGTCGAGGGCGAGGACCGCGTCGACGGCGCCGGCCGGGGTCTGCGGCGCGGCGGCCAGGGCGGTGCGGATCCGCTCGGCCAGCGGATCATCCAGCGGCAGCGCGCGCCCGTCGTCGGCGGTGCCCTGGGCGAACCGGATCCAGGCGGCCACGACCAGCGCCGCCCACCGGGCGGACCGGCCGGAGGCGCGCAGGTCGGCGATGGTGTGCAGGATCCGCTGGGGCAGCTTCTGCGACCCGTCCATCGCCACCTGGAGGGTGCGGTGCCGGATCGCCGGGTTGCCGAAGCGGGCCAGCACCTGCTCGCCGTAGTCGACCACGTCGATGCCGTCGGGCGGGGTGAAGCTGGCCGCCACGTCCTCGGCGATCAGCCGACGCAGCACCGTCGCCAGGTGCGGCAGGACGAGGGCGTCGGCGATCGTCTCGCACCCGGCGAGCGCACCGAGGTACGCGGCGGCCGAGTGCACGCCGTTGAGCCCGCGCAGCTTCAGCCGCTCCCACGGGCCGGCGTCGTCGCAGAGCACCGCACCGGCGCGGTCCCAGGCGGGCCGTCCGCCGGGGAAGTCGTCCTCGATCACCCACTGCGTGTACGGCTCGGCCGCCACCGCCGCCAGGTCCTCGACGCCGAGCGCCCGGCGGGCCGCCTCCAGGGTCTGCGCGGTGCTGGCCGGCACGATCCGGTCGACCATGGTGCCGGGGAAGCCGACCTGGTCCTGGACCCAGTCTAGCGCGGTCTGCCCGGCGCCCGCGTACACCAGGGCCTGGGTGACCAGGCCGCGCAGCCGGCGGCCGTTGGCGGGCAGGTTGTCGCAGCTCACCAGCGCGATCGGTCCGGCGTCGGCGGCGGCCCGGGCGAGCAGGCCGCGCACCAGCAGCCCTGGCACGGTGGCCGGTGGCCGGTCGCTGGTCAGGTCGGCGACCAACTCCGGATCAGGGCGCAGCGTCCCGGCCGCCGGGTCCAGTTGGTACGCCTTCTCGGTCACCGTCAGCGTCACCACCCGGATCGCCGGGTCGGCCAGCAACGCCACGATCGCGCCCGGGTCGGCGGCGGCCAGCCGGACGTCGGCCAGCGCCCCGATCACCCGGGTGTGCTCGTCGGCAGCGGAGAGCGTGCTCACGCTGAACAGGTTGTCCTGCGCGGTCAGCGTCCGCACCAGGTCGGCGTTGCGCGGCGCGACACCGACGATGCCCCAGTCGCCGCCGGCCGACGCGAGCGCCTGCTCGGTGTAGACGGCCTGGTGGGCGCGGTGGAACGCGCCGAGCCCGAGGTGCACCACGCCGGCCGGCACGGTGCCCGGGCGGACCAGTGGACGGGACTGCGCCGGCAGCCGGCGCAGGGCGCCCAGGTCCAGCCGGGACGCGCCCACGGTCACCGCCACGTCGGACCGTCCGGGAAGCGGAAGGCCGCGATCGACTCCGGACGCATGGTGGCGCTGTAGCCCGGCTCGGTCGGCAGCAGGTATCGCCCGTCGCGGGTGCGTACCGGGTCGACGAAGTGTTCGTGCAGGTGGTCGACGTACTCCACCATCCGGCCCTCCAGGCTGGTGCCCACCCGCAGGTAGTCGAAGATCGCCAGGTGCTGGACGTACTCGCAGAGCCCGACGCCGCCCGCGTGCGGGCAGATGGGTACGCCGAACTTGGCGGCCAGCAGGATCTCGGCGAGCACCTCGTTGACCCCGGCCACCCGGCAGGCGTCGATCTGCATCACGCCGATCGCCTCGGCCTGCAACAACTGCTTGAAGATGACCTTGTTGGCGGCCACCTCGCCGGTGGCGACCCGGCACCGGCCGCCGGTCAGCTCGGTCATCGCGCGGGCGATGCGGGCGTGACCCAGGACGTCGTCGGCGTGCGTCGGCTCCTCGATCCAGTACGGGTCGACCTCGGCCAGCGCCGTCATGTTGGTGATCGCCTCGTCGACGTCCCACACCTGGTTGGCGTCCATCATCAGCAGCGCGTCCGGGCCGATCTCGGCCCGGATGATCCGGGCCCGCCGCAGGTCGTCCTCGGGGGGACCGCCGACCTTCATCTTCATCGCCCGCCACCCCTGCGCGTACGCGTCCCGGGTCAGCGCCCGGACCTTGTCGTCGGGGTAGCCCAGCCAGCCCACCGAGGTGGTGTACGAGGGGAAGCCGTCCCGCTCCAGCAGGGCCAGCCGGTCGGCGAGCCCGTCGCGTCCCTTGTCCAGGATGGCGGCGGCGTCGTCCGGGGTGAGCGCGTCGGTGATGTGCCGGAAGTCGACGTTGGCCACCAGCTCCTCGGTGGACAGCTCGGCCAGGTAGCGCCACATCGGCTTGCCGGCGAGCTTGGCGCGCAGGTCCCACACCGCGTTGACCAGCGCGCCGGTGGCCATGTGGATGACCCCCTTCTCCGGGCCGAGCCAGCGCAACTGCACGTCGGCGACGAGCGAGCGCCAGAACGCCACCGGCTCGGCGGTGATCTCCTCCACCGTGCGTCCCCGCACGTGGTGGGCGAGGGCCTGCACGGCGGCGCAGGTGATCTCGTTGCCGCGACCGTTGGTGAAGGTGAACCCGGCGCCGGTCGGCCCGTCGTCGGTGCTCAGCTCCACGTAGGTGGCCGAGTAGTCGCCCCGGTTGATCGCGTCGGATCCGTCGCCGCTGGCGGCGGTCGGGAACCGTACGTCGTGCACGGTGACGTCGGTGATGGTCGTCATGCTTGCTTCTCTCCGAACTTGAAGACCTGCTTCGGCAGCCGGTACGCCAGGTCGACGATGGTCTCGGCGGCCTCGTCCATGGGCAGTCGGTGCTCGGCGACCAGCCGGGCCAGGAAACCGGCGTCGATGCGGCGGGCCACGTCGTGGCGGACCGGGATGGAACAGAACGCGCGGGTGTCGTCGACGAACCCGGCGGTGTTGTAGAAGCCGGCGGTCTCGGTGACCGTCTCGCGGAACCGGCGCAGCACCTCGGGGGAGTCCAGGAACCACCAGGGCGCGCCGAGCACCAGGGCGGCGTACCCGCCGGCCAGCGGCGCCAGTTCCCGGGTGAAGGTGTCCTCGTCCAGCGTGTAGAGCACCACCCGCAGCCGGGGGTCGTTGCCGTACGCGTCCAGCAGCGGGGCCAGCGCGTGCACGAACTCGGTGGCCTGCGGGACGTCGCCGCCCACGTCGCGTCCGTGCCGGGCGTGCAGCCACCGGTTGTGGTTGCGCACCGCGCCCGGGTGCAACTGCATGACCAGCCCGTCGTCCAGCGACATCCGGGCGAACTCCAGCAGCATGTGGGCCTGGAACGCCTCCGTGTCGCCCGGCTCGGCCCGGCCCCGGCGGGCCCGGTCGAACAGCGCCGCCGCGTCCGCGCCGAGGTCCAACGTGCGGGCGGTGAGGTGCCCGTGGTCCGACGAGGTGGCACCGGCGGCGATGAACGCCTCCCGGCGGGCGCGCAGCGCGGCCAGGTAGCCCTGGTACGTGCCGGTGTCCTCACCGGTGATCTCGCCGAGCCGGTCGACGTTGGCCGACCAGTCCTCGAACTCCAGGTCCACCACGTTGTCCGGCCGGAAGGTGGTGACCACCCGGCCACCCGGGCCGCCCCACCCGTCGGCGGCGAGCTTGGCGTGCCGGCTCAGGTCGTCCAGGGGCGACTCGGTGGTGGCCAGCACCTCGATGTTGAACCGTTCGAACAGCGCCCGGGGCCGGAAGTCCGGCTCGGCCAGGCGGGCGGCGAGTGCGTCGTACACCTCGTCGGCGGTCTGCGGCGACAGCCTGGTGTCCAGGCCGAAGACCTCGGTGAGGGTCTGCTCCAGCCAGAGCCGGGACGGGGTGCCCCGGAACAGGTGCCAGTGCTCGGCGAAGCGCCGCCAGATCCGCCGCCCGTCGATCTCCACCGGGCTGCCATCGCGGGTGGGCACGCCCAGCTCGGCCGGGAGCACCCCCTGGCTGAACAGCATCCGGGTCAGGTAGTGGTCGGGCACGATGAGCAGCCGGGACGGGTCGGGGAACGGCTCATCGTCGGCGAGCAGCCCCGGGTCGACGTGCCCGTGCGGCGAGATGACGGGCAGCCGCGCCACCAGCGCGTACAGCTCCCGGGCCAGGGCGCGTTGGCCGGGCTCGGCGGGTAACAGCAGGTCGGGACGGGTCGAGGTGGGCACGGGGTTCGGCTCCTGGGGTCGAGGTCAGTCGAGGGTGAGCAGGTCGGCGACCCGCACGGGGGCGCCGGTGTCGAAGGACCGGTTGGCGGCCAGGCCGGTGAGCAGGGCCAGCGCGCCGTCGCGGGCGCTGGCCGCGCGGTCCAGCGGATCGGGTACGCCGCCGAACAGCACCTGGGTCATCCGGGCGTCCGCCCCGCCGTGGCCGTGCCGGGTGTACCCGTCGACCTCGATGCGCTGGGGCGGGGACCAGAACGGGCGCAGGGTCAACGTGGCCTGACCGCCCTCGGCGGCGGCCTCGGTGCCGTGCAGGGCGGCGCCCTTGAGCGCACCGGCGGCGGCCGGGCTGACGAACTCGCTCTCGGTGACCTCCAGCTCCAGCCGGCCCCGGCTGCCGTTGACCATCACCCGGTAGCCCTCCCACGGGGCGTACGCGGTGAGGTGGTAGGTCATCGTCGCGCCGCTGGAGTAGGTGGCCAGCACCGCCATGTCGTCCTCGATGGTCACGCCGGGGGCGAAGACGTTGCGGTCGCGGTGGTAGCCGTCCTCGGCCTCGGCGTCGAGGTACAGCTCGCGCAGCCGGGGGTGCTCGGCCAGGCGCAGCGCGAACGGGTCGTCGGCGGCGGCGGGGGCGGCGTGCGCCCGGTCGTAGTCGCGGGCGTAGCCGTGCCGGCGGCCGTCGTCGCCGTAGAAGAACAGCCGGCCGGCCGCGTACACCTGCACCGGAGTGGCGTCCAGCCACCAGTTGACCAGGTCGAAGTGGTGGCTGGCCTTGTGCACCATCAGCCCGCCGGAGCTGGCCTTGTCGCGGTGCCAGCGCCGGAAGTAGTCGGCGCCGTGGCGTACGTCGAGCAGCCACTCGAAGTGCACCGAGCCGATCTCGCCGACCGCGCCCTCGGCGAGCAGCCGCCGCATCTGTTCGTGCAACGGGTTGTAGCGGTAGTTGAACGCCACCGTCACCCGTCGGCCGGTGCGGCGTACCGCGTCGAGGATGCGTTGGCAGCGGGGCGCGTCGGTGGTCATCGGCTTCTCGGTGACCACGTCGCAGCCGGCGTCCAGCGCGGCCACCACGTACTCGTCGTGGGTGACGTCGACCGAGGTCACCAGGACCACGTCGACGCGTTCCTTGGCCAGCATGGTGGTGAAGTCGTCGGCGTGGTAGGTCGGCAGCCAAGGGTGGCCCAGCTCGCCGAGCCAGCGGTTGTGGGCGTCCATCCGGGCCTGGTTGACGTCGGCGAACGCGACCAGTTCGGCGGTGTCCGCGTGGTCGCGGACCAGGGCCCGGACGAACATCTCGGCGCGGGCGCCGGTGCCGACCACGGCGTACCGGGCGCGCTTGCCGGGTTGCGGTGACACAGACCGATCCTCCTCGATCTTTGTGCAAACCTTTGCAGTGAAGTAACCACGATCGATCGGCCAGAGTCAACGAGCGGCCGAGAATCGGCGTCTTTTGACCACATTCGTGGGGTTTGGAGTGCATGGCAGGAGTCCGGCCGAAACAGAGCTGTAACCATGCGCCGTTGACAGTGGAGCAACCGTTTGCATTAATTGGCGGCACCGTGACCGCCGACACATCGATGAAGGGGGCCTGAGTGCCAGTCACCATCCGGGACGTCGCACGGGCCTCCGGCGTGCACATCTCCACCGTCTCCCGCACCTTCTCCGCACCACATCTGGTCAACCCGGAGACCCGGGTACGGGTGCTGGCCTGCGCCGAGGACCTGGGCTACCGGCCCAACCGCGCCGCCCGGGCCCTCATCACCGGCCGGACGCACAACATCGGCCTGATCATCGCCGACATCGCCAACCCGTTCTTCCCGCCGCTGATCAAGGCGGCGGAGAGCCAGGCCCGCCACCGCGACTACCACGTCTTCGTCGCCGACACGAACGAGGACGCCGCCGCGGAGGAGGAGCTGGTGCACGCCCTGGCCAAGCAGGTCGACGGGGTGCTGCTCTGCAGCCCCCGGATGAGCAACAGCCTGATCGAGCAGCTCAGCCGCGAGGTGCCGCTGGTCGTGGTCAACCGCCAACTGGCCGGTCTGCCCTGCGTCCTGATGGACGTCGGGCAGGGCGCGCGTACCGCCATCGAGCATCTCGCCGGCCTGGGCCACCGGCAGATCGCCCTGCTCGGAGGGCCGCGCGGCTCATGGACCAGCCGGGAGATCCGACGCGCCGCCAGCGCGGCGGCCCGAACCGCCGGCGCGGACCTGACCGTGCTCGGCCCCAACCCGCCCACCGAACACGGCGGCCTCGCCCAGGCGGAGCAGGTCCGCCGGGCCGGCGTCTCCGCCGTGCTCGCCTACAACGACCTGATCGCGATCGGGCTCCTGGAGGGGCTCGACGCACTCGGGGTCGGGGTGCCGCAGGAGGTCAGTGTCGTCGGCGTCGACGACATCACCCTGAGCCGGCTCACCCGCCCCAAGCTGACGACGGTGGCCACGCCGACCGCGGCCGCCGGCCGGACGGCCGTCGACATGTTGCTGCAACAAGACACCGATTTTCCGCGCACCGGGCGGGGCAGCGGTGCCGGGGCGACAGTCGGCGTCCGTCGTACCACCGCACAGGTAATGCTCCAGACCGAGTTGGTCATCCGCGACTCCACCGCGCCGGGACCATACGCCGGCCGGGAACGTCCCGGCGCCGCTGCCGTAGGCCCGGGCCCGCATCGCCGTGCGGACCCGGGCAACCCGATCGTGGCCGCCGGTGACGTCGTCGCCTCCTAACGCCAAGGAGTGAGCGCACATGCACCCCGCAACGCACCCCACCGCGAACGCGTCCGACGGGCGCACCTACCGTACCCCTCTGCTCCGCCGCCGGTTGCTGCGCGGCATGCTCGCCGCGGTCGTGGCCCTGCCGCTGGTCGGCGCGGCCGCCGCCTGCGGCGGTGACGACGCCGGCTCCGACGGCAAGGTCAAACTCTCCATCTTCTGGTGGGGCGGCGAGGCCCGGGCCGATCTCACCAACCAGGCCCTGGACCTCTACACCAAGAAGAACCCGGACGTCACGTTCGAGAAGGTCTGGCAGGCCAACCAGGGCTACTTCGACAAGCTGGCCACGCTGACCGCCGGCGGCAACCCGCCGGACATCTTCCAGATCGACGACAACTTCCTCGCCGAGTACGCCGCCCGCAACGCCACCCTGGACCTGAAGAAGTACACGGACTCCGGCGACCTGGACACCAGCAAGTTCCCGCCCAGCCTGCTCCAGTACGGCGAGGTCGACGGCAAGCTCGCCGGCCTGGCCGCCGGGGAGAACACCCAGGGCCTGGTCTACAACAAGACACTGCTGACCAAGAACGGGCTGCCCGAGCCGACCACCGGGATGAGCTGGGAGGAGCACATCGCCTGGGCCGAGCAGGTCAGCAAGAAGGCCGGTGTCCCCGGCACCCAGGACCCCAGCGCCGACTACAAGGCGTTCTGGGTCTGGCTGCGCCAGCAGGGCAAGGACCTCTACTCCGGCACCGACCTGGGCTTCACCGCCGAGGACGTGACCAAGTGGTTCGAGCTGTGGAAGGGCGCGCGGGACCGGGGCGCCACGCCCACCGCCGACATCATCCACGAGGGCAACGCCACCGACATCACCAAGCAGCTCGTGGTGACCGGTAAGTCGGGCACCTCCTGGGTCTGGGTCAACCAGATGCCGGAGCTGAAGAAGAACACCGCCGACGAGCTGGGCGTCATCGCGTACCCGGGTGACCCGAGCGCGCAGTGGGCCCGCGCCTCGATGTACTGGTCGGTCTTCCGCGGCAGCAAGAACGCCGACGTCGCGGTGGACGTGATCAACTTCCTGGCCAACGACCCGGAGGCGGTCAAGCTGCTCGGCACCGACCGGGGCCTGCCGTCCAACATGGACCTGCGTCGGGTGGTCAGCGACGACACCACCGACCCGGCGATGAAGCAGTCCATCGAGGTCGAGAACAAGCTGGCCGAGACGTTCGGTGAGGCGCCGCAGGTGCCGATCAAGGGCCACAGCAAGGTCCGCGCCGAACTGACCAAGGCCGCCGAGAACGCCCAGTACGGCCGGGCCACCCCCGCCGAGGCCGCGGCGCAGTTCGTCGAGGCCTGCAAGGCAGCGATCGCATCCTGACCCGCCGCGCTACCCCGGAGAGGAGCAGTTCGTGGCTCTGACCACGGCGCCCGACCCGACCCGCCGCGGTAGCGGATCCGTCCGGCCCGACGCCACCCGGCGTCGGTCCGGACGGATCCGGCACGCGGAAGGTCTGGCCGGTTACGTCTTCCTGTCGCCCTGGCTCATCGGTCTGATGGCCATCACGGCGATGCCCATGCTGTTGTCGCTCTACCTCAGCTTCACCAACTACGACATCCTCACCCCCTGGTCGGAGGTGGAGTGGGTCGGGCTGGCCAACTACGAACGGATGTTCACCAGCGATCCGTCGTGGTGGCACTCGGTCCGGGTCACGCTCAGCTTCGCCCTGATCGCCGTACCGCTGAAACTGGCCGCGGCCCTCGGGGTGGCGCTGCTGCTCAACCGGGCCTGGCGCGGAGTCGGGCTGTTCCGGGGTCTGTTCTATCTGCCGTCGCTGCTCGGCGGCAGCGTGGCGCTGGCCATCGTCTGGGTGAACATGTTCAACCGGGAGGGTGCGTTCAACTCCTTCCTGGCGCTGTTCGGCATCGAGGGCAAGCCCTGGGTCAACGACCCGGACTGGGCCCTGGAGACCCTGATGGTGCTGGCCATCTGGCAGTTCGGCGCACCGATGGTGATCTTCCTGGCCGGGCTCAAGCAGGTGCCGACCGAGCTGTACGAGGCCGCGTCGGTGGACGGCGCCGGCAAGTTCCGGAAGTTCGTCAACGTGACGCTGCCGATGCTCTCCCCGGTGATCTTCTTCAACCTGGTGCTGGAGACCATCAACGGTTTCCAGGGCTTCACCGCCGCGTTCGTGCTCAGCAACGGCACCGGCGGACCGGTCGACTCGACTCTGATGTACACGCTGAACCTCTACATCACCGGCTTCACCGACCTGGAGATGGGCTACGCCTCCGCGATGGCCTGGGTGTTCCTGATCGCCATCGCCCTGATCACGGTCGTCTTCTTCAGCACCGGCCGGTTCTGGGTGCACTACTCCGACGGGGAGGACCGCTGATGGTGGCGAGCACCGTGGCGCCACCCGTGGCGACCCGCCCGCAACGCCCGCGCAGCCGCTCCTGGTTGCGGCTGATCGTGCTGCTGGCCATCGTCGCGGTGGTGCTCTACCCGCTGATCTGGATGATCGGCACGTCGTTCAAGTCGCAGCAGGAGATCGTCAACAACATCGGGCTGCTGCCGGAGACGTTCACCCCGGGCAACTACACCAACGGGTGGACCAACTTCGACGTCAGCTTCGGCCGGTTCTTCTTCAACAGCGCCATGGTCAGCCTGCTGACCGTCGTCGGCAACGCGGTGAGCTGCCTGCTGGCCGCGTACGCCTTCGCCCGGCTGAAGTTCCGGCTGCGCGGGGTGTGGTTCGCCGTCATGATCGGCACCCTGCTGCTGCCGGGGCACGTGCTGATCGTGCCGCAGTACATCCTGTTCCGCAGCCTCGGCCTGGTCGGCGGCGACTGGCCGTACCTCCCACTGCTGATCCCGCAGTTCCTGGCCACCGAGGCGTTCTTCGTCTTCCTGATGGTGCAGTTCATGCGGAGCATTCCGCGCGAGCTGGACGAGGCCGCCCGGATCGACGGCGCCAACGCGTTCGGCATCTTCCGGTACGTCATCCTGCCGCTGAGCAGGCCCGCGCTGGTCACCACCGCGATCTTCTCGTTCATCTGGACCTGGAACGACTTCTTCCGGCAACTGGTCTTCCTGTCCAGCCTGAGTGACTACACGGTGCCGGTGGCGCTGACCCTGTTCATCGACTCCACCAGCCAGAGCGCGGTGGGACCGATGTTCGCCATGTCGGTGCTGTCCCTGCTGCCGGTCTTCGTGTTCTTCGTGGCCTTCCAACGGATGCTCGTCGAGGGGATCAACACCAGTGGACTCAAGGGCTGACGACGGCCACGACCGGCGCCCGCCGCGCCGCGACTGGCGGGACACCGTCCGCGACGCCGCCGACCTGGCGCTGGTCGGCATCCTGACGGTGCTCGCCTCGGTGCCGGTGGTGACCGCCGGTGCCGCGGTCGGCACCGCCAGCGCGGCCGTGCACGACTGGCTGGCCACCGGCAGTTGGCCGACGGCCCGGCAGACGTTCTCCCGGTTCGGCCGGGGACTGCTGCCGGGCCTGCCGGTGGCGCTGCTCGGGATCGCCGCCGTCGGCCTGCTCGCCGCCGACCTGGTGGCGCTGGCCACCGGTCGGGTGCCCGGCGGGGCGCTGGCGTTGAGCGTCACCACCGTCGTCGCGGCGGGCCTGCTCGGCTACGCCGCCGCGGTCGTGGTCGAGGTGGGCTCCACCGGCGGCACCGGCTGGCGGTCGGCCGCCAGCCGGGCCGCCCGGGCCTGCCTCGACCACCCCGCGCACTGGGCCGCGCTGGCCGGCACCACCGTGGTCGCCGCGCTGCTCGGCGTGCTGGTCACCCCGGTCGCGGTGCCGATCCTCGCCGGGTACGCGCTGGCCGCGGTGCACGCCGTTGCCCGCCGCCGGCCGGTCGCCGAGGCGGAGCTGTCGTGACCGCCGCCGACCCGGTCGCCGGTACGCCCGCCACCGACACCGATCCGCACCTGGTCGTCGCCGGCACACCGGTCGCCCGGTACGTGCTCGCGCCCGACCTCGACGCCAAGCACGGGCCCCGGCCCTACCTGCACCCGGTACGCACGCTGGCCGGCGTGCCGGTGACCGACGCGCTCCCGGCCGACCACGTCTGGCACCTGGGCGCCTCGCTGGCCGTGCAGGACGTCGACGGCACCAACCTCTGGGGCGGACGCACCTACGTCCGCGACGTCGGCTATACCTGGCGC
Source organism: Micromonospora sp. NPDC002389 (assembly GCF_040296095.1). NCBI lineage: Bacteria > Bacillati > Actinomycetota > Actinomycetes > Micromonosporales > Micromonosporaceae > Micromonospora > Micromonospora sp. NPDC002389. The sequence goes on from NZ_JBEOWP010000008.1 coordinate 108,739, forward strand.
GCCGACCACGGCCGGATCGTGCACGCCGGGTGGGAGCACCGCTCACCCGGCCGGCTCGACCACCGGCTGCACTGGTGCGATCCGTCCGGCGCGGTGCTGCTCACCGAGCGGCGCACCCTGACCGCCTCGGCACTGCCCGGCCACCCGGGCTCGACGCCCGGAGCGGGCCGCGACGGTGCCTGGCTGCTGGAGGTGACCAGCACCCTCACCGCTCCCGCCGACCGGGACGTGACGCTTGGCAGCCCGGCCACCAACGGCCGCCCCGGCGGGGCCGGCTACGGCGGGTTCTTCTGGCGGGCGGTGGCGGACGGGCCACCCGAGGTGTTCACCGCCGAGCGGGACGGTGAGGAGACGGTCAACGGCTGCGACGAGCCGTGGGTGGCGATGCGGGCACGGGCGCCGGGCGGGCCGGCGTACACCCTGGTGTTCAGCGGTCTCGGGCCGGGCGACCGGTGGTTCGTGCGGACCACCATGTACCCGGGGGTCTGCGTGGCGTTCGCGTTCGAGGAGACCACGACGATCCCGGCCGGCACCAGCCGGCACGGCCGCTATCGGGTCGTCGTGGCGGACGGGGCGGTGGACCGCGCCACCGCCGCCGCGCTGATCGGCGCTGCGCCCTAGGGGCACCCGCTCAGCCGGCGCCCAGGCAGACGAACGCGGCCGCGGTGGCGCGGGCGGTGCTGTCGCCGGTGGCGACGAACGCCTGCTGGGCGTCGGCGAGCGCCGAGGCCGGGCGGGCGCCCGCCCACATCCGTCGGTGCAGGTCCACCATCAGCGCGGTGGTGGGCTCGGCGGGCACCGGCAGGACGGTGGCGATCAGGCACCGGGTGCCCAGGGCCAGCAGCACCGCGGCGAAACCCATGATCTCGTCGCCGGGGCGTACGTCGGTCAGACCCGACTCGCAGGCGGAGAGCACCACGCAGCCGGGTGGCCGGGCGACCCGCTCCCACTCGTAGGCGAACAGCGGCCCGTCGGCCAGCTCCAGCGTGGAGAACTGGGGATTGTCGGCGCGGAAGGTGCCGTGGGCCGCGATGTGCACCATCCCGGCGCCGTCCAGCGCGGCGGTCAGTGCACCGGCGGTGGCGTCCGGCCCGACGAGCGGCCGGGCGCCCGGCAACACCTCGGCGAGCCGTTGCACCTCGGCCCGTCCGGCGGCCAGGCGCGGCCCACTGGCCAGCACGGGCGGGCCCGCCCACGTGGTCCGCCGGTCCGCCTGGAGCCAGGCCGTCGCCGAGGGGGCGACCGTGACGGCGCGTCCGGCGCAGGTGGGCAACCCGGCCCACGCCACCGAGTGCAGGACACCGACCGGGACGATCACCAGGGGCCGGTCGCCGAGGCGGGGCCGCAACGGATCGAAGAGCTGACTGTCGAGCGCCGCCGCGGCGTGGGCGGCCCCGACCCGTGCGGCGGTCGGATCCCCGCCGACGATCAGTCGGCGCAGCCCGAACCGGTGCCATCGGGCCAGCCTCGCCGCCTCGGCGAGCGGCCCGAGGTCGTGCAGGCTGGCCCGGCCGTCGCGGACCAACACCGCCTTGAGCCGGTCGCCGTGGGCCACGAGTTCGACCAGGACGCGGGAGCCGAGCCGGTCGGCCAGTCGGCGTACGCCGGGCGGGGTGGTCACCCCGGCCGCGCCGGGCACCCGCCGGGCCAGGTCCCGGATGCGCTGTTCGAGTCGGGTCTGCCGACCGCGCAGGGCGCGTACCGGACGTCCGGCCAGGACCGCGTCCTCCAGGAGACCGCTGACGAGCCGCAGTTCGGCCAGCGCCACGACCAGGTCGGGATCGTCGGGCGGCAGGGCGGGCCGCATGCGCAGCGCGTTGGCCCGCCACCGCTCGGCCCAGGCGAGGACCTGTGCCGGCGCGCTGGCCCGGATCGCGATGTCCAGACCCTCGGCCGCCAGTTCCTGCCCGTACGCCCCGCTGCTGGCCCGCAGTTCGGTGGCGCCGAGCGAGGTCCGGTGCCGGTCGAGCACGCCCAGTCCACGGCGGAGCGCGCGGGCCGCACCCGCCTCGTCACCGCCCAGCCGGCGCGACAGCGCCAGGGCGTACCAGCCCTGGGCGCGTCGCGGGGCGGTGCCCCGGGTCCGCGCGCGGGCGGCGACGGTGAACATGGCCAGGGCACGGTCGGGACGACCCACCGCGCTGGCCAGGAGGCCCGCGTCGATGCGGGTGACCAGCGCGGGGTCGGCCCACCCCGTGCCGTCGAGCTGGTCGGCGGTCCGCGTCATCGCCGTGAGCAGGGCCGGGGTCCGGGTGCCCCGGCGGGCCTCGGCGCGTAGCTCGACGTGCCGGGCGAACGCGGCCCAGGTGCGGCGGCCCTGCCGCCGGAACCGGCTCCGGGCGGCGGCCGCGGCCTCGGCGGCGGCGGCCAGATCACCGGCGAGCAGCGCGGCCCGCGCCTGGGCGAGCAGCGCCTCGGCCAGGTCGGAGGCCATGCCACGGCGGCGCAGTTCCTGGATCGCCACGGCGGCGACCTGCACCGCCTCGTCGACCAGAGGCACCGACAGCAGCAACTCGAAACGGTCCAGCAGCAGCGCCGGCCGGGGCACGGCGAGGCGTCGGTACTCCTCGCCGACGGCGGCGAAACAGCGCAGCGCCGCCGCGATGTCGCCGCGTCGTCCGGCCGCGATCCCGCTGTTCCAACGGGCGTCGGCCGCCGCGAGGTCCAGGCCGAGCCGGTCGAAGGCGGTCGCCGCCCGGGAGAGGTCGTCGGCACCGCCGGTGGTGCCCCGGTGGGCGTTGAGCAGGCCCCGGTTGTTGCGGGCGCGCGCCTCCAGCAGGAGGTCGCCTTCGCGTTGGGCGATGTCGATGGCGAGGCCGTAGTCCCGCACCGCCTCGTCGTACCTGCCGCGGTAGTGCAGCACCACCCCCCGTTGCATCCGGCCGCGACCGGCGTCGGCTCCGGTCAGGTCGGGCAGCGCGGCGGTGACGGCCCGCAGCGCCGCCGCGGTGTGCCCCGAACTGGCCAGGACGTACCCGAGACTCATCCGGGCCAGCGCCCGGGTCCGGGCCGTGCCCGCGCTCCGCACCGCCCGACGGAGGTGGCGCCGGGCGCCGGACAGGTCGTTGAGTTCGCGCAGCGCCAGACCGATGGCGCGGTCGGCGGTCGAGCGCTCGTCGTCGTCGGTCCCGGCGGCGAGCACCCGTTCGGCGATCATGATCGCGTCACTGGGGCGGCGCTGGACGGCGTCGAGTGCCGCCTGAGCGGTATCGGCGCCGCCGGTGGTGCGGTCGGGCACCGGCGGAGAGTTCACCACCCGATGAGTATCGTCGATGTCCCGCCGAGTGGTCGACAGGTGACGGTGAGTATGCGCTTGGCATTGACATGCGCCGATCGACGGGAAGAATTGACCGGAGACCGGGAATCCGCCGCACCACCACCAGTGACGTGCCGCCTCCCGAGTCGTCTGGGGGAGGACCCTTGCTGCCCGACCGTCCCATGGCACCACCCGTCAGCACCCGGCTGTCCCGACGGCGCCTCCTGGCGGTGTCCGCACTGGCCACCGTGGCGGCGCCACTGGCCTCCACCGCGCGGCCGGCGTCGGCACTCGGCGACGACAGCGCCGCCGACGACAAGGCGTACCAGCTCGCGTTCGCCGAGATGCTCGACGCCGACCGCAACGTGCGGCGGTACGCCGTACCGGGCCGGGAGATGCTGTACCGGCCCCGGCAGTTGCTCACCGCTCCCGCCGACGCCCAGCGGGTCGCGGCCTGGCTCAGGGCCAGCGGCAACCCGGTGACGTTCGGCGTCGGCTTCGCCGGTGTCGCCCGGCTGGTGTTCGCCGGGGAGGCCGACATCCCCACGCTCGTGACGAAGCTGCGCGACCCCCGACAGTGGCCCGGAGCGCCGGTGCCCGTGGTCCAACCGCACCACGTCCTGCTCGGCCTCGGCAACATCATGGGCAACCCGGGCGGGCCGCCCCGGACACTGGCCGCACTGCCGCCGCCGGACCCGGCCCGGCTTGCCGAGGGCGCGGGGGTGACGGTCGGGATCTGCGACACCGGCATCTGCCGGCAGGCCGGCAGCCGACACCCGCAGTGGCTCGGCGGCGCGTACCTGCCGGAGGTCGACGACGAGGACCCGCTCTACGTGCACACCGACGTGCTCGCCCCGCAGGGCGGTCACGGCACGTTCGTCGCCGGGGTGGTGCGGCAGGCCGCCCCGGGCGTACGCCTCGACCCCGAGACGGCGCTGGCGCCCACCGGGGTCGGGGACGAGTCGATGCTGGTGGCCGCCCTGAGCCGACTCTCGGCCGAGGTGTCGGTGGTGAACCTCTCCCTGGGCGGCTTCACCCTCGACGACCAGCCCTCGTTGCCGCTGGCCAACGCGCTGGCGGCGATGCCGCAGACGACGGCGGTGGTGGCGGCGGCCGGCAACGCCGGTGTCGACCGTCCGGTCTGGCCGGCCGCGCTGGACCGCGTGCTCGCGGTCGGGGCCGTCGAGACGGGTGCCGCAGGTGCGGTGGTGCCGACGGACTACAGCGGCCGGGGGCCATGGGTCGACGCCTGCGCCCTCGGCCGCCGGGACAGCACGTACGTCGAGGGGCGGCTGCCGTTGCCCGGACGACCGACCCGGCTGTTCCACCGGTACGCCACCTGGGCCGGCACGTCGTTCGCCACCGCACATGTCGCCGGCCGACTCGCCGCCCTGATGAGCGCGGGTGGCCTGAGCGCCGACGCGGCCCGGTTGGCCCTGCTCGCGTCGCCGCGCTGGCACCCCGACTACGGCGTGCTCGTCACGTGAGCGGCGCAGCGGAGCCACCGAGCGGTGCCGTGGTGGCCGACCGGAGCGTCCGCGTCCTGGTCGCCGCCGCCGCCGACGGGGACGAGTCGGCCTGGGCCGAGCTGGTGCGCCGGTACACCCCGCTGGTGTACTCGGTGATCCGGTCGCACGACCTGAGCGGCGCCGACGCGGCGGATGTCAACCAGACCGTGTGGCTGCGCCTGGTGGAGCACCTGAAGCAGGTCCGCGAACCGGAGGCACTGGCGGCCTGGCTGGCCGTCACCACCCGGCGGGAGTGCTACCGGATGTCCCGCCTCGTCCGGCGGACCCAACCCGTCGACCCGTCCGACGGTGCGCTCGATGCCTACCACGGGACCTGGGCGGACGCCGCGCCGCCGGACGAGGACCTGCTGCGGGCGGAACGGCGGCAGGCGCTGCGGGAGGGCTTCGCCCAGCTACCGCCCCGGTGCCAGGAACTGCTCGCCCTGCTGATCGCCGAGCCGCCGCCGAGTTACCGGCAGGTCTCCGACCGGTTGGGCGTACCGGTCGGCAGCATCGGCCCGACCCAGGCCCGCTGCCTGCGGAGGCTGCGGGGCTGCGAGGCGCTGGCGCCGTACCTCGGGCCGTGCCCGGACGCCGGACGGCAGGGGGGTGAACGCGATGGAGCCGTGGCCGCCGGTCGATGACGACAGGTTGACGGCTGAACTGGTCGCCGCGCTCTGGGACTCCGCGGGAGTGCCCGAGGACCATCTGGCGGCGGCGCGGGCGGCGTTCGCCGAACGGACGACGGACACCGAGCTGGTCCTGGCCGAGCTGACCTTCGACTCGGCGCTGGCGGAGCCGGCCGGGCTCACCCGCTCGTCCGGTTCGGCGCGGAGCCTGTGCTTCCGGGGCGACGGGATCGTCCTGGAGATCGAGGTGAGCGACGCCGGCATCGTCGGCCAGTGCTCGCCGGCCGGTCGTGGCCGGGTCAGCGCCCGGACCGTGAGCGGGATCTACGACGAGGCCACGGTCGACGCGGTGGGGCTCTTCTCGCTCGGCGTGCCGCCGACCGGCCCGGTGCAGCTTCGCGCCTACAGCGGCGAGTACGCGGTGGCCACCGACTGGGTCTGCCTGCGCTGACGTCACGAGGGTCGTGGGCCCCCTCGACCCACGACCCCCGCGACGCGGTGCGAGCTAGCCCTGTCTGCCGGTGCTGATCAGGTACTGCACACCGCCGAGGTCGGTCGACCGGGCCCCGCTGCTGTCCGGGCCGAACTGGGTCACGGTGAAGGAGATCTCCCGCTGGCTGTCCGCCGCAGCGGAGAAGAGCAGCGAGAACTCCGCCCGCTCACCGGGGTTCAGCGCCAGGTTGCCCAGACTGGCCTTGGTGGGCTCCACGATCTCCACCTGGGTCCGGCCGACCGCCCGGACGCCGGTGCCGACCGCACCCCCGGCCCGCCAGCGCTCGAAGAGGTCCGGGCCGAGATCGACGACGACCCGGCCGCCGATCGCCTGGAGCGGCTCGGCCGCCGCGAAGACGACCTCGTTCCGGGACGGTACGGTCAGCGAGTTGCCGATGGCGAAGGGCCGCACGACCGACGGTCCGCCCGCGGTGAGCCGGACCGAGTCGACGTTGCGCCACGCGATGTTGTTGTTGTACCGGGTGTTCGTGCTGATGTCCGGGCCCTCGAAGGTCATCGGGTCGGTCGCGGACACCCAGCGGGCGAGCAGGCAGAAGTGACCCGGCCCGGGGACTCCGGTCCACGGGATGGTGACCGTCGTGACGCCCGCGAAGGCGACCACGTTGGCCGCGCCGATCTGGGTCCAGTGGGTCGGCCAGACCGCGCCGCCCCCCGGCGTGGTCCGGTAGACGCGGAGCACCCCGCTGCTGCCGCCCGAGCCGTACGGGCCGGGGTTGCGCAGCTTGATGAAGAGGTAGTTGGTGACGCCGACGATCGGGTTCTGGCTGACGGCGCACTCGACGGCGGTGGGGCAGACCTTGATGTCGGGGCTGGCCCAGAGCGGGTTCAGCGCGTGCGGCTCGACTCCGACGTCGGCGGCGGTGTCCTTGATGTAGACGTCGGTACGGGCCGCTGCGGCGGCCGCCGGGACCGCCTCGACCGGTACCGCCGCAGCGGCGGTGACGGCCAGCAGCCCGGTCAGCACCGCGGCGGTGAGCCCGACCACCACGGCACCGCGTACCCGTCTTCCTGCACTGCTCATGACACGTTCTCCTATCGAAGGAGCGTGCGCCGGTCACGGTGGGTGTCCGTACCGTTTCGGCGCGATGACGTAGTTCAGGAGCCGGAAATCGCGCCGGTGATACCCGTCGTCAGATGGTGCGAGGACGGGCGAATCCGCTTGCTGTGCGGTGTCAGGCGGGGAACGAGCGGCAGGAGGCGCGGACCACGAGTTCGGTGGGGAGCCGGATGTGGATGTCGCGCTCGACCCCGGCGATCAGGTCGACGAGCAGCCGCAGCGCCTCGGCGCCCATCCTCTGGATCGGCTGCATGATGGTGGTCAGGGGCGGGTTGACCAACGCCGACTCCGGGACGTTGTCGAAGCCGATCACGGAGACGTCGTCCGGTACCGACAGGCCCATGCTCCGCGCCACGTCGATGGTCGAGATGGCGGAGAGGTCGTTACCGGCGAAGACCGCGGTCGGCCGGTCGGGGAGGGCGAGCAGTTCGGCGGCGGTGCCGGCGGCGCTCTCGATCCGGAAGCCGCCGACCCGGACGAGTCGTTCGTCGACGGTCACACCGGCGTCGGCCATGGCCTGCCGGAAGCCCGCCTCGCGCAGCCGGGACGACTCCAGGTCGGCGCGGCCGGAGATGTGCCCGATGCGGCGGTGGCCGAGCGAGAGCAGGTAGTTGGTGGCGAGCACGGCGCCGGCGAAGTTGTCGGAGTCGACGGTGGGCAGGCCGGACGGACCGGTGTGCGGGTCGACGGCCACCACGTGGAAGCCCTGCTTGGTCTCCACCACCGTGGGGGTGACGATCACGGCGCCGTCGATGAGCGTCCCGGAGAGCCGGGCCAGTGAGCGGCGTTCCCAGCCGACCGCGGCACCGGCCACGTCACCGCTGGAGTACGCCAGCAACTGGTAGCCGGTGCCGGTCACCTCCGACGAGGCGCCCTTGAGCAGTTCGGTGGAGAAAGGTTCGAACTCGGCCACCAGGATGCCCAGCACGTTCGTGCGGTGGCTGCGCAGGCTCTGCGCGCCGAGGCTGGCTTCGTAGCCGAGTTGGTGGATGACCTGCTGAACCCGCTCGACGGTCGCCTGCGCCACGCCGTATCGGCCATTCACCACCTTGGATACGGTCGCGACCGAGACGCCGGCCGCTCGGGCCACGTCCGACATGTTCACACGCTGCGGGAACGCCACGCCGACGATGATAGAGGGCTCGACGAGCGCCGCGAACGGCGAGTCGAAAACGTTATCGACACCGATTGACACTGAGTTACACGGCTGTAAAACTCGCCGGCAGGCCGAGCACCGCGACTGATACGTCGAGGAGATACCGATGGCTTTGAAGCGCCGCGTAACCACCGCCATAGCGCTGTCCATCACCACAGCACTGCTTGCCGCCGGATGTGGCGGCGGTGAGTCCGAAGCTCCTCCGGAGAGTGAGCTGTTCAAGAACCCGGTGACCCTGACCTGGTGGCACAACGCCTCCCAGGATGGGCCCGGCAAGACCTACTGGGAGAAGGTCGCCGCCGACTTCACCGCGCTCCACCCGACGGTCAAGATCGAGATCGAGGGGATCGAGACCAACCAGCTCCAACGCACCCGGCTGCCCGCCGCGCTGCTGAGCAACGACCCGCCGGACATCTTCCAGGCGTGGGGCGGCGGCGAGATCCGCGAGCAGGTCGAGGCCGACTACCTCAAGGACATCACCGAGCAGGTGAAGGCGGAGGTCGGCAACATCGGCAGCGCCGCCGAGATCTGGCAGGTGGACGGCAAGCAGTACGGTCTGCCGTACCGGATGGGCATCGAGGGCGTCTGGTACAACAAGGACATGTTCCAGCGGGCCGGCATCGCCGCCCCGCCGACCACGTTCGACGAGCTCAACGACGCGGTCACCAAGCTCAAGGCGATCAACGTGATCCCGATCGCGCTGGGCGCCGGTGACAAGTGGCCCGCCGCGCACTGGTGGTACAACTTCGCCCTGCGCGCCTGCTCGGTGGACACGCTGAAGAAGGCCAGCACCGAGACGGTCTTCGACGACCCGTGCTTCGTGAAGGCCGGCCAGGACCTCAAGGCCTTCATCGACACCAAGCCGTTCCAGGACAACTTCATCGCCACCCCGGGTCAGAACGACCCGACCAGCGCCAACGGTCTGCTCGCCAACGGCAAGGCCGCCATGGAGCTGATGGGCGACTGGAACAAGGGCTCGCTGGAGACGGTGACCAACGACAAGGAGGCGCTCGACAAGTTCATCGGTTGGTTCCCGGTGCCGGCGATCTCCGGCTCCGCCGGTGACCCGAAGGCGGCGCTCGGCGGTGGCGACGGTTTCGCCTGCGCCAAGAACGCCCCGGGCGAGTGCGTCGAGTTCCTCAAGTACATCGTCAGCCCCGAGGTGCAGAAGGGCTACGCGCAGACCGGCACCGGCCTGCCCGTCGCCAAGGGCGCCGAGGACGGCGTCGAGGACCCGGCCCTGCGCTCCATCCTGGAGGCGACCACCGGTGCGACCTACGTGCAGCTCTGGCTGGACACCGCGTTCGGTAGCACCGTCGGTAACGCGATGAACGACGCGATCGTCGCCATCTTCGCCGGCAACGGGACGCCCGAGCAGGTCGTCGAGGCGATGAAGGCGGCCGCGCGCAAGTGACCGCCACCAACCCCACCACACTGGACCCTGCCGGCGGTGCCTCCGCGCCGCCGGCGGGGCTCCGGCCCGTCCGGCGCGCCTCGAAGGACCGGGCCGCCGAGACCCGACGCAAGTGGTACGAGATCATCGGGCTCACCACCCCGGCGATCGTCGTCTACGTGACGTTCGTACTGGTGCCGATGGGCTTCGCCGTCTACTACAGCCTCTTCCGCTGGCGTGGAGTCGGACCGCCCACCGAGTTCATCGGGTTCGACAACTACGTCATGGCGTTCCAGGACCCGATCTTCCTCGACGCGCTGCGCAACAACGCCATCATCGTCTTCGGCTCGCTGCTGCTCCAGGGTCCGGTCGCCCTCGGCGTGGCCCTGCTGCTCAACCGGCACTTCCGGGGCCGCACCCTGTTCCGCCTGCTGGCCTTCGTGCCGTACGTGCTGGCCGAGGTCACCGTCGGCATCATGTGGAAGCTGATCCTGACCCCGAACGGCAGCCTGGACGCGCTGCTCCAGTCGATCGGGCTGGGTGGCCTGGTGCAGGCCTGGCTGGCCGACCTGGACATCGTCATCTGGACGCTGCTGTTCGTGCTCACCTGGAAGTACGTCGGCTTCGCCATCATCCTGCTGCTCGCCGGCCTGTCCAACGTGCCGCAGGAGCTGAACGAGGCCGCCGCCATCGACGGCGCGAGCTGGTGGCAGATCCAACGGCACGTCACCCTGCCGCTGCTCGGCCCCACCATCCGGATCTGGATGTTCCTGTCGATGATCGGCTCATTGCAGGTCTTCGACGTGATCTGGGTGACCTCGGTGCCCGCCGTCCGCTCGCTCGGCGCCTCCGCCACCATGGCCACCTACATGGTGGACAACGGGTTCTTCGCCCGGCTGTGGGGTTACGGCAACGCGGTGGCGGTGATCCTCTTCGTCATCTCGTTCGTCGCGGCACTGCTGTTCCAGCGGTTTCTGCTGCGCCGTGACATCCAGGGTGCCACGACCGGAAGGGCGAACTGACGTGACCGCCAACGCCACCCTGTCCCCGTCCCGCCGGCGTCGCCCGGTGTCGTGGGGCAATCCCCTCACCTACGGGCTGGCCCTCGCGGTCGCGGCGGTGTCGATCGTCCCGGTGCTGTACGTCATCATCGGAGGCTTCCGCACCACCCCGCAGATCGTCGCGAACCCGGCCGGTCTGCCTGACCCGTGGGTCTTCGACAACTACGCCCGGGTGCTGACCCAGAGCGGCTTCTGGACGCAGGCGTTCAACAGCGCCGTGATCGCGCTGGGCACCACGCTCGGCGTCGTCCTGCTCGGGGTCTGCGCCGCGTTCGTGCTGGCCCGCTACACCTTCCGTGGCCGTGAGGTGCTCTACACCTTCTTCACGCTCGGCCTGCTCTTCCCGGCCGGCGCGGCGATCCTGCCGCTCTACCTCATGTTGCGGGACATGAACCTGATCAACTCCTACTTCGCGGTGATGCTGCCGCAGATCGCCTTCGCGCTGCCGTTGACGATCGTGATCCTGCGTCCCTTCCTCTCCGCTATCCCGCGCGAGCTGGAGGACGCGGCCGCGATCGACGGCACCGGTCGGCTCGGGTTCCTGTGGCGCATCATGCTCCCGCTGTCGCGTCCCGCCCTCGTCACCGTCGGGATCCTGGCGTTCGTGGCGAGTTGGAACGCCTTCCTCCTGCCGTTGCTGGTCCTCGGTGACGCCAGCCTGCACACCCTGCCGCTGGGCGTGCAGAACTTCTCCAGCCAGTACACCTCGGACACGGCCGGAATCCTCGCCTTCACCTCGCTGGCAATGCTGCCGGCACTTCTCTTCTTCACGTTCGCCGAAAAGCAGATCGTCGGTGGCCTGCAGGGCGCGGTCAAGGGCTGAGCGGCGCGGCCCGACGAGAGCCGACGCGGCGCCAGCACAACACAAAGGGGAAAGCACAGCATGACTGAGGTCCACGGCGTGGTCGGCGCACCGGTCCCGGCACAACCGGGTCCGGGCCACGACCGGCACGACCGGTCCGACCGGCCGGACGGCGAGGCACGGGTCCGTGAGCTGCTCGGGCGGATGACCATCGAGGAGAAGGTCGCCCAGCTCGTCGGCTTCTGGGAGAAGGAGGACGGCGAGACGGTCGCGCCGTTGCAGGGCGAGTTCGCCGACGTCGGCAAGCTGGAGACCTTCTCCCGGCACGGGCTCGGGCACCTCACCCGGGCGTACGGCACCCGACCGGTCGACGCCGAGGCCCGTGCGTCCTGGTTGTGGAAGTTCCAGTCCGACCTGGTGACCGGCACCCGGCTCGGCATCCCGGCGATCGTCCATGAGGAGTGCCTCACCGGGCTCTCCGCGTGGAAGGCGGCGACCTACCCCACCCCGCTGGCGTGGGGCGCCGCCTGCGATCCGGAACTCGTCACCGAGATGGCCGAGGCGATCGGGGCGTCCATGCGGGCGCTCGGCATCCACCAGGGGCTCTCCCCGGTGCTCGACGTGATCCGTGACCCCCGGTGGGGGCGGGTCGACGAGTGCATCGCCGAGGATCCCTACCTCGTCGGCACGCTCGGCACGTCGTACGTGCGGGGACTCCAGGCACAGGGCGTGCTGGCCACGCTCAAGCACTTCGCCGGCTACTCCGCCTCCCGCGCCGGGCGCAACTTCGCCCCGGTGCACGCCGGCCCCCGGGAACTCGCCGACGTGCTGCTCCCGCCGTTCGAGATGGCGATCCTGGACGGCGACGCGCGGTCGGTCATGCACTCGTACGCGGAGATCGACGGCGTGCCGGTGGCGGCCGACCCGACCATGCTGACCGGGATCCTGCGGGACCGGTGGGGCTTCGACGGGACGGTGGTCGCCGACTACTTCGGTGTGGCCTTCCTGAACCTGCTGCACCACGTCGCGGCCGACCACGCCGACGCGGCGGTGCAGGCGCTGACCGCCGGCGTCGACATCGAACTGCCGACCGGCGACGCCTACCTGACGGTGGCCGAGTCGGTGCGGTCGGGCCGGCTCGACGAGGCGTTCGTGGACCGGGCGGTGCTGCGGGTCCTGCGCCAGAAGGAGGCGCTCGGGCTGCTCGACGCCACCTTCGACGACGAGCCGCAGCCGGTCGACCTCGACTCGCCGGAGCACCGGTCCATCGCCCGCCGGCTCGCCGAGAAGTCCGTCGTCCTCGTCGCCAACCAGGGCGTACTCCCGCTGCCGGCCGGGCGGCGGGTGGCGGTGGTCGGGCCGAACGCGGACCGGGAGGGTGCGCTGTTCGGCTGCTACTCCTTCCTCAACCACGTGCTGGCCCAGCACCCCGACGTGGAGACCGGCATCGAGGTGCCGACGGTCCTCGCGGCGGCCCGTGCCGAGTTCGGCGCCGACCTGGTGAGCTGGGCGCGGGGCTGCGACGTGGACTCGGCGGACCGGTCCGGCTTCGACGAGGCGGTGGCCACCGCCGGCGCGGCGGACGTGGCGGTCCTGGTGGTCGGCGACCACGCGGGGCTGTTCGGGCGGGGCACCGTCGGCGAGGGATGCGACCGGGAGGACCTGGAACTGCCCGGTGTCCAGCGGGAGCTGGTCGAGGCGGTGCTGGCCACCGGTACGCCGGTGGTGCTGGTGCTGCTCACCGGCCGGCCGTACGCGGTCGGTTGGGCGGTGGACCGCTGCGCGGCGGTGGTGCAGGCGTTCTTCCCCGGTGAGGAGGGGGCGGGCGCGATCGCCGGGGTGCTCTCCGGGCGGGTCAACCCCTCCGGTCGGCTGCCGGTCAGCCTGCCCGGTTCGGCCGGGGCGCAGCCGTTCTCGTACCTGCACCCCACTCTCGGCGAGGGCAGCGAGGTGACCAACCTGCCGGCGACCCCGGTGGCCCCGTTCGGTCACGGCCTGTCCTACACCACCTTCGAGTACGCCGACCTGACCGTCCCCGCCACGGTGCCGACCGACGGGGCGCTGTCGGTGACCGTCCGGCTCACCAACACCGGTGCGGTGCCCGGTGACGAGGTGGTCCAGCTCTACGGTCGGGACCTGGTCGCCTCGGTGACCCGGCCGGTGGCCCAGTTGCTCGGCTACCGCCGGGTGCACCTGGAGCCGGGCCAGTCGGTCACGGTCGAGCTGACGGTGCCCACCACCCGCCTGGCCTTCTCCGACCGCAGCCTCACCCGCGTGGTGGAGCCCGGCGACGTCGACGTGTGGGTGGGCAGCAGTGCGCGCCGGGACGCCGAGGCGCGTACCACCCTGGTCGGCGACACCGCCGTGGTGACCAACGCCTCGCCGCGCTGGACCACCACCGACGTGCGCTGACGGCCGTTGCCGGTGATCCCGGTACGTCGCCCGGCAAGGCGGCGTACCGGGATCTCGGCGTCTATCAGCCGCGCGGCGCGCCCTTGCGGGCGGTGGTGGGCTTCGCCCCTGGCCGGGGCGCGAGCGACCGTGCCGGGGACGGTGTGGCGTGGGCCGGGGACGCGGCGGCGCGGGTCGGGGCGGCCGTGGCCTTCGGTGCGCCGGTGGCCGGTGGCGGGTACTTCCGGAGGACCCAGGTCTGCTGGGCGAGGGAGAACAGGTTCGTGGTCACCCAATAGATGATCACGCCGATCGGGAAGATCAGACCTGAGACGAGCAGCGAGAACGGGATGCCGTAGAGCATCAGCCGCTGCACCATCCGCTGCTGCGGGTTCTCGGCCCATCCGGTCCGCAGGATCATCTGCCGGCTGCTCAGGTAGGTCGTCGCGATCATCGTGACGATCAGGATCGCGGCGACGATCCGGACGGTCGTGCCGTCCGTGCCAAGCAGCGACAACTCCTGCGCGCCGGACCGGAAGCTGGCGGCGATCGGCGCGCCGAACAACGTCGCCGACGACGCGCTGTCGAACTGGGTGACCGTCCAGCCGTACAGCGTCTTCATGTGCTCCGGCATGGTCGGCTTGAGATGCCGCAGCACATGGAACAGGCCCAGGAAGACCGGGATCTGCACCAGCATCGGGAGGAAGCCCATCAGCGGATTGGCCTTCTCCGTGCGATAGAGCTCCAGCAGCTCCTTCTGCATGGTCTCCCGGTCGTTCTTGTGCTTCTCCTGGATCTCCTTGATACGCGGCTGGAGCGCCTGCATGGCGCGCTGCGACTTGATCTGCTTGACGAAGACCGGGAACAGCACACCCCGGACGGTCAGCACCAGGAAGACGATGCCCAGCACCCAGGCCCAGTCGGTGCCCAGCGCGGCGGCGTCGCCGAAGAGCATCTGCCAGGCGCCGTGCCAGAACAGCAGGATGGCCGAGATGGTGCCGTAGACGACGGCCATCAGTGGGCTGAACAGGGCGCTCACCGGAGGGCTCCGATGGCGCACCGGTGGCGGAAAGCGGACGAATTGGACATGTGGGTACCCCTCGGAACGCGACACGACTGATGACGGGTGGGACGAGTCAGCAGCGGTCGCCGAGGAGCGGCAGGTGAAACGAGCGACGGTGAGTGCTCAGGCGACCGCGAGGGTCGCGGTCGGCGCCCTGGGGCGGGCCCGGCCGGCGGCGTCCGGATCGCGGTGTCGGGGCACGCCGGTGCGCCCGGCCCGTTCCCGCAGCAGCCGTCGGGTGATCCGCAGGTCCGGGGCGGTGACCACCTGATGGACCAGGTTCGCGGCGGCGAGCACGACGGTCAGCAGCACACCGGTCGCCGCGGCCGTGCCGGACAGCATGCTGGAGGCACCGACGTCGGCGAGTACGCCGACGAGGTACCAGATCATGCCGAGCCCGATCACGGCACCACCATATCCGCCCCGCGCACCCAACGACCGGTGTGTCGGGCCTAGCGGTCGGGATCGGGCTCGGCGCGCAGGGCGGCGGTGGCCCGCAGCGCCTTGACGATCGCCGGGATCGCGCCGATCAGCAACACCAGCGCCCAGACGATCGCGATGATCGCGAAGAGCAGCGCGCCCAGGTCGTCGAGGATGCTCACCAGGATCACCGGCACCAGATTGTGCAGGAACTCCAGCAGCACGGTGCAGAGCAGGCTGGTCAGGATCAGCAGTACCAGGCCCTTGTTCTGGAGGAACTTCGGCTGGGCCAGCACCAGCAGCCCGGCCCAGGCGAGCTTGAGCAGCAGCGCCAGGCCGAGCAGCACGGCCGCGTCGCCGACCGGGAAGAACCCCCACAACGCCAGGTACGCCAGCGTGCCGAACGGCGGCGCCAGGAACAACGACACCATGACCATCAACTCGACGAAGGCGACGATCAACGCCACGAACGCCACGATGATCAGAATGATCGAGAAGATCAGCGTCGCGACGCCCTGCACCCGGCCGTGGATCCGTTCGGGCAGCACCAGCCCCAGGCAGAACAGCCCGGTGGTCCAGAGCGCCACCGCGTCGACGAGCGCCAGATAGCCGGTGCCCCGGCCGGACGGCTCGCCGACCCCGCTCACGTCACCGACCTCGACCCCGAGATCACCGGCGCTCTCGGCCAGCGCCGCACCGGCGTCGCCGCCACCCAGCAGCAGCCCGGCACCCACCTCGACGCCCACCGCCAGCACCAGCGCCAGCATCGCCAGCAGCAGGAACGGCTTGCGCAGCGCACCCATCCCGGCCTCCCCGCCTCAGTCCCGCGCGATCGTGACCGGGCAGCCGCCGGAGCAGCTCACCCGTACCGTGGTGGCCCGGTCCACGGCGATCCGGGTCACCGCGCCGGTGCCGTCGTCGGCCGGGGTGACGTCGTCCTCGACGGTGAAGTCGGCGTCCCCCGGTGCCGGCGCCTCGACGGTGAACGCCTCCGGGCTGCGCAGGATCAGCGTGCGCAGCCCACCCGGGTCGGCCACCCGCAGCTCGCAGTCGCCGGTGACGACCAGCCGACCGGGCGCCTCGGCACAGTCCGCGTCGACGGTGACCGGGTCCACCGCCGACGTCCCGCCGCCAACCCGCCCCAGCAGGTCGACCAACCCACTGCGCGCCGACGGATCCCCCCGCCCCCCGCGCCCCGCCCCCACCGCCACCACGAACAGCACCACCAGCAGCACACCGAGCGCCCCCAACAACACCTTCTGCCGCCCACTCACCACTCTCACCCCACTCTCACCCCACTCCGCCGCACTCCGCCCCACGCCGTCATCACTGCTCTCTCTCCGCGTTGATCAAGAGGTTTGCGTCGGGAAGAGGCACTGAGCTGACGCAAACCTCTTGATCAACCAGGGTCAGGGGTCAGGGGGTCGGTGGGAGCTCGGTGAAGCGGATCGTGTCGAGCCCGGCGAAGTAGCGGTCGGTGCTCTGCGTCCTGCCGATCGCCACCAGGGTGATCTGGTGCGGGCCCGCCGCCAGCGGCACCCGCGCCACGTCGACCCAGTCGGTGACCCGCACGGTGGGAGAGAAGCCGATGAAAGGGTCACCGACCTGCCGACCGTCGATCAGGAACACCGTGTTGGCGTAGTCGGGAGCGGTGGTCCGCACGGTGGAGAACTGCCAGACGGCCTGGGCCGGCAGCTCCACCGTCACGGTCACCCGGTCGTTGATCGCCCGCCCCAGGAAGAAGAGCTGGTTGTCCTGCGACCAGGTCACCTCGCAGCAGTTCGGCTGCACCGCCACCGTCGGCGCGGCACCGGTCGGCGACTCGACCCGGGCGCCGGTCACCAGCGTCTCCGCCTCGACGGTCACCACCCGGGCCTGCGGCGGCGGGTCGTCGTCGCGCGCCACCAGGAACACCACCACCGCCGAGACCACCAGCACCAACGCCGCCGCAGCGGCGATCCACGGCCAGGGCGTACGCTTCGGCGGCGCCACCGCCCGCACCTCGTAGGTGACCCGGCCGCTGGACCGGGAACTCTCCTCCGGCGCGGTGTTCGCCGAGTACGCGAACCCGGTCATGTCGTAACGACGCGGCGGCGTCCCCGCCGGCACGGCCAGCCGCACCAGGAACGACACCGAGCCCTGCCCGGGCACCACCCGCTGCGGTTCGGTGACGGTGAACCAGGAACGTTGCGTGCCCTCGCCGGGCGCCACGTCGAACACCACCGTGTCCGGCGCGAGTCCCGGATTGGAGACGGTGAAGGTCAGCTCCCCGGCGTTCCGGACGTCCAGGGTGAACTGCTCGGCTGCGGCGACGACGGTCCATTCGGTGGTCATGACGGCTCCTTCGGAGCGGGATCGGGCGGGGTGGGTACGGGGGAGGGGGACGGCACACTGGCCCGGCCGACCGCCGGCGCGTCCGCCACGACGGTGACCTCGGCGGTCACGGCGGCCGGTTTCTCCGCCGCCACGATCCGGCTGACCAGGGCGAGCTGGTCGGCGGCGGTCGGCGGCACCCGGACGACCAGGTGGAACGGCCGGTCGGTCGGCTCGTCGAGGACGAAGCCGGTGACCCCGGTGGCCAGTTCCAGGGCGGTCCGCAACCCTTCCGGAGTGCCCCGCCAGGTCGCCAGCGCCGCCCCGTGCGCCACCAGGTCACGCAGCCGACTCAACGGCAAGGGCAGCGGGGCGTCCCGTCGGGGTGCGGCGACCACGTGGTCCATCGCCACCCACCCGGCCAGGTACGCCACCATGCCGTCCGGCGCGCGGTACGGCGCGAACAGCGCGTCGACCTCGGCCAGCACCACCTCGTCCGGCGCGTGCAGCGCCTCCATCACGTCCAGCAGCGCCCACAGCACGCTGCCCGGCACGCAGGCGCGCTGGTAGGCGGCGGGCAGCAGCCGCTCAATGGCCGGTCGACGCATCCTGCCGCACCACCTCGATGTCGTGCTCGCCGGAGCAGAGCAGCCAGGTGTCCGGGACGGTCACCACGTCGGCGGTGGCCTGGTTGGCGCTGGCCGACCAGTCGACCGCGTCGCCGCTACGGTGCACGCCGCGTTCGCCACCGGCGAGCACCAGCCGGTCCGTGCCGGCGGTGGCGGCGATCGCGTCCACCGGCACGAACCGGGTGCGGTCGCGCAGCGGCAGCCCGCAGTTGACCGACACCGACGCCCACTGCGGCTGCGCCGCGACCGTGTCCAGCCGCAACACCCCGCCGCTCTGTGTGGCGGCCAGCGCCAGGGTGCCGCTGAAGGCCAGGTCCCGGCAGGTGCCGCCGACCCAACCGGCCTGCACCGCCTGCCACTTCACGTCGGACTCGAACAGTCGGGCGCGGAAGCAGCCCTGTCCGGGCTTCTTCGGGTCCGGCTCCCCGGCACCGCTCCACAGCAGCGTGGCCGGGCCGTCGTACTGCACGGCGAGCAGCCGGTTGTCCACGTTCGCCAGGCCGACGTGGGCGAAGGTGCCGGGGCGGCCCGCGTTGCCGGACAGATAGACCCCGAACCCGGCCTGCGCGGCCACCGCCACCCCGGGCGCGCCGCGCTCGGAGACGAACGCCCGCACCGCGTAGAAGCCCCGGTCGGCGTCGGCCGGATCGACCAGGATCTGCAACGGCACCGCGCCGGGCAGCAGCGACACCTCGTACAGGCCGGTGTCGGTGGCGACCAGCAGCGCGCCCGCGCCGTCCCGGTCGATCCAGGCCAGGTCGCTGATCCGGGAGTCCAGGTCGGCCAGCAGCGACCAGGTCTCGCCCAGGTCGGCGCTCAGGTGCACCCGGGAACCGCCGCCGGACCGGACCGTGGCCACCGCCACCGACCCGGGCCGGGGCACGATGCCGGGTCGGACCGGGGCGGGCGCGGGCGCCACCCGCTGCACGGTCTCCCCGTCGAACCGGCCGGCCGGCTCCCACCCGGCACCGGCGTTGGTGGAGCGGAACAGCACCGGGCCGCTGCCCGCGTACCAGGTGCGTGGTTGGTACTGGTCCGCGGCGATCGTGCGGACCTGCTGGTCGGGGGCCTCGTCGACGACGAACCGCACCGACTCGACGTAGCGCACCCCGGGCTCGGCGTGCTCCAGCAGCCGGTACACGTTGGAGGCGCGCAGCGGCTCGCCGAACGCCCAGCCGGCCGGGTTCAGCGGGGTGGGCAGCGGGCTCAGCGTCTGGTGCAGCCGGTCGTGGATGCGTCGCCGCACCGCCTCCGCGTCCTCCTCCCGGCGCACCACCACCCGGGCGCGGATCGACACCGCCTTGTACCGCGCCCAACTCGCCCGGCAGGTGGTGCCGAGCGAGCGGCGGCGTTCCAGATCCGCCTCGACCCGCAGCCGCGCCTCCTCCACCTCGTGCCCGCGCAGCACCGCCACCGGCAGCCGGCCGCCGGGCCGGGCGTCGTCTGGCACGTACGGCACCAGCACCACCTCGACCTCGCCGGGCCGGGCGAAGCTGTAGACGGCGGCCCGGGTGAAGGCGCGGGCCCGACTCACCCCGCCGGAGCCGGTGGCCAGCACCTCGAAGTCGCGGGCGGTCACCGCGCGCTGCTGGGCGAAGAAGGCGTACGGGCCGCGCAGCAGCACCGACTCCATCGCCTCCATCTCCCGGCCACCGGCCGCCGGTGACGGGTTGACCACCTTCACCCCGGGCAGCGGGTCCCGCAGACTGGTCAGCGTCCCGGCCGCCACGTTGCCGGCGGTGCCGCCACCGGCGCGGTACCAGAGCCGCACCTGCCGCCCGGCCGGCGGCACCGCCGCGACCGGGGCGTCGTCGTCCGACGAGTCCGGCCCGCGCACATCCAGCGCCGGGGCGAAGGTCACCGTGCCCGAGCACCGGTCCACCAGGTACGCCTTGTCCTGCGACCCGAGGCCGGCGAAGCTGTCCACCGCCCGCCAGATCTCGAAGGTGCGTCCCTCGTGCTCGCGGGCCGCCGCGCCCAACTCCACCGAACCGGTCGGCACCTCGACGCCGAGCAGCAGGTCCAGCGGCTCGGCGGTCCGGGCCAGCGGGGCCCGCCCAGCCCGCAGCACCTGCCCAGGCGCGCCGGTGCCGACGCCGAGCAGCTCCGCCTCGACCGGCTCGCAGTGGTGCATCCGGACGGTCACCTCGCGCTGGCCGGCGGCGAGCAGCGCCGGTTCGCAGGTGACGAAGACGACCGGTCGCGGGTCCGCGCCGCGCGCCGCCGCGACCCGGGTACCGGCCGGAATGCGCAACGCCTCGTCGTCGGCGCCGGTTCGGGTGAACCGGACGTCCGCCCAGGCCGCCGACGGCGCGTGCCGGGTCACGCCGAGCAGGTTGAGGAAGGAGACGTACGCCTTCTCCGGCAACTGGTTCAGCCGATAGATCATCACCTCGGTGAGGTGCGCGAACGCCTCCAGCAGGGCGATGCCCGGGTCGTGCGCGGACAGGTCGGTCCAGCCGGGGCAGGACTGCCGGATCCGCTCCCGGGCCTCGGTCACCAGGTCGAGGAAGGTCCGGTCGTCCAGGTGCGGCACGGGCAGGGTCATCGCCCCTCCTCAGCGTCGGCGCCGGGGTCGGGAGCCGGCCCCGGCGGGGCGTCGTCGACGGGCAGCAGGTCCACGGAGAAGACCAGCTGCCCGGGGGTGAGGCTGGCCCGGATCCGGTAGTCCAGCCGGATCACCAGCCGCCACGGGTCGTCCGGGTCCGGCCCGGCGTCCACGTCGAGCACGTCGATGCGGGGCTCCCAGCGGGTCACCGCCGCACGGACGTAATGGATGGCCAGCCCGGCAGTCGTGTCGTCGTTCGGGGCGAAGACCAACCGGTGCAGCCGGGAGCCGTACCCGGGGCGCATCAGCCGCTCGCCCGGCGTGGTGGACAGCAGCAGGAACAGCGCCTGGCGTACCGTCTCGTCGCCGTCGGTCATGGCCAACCCGCCGGCCGCGGTCAGCCCGAGCCCACCACTGCGACCGGCGTCGAAACCCGCGCCGAGGAACCGGATGGCCCTCACCGGTCGGCCCCCAGGACCCGTTGCCGGGGATCGCGCACCCGATATCGGAACTGGCCCGGCGGGCTGCCGTCGGTGAAGCCCTCCAGATGCGACAGCATCACCCGGTGGCCGTCCACGCGGACGAAGTCGCTGTAGCCGACCCGGACCGGCTCGGTCTTCGTGCACGGCTTGACCGTCGCGCCGTAGTTCGGGCAGGCGACGATCTTGCGGCCCTTCGGGTCGTCGGCCACCAGCACCGGTACGCCCACCACCCGCACCCACCCCTGTGACTCCTCGTTGCGGACCCGGCCGTCGTGGTCACACCTGATCACCGAGTCGCGATGGATCCAGCGCATCAGCCACCTCCTTGGTGATGGGCGCGGGCCAGGCTGCGGGCCCGCTCGGCGGCGGTGCCCGGGTCCTCGGTCGCCTCGGCGTGCAGGAAGTCGACGCTGCGGGCGCGCACCACCATCGCCCGGCCCGGCGCGGAGAGCACCAGATCGGCGGCGGCGTGCAAAGTGACCAGCTCCGGGGTCAGCTCCAGCCAGCTACCACCGTCGGTGCTCAACCGCAGGCTGCGGGCCACGTCGTCGACCACCACCTGCTGCCCGCCCGAGGTCCGCAGCGACCAGCGCCGGGCCCGCCCGTCGTCCACCCCGGTGTCGTACGGCGTGACGGCGCCGAACAGCGCGCCGAGCACCACACCGGAGGCGGGTTCGCCACCGGGCAGCGCCACCAGCACGTTGTCCTGCGGATCGGGCAGCGCCACCAGGCCCTTGCCCCGGCCCGCACCCGGGCAGAGCACCGCCAGCCATCCGGCGTCCGCCCCGCCGTACGCGGGCAGCTCCACCCGCACCCGGCCCAGCCCGTCCGGGTCGGCCACGTCGGTGACGGTGCCCAGGGTGACCACCGCCGGGGCGGGCGGCCCGGCGGGTGGCGCCGGCGGCGGCACGGTGGAGAACCGACTCAGGTATCCGTCGGCGTCGACGGTGTGCACCACCTCGGTCAGCACGTACGTGCCGGCCATCGACTCGGTGACCCCGGTCAGCCGGATCCGGCGGCCGGGGCGCAACTCGGGATCACCCTCGGCGGTGCCTTCGGCGGTGACCAGCGCCGCCGCCCGTACGTCCAGCCGGGCCTGGGCCAGCGCGGCGATCTCGTCGTCGCTGCGGCCCGGCTGGTCCAGCGCGGTCCGGGTGCCGTCCGCGCCGACGTCGGCGGGATCCGGGTCCACCGGTGTGTCCCGCCCGCACCGGGCCACCCCGGCCTGCGACGTGAACGGTTCGGCTCGCTGCGGGTGCCAGCCCAGCGCGGCGCTCTCGCCCACGGCGGTGTCCGCGTTCACCGACAGCCGCAGGCCGTGCACGTCGTGGCCGAGGGCGAGTGGGATCGGCGTGCCGTACCCGTCGAGCGTCAGCAGACGCAGCACGTCCTCGTCGACACTGAGGTGCAACCCGGCCCGGCCGGTCACCTCCAGCAGCAGGTCGAGGTCGCTCGGGCGGTGGTGCGGCAGCCGGTCCAGCCGTGGCCCGTCGACCTCGGCGTCGACCCGCAGGCCCAGGTCGGCGCAGAGGTCGGCGGCCAACTCGGCGGCGGTCACCGACTCGAACACCCGCAACCGCTGCCGCTTGCGCAACCGGTGTAGCGCGTCGTAGGCCCGGATCCGCAGGGTCGCCGCGCCGTCGGCGGCGTACTCGACCTCGACGGCGGTGACCTCGCCGTCGAACAACGCCGCCGGGTGCCCGTCGAGGCGGACCTCCAGACGGGCGCCGACCCGCGCCGAGGCGACCGGCGCGGCGCTGCCCGGCCCGGCGGCCAGCGCCACCTCGCACTGGGTGGGCCGGTTCAGTCGGGCGGCCACCCGCACCGAGTGCACCCGTCCGCTCCCACGGCCGGCCAACGGGCCGCCGTCGAGCAGCACGGTGAGCGCCCGGGGCGCGCCGCCGCTCATGCCCCGTCACCCGTGGCGGCGACGGTCCCCGGCAACGGCGGCACGGCCAGCGCGGTGCCGGCGGGCACGGCGAGCGGGTCGGTGATCCGGTTGTGCTCGGCCAGCAGCCGCCAGCGCAGCGGCGAGCCGAGCGCGTCGTGGGCGAGCAGGTCGAAACGTACGCCGGTGGAGTCGGCCGTGGCGGTGCCGTCACCGGCGGCGACCAGGGCCGTGCCCGGCGCGACGGCCGGGGTCTGCGCCTCGGCCAACTCCTCGGCGAAACCCTCCTCGGCCCGGGTGGCGTCCTCGGCGACCCGCACCAGCTTGAGCCGCAGCCAGGAGCGGCGCGGTGAACCGGTCGCGGTGAACGCGTCGAACCGTTCCGCCACCGCCACGATCACCCCCGGCACGTTCCAGGTCTTGCCCCAGACCAGCCGCACCAGCGGCGGCCGGACCCAGCCGTGCTCGACCGCCGAGTTCTCCGCCAGCATCCACAGTGGACGCGTCAGCGCGCGCACGTCGGCGGGCCGGACCTGCCCCTCCGCGAAGTCGGTGTCGAAGAGCAGGTCGAGCACCAGTTCGGTACGCCCACCCCCGGTGAACACCAGCGGATCGTCGGCGAGCCCGGCGCCGGTGAGCTGACTGCCGGCGCTGCCCCGGTGCCGTACTCCGGCCAGCCGACTGACCTGCACGGTCTCCGGGTTGAGCAGGCAGTCCACCCGCTCACCGGTGGCGTCGACGAGGAAGGCGACCCGTTCCATCAGTCGCCCGCCTGTTCCCGGTCCAGGCGGCGCAGGTGGGCCGCGGCGGCGTCCTCCGGGTCGGGAACCACCCACAGCGCCCGGTCGTCCGGCAGCGCCGGCCACGGGTCGGACGCGTCCCGCCCGTCACCCGCCCGGACGTCGGGATCGCCGGCACCGGTCAGGTCCGGCCACGGCCCGCGCGGCAGCACCGGCCGACGACCGGCACCGGCCGGCAGCCCCGCGCCGGGCCAGAGCCCGTCCCCGAACGCGCCGTCCGCGCGCCGCCGCCCGACCTCGCCGCCCCTCCCGGACAGACCGTCCCCACCCGCCGTCCGGTACGCCTCGTCCCCACCCGTTGTCGTCCCCCACCGTCCCGGATGCCGAGTCCCGTCGGGCCCGAGCCCACTCGACCGCGCCGGATGCCGCAGCCCGTCGACCTCCGGGCCGCTGTCGATCCCGCCTACCGTGCCGGCCGTCCGGGGGTACGCCCGCGCCTGATATGCCTCCCGCCCCGGTCCCGGCGACGACGAGTCGTCCGGGGCGGAGTCGACCAGCCGCAGCACCGCCCTGTTCCGGCCCGGCACCGAGCCCGGCGCTTCGTGTCGATCCGGCGCTTGCTGCCGATCCGCCGCCGGTCGTGCGCGATCCGTCGCCGACCCGACGCCGGGCGACGACGCGGCGGTGTCCGGAGTGGTGTCCGCGCGCTGGCGGTCGGCTCCCTCGACCCGCCGACGGCCCGGCCTGCCCGCCACCCCGGTGGCGGTGGGCGCTGTGTCCGCCCACCCCCGGGCCGAGTCCGCCCGGTGCCCCCGTCCGCCCACCCACGGCATCGTCGCGTCGCCCACCGCCGGACCCGCGCCCACCCCGCTCGGTACCGCCCCTGCCGCCGACGCCCCCGTCCCGTCCGGCGTCGACCATGTCCCCGGTGTGCCTGCCCCGGGTGTGGGCGTCCCGTTGGCGATCTCTGGTGCGGGCGCCCCGTTGGCGACCGACGCTGCCCCCGGTGTGGGCGCCCCGCTGACGGTCGATGCTGCTCCGGGTGTGTCCGCCCCACTCACCGCAGACGGCGTGCCCGCGCTGTCCGCTGTGGAGCCCGTCCGGGGTGCGCCGGCCCCGCTCACCGCGCGCCGGCCTCCCGGTGCGCCGTGATGGCGCGCCGCCGGGGTGGCCCGGCGCGTGTCCGCCGCACCGGAAGGTACCCCTGCGCCGCGCCTTTGCTCTGCTTCACTCCACGCAACGGCTGACCTGCCGTATCCGGGGGGTTGCGTCGGTTGAAGCAGAGCAAAGGGGGCGGGGGAGGACCGGTCGATCCCCGGCGACGCGGCGTAGGGCGACGATTCGTCGCCCCAGCCGTCGCCGGGCGGCCGTCGCCCGGCCCACGGATCGGTCCCGTCCACCGCTCCCTCGGCCGCCGGGTGCGGGTCGTCGGCGTACTCCTCGCGCTCGGCCGGCAGAGCGCCGGCCGGCAACTCGGCCGCGAGGTCGCGGAGCAGCCCCGGGGCGTGGGCCGCGATCAGCCGCAGCCAGTGCTCCGGGGGACGGTCCGGATGCCGGTACGCGACCGCCTCCCACCCGTCCGACGACGCGGCGGCGTCAGTACCGTGGTCCGCACTGCCGCCCGCGTCGCCACGCAGACCGCCGATCGCGCTGCCACGGACGCTGTCCCGCAGGCCGCCGACCGTGTTGCCACCGACGCTGCCATGCCGCCCGCCGCCCGCCGCGGGGTCGGGGGTGGTGTCCACCAGGCCGGCGACACGGTCCACGGCGCGTGCGGCGGACCGGAGCCGACCGGCGACCCAGCTACGCGGGCGTGGGCGCGGCACCGCCGGTCTCCAGTTCCAGGCTCTCGTAGCGCAGCGTGAGCGCCGCGATGGCGATCTCCTGGCCGAGCGTGTTGAGGTGCGCGCCGCGCCACCGGGTGGGCCAGGCGTTGAGCAGGTTCCAGCGCAGCACCTCGGCCGTGCCGGCGGAGTCGAGCAGCACCACCGAGACGTTGCGGCGGTCACTGGTGCCCCGGGCGATGGTGTGCACCCAGTCCCACAACTCCCGGGACGCGGTCAGGCCGAAGTGCAGCGTGACCGGGCCGTACTCGACCTGGCCGGGGATCATCCGGATCCGGTCGTTGCCCTGCTCCCGGTACGGCTGCGCGGGGATGTTCACCTCCAGGCCGCTGACCTCGGTGAAGTGGCCGTTGGTGACCCCGTTGACGAGCAGCTTGAAGTTGTACGCCCGGTACGGGTCGACCGGGGCGCCCGGCTGCGGAGTGGACGTGGTCGGCATTGTCAGCCTCCAATCGTCTCGGTCTCGGTGCCACCGGCCCACTGGCTCAGCTTGAACACCACGAACTCGGCCGGCTTGACCACCGCGATGCCGATGTGCGCGACCACCATCCCGGCGTCGCGGACGTCGGCCGGGTTGGTCTCCTCGTCGCACTTGACGAAGAACGCCTCCTCGGGCGTACGCCCCAGCAGCGCGCCGTCGCGCCACACGCGGGTCAGGAAGGCGCCGATGTCCCGGCGGATCGAGCGCCACAGCGTGTAGTCGTTCGGCTCGAACACCATCCACCGGGTGCCGTTGGCGATGGCCTGCTCGATGGCGATGGAGAGCCGCCGGACGTTGAGGTACCGCCACTCGCTCGCCTCGGCGGCGAGCGTACGTGCGCCCCAGACCCGGATGCCCTCGCCGGGGAAGTACCGGATGACGTTGACGCCCTTGGGGTTGAGCACGTCGTGCTCGGAGCGGGTGACCAGGTGACCCAGGTCGACGGCGCCGCGTACCGGCTCGTTGGCGGGTGCCTTGTGCACGCCGCGCAGGGCGTCGGTGCGGGCCCAGATGCCGGCCAGGTGCCCGCTCGGCGGGGTGAGCACCAGGTCGCCGCTGAGCGGGTCGCGTACCCGCAGCCAGGGGAAGTACAGCGCGCCGAAGTCCGACTGCCGGGGCCGGTGCGCCGTCGGGTTACCGCTCGACCCGGTCGACCCCCCACCCGTACCGCCCGAACTGCTGACGGCGGTGTCGCCGCCGTCACCGGCCTTCGCCGCCCGGCCGGAGCCGGCCGTGGCGACTCGGGTCAGCGTCGAGATGTCGTCGATGTCGGGAGCCGGATCGCAGATCGCGACCATGGTGCGGGTGCGCTCGGCCAGGCTCAGCAGCGCCTCGTGCGCGACCGCGTCGTGGAAACCGGGCGCGGCCACGATGGAGATCTCGTCGATCGCCTCCAGCAGGTCCAACCCGCCGCGCTGGCGGCCGCTGCCGGTGAGCGCGCCGCCCTCGCCGACGTTGACCACCCAGCAGCGGGTGCCGCCGTTGTCGAGGAAACCGAAGACCGCGCGGGCCAGCGGGGTGCTCTCGAACTCGTCGCCGTCGGCGTAGAGGCGGAGGAACTCGGTCCAGTTGTTCACGGCGAGGGCCTCGCCGAGACGGGCGGTGCGGTCCGGTGCCACGCCGACGAAGGCTGCCGTGCTGGTGCCGACCGGTCCGATCGGCCGGGCACCGGCAGGCACCTCCTCGACGTAGATCCCGGGTGAGAAGTAGCTGGGCATCGGTCCTCCCGTACGGGTCGGGTCAGCGGGTCGGTGGCGCGCAGACGATGACGATGTCGGGGTCGGTCGGATCCACCTCGGCGGTGAGCACCTGACCCCGACCGGTGAGCCGGAGCCGGACCGTTCCGGGCTGCTCCGGGTCGTGTGGCACGCCGACGACCCGGAACCGTCCCGCCGGATCGGTCCGGGTCGCGTACGGCTGACCGACGACCTCCACCCGCATCGCGGCGAGTGGTTGGTCGGCGGGACCGACGACTCGGCCGTCGAAGGTGAGCATCTCCAGTTGCCGCAGCCGCAGCGGGCGCAGCACCGGCGGTGCCGACTCGTGCGGATGGGTGACCTGCACCGGTACGTCGATCAGCAGGGCCGGCCGGGGCGGCACGCCGAGTGCCACCCACAGCGCCGGCTCTCCCGCCTCCAGCACGAGCGTGTGTCCGCTCGGACCGGTGGCCTCGACCAGCACCCGGTCCAGCTTCGCCAGGGCTTCCGGTCCGTCGGCGGCGAGCAGGTAGCGGACGATGAGCCGGTACGGCTCGGGTCCGCCGCTGCCCCGGGTCTGCCGGGCCGGGCGCAACTCCAGCGGCCACAGCGTCAACCCGTCCGCCGCCGGTCCGGGCGCGGGCGGGCCGACCGGGACGGCGTCGCCCGCCGCCCCGGCCAGCCACCGCGCCAGTTCGGCGGTGGCCGCCTCGATCGGACCGCCTCCGGTCATCGCGGCGGCGTCCCCTGGATCCGGTACGCGATGGCCTCGTTCCACACGTGCGGGTAGACGCCGATCTCGAAGTACCGGGTGAAGCGGTTGATCGGTGCACCGGTGTGGTCGTGGTAGAGCAGCCACACCGGCGCGATGGTGAACAGCACGTAGTTGGCCACGACCAGCGGGATGTAGAGCGGCCCGAGCAGCCGGGCCTGGAAGATGTGCACGTCCTCGTGGCGCTGGATGCCCGGCCCGGAGCCGGCGCAGACCGTGCCCAGCGTGGTGGCGTAGCGCGGCGAGACGCCCTCCACGACGTTGACCCGGCAGCTCTGCTGCGAGGTGGCCCGGTCCAGCGAGTGACCGAAGACCAGGTGCACCGCGAGATAGGTCGCGCCGACCACGGTGTTCAGCAGGCTCCACGTGTGGTCGATGACGAACAGGAAGATCCCTCGGGCGTCGGCCCCGTAGACCCGGGCCGAGGTGATCGACCATCCGAAGACGATGCCGACGACCAGACCGACGCCCGCGCCGACGAGCAGCCCGACGGGTCCGCCGAGCAGCCCGCCGAGGACCGTGCCCGCCGCGACGTGGACGGCGGCGCTGATGACTCCGAAGACGGCCATGACGGTTCCCCTCTAGGCCCAGGAGCGGATGAAGCGGGGCTCGTTGCCCTGCGCCAGCCGGGTGGGTGTCGCCTGCCGGTTGCCGGGAGGCAGTTGGTTGACGCCGAGAGCGGCGGAGAAGATGACCAGCCCGTTGAAGAAGGCGATGATCCACTTCTCGGCGCCCGCGTCGGTGGCGAAGGCCGCGGTGAGGTACGACAGCAGCAGGGCGATACCCAGCGCGATCCACTTGCGTGCCGTGTCGGCACTCGGGCCGATCAGCCCGCCGATGACGTTCGTGGCCAGCAGCGTCGCGGCGCTCGCGCCGGTGAGACTGCCCAAGGCCGCCCAGGTGAAGAGATCGTTCATCGCCGATCTCCCTTCGGTTTCGCGTGGTGCGAGGTGGGAGGTGGTGCCGCCCGCCGGGCGGGCGGCGGTGCCGGCTGAGCTGCGTCAGCCGGAGCCCGGCACACCGCCGGTCGTGGTGTGCGGTGCCGGACCGATGGTGCCCGGACCACCGGAGGTGCCCGGTCCGCCGGGCGTCGGTGCGCCGCCACCCGCCGGGCCCGTGCCGGACCGGCGCAGCAGCAGTACGACGATCGCCGCGACCAGCAGCAGGATCACCGCACCGGCACCGACCAGCAACCACGGGAAGCCCCCGCCGGTGTCCTCCTCGTCCGCCGGGGCGGACGGCCGGGGCGGTGCCTCGGCGACGGCCCGCAGTTCCGGCGGCTTCGGCTGGTTGCGGGCGACCCGCCAGGTGACCGTACGGTCGTTGACCTGACCGCCCGCGCTGACGTCCAGAACGCGTCCGGGGAAGGTCACCGAGATCTCGAACGACATCAGCGTCATGAATCGCGCCTGATTCGCCGGATCCTGTTCGGCCACTTTTCCGCCGTACTTCTTCGGGTCGAGCGGAAGAGTGAACACGTACCGGTCGTCACCCTGCCGGACGATGCTCAGACTTTCGCTGTCGAATTGATCGAGCGGAACGTTCCGGTAGTTGATCTGAGAACCGTAGTGGGTGGTGTCCTCGTACCGGATCTCGGTGCCTTCGGGCAGAGCCGGGATGTTCTGCCGAAGCTCGGCGAATCCGGCCTCGACCGTCTTGTTGTTGGCGGTCAGCACGTTGCGCTCGGCGGTCAGCAGGAGTTGCCCGCTGACCGTGTCGTCGGCGTTGACGGTCAGTCCGGTGTTGAGTTGCATGCAGCCGGAAAGGGCCGCCAGTAGGACGAGACACGCCGCGCCGCGGAGTATCCAGGTGCGTCCGAGCCCCGTATTCATGGGCTCAGTCTGTGCGTTTGCCGCCCGAGCCATCAGTCAGCGATCAGTCACATGGCAGTCGCCGATCTTACCGATTACCAGTCACATTCGACCGAGGTCGCACACCCCGGAAATGGATATCCTGAAAGGTTGTGACGTCAGGCGCTGTCGCGGCGTACCAGTGCGGACGGGAAGCGGGTGCACATCGGGGCGTGCCGGTGCTCCAGCACCATGGTGGCGGCGGCGCTGGCGATCTGGCGTACCGGGTGACTGGCGGTGGTCAGGGCCGGAGCCGTCACGGCGGCCAGCGGGATGTCGTCGAAGCCGGTCACCGCGACGTCACCGGGCACCTGCACGCCGTCGGCGCGGAGCCGACCGATCACGCCCAACGCGGTCGCGTCGCTGATCCCGACGATCGCATCCGTGTCCGGCCAGCGGCGCAGCACCTCGCGGGCGGCGGCGCGGCCCCGCTCCACGGAGAAGTCGCCGACCACCTCGCGCGTCGGCAGGCCCGCGTCGCGCATCAGCCCCCGGTACGCGTCCACCGAGCGGTTGGCGCAGGTCAGCCACGGGGGACCGGTGACCATCGCGATCCGTCGGCGACCGCCGGCGTAGAGGTGGCGGACGATGGCCTCGGTGGCGCCGCCGTTGTCGATGTCCACCGACGGCACGGTGGCCGAGCCGACCCCGATCGACACGGCCCGCCCGCGCAGCCGGCGCGGCACCAGCTCCAGCAGCGCCGGGGTCGTGTTGACCAGGATCAGGCCGGTCACCCCCCGGTCGTCGGTCAACCGGACCAGCCGCTCCGGCGCGTGCAGCGGCACCCAGTCGACGGTGACGCCCAGCCCGTGCGGTGCGCAGACCCGCGCGGTGGCGCCGAGGACCTGGTCGACATAGCTGTCGTCGAGCACCGCCGGGTCGGTGCCGGCCACCGCCACCAGGAGCCGTACGCCGGTGCCGTGCACCAGCGCCCGGGCGGCCGGGTTGGGTACGTAGCCGAGCTCGTCCGCGGCGGTGCGTACCCGCTCCCGGGCGGTCGGTGACGCGAACCCGTTGCCCGCGATGACCCGGGACGCCGTGGAGCGGGAGACTCCGGCGGCTCGGGCGACGTCGTCCAGGGTTGCCGGCCGGCGTGCCGTGGTCATGGTGTCTCCCTGTTGCGCTCGGCCCGCCGGGTACGCGGGCTCCCACCCGCATCATGCCTCGCCGGAGGTCCAGGGGTAAGGACCGGAGGTGGATTGTGGTGGTAGCGCTCCCAGGTGTGTGATCGTGGCCTGCGCCCCCACCACCGTCGAGAGGACCGGGAAGTTCCATGGATCCCGCCATCAGCACGCCCGCCACACCGCCGGTCACCTCCGGCCCGCCTCGGGCGGTGCTGGCCGCCCGGAACGGCGTGGCGGTGGTGTTCGCACTCAACGGGCTGGCCGTCGCGACCTGGTTCTCCCGGGTGCCGGCGATCCGCGACGGGCTGGAACTCAGCCCCGGGCGTCTCGGCCTGCTCCTGCTCGCCATGTCGATCGGCGCGATCGTCGCGATGCCCACCGCCGGCCTGCTCACCCAGCGCCTCGGCGCGGCCCGCGCGGTGGTGTTCTCCACCACCGTGGTCGCCCTCGGCCTCAGCGTGGCGGGGGTGTCGGCGGTGGCCGGCTCCCTGCCCGGGGTGGCCGTGGGCCTGTTCGCGCTCGGGTACGGCTCCGGCAGTTGCGACGTGGCGATGAACATCGAGGGCGCGATCGTCGAACGCCGCCTGGGGTGGACGGTGATGCCCCGCTTCCACGCGGCGTGGAGTCTCGGTTCGGTGGCGGGTGCCGGTCTGGGCGCCGGGGCCGCCCGGCTCGGCCTGCCGGTCGCCGTCCACCTCGGGGTGCTGGCGGCGGTGGTGCTCGCCGGCACGCTGCTGGGTGCCCGCGCGTTCCTGCCCGCCGCACCCGGTACGGAGGGCGAGGGCTCCGGTGGCGGTCGCACGTCCCTGCTCGCCGCCTGGCGGGAACCGCGCACCCTGCTCATCGGTCTGGTGGTGCTGGCGGCGGCGTTCGCCGAGGGCAGCGCCAACGACTGGATCGCGGTCGCCTTCATCGACGGGTACGGCTTCAGCGAGGCGGCCGGCGCCGCGGTCTTCGCCGTCTTCGTCACCGGCATGACTGTGGGCCGCACGCTCGGCACGGTGGCCCTGGACCGGTGGGGGCGGGTGCCGGTGCTGACCGTGACGATCCTGCTCGCCATCGTCGGCGCCGGGGTGGCGATCCTGGCTGGTTCCGGTCCGGTCGCGGTGGTCGGTGTCGTGCTGTGGGGGATCGGCGCGTCGCTCGGCTTCCCGGTCGGCATGAGCGCCGCCGCCGACGAGGAGGAACACGCCCACGTCCGGGTCAGCGTGGTCGCGGTGATCGGTTACACCGCGTTCCTGGCCGGTCCGCCGTTGCTGGGGCTGCTCGGCGATCGGATCGGCACCCTGCACGCGTTGCTGGTGGTGCCGTTGCTGCTGCTGCCGACCCTGCTGCTGGTCCGCGTCACCCGTCCGCCCGTCTCCGGCGCCACGGGGGAGCCGGAGCGGGCGGGCGCCCCGGAGCCGGAGCGGGCGGGTTCGCCCCGGCCGGAGGCGTAGCGACCAGGGCCCGTGCACCGGCCGTCCAGGGAACTGCCAGGTCCGGGTGCTGGACTGGGAGGTACGCCGAGGAGAGGAGCCGGGCATGGGCTGGTTCAGCCGGCGGCCCCGGGCCGCAGAGGGCACCCCGACGAAACTGGACCGCGAGGCGACCCCGGAGGACCTCGCCTCGCTGGAGGAGTTCGCGACCAGCCGGCAGGGGGTGGAGTTCTACCTCGAACCGGAGACCACCGCCACCGACACCACGGTGGTCGCCATCGCACACGACGGCGAGTGGATCCGGCGGCGTACCGGGACGCCCCGGGCCGCCGGGAAGATGGCCCGTAAGCACGCGATCCCGCTGTACGAGGCGACCAAGGTCGGCTATCCGGAACGGATGCGGGCCTGGAACCGGGCGCACCCGGAACGCCGGGCCCGCTGACCGGTCCGTCCGGTGGCCGCCGTGCGGTTACCGGACGGCGACGACCGCCGCGTCCGCGCCGCCGCGCCAGAGCGTGCCCACCTCGGTGAAGCCGGCCTCGGAGAGCGCGCCGAGATGCCAGGAGACCGGCGGGTTCCACTCCTGGCTGTGCCCGGTCGGATAGATGGCGTGGCGACGCTCGACGAGGGGCCGCAGCTCCGGGTCCTGTGCGGCGTGCTCCCACCACTGCGCCCAGGAGGGCACCGCACCCGCCGCGTACCGCGCCGCCCGGCGCGCCTCGGCTCGTGTGAGCAGGCGCTTGGTCAGCTCGGGCAGGGTGTCGTCGGGCATGTGGTCGGCGTTGACCAGCAGGCCGCCGGGGCGCAGCAACTCGCGGACCTCGGCGTAGAGCCCGGTCAGTCGGTCGGCGGGCAGCCAGTGCAGCGCGGTGGCGGTGAGCACCGCGTCGTAACCGCGATGCGGCAGGGCGTCCACCCAGTCCGGCCGGGTGAGGTCGGCGGTGACGATGGTGGCCCGGTCACCGAGCGAGGCGGTGGCGAGGGCGAGCAGCGCCGGATCGAGGTCGACCAGGGTCACCTCGGCGTCGGGGAAGCGGCGCAGCGCGCGCAGCGAGATGGTGCCGGTGCCGCCGGCCAGGTCCAGCAGTCGCGGCGGGGTGGTCTCGCGGACCGCCTCGACCGCGTCGAGCATGGCGGTGAAGCGGTGTTCCCGGTCCGGCAGGTACGCCTCCTGCTGCCGGTCCCAGCTCTCCTGCCACGCGGCGGCATCGGTGATGTAAGGACTCATGGCGTGCAGGCTAGTTACATCGACGGGCCGTTGTCCAGCCTTGTTGCCAACAATGTGCAACTGCGAGACAATGGCGGGGCGATGATCAGTGCCGGGCCGGATCGGGGACACCGATCCGGCCCGGTCGTCGTCGCGGACCCACCGCGCCGGAGGCCCGGGTCGACGGTGGCATGATGGCGGTCCCCCGGGGCGCAGGGCCCCGCCGACCACAGTCGGGAGCCAGGTGGACCCCCGCACCGCCGCGCACGAGATGTTCGAGGCCGACATGGCGTCGAACCGACTCGGCATCGAGTTGGTCAGCGCCGTGGACGGCACCGCGACGGCCCGGATGCGGGTCACCGACAGCATGGTCAACGGCCACCGCATCGCCCACGGCGGCTTCGTCTTCCTGCTCGCCGACACCGCCTTCGCGCTGGCCTGCAACAGCCACGGCCCGGCCACCGTCGCGGCCGGCGGCGAGATCACCTTCGTCCGTCCGGCCCGCGAGGGGGACGTGCTGGTCGCCCGGGCCACGGAACGGACCCGGTACGGCCGCAGCGGGATCTACGACGTCACGGTGAGCCGCGCGGACGGGCAGGTGGTCGCCGAGTTCCGGGGGCACAGCCGGGTCCTCCGGCCGGACGCCGGTGCCCGGGATGGCGTAACGGCTCCGGCGCGGCCGGACGACGGACCGGGCTCGGAGGCACCGGCCGGCGGACCGGGCGGCGCCGGCCGAGACTGACCGGGGTGCCCGCGCGCGCCGGGCCGGAGGTGTCGGTGCCGTCCGGCACGATGAGCGAATGGGACATGTCGCACTCTTCCACTCCGTGTACGGGCTGCGGCCCGCGGTGCGGGACGCCGCCGAGCGGCTGCGCGCCGCCGGACACCAGGTGCACGCGCCCGACCTGTACGGGGTACCCGCCGTGGACACGGTCGAGGAGGGATTCGCCCTGCTCGACCGGATCGGGCAGCAGACCGTGCTGGACCGCGCCCGGGCCGCGCTGCACGGGCTCCCGCCCGACGCCGTGCTCGCCGGGTTCTCGATGGGCGCCGGGGTGGCCGGCGCGATGCTGGCCGAACGCCCCGACAGCGGCGGCCTGCTGCTGTTCCACGGCACCGGCGGCGCGCCCGCCGACGTCCGGCCCGGGCTGGCGGTCGAGCTGCACCTGGCCGACCCGGATCCGTACGACCCGCCGGACGAGGTCGACCAGTGGCGGCGGGAGATGACCGCCGCCGGCGCCCACGTCACCGGGTACGGCTACCCGGGTGCGGGTCACCTGTTCACCGATCCGGCCGAGGCCGACCACGATCCGGCCGCCACCGCGCTCGCCTGGGAGCGCGCGCTGTCCTTCCTGGCCGCTCGCTGACCACGCCCTCGCCGACCCTGCGGCCGACGCCGCCCTCGCGGCAGGTGCCGACCGCGCCGACCTCGCCGCCGATGCGGACCGCGCCGACCTCGCGGCCGGTTGCGACCGTGCCGGTCCCGAACGGACCGATCCTGGATGCGTCGATGCCGCCCGCGCGACTGCGGGCCGTGCCGTTGCCGGCTCGGGAGGTGGCGCGTCGGTGGCCGGGACACCGGCCCGGCGGGTGAAGGTGGCCCGGGTCGCCCGGGGAAGTCGGGCGAGGGCGACCTCCCGCAGCGCCGGGTCGACGAACGCGCGCCCGCCGGTGGGCAGCCGGACGAGCAGGCCCGCCCCGGTCAGCGCACGCAGGGCCGCCTCCACCTGCGCCGCCGCCCAGCCGAGTGCCCGCGCCAGGTCCGCGACGGGACAGCCGGGCGGAAGGGCGGCGACCGCCATCAGAGCGGCCCGCCGGTGGCCGTCCAGCCGGTCCAGCCGGGCTTCGGCGGCCCGCCGGATGCTCTCCGGCACGGGAAGCCGCGCCGGGTCCGCCCCGGCGAGCGACCGCACGTACGCCACCGCCCGTCCGGGATTGCCGCCGACCAGCGGGATCAGCCGCCCCACCAGACCGGCCGGCTGACCGGCCCGGCGCAGCAGGCGACGCAGCAGCCGACCGACGGTCACCGCGTCGAGCGGACGCAGCCGGACCCGGGCCGTCGGCCGGGCGGAGTCGACGCCCGCCCCGGTGCCGACCAGCACCAGCGGCAGGCCGTCCGCGGTGGCCAGGTCGACCAGGGCGTCCAGGTGCCGGCGCAGTGCCGGGGCGGCCCGGTCCAGGTCGTCCACGGCCACCACCACCGGCTGTCGGCGGGCCAGCCCGAGCAGGACGTCCCGCCAGCGCATCGCCGCTCGGGCACCGGCGGCCCCGCCGCCGGTCACCAGGTCGTCCACTGTGTCCAATGCTGCCGCCAGGTGCTCGCCCGACACCGATCCGCCCAGGGCGGCGGCCAGTCGGTCGCGGAGCACGTCGGTGCCGGTGGCGGGGGTACGGCTGCCGGCCAGCGTCCGCACCAGCTCCACGACGGGTGCCAGCGGCCCGTCCGGATACGGCGGGCAGGCGGTCAGGCACCACCGCACCGGCACCCCGTCCAGCGTCGGCGTGCTGCGGGCCAGCTCGCGCAGCAACCGGCTCCGTCCGCTGCCCGGC
Organism: Micromonospora sp. NPDC002389; assembly: GCF_040296095.1. NCBI lineage: Bacteria > Bacillati > Actinomycetota > Actinomycetes > Micromonosporales > Micromonosporaceae > Micromonospora > Micromonospora sp. NPDC002389. The sequence continues at coordinate 145,030 of NZ_JBEOWP010000008.1, forward strand.
GGACCGGTCAGCACCAGCCGCCGTACGCCGCGTCCGCGTACCGCCTCGGCGAGCTGTTCCCGGACGGCGGCCAGCTCCCGGTGCCGGCCGACCAGCGGCGTGTCGTGGCGCGGCGGTCGGGGCGCCACGGTGCCCACGGCGTGCCAGACGCCGACCGGCAGGGTCTTGCCGCTGACCGTCACCGCCGGCACCGGGCGGAGCGCGATCAGTCCGGCGACGGCCCGGTGCGTGGCCGCGCAGACCGCCACCCCGCCGTGCGGGGCGTGTTCCTGGAGGCGGGCGGCGAGCGTGATCACCGCGCCGCTGGCCATGCCGTGCCCGCCGTCGCGCCCGGCGGCCAGGTCCACCACGGCCTCGCCGGTGGCCACCCCGACGCGGACCCGCAGCCCGGGCGCGGTGGCCAGCGGCCGGCGATCCAGGGCGCGCTGGACCTCCAACCCGGCCCGCACCGCCCGGTACGCCTCGAAGCCGTCCCCGGTCCGGGCACCGAACAGCGCCATCACCGCGTCACCGACGTACTTCTCCACCACGCCGTCCCAGCGCCGCAGCACCCGGGCGACCGTGCGGAAGTAGACGCGTTGCAGTGTGCGGACGTCCTCCGGGTCGAGCCGGTCGACCAGACGTGTCGACCCGACGATGTCGACGAAGAGGACAGTGACCGTCCGTCGTTCCTCGGCTACCGGCCAGCGCCTCCGCTGGGCCGGCTGACCTGCGACAATCGACATGGGCATCGAGATCGCACCTGCCTCTCCCCCCGTACGTGCCAACGATGTCCCGGAGACTGTCATCCCCGGTCCGACGGCGGATCTGCCGAACGACGTATGTCGGCCGAGCGCAACCTTCGGTCGCAATGTCGACGCGAGTGGGGGAGGGGCGGCGCGGCGGCGGTAGAACGGGGGCGGCGGCTGTGACTAGGCTGCGAGCCATGGCCAGCGACGTGGACACCACACCGCTCGTCGGTCGGGCCGACCTGGTGGCGACGGTACGCGCCGCGCTGCTCGACGACGTTCCGCCGGGAAACACCGCCGGGGTCTTCCTCACCGGCGAGAGCGGCGTGGGCAAGACCCGGCTGCTGCACGAGGTGGGCGGGCAGTTGAGCGCGGGCGGGGCGCTGGTGCTCACCGGGTCCTGTCTGGACATCGGCGACGCCTCGCCGCTGCACCCGTTGCGGCAGGCGTTGCGGCGTCTCGACGCCGACCTCCCGCCGGCCGCCACCGCGTCGGTGCGCGCGTTGCTCGGGGTGTTCGCCGAGGGCGCGACCGGGCCGGACGGTGCCGGGGCGCTGCTGGAGCGGGTGTCCCGGGGACTGGGCGTGATCGCCGGTGGTCGCCCGCTGGTGCTGGTCCTGGACGACCTCCAGTGGGTCGACCGGACCACCCGCCAGTTGCTGCTCTATCTGCTCGCCGGTCTGGGCGACCTGCAACTGTCGGTGCTGGCGGCGGTGCGGTCGGAGTCGTTGCAGGGGGCGCATCCGCTGCGCCGGGTGCTGACCGAGTTGCGTCGGCTGCGGTCGGTGCGGGTGTTGGACCTGGCGCCGCTGGACCGTGCCGCCACCGAGGAACTCGCCGCGGCGGTCGTCCGGGCCCCGCTCGCGCCCGAGGCGGCCGACCGGCTGTGGCAGCGCAGCGGCGGCAACCCGTTCGTGGTGGAGGAGCTGTCCCGGGACCTGCGCGACGGCCGCGACGACCTGTCCGACACGCTGCGCGAGGTCTTCCTGGCCCGGGTGGACGCGTTGCCGCAACCGGCGCACCAGGCCGTGCACGCGGTCGCCGCCGGGGTCGAGCCGGTGGAGCACCGGCTGCTCACCGAGGTGGTCGGGCTGCCGGAGCAGGACCTGCTCGTCGCGATCCGGGCCGCCGTCGCGCACCGGTTGCTGGTCGGCTCCGAGGACGGTTACCGGCTGCGGCACCGGCTCGTCGCCGAGGTGCTGGAGGACGAGCTGCTGCCCGCCGAACGCGCCCTGCTGCACCGGCGTTACGCCGAGGCGCTGACCGCCGCGCCGGGCGAGCTGCACCAGGCGCGGCTGGCGCACCACTGGCGGTTGGCCGGTGAGCCGGAGCGGGCGTTGCCGGCGGCGGTGGCCGCCGCCGAGGAGGCCGAGCGGCTGTACGGCTACGCCGAGGCGCACCGGCACTGGTCGGTGGCGGTGGAGCTGAGCCAGGGGAGGGCCGGGGTCGACCGGGCGGCGCTGCTGGGTCAGGCCGCCGAGGCCGCGCACAAGAGTGGCGAGTACGCCCGGGCGCTGGCCCTGCTGGAGGAGTTGGCCGCCACCGACACCGGCCCACCCGCCTGCGAGCTGCACATCCGGCGGGCGCGATACCTGGCCGCCGCCGGACGGTCGGCGTTGGCCGAGGTGGAGTACCAGCAGGCGCTGGACGCCGCGGACTGCACGCCCCGACAGCGGGCCGCCGCCGCCGCACACCTGGCGGACCTGCTGGTGGACCTGGGGCGGTACGCCGACGCGGGCCAGCGCGCGCGGGAGGCGCTGGCCCTGGCGGAGCAGGTCGACGGAGCCACCACCGAGGTGGTGCTGGCCAGCGCGGCGTTGGGCTTCTCCGAGGCGTACCTGGAGGATCCGGACGCCGGCCTGGCGGTGCTGCGGCGGGCGCTGGACACCGCCGAGCGGGCCGGTCGCCCGGAGGACGTGGCACGGGCCTACCTGCACCTGGCCGAGCTGCTCACCGGGCCGCTGAACATCCTCGAGGAGGGGGTGGTGGTGGCCCGCCGGGGCGCCGAGCGGGTGGCCGAGCTGGGGTTGGGTCGTGCCTACGAGACCCGGCTGCTGGCCGTCGCCACCAACGGGCTGTTCCGGGTGGGGCAGTGGGCCGAGGCGGAGAAGGTCATCGCGGCGGCGCTGCGGCACCGCCCGTCCGGGGCGGACGCGGTCGAGCTGCTGCTGGCCCGGTGCAAGCTGTCGGTCGGGTACGGCGACGTCGAGGCCGCCGACCGGGACCTGGACGCGGCGGCCACCATGCTGGCCGGCGGCGGTGCCCGGCACGTCATCCCGCTGCTCACCCTGCGCGCCGGGTTGGCGATGTGGCAGGGGCGGCACGACGTGGCCCGGCATGCGGTGCAGCGCGGCCTGACCGAGACCCGCTCCGACGACCTGGTGATCCTCGCCGTGCTGGTCTGGCACGGGCTGCGAGCCGAGGCCGAGGCGCACGCCAGCCGCACCGTCGCGGTCGACCAGAGCGCGGTACGCCGACTGCGGGAGATCGCCGACCGGGTAGCCGGGCGGAGCGTACCCGCGGCCCGGCCGGTGCGCGACGTCGTCGACGGTTACCTGGCGCTCTGCGCCGCCGAGGTGAGCCGACTCGACGACAGCGACCCGGAGCTGTGGGGACGGGCGGCAGCCGAGTGGGATCGCCGCAACCATCCGTATCCGGCGGCCTACGCCCGACTGCGCCAGGCCGAGGCGCTGCTGGCCCGCCGCCGCCGTACGGCGACCGCCGGCCGGCTGCTCCGGGAGGCGTACCAGATGGCGCAGGGACTCGGCGCGGTGCCGTTCACCGAGGAGATCCGTACCCTCGCCGGCCGGGCCCGGGTGGAGCTGGAGGAACGCCCCGCCGGCCGGGTCGAGCCGCCGCCCGGCGCCGGCGACGAGCTGGCCGCGTTGACCGCGCGGGAGCACGAGGTGCTCGCCGCGGTGGCCGAGGGGCTGACCAACAAGGAGATCGGCCAGCGGCTGTTCATCAGCGAACGGACCATCGGCGTGCACGTCTCGCACATCTTCGACAAGCTCCACGTCCGTACCCGGGTGCAGGCGAGCGCCATCTTCCTGCGTAGTCGGGTGTCGGTGTCGGATACGTAGTTCTACTGATGTCGGCGGTGTCCCCGCCTGAAAGGCTGTGCCCGGCGTCGGATCGCGGCGCCGGGAGCAGCGAGGGGGCAGCGTGAGTGAACCGGTCTGGGGGCCAGTGCACCGGGACATCGTGGACCTGCTCGCCGATCACCCGGCCGACGTGCCCGCCGTCGTCGACCACCTGACCAAGCTCCAGGACATGCTGGTCCGGCTGCCACCGCTGCTGGACAGCTGCCCGCTGGCCGACTTCAACAAGCTCTACCTCACCATCACCACGAGCGTGTTGGACGGCCTCTACGCCGATCGGTTCGTCGACCCGGTCTTCCTGTCCCGGCTGGACGTCGAGTTCGCCGCCCGCTACTTCGACGCGCTGCGGATGTGGAGCGACTCCAGCCCCGGTACGCCCAGGGCGTGGGCCTGCCTGTTCGAGCGGATGCGCGGCCCGGACGCCCGGCCGTTGCCGTCGGCGGCGGCCGGCGTCAACGCGCACATCAACTTCGACCTGCCGTTCGCCCTGGTCACGACGTTCGACTACCTGGAGTCGGAGCCGGTCGAGGGCAGCGACCAGCACCGCGACTACCTGGAGATCAACCGGATCTTCGCCGACAAGATCCCCGGCCTGCGCCGGGGCTACCTGGAGCAGTGGCAGCTGCTCATCGACATGGTCAACGGCGACATCGACGACTGGTACCAGGGTGAGCTGATCGAGTACACCCGGGATGTCGCCTGGCGCAACGCACAACGGATCTGGCGATGCCGGCACGACCCGCATCGACACGAGCGCGAGCGCGCGCGGCTGGACCAGACGGCCTCCGCGCTCGGTCGGTTGCTGCTGTCGCCCCTCGGGGCATTCCTGCAGTAGCCGGGACGGGGGGTCCCCGCGTCTCGCCCGACGGCGAGGCACGGGGGCATCCGACCCGCCCGGGCGACGTCGCCCGGTTTGTGAGCACGGGGGGAACAGGAGGCCGGCCGGCCAGGGGGGTGTCGGCCGGCCTTCGCGGGGTACGCGGCGCCCATGACCGCTGCCTTCCGGCGTCCCGCCGCACGGCCCCGCCCGCGCCCCGCCGCACCGCCTCGTCCGAGTCGGCCGGGGGACCGGGTCGGCCGGCGGGTCCGGGGATGACCACACACCGCTTCCCGTTCCGGTTCGACCCGCCGCTGCGCCCGCTCCTGGCCCTGCTCGGGGTACGGCCCTCCACCGCCTGGGTACGGGTCGACGGCGACACGTTGACGGTGCGGTTCGGGCCCTGGCGGCTGCGCACCGAACGGGCGAACGTCCTGGACACCGAGACCACCGGCCCGTACCGCTGGTGGCGGGTGGTCGGTCCGCGCCTGTCCGCCGCCGACCTCGGCGTCACCTTCGGCAGTTCCACCGCCACCGGGCTCTGCGTCCGCTTCGCGCGACCGGTGCCGGCGCTGCTGCCGGGCGGCCGTCCGCGCCATCCCGGGCTGACGGTGACCGTCGACGACCCCGCCGCCCTGGCCCGCGCGCTGGCCGCACCGCCCGGCGGCTGACCGCGATGGGGGACGGGACCAGAGCGCGACGGGGCCGGGACCGGCGCCGCCCGGCGTCCGGGACACCGGAACCGTCGCTGCGTGCCGCGCGGGACCCCACCCGCCCCGGCGAACGGGCCGGTCCACGGGTCGCCGTGCCCGACCGGGTCGCCGTACCGTCCGGCCCGGCCCGGCCGGAGAGCCGGCTGCGCCAGTGGCTGTTCGTGCACCAGGTGCAGCCGGTCGGACCGGAGACGGCCGAGGGGCAGACCCGGTCGCACGCCTGGTGGCGGGTGATGTGCCTGACCGGCGTCGACTACTTCTCCACCCTGTCGTACCTGCCCGGCATCGCCGCGCTGGCCGCCGGGGCGCTCTCCCCGCTGGCGACGCTGCTGATCGTGGCGCTGACCCTGTTCGGCATGCTGCCGATGTACCGCCGGGTGGCCGGGGACAGCCCGCACGGCCAGGGGTCGGTGGCGATGCTCGAACGGCTGCTGCCGTTCTGGCGGGGCAAGGTCTTCGTCCTGGTGCTGCTCGGTTTCGTCGCCACCTCGTGGATCGTGACGATCACGCTCTCCTCGGCAGACGCCACGGTGCACATGTTGCAGAACCCGTACCTGCCGGACGCGTTCGGCGGGACCGCGGTGGCGGTCACGGTCACCGTGGTGCTGCTGCTGATCCTTGGCGGGGTGTTCCTGCTCGGCTTCCGGGAGGCGGTGGCGGTGGCGGTGCCACTGGTCGCCGTGTTCCTGGCGTTGAACGCGGTGATCGTGGTGGTGTCGCTGACCGACCTCGTCGCCGATCCCGCCCCGCTGGCGGACTGGACGGCGGCGCTGACCACGGGCGGTGGCGGACCGGGCGGCGTGGCGCTGACCGCGGCGCTGGCGTTCCCGCTGCTGGTGTTGGGACTCTCCGGCTTCGAGACCGGGGTGAGCATGATGCCGCTGGTCGCCGGGGAGGGCCGGGACGCCGAGGCCCGGCTGGCCGCGCGCATCCGCAACACCCGGCGACTGCTCACCGTCGCCGCGCTGATCATGTCGGTCTACCTGCTCTCCACCACCTTCGTCACCACGCTGCTCATCCCACCCGAGCAGTTCGCGCCGGGCGGGGCGGCCAACGGGCGGGCGCTGGCCTACCTCGCCCACGAACACGTCGGCGAGGCGTTCGGCACCGTCTACGACCTGAGCAGCGTGCTGATCCTCTGGTTCGCCGGCGCCTCGGCGATGGCCGGGCTGATCAACATCGTGCCGCGCTACCTGCCCTCGTACGGCATGGCGCCGGAGTGGGCACGTGCGGTACGGCCCGTGGTGATCGTCTACACGCTGGTCTGCATCGTGCTGACCGTCCTCTTCCGCGCCGACGTGGACGCGCAGGCCGGCGCGTACGCGACCGGGATCCTGGCGATGATGGTCTCCGCGTCGGTGGCGGTGGCCATCGCCGCGGTCGCCCGCCGTCAGCGCGCCGCCTCCGTCGGCTTCACCGTGCTCACCCTGGTGCTGGTGTACGCCCTGGTGGAGAACGTGATCGAGAAGCCGGACGGGATCGCCATCTCCGGCCTGTTCATCCTCGGCATCATCGCCGTCTCGCTGGTCTCCCGGGTCAGCCGGACCACCGAGCTGCGGGCCGAGCGGGTCGAGTTCGACGAGGTGGCGCGGCGCTTCGTCGCCGATTCGGTGGCGCACGACGGCCGGTTGCACGTGATCGCCCACAAGCGGCGCAGCGGCGCGGTCAAGGAGTACACCATCAAGGAGCGCGCCCAGCGGGGGCTGAACCCGGTGCCGGGCGCGACCGACGTGCTGTTCCTGGAGATCGACGTGGTGGACCCGTCCGGGTTCCGCCACGTGCTGCGGGTGTGCGGCGTCGAGGTGGGCGGCTACCGGGTGCTGCGGGCCAGCAGCCCGGCCGCGCCGAACGCCATCGCCGCGATCCTGCTGGCGCTGCGCGACGCCACCGGGGTACGCCCGCACGCGCACTTCGAGTGGTCCGAGGGCAACCCGATCGCGCACCTGCTGCGGTATCTGATCCTGGGGCGGGGCGACACGCCGCCGGTGGTCCGGGAGATCCTGCGCAAGTCCGAGCCGGACCCGGCCCGGCGGCCGGGCATCCACGTCGGCGGATGATTCGGGTCCTCTCTGAGGCAACATGAACGCGAGTGGCGTACTTATTCACGTATGCCGGATTTGAACCTTTGATCGCCGTACGGTGACCTCTGGTGGCGGAGGCGACGTCCGCCACCCCGCGCCCGGTTCGGCGCGGCCGTGTCTTCGCATGCACGAGAGGCAGGAACCTTGATGTCCACCTACCGAGGCAGCCCCGGGTCGGGTCGACCCGGACGGCGGTCCCGCTGGCTGCTGGCCGGCGGCCTGATGGCGGGAACCCTGGTGGTCGGAGCGGCGGGCGTGACCGCCGTCGCCTCCGCCACCGAGAACAACACACCGGCGTCGAGCCCGGAGCGGCCCGCCGCGATGTACTCCGACGTCCCCGGCGTCCCGGACGCCAGCCCCGATCCCGACTCCGAGCGGCAGCGTCCGGACCAGCAGCGTCCGGACCAGCAGCGTCCGGACCAGCAGCGTCCGGACCAGCAGCGTCCGGACCGGCAACGCCCCGAGTGGCGGCACGACGGCGGCGAACCGGACGGCGGGTGGGACGGCCGCCGCGACGGCGCCGCCACCGGACGTGGCGACGACGCGTCCGCCGACCGGCCGGCCCGCAACGGTCGTCCGTCGCGGGCCGAGACGATCAAGGTGCCGTGCGACTCCGCCCGACTCATCGCGGCCCTGGTACGCGCCAACGCCGAGGGTGGCGCGACGCTGCGCCTGGCCGAGGAGTGCACCTACACCCTGACCCACGCCTTCGCGCAGGTCGACGAGTACGACGGTGGTATCCGCGACGCGCGGGAGGCCGCGGACGCCGCCGAGACCCCGGGCGACGCGGAGGCACCGCCGCGCGATCCGGCCGACGACAAGGCCGGACTGCCGGTCATCTATCACGGCATCACCATCGAGGGCTCCGGCGCCTCCATCGTGCGCGCCGCCGACGCCGAGGAGTTCCGGTTCTTCACCGTCCGGGACGGCGGTGAGCTGACCCTGCGTGACGTGACCCTGCGCAACGGTCGGTCGAAGGTGGAGGGCGGCAGCCTCTTCGTGGTGCACGGCGCGACCGCGGTGGTCGAGGGAGTCACCGTGGTTAACAGCACCTCGCTCTCCGCCGAGGGCGGCGGTGGAGGCATCTTCAACGACGGCAACCTCCAGATCAGCGACAGCCGGCTGATCGGCAACCGTGCCGCCGGCGCCCAGGGCAAGGGGGGTGGCCTGCTCAACGGCGGCGTGATGACCATGCACCGCACCGAGTTCCGGCACAACAGCGCGGTCAGCTACGGCGGCGGCCTGGCCAACTTCCGGGCCGCCGGTGACGTGTACTCCTCCACCTTCGTGCAGAACAACGCCGGGCAGGGCGGTGGCCTGGCCAGCTTCTCCGCGCGTACCAAGGTCTTCGACAGCGCGGTGATCGGCAACAGCGCCCAGACCGGCGGTGGCCTGGCCAACTCGGACGCGGTGCTGGTGTTGCGGCAGATGACCATCCGGGACAACCTGGCCGCGGTGGCCGGTGGCGGCATCTCCACCGTCCAGGGCCTGCTGCCGCTGGACGACAGCGTGATCCAGAACAACACCACCCGAGGCAACGGTGGCGGCATCTACGCCGAGAAGTCCAACCTGCTGGTGCGCGGCAGCGACGTGCAGGACAACGCGGCGGTCGGGCCGCAGTCCCTGGGTGCCGGGCTGTTCGTCACCGCCGGGACCGCCTCGCTCTATCGCAGCCAGGTGACCGGCAACCGGGCGACCGGGCAGGCCGGCGGCGTGCACGTCGAGCGGGCCCAGATCAAGATCGACGACGATACCGTCGTCATCGAGAACAGCCCCACCAACTGCGAGGGGAGCCGTGTGCCCGTGGCGCACTGCTTCCGCTGATCCACTCGTACGCCCGGCCCTCCGCCGCCCGGTCCTTCGTGACCGGGCGCGGGGGGCCGGTCCCGTCCGCCCCGGCACCGCCGTCCTGGGCCCGGCACCTCCGTCCTGGGCCGGTGACCGTCGTTTTCTCCGCAAGATCACGCTCGATCCAGGATCGAGTGGCCTCGTAGCGCGACGCCAGCCACTCGATCCCGGATCGAGCGTGATCTTCTACGTGCAGGTGTGCGCCGACGGGTGATGTCGGGTGGCGCCGGGGTGCTGGGTGCTGGGGGCGCCGGGTGGGGGTCACCCGGCGCCACCCGGGCAGAGTCACTGCGAGGGCTGCGGCAGCTCGCATTCGACCTGAGGGTTGGCGCCGACGTAGTTGAGCGGCCCGGCGACGATGGTCACCAGTATGGTGCCCAACTCGGCACAGTTGGTCTCCTCGTTGTCGTAGTAGCCGCGCTGGCCGGCGGCGACCGCGCCGATGATGAGCCAGATCACGACCAGGACTCCGAATATCGACGTGCCACGCATGGCTTCCTCCACGGTCCGGTGGGTTGCACGGTGCCGGGCCTTGTACCCAGACGGACCGAACGGCCAAACGGAGGGCGGCGAGTCCCCGTCGACGGGCCATGTCCCCGGACACGATCACCGGCAACACGGTGACCGCAACGGAACGGGCCGCCGACCCGGGACGGTCCGAAGACCTGTCCGCGTCGGCGGCCCGTGGGGGCGTGCCGTCAGTCGGTGCCGCCGGCCGCCAGCACCTTCGCCTGCTGTGGCCAGGTGACCAGGCTCGCGGTGGCGCGCAGCCCGGCACCCTTGATGACCTCCCGCAGCGCGGCCTCGTCCAGCTCGGCCAACTGCCGGTACGTGAGGATGCCCGCGCCCTGCAGGGCGGCGGCCATCTTCGGCCCGACACCCTGGATACGCCGGAAGTCGTCCGCCGCTCCGGCAGCGGGCGCGGCCACCGAGGACGCGGCGGCGACCGGTTCGGCAGCGGTCGGCTCGGCAGCCACCGGCTCGGCAGCGGTCGGCTCGGCAGTGGGCTCGGTGGCAACGGGCGACGCCGCAGACCCGGCCGTGGCCGGCTCGGTGGTGGCCGGCTCGGTGGCGGCCGGCTCGGTGGGGTCGGCGGTCGGGGTGGGCCGTACCGGTGGGGTGGCGACGGCGGGCCGCGTCGCGGAGTCGGTCTCGGGTGCGTCGAGGACGGACACCGGCTCCGGCGTCGTGCTGTCGGCGGGCACGGCGACCGGCTCGGTGACCGGGTCCGGGGTGACCGGCGCGGTGGCTACCGGATCCGGGCTGGCCGGCGCGGTGGCGGCGGGTGCGGCGGACAGCGCCGGGGCGGGCTCGGGCTCGCCGGTCGCCGTCGCGTCGACGGTGGTCGGCGCGGTGGCGACGTCCTCGGCCGGGGTGGCGTCGGTGCCCACCGGCGCGTCGATCGCCGGCTGGGCGGCGGCCGGCTCGGCGTCCACCGCAGGCGCGGTCTCGGCGGCGGGTTCGACAGCGGCGGAGGTCTCGGCGGTCGTCGGCGCGGCCTCGGTCTCGACAGCGGCGGTGGTCGGGGCCGCCTCGGTCTCGACAGTGGCGGAGGTCTCGACAGTGGCGGAGGGCTCTGCGGCGGTGGTGGGCTCGGTCTCGGCGGTGGTCGAGGTCGGTGCGGTCTCGACGGCGGCCGGGGTCGGCTCCGCGATGACGGCGGCGGGGGCCGGTGCGGTCTCGACGGCGGCCGGGGTCGGCTCGCTGACGGTGGCGGCCGGGGTCGGCTCGCTGGTGGTGGTGCTCGCGGTGGTCGACGCGGGAGGTTCGCCCCGTCGCCCGCGCAGCAGCACCCAGCCCACCGCCAGACCTGCCAGCAGTGCCACGAGCAGTATCAGCCAGCTCCCGAAGGAGTCGCCCACGGTAAACCTCCCTGAAGTCCTACGTCCGAATCGTCGCGAAAAAGCTCGCCGCAGCTTCGCACACGTGGGGCCGGGGCAACAGGCAGGCCATGTAACAGTCCGTACTCGCGGGACGGGGTTCACCACAAGTGTCCGTGACGGAACGGACGGTGTGGACACGGTGGGTACACGACGACCCCCGGCACGGGTCGCCGTGCCGGGGGTCGGGTGGGGACAGATCAGTCTTCCTCGCCGCGATAGGTGTAGAAGTCGTCGACGAACTTGCGGCGCAGCGGGGGTACCCGGCTGGTGACCCGGAAGTACCCGCGTGCGCCGAGCAGTGCGAGCCGGCCGAACACCGGCTTGTACATCCGGTCGTCACCGCTGGTGCCGCTACGGTTCAACGAGTCGGCCACCCGGGCGAAGCCGTACGGCAGCATCGCCGCCTCGTAGTCGGCCACCGCCTGCACCATCGTCTTCTCGCCGGCCACCGCGTGGACCAGGTGCCGCCGCAGCAGGTTGGCGTCGCGCAACGCGGTGTTGGCGCCGACACCCCGACCCGGGGTCATGGTGTGGATCGCGTCACCGAGCAGCGTGACCGTGCTGCTTTTCCAGGGCGGCACCGGCTCTGATGTGGACACCCGGATCGGCAGGGCGCTGTCCGGGTCGGCGCGGCTGAGCAGCTCGCGCAGGGTCGGGTGCCAGTTGGCGGTCAACTCCAGCGCCACCTGGACCAGATCCCCGCCCCGGCGGTGCAGCACGTCCGCCGGGAAGCGCCGCGCGGTGCTCCACACCACCAGGTTGATGTTGTCGCGGGTCGGGTCGTGTCGCAGCCCCGGCCAGTCGGCCAGCAGGGCCGCGTCGGTGGGCGGGACGTCCGGCTTGAGTCGTCCGTCGCCGTCCCACTTGAACTCCATCACGTGCAGGACGCCCATCACCCCACCGGTCCCGAAGATCAGCGAGATGCCGCGCCGGACGGTCTCCGGCAGCAGTCCCCGGGTGTGTGCGGTGAGCGGGATCCGGGTGGCGATGTTGACGGTGCCGGCGTCCCGGACGGTGGCGTGCGGCAGGTACTGCCGGCGGACCGCGGAGTGCGTGCCGTCCGCCGCGACCAGCAGGTCACCGACGGCGCTGGTGCCGTCGGCGAAGTACGCGGTGACCGTACCGTCGTCGTGCTGCTCGTAGTGGGTGAAGGTGCGGTCGAAGTGCACCACGTCCTCCATGCCGGTCAACAGCACCTGACGCAGCGTCATCCGGGCCACCGACCGTTCGGTGTCCACCGGGTCGGTGTCCGGTCGCAACGGGAACGACGCGGTGTGCCGCATCCGCTGGGTGAGCACGTTGAAGTAGCGGGGCGAGCGGGCACAGGTGGCCAGGTAGATCCGGAACAGCTCGGGCGGCAGGCAGTCGCGCAGCGCCCGGCTGCCGGTGGGCCCGATGCCCACCCGGTAACCGAGCAGCCCGTCGGCCCGGGTCCGGTGCCGCTCGTACACGGCGACGCTGATCCCGGCCCGGCGCAGCCCGTGGGCCAGGCAGAGACCGCCGGTGCCCGCGCCGATGACCAGGACGTGCGGTGCTCGGGTGGACATCAGCCGACCGCCGGTCAGCCGGCCACGCGGGGCGCCGGGACGTCTGCGGCGTCCCAGCGGTAGAAGCAGCTGGCGATCGCGTCGCGGGGGGAGCGCCAGGTCGGCAGGTACGGCGAGGTGTGCGCGGAGAGCCGCTCGTTGACCTCGCGGTACAGCGGGTGGTTGCGGGCCGCCGCGAGGGCGTCCGCGCCGACGTCGTCGGTCTCCATCAGGTGTACGCACAGGTCGTGCAGGCAGTACAGGGACCGGTGGCGTACCCCGGTCAGGCCGGGCAGCTCGGTCGCGTCGGACTCGGCGAATATCTGCGCCACCCGTCCCTCCGCGCCCGGGATGATCCTGTTCACGATCACTAGACGGCTCATCGGACCCCTTTCACCGGTGTTCCCGCCCGTGCACCTCGCCGGGCCACGGACGGCTTTCCGGTGCCACCCTCTCCGGTGGACTGTCACCTGCCCGTCAACGCGACCGGTCGGGCCGGTGACGCGACCGCCGGGTCAGCGGGTCCGGAACCGCGGGCCGCCCGGGTGGCGGGTCTCGGCCGGTACCCGGGTGGCCCGGCGGATCGGTTCCAGCGTCTCGTCGAGCAGCGCGCTCATCGCCGGGGACGGTTCCAGGCGCAGCTCCCGCAGCAGCAGGTCGCGGTAGACGTAGAAGGCGTGTACCGCTTCGAAGGCGTTGCCCTCGGCGAGGTGGATGCGGACCACCAGCCGGTGCGGCGTCTCGCGCAGCGGTTCGGCGGCCATCGCCTCCAGCGCCGCCTCGAGGGCCTCGCCGTGCCGCCCGGCGGCCAGGTGCTGGGCGGCGACCTGTTCCAGCATGTGCAGCCGGAGCTGGCGCAGCCGTTCCCGGTCGGTCAGCACCCAGTCCTCGTACCAGCCGGGCAGCAGGTCGTGCCGTCCGGCGGCGAGCGCCTCGGCGGCGTCCTCGGGCGCCTGGCCGTCGCGTACCCGGGCGGCGGTCTCGACCAACCGGTCGACGTCCACGGTGACGAGCGGGTCGAGGCGGATGGTGTCGGCGGTGGTGGTCAACGGGCAGTACGGGTCCTGCCGCAGCCGCCACAGCGCGGTGCGCAGTGAGGACAGGGCGCGGTCCTCGCCGGCCTCCGGCCAGAGCAGGCCCGCCAGGTGTGCGCGGGTCGCGTCGGGTCGGAGGCCGATCAGCGCGATGATCCGTTGCAGTCCCCGGGGCACGACCACCGGGGTGGTGTCGTGGGTGAGCCGGAAACCGCCCAGGAGGTGCAGTCGTACCTCGGTGGTCCGGTGCTCGCCGGTGGTCGGCGCGGGTGGGTCGGCGGCCACGGCGGTACCCCCTGCGGAATGGTCGGTTCCGTCGTGAAGATTATCAATAGCAGTTACTCTGAGTCAACGCTGATGTCGCCACAGTAACTTAGCCGTCTTCATGAAGCCGCCTCTGAACTGCGCACTTGCGATGATCATGGACTTCGGCAACACACAGGCGGGGCACAGCATGCGTCAACGGAACGTCACCAACCGTCCTTGTGGACCGAGGTTCCGGTGACGCCCGGGTGACGCGCGGCGGCGCATCGTGGCCGCATTCGTCCGGGCATCCGGTGGCGTCACCACCGGCCCAAAGGGGAGGTCCAGCATGGACCGCACGCTGATCGTCGCGAAGGTGGACCCGACCGCCGAGGCCACCGTCGCCGAGATCTTCGCCGAGTCCGACACCACCGAGTTGCCCCGGTTGGTCGGCGTCCGACACCGGTCGCTCTACCGGCTCGGCGACCTGTACGTGCACCTGCTGGAGACCGAGTCACCCGGCGACGAGGCGGTCGCCGCCGTCCGGGACCATCCCGAGTTCCAGCGGGTCAGCGCCCGGCTGAGTCCGTACGTCTCGCCGTACCTGCCGACCTGGCGGTCCCCCCGCGACGCGATGGCCCGCTGCTTCTACCACTTCGACGGGCCACGGTCGTGACCGCCACCGCGCCGGCCGACGGGACGCTCTGGTCGCGCTGTGGCGGCTGCGCCACCCTGCTGTATCGCAAGCGGCTGCGGCGCAACCTCGACGTCTGCCCCGAGTGTGGCCGGCACGCCCGACTCGCCGCACCCGAGCGGGTACGCCAGCTGGTCGACCCGTCCTCTTTCCAGCCGCTGCCGGACCGCGCGGTCGAGGTGGACCCGATCGGTTTCGTCGACGTGCTGCCGTACCCGCACCGGCTCACCGCCGCCCGCGCCGACACCGGACTCGCCGAGGCGGTGCTCTGCGGCACCGCCACCGTCGGCCGGTACCGGTGCGCGCTCGCCGTGATGGACTTCCGGTTCCTCGGCGGCAGTCTGGGCAGCGCGGTCGGCGAACTGATCACCCGCACCGCCGAGGAGGCGCTGGCGGCCGGCGTCCCGCTGGTCCTGGTCACCGCCTCCGGAGGCGCGCGGATGCAGGAGGGCGCCCTGTCCCTGATGCAGATGGCCACCGTCAGCCAGGCGATCGCCGCGCTGCGGGAGGCCGGGCTGCTCACCGTCAGCGTGCTCACCGACCCGACGTACGGGGGAGTGGCCGCCTCGTTCGCCACCTGCACCGACCTGGTGATCGCCGAGAGCGGCGCCCGGATGGGCTTCGCCGGCCCCCGGGTGATCCGCCAGGTCACCGGACGGAACCTGCCGGAGGGCTTCCAGACCGCCGAGTTCCTGCTGCGGCACGGCCAGGTCGACATGGTGGTGCCCCGGCACGCGCTGCGCGCCCGGCTGACGACGCTGCTCGCCGCCGCGGCCGGCGGGCGTCGACCCGGCGTCGCGCCCACGTCGGCGCGTCCCGCCGGACCGGTCGCGGAACCGGAGCCGACGACCCGGGACGCCTGGGCGACGGTACGGCTGGCCCGGCACCCCGCCCGCCCGACCACGCTGGACTACCTGGAGACCGCCTTCGACGGGTTCACCGAACTGCACGGAGACCGGCTCGGCGGCGACTGCCCGGCCGTGGTCGGTGGGCTCGCCCGGCTCGACGGCCGGCACCTGATGGTGATCGGGCACCAGAAGGGACACACCAGTGCCGAACTGGTGGCCCGCAACTTCGGCATGGCCAGCCCGGCCGGGCACCGCAAGGCGCTGCGGCTGATGCGACTCGCCGCCCGGCTCGGCCTGCCGGTGGTGACCCTGGTGGACACCCCGGGCGCGGACCCCGGCATCGCCGCCGAGGAGCACGGCCAGGCCGCCGCCATCGCGGAGAACATCCTGACGATGAGCGTGCTGCCCACCCCGGTCGTCACCGTGGTCACCGGCGAGGGCGGCAGCGGCGGCGCGCTCGCCCTCGCGGTCGCCGACCGGGTGCTGATGCTCCAGCACGCGGTCTACTCGGTGATCAGCCCGGAGGGCTGCGCCGCGATCCTCTGGCCGGGCCGGACCGCCGCGCCGGAGGCGGCCCGGGCACTGAAGCTGACCGCCCCGGACCTGGTCCGGCTCGGCATCGTCGACGAGGTGGTGCCCGAACCGCCCGGCTCGGCCGCCGACGACCCGGAGGCGGTGGCCCACGCGGTCCGCGAGGCGGTGCTGACGAACCTGCTGCCGCTACTGGAGCTGCCGGTCGCCACGCTGGTGCAGCGCCGCCGACGCCGGTTCCGCCGGTTCGGCGCGGCCCGGAGCGGCCTGCGGGCGGGTGCCCGGTGAGCGCCCCGGGCGGCACCGCGCCCGCCGTCGCCGGTACCCCGACGGTCCGGCCGCCGGTGCCGGGCGGCCCGGAGGGCGGCCTGCCCGGGCCCGGTGTCGCGGCACCGGTCGACCGGCCACCGGTGACCGTGACGCAGCCGGCGCCCGCCCCGACGCCGAGGGGCGAGCGCGCCCCGGAGCCCACCTGCCCGCCACCCGCACCGGACACGCCCGGCGCGACGGACCCGCACCGATCGGACCCGCACCGATCGGACCTGCACCGGCCGGAGCCACGCCGATCGGACCCGCACCGGCCGGACCTCGCCGGATCGGAGTCCGGAGCGCGCGACGAGGCGGACACCGAGGCCGCGCTGACCGGGTTGCGTCGGCACGTCGGCCGACTCGTCGCCGAGTTGCCCGGTCCGTTGCGCCGCCTCAGGTTGTGCGCCGGCGGGACCGAGCTGGAGGTGGAATGGCAGCACGAGGCCGGAACCGGCCCGCTCGCCTCCGCACCCGGCACGTCGACCGCGCCCGCCGCGTCGGCCGTCCACCCCGCGCCACCCGTACCCACCGTCCCGGTCGGAGCCGGTGCGCCGCCGGTGCCGCCGGTCCCTCGCAGCGCGGTGCGCTCGCCCATGGTCGGCACCTTCTATCGGGCGCCGGAGCCTGGTGCCGCGCCCTTCGTGACCGTCGGCGACCGGGTACGACCCGGGCAGGTGGTCGGCATCGTCGAGGCGATGAAGCTGATGAACGAGATCACCGCCGACCGGGCCGGCCGGGTGACCGAGGTGCTGGTCGCCGACGGCCAGCCGGTGGAGTACGACCAGCCGCTGGTCGCCCTGGACCAGGCCTGAGGTGGTGGACCGTGTTCGAGAAGGTGCTCATCGCCAACCGGGGCGAGATCGCGCTGCGCATCCTGCGGGCCTGCCGTGAGCTGGGCATCCGTACCGCCGTGGTCTACTCCACCGCGGACGCCGACTCGGCCGCGGTGCGGCTGGCCGACGAGGCCGTCCGGATCGGACCGTCGCCCAGCCGTCGCAGCTATCTCAACGCCGCCGCCGTGGTGGAGGCGGCCCGCAAGGTCGGCGCGCAGGCGGTGCATCCCGGCTACGGCTTCCTCTCCGAGGACGCCGACTTCGCCGAGATCTGCGTGGACAACGGGCTCACCTTCGTCGGCCCGTCGCCGCAGGTGATGGCCGCGCTGGCGGACAAGTCCTCGGCCCGGGCGCTGATGCGCCGGGCCGGGCTGCCGCTGCCGCCGGGTGCGGTGCAACCGGTGCCGACGGTGGGCGAGGCCGCGGTGGTCGCCGCCGAGGTGGGCTACCCGGTGATCGTCAAGGCAGCGGCCGGTGGGGGCGGCCGGGGGATGACGGTGGTCCGCGCGCCGGCCGACCTGCCCCGCGCGTACGCCCGCACCCGGGCCGCCGCGCAGGCCGCCTTCGGCGACGACCGGGTGTACGTCGAGCGGTACCTGACCGACGCCCGGCACGTCGAGGTGCAGGTGCTCTGCGACTCCCACGGCAACGGTGTGCACCTGGGCACCCGGGACTGTTCGGTGCAGCGCCGCCACCAGAAGCTTGTCGAGGAGGCACCCGCGCCGGCGCTGGCCCCGGCGACCCTGGACGCGTTGGCGCGGACCGCCCTGCGCGGCGCGCTGGACGTCGGCTTCACCGGTGCCGGGACGCTGGAGTTCCTGGTGGACGCCGAGGAGCGGTTCCACTTCCTGGAGATCAACTGTCGGATCCAGGTGGAGCACCCGGTGACCGAGATGATCACCGGGATCGACCTGGTACACGAGCAGTTCCACATCGCGGCCGGTACACCGCTGCGCCTGCGGCAGGAGGACGTCCGGTTCACCGGGGTGGCCGTCGAGTGCCGGGTCAACGTGGAGGACCCGGACCGAGGTTTCGTCCCCACCCCCGGCCGGCTGGACCGCTTCGTGCCGCCCGGCGGCCCGTTCACCCGGGTCGACACCCACGGGCACGCCGGTTACCTGGTCGGTCCGCACTACGACTCGTTGCTGGCCAAGGTGGCCGTCTGGGCCCCCGACCGCGATCTGGCGCTGAGCCGACTGGACCGGGCCCTGCGCGAGTTCGAGATCACCGGTCCGGGTGTGCGGACCACCATCCCCTTCGTCCGGCGGGTCCTCGACGACGCCGACTTCCGCAAGGGGCGCTACTCCACCGGCCTGGTCGACCGGATGACCGCCGGATCGACCCCCGTTCAGCAGAGGAGAAACCGATGACCGTCACCGATGGCCGTTCGCTGACCGCGGAGATCACCCACATCCTGGTGACCAACTGCGGGCTCGACCCGGACGCGGCCGCCCGCGCCCCGGCCGCCTCCCTGGAGGAACTGGGGATGGACTCGCTCGCGCTGCTCGAACTCTCCGCCGTGGTCGCCGACCGGTGGCGGGTGAGCATCCCGGAGCAGGCCGCGCAGCTCACCATCCCGGCCGTCGCCGAACTGGTCGCCGAGCAGACGGACCCGCCCGCACCGGCCGCCGACCCGCCCGGGCACACCGAGAACAGCATCGTCATCGCCGCGCCGCTGGAACTGGTCTGGTCGGTCACCAACGACGTCGCCGGTTGGCCCGAGCTGTTCACCGAGTACGCCAAGGCCGAGATCCTCGGCCGGGACGGCGACACCGTCCGGTTCCGCCTCACCATGCACCCCGACGAGAACGGGGTGGCCTGGAGCTGGGTCAGCGAACGCACCCCCGACCCGGCGACCCGGCAGGTGCGGGCGCGTCGGGTCGAGACCGGACCGTTCGAGTACATGCGGATCCACTGGACCTACACCGAGGAGCCCGACGGCGTCCGGATGACCTGGGTGCAGGACTTCGCGATGAAGCCGACCGCCCCGGTGGACAACGCCGGGATGACCGAGCGGATCAACACCAACAGCGTGGTGCAGCTCGCCGTGATCAAGGACCGGATCGAGCGGCTGGCCCGGGACCGGGCCGCAGCGGTGGCGACCGCCCCGACGAACGGAGACGACGATGAGTGACCTGGCACTGGTGGCCGCCCGGGACGTACCCGCCGACCGCCGTCGCGGCGGTGAGCTGCGCGTCCTGCTCGGCCCGCGTACCGTCGGCAGCACCTCGGGGTTCATGGGCGTGGCGACCATGGGGCCGGGGGAGCGGATCGCCGAGCACTACCACCCGTACAGCGAGGAGTTCCTCTACGTCGCCCGGGGCACGATCACCGTCGACCTGGACGACGAGCCGGTGCTGCTGACCGCCGGTGAGGCGCTGTTCGTGGCCCGCAACGTCCGGCACCGGCTGCGCAACACCGGTGACGAGCCGGCCGAGGTGGTGTTCCACCTCGGTCCGCTGGCCCCCCGTCCGGAACTGGGTCACGTCGACACCGAGGTGGCCGACGAGCGGAACGGGTCGTGACGGGGCGGCGCACGGTGGTGACCGGGATCGGCGTGGTGGCTCCCGGGGGCGTCACCCGGGACCGGTTCTGGAAGGGCATCACCGAGGGGCGGACCGCGACCCGGCGGATCAGCTTCTTCGACCCGTCGCCGTTCCGTTCGCAGATCGCCGCCGAGTGCGACTTCGACCCGGACGCCGCCCGGCTGACCCCGGCCCAACGACAGCGCGCCGACCGGTACGTGCAGTTCGCGCTGGCCTGCGCCGCCGAGGCGGTCGCCGACAGCGGGTTGGAGTTCACCGACGCCGAGCGGGACCGCACCGGCGTGGTGCTCGGCACCGCCGTCGGCGGCACCATGGCGCTGGAACAGGAGTACGTCACGGTCAGCGACAGTGGACGGCGCTGGCTGGTCGACGCGGCGCTCGGCGGGCCGTACCTCTATCCGGCGCTGGTGCCCAGCAGCCTGGCCGCCGACGTGGCCTGCCACCACGGGCTGCACGGCCCGGCGCAGGTCATCTCCACCGGCTGCACCTCCGGCATCGACGCCATCGGGTACGCCCACCAGCTCATCGCCGACGGCGAGGCGGACATCGTGCTGGCCGGCGCGGCCGACTCGCCGATCTCCCCGGTCACGGTGGCCTCGTTCGACGCGATCAAGGCCACCAGCCCGGACAACGACGATCCGGCGCACGCCTCCCGGCCCTTCGACGCCGACCGGCACGGCTTCGTGCTCGCCGAGGGGGCGGCGGTGCTGGTGCTGGAGGAGGCCACGCACGCCCGGCGGCGCGGCGCGCACGTCTACTGCGAGGTGGCCGGCTACGCCAGCCGCAGCAACGGCTACCACATGACCGGGCTGCGTCCGGACGGGGTGGAGATGGGCCTGGCCATCACCGACGCGCTGCGGCAGGCGCGGCTCGCGCCGGAGGCGGTCTCCTACATCAGCGCGCACGGCTCCGGCACACGGCAGAACGACCGGCACGAGACCGCCGCGTTCAAGCGGGCCCTCGGGCCGGCCGCGTACCGGGTGCCGATCAGCTCGATCAAGTCGATGGTCGGGCACTCGCTGGGCGCGATCGGCTCGATCGAGATGGCCGCGTGCGCGCTGGCCATCGAGTTCGGAGTGGTGCCGCCGACCGCCAACTGGACCACCCGCGATCCGGAGTGCGACCTGGACTACGTGCCGAACGAGGCGCGGGAGGTGCCGGTGGACGTGGCGCTCTCGGTGGGCAGCGGCTTCGGCGGGTTCCAGTCGGCCATGCTGTTCCGCCGCCTCGGCCGGGAGGTGACGCGATGACCGCCCCCGCGTACGACGACACGACGACCGACCGACCGTCCGGCGACGGCACGGTGGCCCGCGCGGTGGTGACCGGCATCGGCGTGGTCGCGCCCAGCGGAGTGGGTGCCGACGCGCACTGGCGCACCGTGCTCGCGGGTCAGCGCCGCACCGGGCCGATCACCCTCTTCGACGCCGGTGGCTACCCGACCCGCCTCGGTGGGGAGGTGGCCGACTTCGACCCGGCCCGGTACGCCGACAACCGCGCCCTGGTGCAGACCGACCGGTGGACCCACCTCGGGTTCGCCGCCACCGGGCTGGCGCTGGCCGACGCCGGCCTGCCCGAGCAGGCTCCCGACCCGTACGCGTGGGCGGTCACGTTGGCCAGTTCCTCCGGCGGCAACCTGTTCGGCCAGCGGGAGCTGCAACGGCTCTGGTCGTCGCCGAGCCGCACGGTCGGGGCGTACCAGTCGATCGCCTGGTTCTACGCGGCCAGCGTCGG
Source organism: Micromonospora sp. NPDC002389 (assembly GCF_040296095.1). NCBI lineage: Bacteria > Bacillati > Actinomycetota > Actinomycetes > Micromonosporales > Micromonosporaceae > Micromonospora > Micromonospora sp. NPDC002389. Next base: position 166,496 of record NZ_JBEOWP010000008.1, read on the forward strand.
GCAGCTCTCCATCCGGCACCAGGCCAAGGGTCCGTGCGGAGTGCTGGTGGCCGAGTCGGCCGGTGGCCTGGACAGCCTCGCCCACGCGGTCCGCACCGTGCGGCGGGGCGCCTCCGTGGTGCTCGCCGGGGCGACCGAGTGCCCGCTGAGCCCGTACGCGCTGGCCTGTCAGCTCCGGTCCGGCCTGCTCAGCGCGGAGACCGACCCGGAGCGGGCGTACCGGCCGTTCGACGCCGCAGCCAGCGGCTACCTGCCCGCCGAGGGCGGGGCGGTCTTCGTGGTGGAGGAGCGGGGTCACGCCCTGGCCCGGGGCGCCCGGATCTACGGCGAGGTGACCGGGTGGGGTGCCACCCACGACGCCGCGCACACCACCGCCGAGTCCGCCGGTGACCCTCGGCAGTACGCCCGCGCCATGCGGCTGGCCCTGGGCCGGGCCGGGGTCGAACCGGACGAGGTGGACGTGGTGTTCCCCGACGCGCTCGGGGTGCCCCGTTACGACCGTTCCGAGGCCGAGGCGCTGCGGTCGGTCTTCGGTGGGCTGGCCCCGCCGGTGACCACGCACAAGTCGCTGACCGGGCGGGCGCACCAGGGCGGTTCGGCGCTGGACGTGGCCACCGCGCTGCTCGCCTTCGCGCACGACACGCTGCCCGCCTCGGCCGGTCCGGACACCGTGGCACCGGGCTGTGAGCTGGGCTTCCTGCGGGCGGCCCGGCGTCCGCGCCACCGACTGGCCCTGGTCTGTGCCCGAGGGTTCGACGGATTCAACAGCGCGCTGGTGCTGCGCGGCGCGCCACCGAGCGGAACGGAGCAGTGATGACGGTGATCGAGCGCGGGGACGGGCCGGGCCCGCAGCGCGGCCGGGTGGTGTTCCTGGTCCGGGTCCCGGTCGACCGCACCGACGACTTCCTGCGGGCGTACGAGGCGGTGCGCCATCTGGTCGCCGGCGGGGTGCCGGGGCACCTGGTCGACCAGGTGTGCCGCTCGGCGACCGATCCGGAGCAGTGGCTGATCACCAGCGAGTGGGCCAGCCTGGCCGACTTCGAGGCGTGGGAGCGCAGTCCCGAGCACCGTGACCTGGTCCGGCCGATGCGGGAGTGCTTCACCGACGCGCGCTCGTTGCGCTTCCAGGTGTACGCCCAGACCCCGGTCCCGGCCTGACCAACCACATCGGATCGTACGTTCGGTCACCTCGTGCGTACCGGGAGTCGACACACGGATCCGATCCTGCCCGTCGGAGGGGGTGTCGACAATCCCGCCAGCCGCCCTTTCTCCTTGAGCCATTTGCATCTGGCAATGCTCGTCCCGGCTGCCGTAGGGTTCCCGCAGCGTTCCGAGGCACGCGGCACGTGGGCGAATCGCCCACGTCGACACAGGACGGTGGCGATCACATGACGGGCCCGCTGTACCTCCCGACCGAGTCGAGCCGGCAGGTGTCCGCCGACCTGTTCGGGCGTCCCGTCGACGAGTGCCGGCCGGAGCGGGTCCGGGGTGGCCGCGGTGAGGTGGCGGGTGCGGAGTCGGCCGCGCGGCACGTCGGCCCGACCGTGGGAGTGGTCCCGGGCGACGAGTGAGGCCCGCCTGACGGGCCTCTTCCGCCACCGACCATCCGGTGCCGCCGGTCGTCCACACAGGTCGGACCGGCGGTCGCGCACCGTGCTCGCCGGGGGTGCCGACCGGTCTGCGGCCGGGGTGCCGAATCGGTCCACCGGGTACCCGACCGGGTCGGGTGAGGGTGGTTCCTCCGATGCCGACGATCCGGGACTCGTTCGGTTTCCGAGCACTTCACAATGCCCGAAACCGGGGTCGGTCGTTCGGTCGGCCGACGCTGACCGAATGGGCAGAACCCAAGCTCTCCGGCCGTGACGATTCCGCCTGAGGGTTGTGGGCGGCCGGGTATGCCGGGATATTGCTGTGATCAATCCCCCTGATGCCTCACACCGGCCTGCGTGGCCATGCCGGTGATTGGAGACCGCGTGTCCACACAGGTTCCCGACCGATGCGCCCTGCCGGCGTTCGACCACAGCCCGGCCCGGGCGCCGAGGAGCCTGTGGTGACAGGCGGCGGCAGCATCCGCAGTCGACTCGCCGCCATCATCGCGTTGCCGGTGGCGGCCGTGCTGCTCCTGCTCGGCTACGTGACGGTCGTCGAGGTGTCGTCCTACCAGGCCGTTCGCAAGGCCAGCGAGTCGGTGTCGCTGGCCCTGCAGGTGCAGGACCTGACCCAGGAGCTGCAGGTCGAGCGTGGCATCAGCGCCGCACTGCTCGGTGGTAACGAGGGCTTCCGTAACGAGGTGGCCCCGGCCCGCGAGCGGGTGGACGAGCGCCGCCGGGCGGTCGAGGAGGCGATCTCCGGCGGCGGACAGGTGGCCGACCGGGTCGGCGCCGCGCTGCGCGAACTCGACGGGCTCGACGTGGTCCGCTCCGCCACCGACAGCGGCAGCGCCGGGCGGGCCGCGACCTTCGACTTCTTCACCGAGCGCATCGCCGCCCTGAACCGCCTCGACTACGACCTGGACCAGGCGCAGGACCCGCAACTGCAACGGCACGTGGCGACCCTCACCGCGTTGAGCCGGATCAAGGAGAGCACCGCCCAGCAGCGCGCCTTCCTCAACGGGGTCTTCTCCGCCGGCGGTTTCGCCGACGGCGAGTTCCTCCAGTTCGCCGAGATGCGGGCGGCCCGCGACACGGCGCTGGCCGACTTCGAGGAGCGGGCCACCCCGGGCCAACGGGCCGCCAACGACTGGGTGCTGGACACCGGCGCCGCCCGGGTGGCCGGCTTCTTCGAGCAGGTCGCGCTCGACTCCGCCGACGGCCGCCGGGTGCAGGTCAACCCGCAGGCCTGGTGGTCGGCCCTGACCACGGTGCTGGACGGCATGCGCCACATGCAGGAGTACGTCGGCGCGGAGATCGAGGCGCGGGCCGCCGAACGGCAGGGCGAGTCGACCCGGCGGCTGTTCGCGCTCGGTGCGTTGGTGGCGTTCTTCCTCGCCGGCGCGGTGGGCCTGCTGGTGCTCGCCTCCCGCTCGATCACCCGGCCGCTGGCGATGCTGGCCGCCGAGGCGCGTGACCTGGCCGCCAACCGACTGCCCGTCGCCGTGCGGCAGCTCCAGGACGGCACCGAGGAGAGCGAACCACGGGCCCCGGAGCCGGTCCAGGTGCCGACCCGCTCCAGCACCGAGGTCCGCTCGGTGGCCGGCGCCCTCGACCAGGTCCAGGAAGTGGCGTTCCGCCTCGCCACCGAGCAGGCGGTGCTGCGGCGAAGCACCACCGAGTCGCTGGCCAACCTGGGTCGACGCAACCAGAACCTGCTCCGCCGCCAGCTCAGCTTCATCACCAAGCTCGAACGGGAGGAGACCGACCCGGCCGGGCTGGCCAACCTCTTCGAGCTGGACCACCTGGCCACCCGCATGCGCCGGAACGCGGAGAGCCTGCTGGTCCTGGTGGGGGCCGGCGGTCCCCGCCAGTGGACGCGGCCACTCGCGATCGCCGACGTCATCCGGGCCGCCATCTCCGAGGTCGAGGAGTACCGGCGGGTGCAGATCCGCCGGATCGACGACGCCTGGGTGGTCGGCGCCAACGTCAGCGCGGTCGCGCACATGCTCGCCGAGCTGGTCGAGAACGGGCTGACCTTCTCCCCGCCGGACTCCGACGTGGAGATCCAGGGCCGGCGCAGCGGGGACGGTTACCTCGTGGCCATCACCGACCAGGGCATCGGCATGTCGCCCGAGGACCTGGCCGAGGCCAACGCCCGCCTGCGCGGCGAGGTCGACTACGTCTCGGCCCCGACCCGCTACCTCGGCCACCACGTGGTCGGTCAGCTCGCCCGGGACCTCGGCATCGACGTGCAGCTCGCACCCTCCCCGGTGACCGGGGTGACCGCCCGGGTGCTGCTGCCCGCCACGGTGCTGACCAACCGGAACGCGATCGCCCCGGACGACGGGGCGGACGCGGTCGGCACCACGCAGACGGCCATCACGGTCACCTCCACCACCGCCCGGGTGGCCGCCGAACCGGCCGCGCCGCCGCTCCTGCCGTCGGTGCCCGCCGCCCGTCCGACGCCCGCCGTCGGCATCGCCGGGGTCGGTCCGCGAACCGCCATCGACGCGCCGCCGCACGCCACCCGCGTCGCGCCCGCCGCGCCGCGCGGGCATGACCGGCCCGTCGCCGGTCGGCCGCCCACCATCGCCGGCGAGGTGTCCGCCGTCGGCCCGGTGGAGGAGCGCACCACCAACGGGCTGCGCAAACGCCTGCCCCGCGAGCGGCGTGCCAGCGCGCCCGCACCGGCCGCCGACCCGGTCGCGTCCGCGCCGCGTCCGGCCGCCATGGACGACTCGCCGATGGAGATCCGGAACCGGTTGACCGCGCTGCGGGCCGGAACGCTCCGCGGCCAGGTCGACCGGCCGGCACCACCGACCCGGTCCAGCGACGACACCACGACCGAGCCTTGGGGGGCCCGTGAAGGTTGACATCCAGAGCGATCCACACCAGTTGAACTGGCTGCTGGCGAACTTCGTCCGGCAGACGGACGGGGTACGGGACGCGGTCGCCGTCTCGTCCGACGGGTTGCTCATCGCCGTCTCCGCAGGTCTCAACCGGGGTGCCGGCGACCAACTCGCCGCGATCGTGTCCAGCATGGCCAGCCTGGCCCGGACCGCCTCCCGCAAGTACGACTTCGACGGGCTGAAACTCATCATGATCGAGATGAGGCGCGGCTTCCTGCTGGTGTCGGCGATCAGCGACGGCAGTTGCCTGGGGGTGCTCGCCGACGGGGACTGCGACCTGGGCCTGGTCGGCTACGAGATCTCGCTGCTCGCCGACCGGTTCGGCAGCATGCTGACACCCGCTTTGATCTCCGAGTCGAGACGGGTGCTGCCCCGGTGAGCGGTGCCGGACCGCGGCTGCCCGACCCGCGGATGATCCCGTACTGGACCGCTGCCCCGGCGTCGGACGGCCCGGCTCCCGAGCCACCGCCGTCCACACCGGAGCCGTCCGACGCGGAGGCGGTACGTCCGTTCCTGCTCACCGGCGGACGTACTCGGCCGGTTCAGGACGGCCTGCGGGTGGAGACGTTGCTCTCCGCCCAACCGGCGGCGCTCTCCGCGCCGCTGCGTTTCGAGGCCCGCCGGATCGTCGAGTTGTGCCAGCGGCCGATCACCGTGGCCGACCTGGCGGTGGCGCTGCGGGTGCCGCTCGGCGTCACCCGGGTGCTGGTGGCAGACCTGCTCAGCGAGGGCTACCTGCGCCGTGAGGAACAGGGCGAGCTCTCCGTCGCCATGATCGAGAGGATCAGGGACCGTGTCCGCGCTCTCTAGCCAGCCGCCCACACCCACCGCGGTCAAGATCGTGGTGAGCGGGGGGTTCGGCGTCGGCAAGACCACCTTCGTCGGCGCGGTGTCGGAGATCGAGCCGCTCGTCACCGAGGCCGACCTGACCGAGGTCTCGGTGGGGGTCGACGACACCTCGGTGGTGTCCGGCAAGACCACCACCACCGTGGCCCTGGACTTCGGCCGGATCAGCCTCGACGAGTCCCTGCTGATGTACCTGTTCGGCACGCCCGGACAGGACCGGTTCGCCTTCCTCTGGGACGACCTGGTGGACGGCGCGCTGGGTGCGGTCGTGCTGATCGACACCCGGCGGATCGAGGACTGCTTCCCGGCCATCGACTACTTCGAGGACCATCACATCCCGTTCCTGCTGGCCGTCAACACGTTCGAGGCGACCCGCCGCTTCGCGCTGGCCGAGGTGCGCGAGGCCCTCGGCGTGGCCGACGACGTGGTGCTGGTGGAGTGCGACGCGCGTCAGCGGGAGTCGGTCAAGCAGGTGCTCGTTGCGCTCACCGAGGTGGTGCTGGCGCAACGCCTCGCGCGGGCCGGCGCCGGTCGCTGACCAGCGGACGCCCCAGCACCCCTCCGGCCCAGCGGACGGCCGCACCCCTCCGGCCCCGCGGCCGGGCGCAACGACGAAGAGGAGAAGAGGCAGCGATGCAGAGATCAGGGTGGACCAGGGCGGCGGCCCTCGCCTGCGTGGCCGCACTGGCACTGACCGGCTGCGCAGCCGACATCCAGCCCCGGGTCGCGCCGCCGGGGCCGCCGGAGCGGACGGAGTGCGGCACGCTGACGCTGGCCAACCTGCCGTGGATCGGGTACGAGGCGAACCTCGCGGTGATCGGCTACCTGGCCAAGAACCGGCTCAACTGCACGGTGGTGGTCAAGGACCTCACCGCAGAGGAGGCATGGGAGGAGGTCGCCGCCGGCAGCACCGACGTCATCCTGGAGAACTGGGGCCGTGAGGGACTGAAGAAGAAGTACATCGACGAGGAACGCAAGGCCGTCGAGCACGGCATGACCGGCAACAAGGGCGTCGTCGGCTGGTACGTGACGCCGTGGCTGGTCGAGCAGCACCCCAACATCACCAACTGGCGCAACCTCAACGACTACGCCTACCTGTTCCGGACGCCCACCTCCGGCGGCCGGGGTGTCCTGCTCAACGGCGACCCCTCGTACGAGACCAACGACCGGGCGTTGATCCGCAACCTGAAGCTGAACTACACCGTCAGCACCGTGGGCAGCGAAGACAAGCTCATCGAGGCGTTCCGGGAGGCGGAGCGCGACCGTCGGCCGGCGATCGGCTACTTCTATGCGCCGCAGTGGTTCCTCGCCGAGGTCGACCTGGTGCACGTCAAGCTGCCGCCCTACACCCCGGGCTGTGACGTGGACCCGGAGAAGGTGGCCTGCGACTACCAGCCCTACGACCTCGACAAGATCGCCAACCGGGAGTTCGCCGAGTCCGGCAACCCGGCCGCCGAACTGATCAAGAACTTCCAGTGGACCAACGCCCAGCAGAACGAGGTGGCCCGCTACCTCACGGTCGACGAGTTGTCCCACGACGAGGCCGCCAAGAAGTGGCTGGACGCCAACCCGGACGTCTGGCAGGACTGGCTGCCCGCCGACTGAGTCGGCCCACCCGGCGGACCGCGTACCGATCGGCCGCCGGACAGAGCGCGGCGGCGTGGCCCGGTCTCGGGCCACGCCGTCGACCGGTCAGCGGGGCGCGTCCCGGACGACTAGAGTCCGATCTCGTGCATGCTCCCGAGGTCGGTGTCGCGACTCCAGCGGACCGGACGCCGGTGGTCGACGCTTTGGTGGCCGCGTTCGTCACGGATCCCGTCGTTCGCTTCTTCTTTTCCGACGACGAGAGCTACGCACGGTCGGCTGCCGTCCTCTTCGGTCACCTCTTCGACAAGCAGGTGGTCAAGGGCACCGTCTGGACCGTCGAGCGGGGTGCCGCGACCGCCATCTGGGAGCCGCCGGTCGCCGGTACGGCCATCCTCGACGACGGACGTCGCCCGGCCTTGCCCGACGACGCGCTGCGCCGGGTGCACGCCTACGACCAGGCGCTGCGTGCCGTCCTGCCCCGCCATCCGCACTGGTACCTGGGCATACTCGGCACCCACCCGGCGCACGCCGGTCGCCGCCTGGGAAGGGCCGCGATGAGCGCGGGGCTGCGTCGGGCCGCCGACGACGGCCTGCCGGCCGTGCTGGAGACCGGCAACCCGGTCAACGTCGAGATCTACCGACGTGCCGGGTGGGAGCTGGTCGACACGCTGACCGACCCGATCCCGGTCTGGGTGATGCGACGCTGACCCGCTCCACCCGCCCGCTCCGCTCGCTCCACCCGTCCGCCCGGCTCCACCCGCTCCACCCGCTCCACCCGCTCCACCCGGTCCGCTCGCGGCCCGCACCAGGCCCATCCTCCTTCCTCCACTGCAAGATCACGCTCGATCCGGGATCGAGTGGTCATCGTCGCGCTCGGATACCACTCGATCCGGGATCGAGCGTGATCTTCGGTAAGCGGGGGCTTCTCCGGCGGCCGGTGGGACTTCTGTGCCGGTGACCAGCTCGGTGTCATCCGAGCTGTCAGACCTCGGGCGGCGTTGCGTCGAAGGTGCTGCCTGGATGGTGATGGAAGTGCCGCCGTAAGCCCTGCCGGACGAGTCGGGTGGAGGGCGCTATGCCGATTCATGTGGCGGTAGCGTGCCTTCTCCACCCACTATCCGATATGGAGGATGGATTGGTTTCCAGACTGGTCCGGATGGCACTCGTCGTCACCTTGGCGCTGGCCGGGGGCACAGTGGCCGTGGTGTCGCCCGCACAGGCTGCCCCGACGAAGTTCAAGAACTGCACCGCGCTGAACAAGAAGTACCGGCATGGCGTCGGCAAGAAGGGCGCACGGGACAAGGTTCGCGGCAGAACGAAGCCGGTCACGAACTTCAAGGTTTCGACGGCGATCTACAACGCGAACACCAAACTCGACCGTGACAAGGACGGCGTCGCCTGCGAAAAGCGATAGCGGCTGGCCACGGGCTCGGGACACTCCCGGCCTGCCACCGGTGATGCCGGTCCGCCACCTCGCCGATCATGGAGTAACGGCCTGCGCGAAAGCCGTGAACAGAGGTATTTCGCCTACCACAACTCCATGATCGGCGGGGCCGGCGGGGCCGGCGGGGCAGGCGGGGCAGGTGGGGCAGGCGGGGTGCCCTCGGCGGTCGCCAGCCAGACTGCTCTGCGCGCAGCAGGCGGCCCGGCGGATGACGGCCTGACCAGAAGGGCGCTGGCAGCCGGGGCAGGGGCGGTTCGGTGGGTGCGGCGTCAGGCTTCGGGCGGTGCCGTCGCGGCCCGGTGGGCGGCGGCGAGCCGCTTCGGCGCGCGGGCGAACCACGCCTCCGTGACGATCTCGGTCAGTTCGGCCTCGTCGATCCGGTCCAACTGCACCAGCACCGCCGGGTAGCCGTCGAGGTGGGGCGTGGTCAGGTAGACGGCGGGGTCGTCAGCGAGCAGCGCCTCCTTGACGCCGAGGTCGGCGACGCGTACGCCGAGGATCGGGCCGTCCGGCGCGGCCGGTCCGAGCGCGTCGAGGTCGGTGCGGCGCAAGGGCCGCTCCCACACGAAGGACTTGTCCCGTACGGTCCAGGCGGGCAGCCCGTCGTAGGAGGGGCGCTCGCCGGTCTCCGGCAGGCTCAACGCGATCCGGCGGACGTCATCCCAACTGGCCACCGCCCGACCATACGCCCCGACCGAGGCCGGCAGGAGGCGCGCACCGGTCCCGTACGGCGTGTCGGACGCGGCGCCACGCGCACCTCGACGGCGACACACCGCGTTCGCCGGAAAGCGAACGGTGACCTTCGCCGTACCGTGCTCCTGCGTGGACGGCCATAATGGGCGGCATGGTTGCCTGGGAGTACGCCCTGCTGGTTCGCCGTTACCAGGGACAGGGCCGCAATTTCCACGTCTCGTTCGTCTGGTACGGCCCGGACGGATCCCGTAAGGACATCACCGCGTACGGCGACACCGCCGTGGCACACCTCAACCGGTACGGCCGGGAAGGCTGGGAACTGGTCACCGCCGCCGAGGACGTCAACAACGTCCAGGGCAGCACCGAGGTGCACCGATACCACCTCAAGCGCCCGCTGAACTAGTCCACCCCACCGTCGGTCGACCACCGCCCGGGAACGCGTTGACGGCGCGTCCCGGGCGTCGTCACGCTTGTCGACAGATGTCGATGCGTGTGCGTCGACCGGTCTGTTGCAGGGGGTACTCATGCGCAAACGCAGGATGCTGGCGCCGGTGGCGGCGCTCGCCACGGTGGGCGCGGCGCTGGTGGTCGGTGCGGCACCGGCTGCGGCGGATCCGCCCGGCGGGACGCTGCGCGGGGTCTACTACAGCTACACCTTCTGTCAGTCGTACGGTGCCTCGGGCATCAGCGAGAACCGGTGGGACTGGTGGTACTGCGAGCAGAGTGCCGCCCCGCAGAGCGCCCAGTGGTTCCTCTGGACGTTCGACTACGCCTGATCCGCTCGCGGCGCGCGCCGGGCCGGTGACACCGGCCCGGCGCACGTCCGTCGTCAGCCCAGGTCGACGTTCGGGTACAGCGGGAACCCGGCGAGCAACTCGCCGGCCTGCCGGCTGACCTTGTCCGCGAGCGCGGGGTCCAGCACGTACTTTGCCTTGGAGGCGGTGCCGTCCGGGTTCGCGCCGGCGCTGGTCTGGCTGAGCACCGTGTGGATCAGCTCGGCGGTGCCGTCCATCTCGGCCGTGCCCAGCCCACGGGTGGTCAGCGCGGGCGTGCCGATCCGGATGCCCGAGGTGTACCAGGCGCCGTTGGCGTCCTGCGGCACCGCGTTGCGGTTGGTCACGATGCCCGAGTCCAGCAGCGCCTGCTCGGCCTGCCGACCGGTCAGCCCGTAGCCGGTGACGTCGATGAGCACCAGGTGGTTGTCGGTGCCGCCGGTGACCAGCGTGGCGCCCCGACGCAGCAGCCCGTCGGCCAGCGCCTGGGCGTTGTCGACGATCCGCTGGGCGTAGTCGGCGAAGTCGGGGCGACGCGCCTCGGCCAGCGCGACCGCCTTGGCGGCCATCACGTGTGGCAGCGGGCCGCCGAGCACCATCGGGCAGCCCCGGTCCACCTGGTCGGCCAGCTCCGGGCCGCAGAGCACCATGCCGCCGCGCGGGCCGCGCAGTGACTTGTGCGTGGTGGTGGTGACGATGTGCGCGTGCGGCACCGGGTCGAAGTCGCCGGTGAAGACCTTGCCGGCGACCAGACCGGCGAAGTGGGCCATGTCCACCATGAGGGTGGCGCCGACCGAGTCGGCGATCTCCCGCATGATCCGGAAGTTCACCTTGCGCGGGTACGCCGAGTAGCCGGCGACCAGCACCAGCGGCCGGAACTCGCGGGCCGCCTCGGCGACCCGGTCGTAGTCGATCAGACCGGTGGCCGGGTCGGTGCCGTAGCTGCGCTGGTCGAACATCTTGCCGGAGATGTTGGGCCGGAAGCCGTGGGTGAGGTGACCGCCCGCGTCCAGCGACATGCCGAGCATCCGCTGGTCGCCCAGCTCCCGGCGGAGCGCGAACCAGTCCTGCTCGGTGAGGTCGTTGACGTGCCGGGCCTGCGCACGCTTGAGCGCGGGGGACTCCACCCGGTCGGCCAGGATGGCCCAGAACGCCACCAGGTTCGCGTCGATGCCCGAGTGCGGCTGCACGTACGCGTGCGTCGCGCCGAACAGCTCCCGGGCGTGCTCGGCGGCGAGCGCCTCGACCGTGTCGACGTTCTGGCAGCCGGCGTAGAACCGGCGCCCGACCGTGCCCTCGGCGTACTTGTCGCTGAACCAGTTGCCCATCGCCAGCAGGGTGGCCGGCGAGGCGTAGTTCTCGCTGGCGATCAGCTTGAGCGACTCGCGCTGGTCGGCCAGCTCCGCACCGATGGCGTCGGCCACCCGGGGCTCGACGGCGCGGATGACCTCCAGCGCGCTGCGGAAGGCGGCGGATTCGGCGTTCGGCGGCATGCGACCTCCTGGTGACGTACGGAAGGCCCAGGCGCTCGGCGTGCGTCCTCATGACGGGGCCGCTTCCCGATGGTGCTCCATCTCGACGCGCCAGTCACGGCCCCCGCCGATCCTAGCGGGTCGGCTACCCGGCCCCGCGCACACCGGGTCGGACCGGTCCCGACCGGCCCGCGAGGTCGCCCCCGCGTCGGCCGTACGCGTCGTACGCTCGGCAGATGGCGACCGCGGCCGAGGAGATCCGGGTGGGGCGGCGGGTGGTACGCGTCTCCAGCCCGGACAAGCCGTACTTCCCGGAGCGCGGGCTGACCAAGCTCGACGTGGTGCGCTACTTCCTCGCCGTCGGCGACGGGATCCTGCGCGCGCTCAGGGACCGGCCGACCATGCTGGAGCGCTGGCCGCGTGGCGTGTTCGAGGGGGCGACGGTCGCCACCCGGCAGGACAACCGGGGCGACGCCTTCTATCAGAAGCGGGTGCCGGCCGGCGCGCCCGACTGGGTGGGCACCGCGCACATCACGTTCCCCAGCGGGCGCAGCGCCGACGAGGTCGCGCCGGGGGAGCTGGCGGTGGTGATCTGGGCGGTCAACCTGGGCACCCTGCGGTTCCACCCGTGGCCGGTGACCCGGGCCGACGTGGAGCGGCCGGACCAGCTCCGGATCGACCTGGACCCGCTGCCCGGGGTGGGGTTCGACCAGGTCGTCCCGGTGGCGCACGAGGTGCACGGCTTCCTCGACGAACTGGGCCTGACCGGCTACCCCAAGACCACCGGCGGTCGCGGCCTGCACGTGTACGTCCCGATCGAGCCCCGGTGGAGCTTCGGCGACTGCCGGCGGGCGGTGCTGGCGCTCGGCGGCGAGATGCGGCGGCGCCGGCCGGACCTGGTCACCACCACCTGGTGGCGGGACCAGCGCGACCGGCCGGTCTTCGTCGACTACAACCAGATGGCCCGGGACCACACGATGACCTCGGCGTACTCGATCCGGCCGACGCCTGCGGCGCTGGTCTCCGCCCCGCTCGACTGGGCCGAGCTGGACGACGTACGCCCGGAGGACTTCGACGTGACCACCGTGCCGGCCCGGTTCGCCGAGCGGGGCGACCCGCACGCCGGTCTGGACGGGCGACGGTTCTCGCTGGACCCGCTGCTGGAGCTGGCCGACCGGGAGGGGCTGGCCGCGCCGCCGGAGCGCTGAGCGGCGGTCAGGCCCACGGGCTGCGGACGCCGTCGTACTCCTCGAAGACCAGCCAGCTCCGGGTGGACAGCACCCCGGCGATGCGCTGGACCCGGTCCAGCACCACGTCCCGCAGGGTGGCGTTGTCCGGCGCCCGGACCAGGGCGAGTACGTCGTGTTCGCCGCTGAGCAGCGCCACGTGCTCGACGTAGCGCACCCGGGCCAGCTCCGCCGACACCTCCCGCCAGGTGTTCTGCTGGATGGTCAGGGCGATGTACGCCGAGGTGCCCAACCCGGCCGGCTCCGGCGCGACCCGAGCGGCGAACCCGGTGACCACCCCGTCGCGCAGCAGCCGTTCCATCCGCGCGTACGCGTTGGTGCGCGACACGTGCACCCGTTCGGCGAGCGTCCGGACGGAGATCCGCCCGTCCCGGGTCAGTTCGTCCAGGATCCGCCGGTCCACCTCGTCCAGCATCGGGGCCGTTCGTCCCGGTCCACCCCGCAGGGGCGCTGCGTCAGCGGTCTCCTGGCTCACCTGAGCCTCCCATCAGTGCCATACATCCCGCGTTCACCGGCCATCTTGAGTCAATCATCCGACCAAAGGAGCATAGGTCCACCACACGTCCAGGAGGTACCGCCGTGACGACCACCCCTCAGGCGGCCCGCAGGGCAACCCCGCGGAAGCGCCGATCGGCCACCCCGACCGCGCCCGACCCGGCGGCTGCCCTGCTTCCCCAGGCCGATCCGGTCCGACTGCTGAACCCGGACGGCACCCTGCTGCCGTCCCGGGCCGACTATCCCGAGCCACCCGTGGCGGCCCTGCGCGAGATGTACCGCCGGATGGTCGTCGGCCGCCGGTTCGACGCGCAGGCCACCGCGCTGACCAAGCAGGGCCGCCTCGCGGTCTACCCGTCCTCCCGAGGCCAGGAGGCGTGCCAGGTCGGCGGCGTGCTCGCGCTGCGCGACGACGACTGGGTCTTCCCGACCTACCGCGAGTCGATGGCGCTGACCGCGCGGGGCATCGACCCGGTCGAGGTGCTCACCCTGCTGCGCGGCGACTGGCACTGCGGGTACGACCCGGCCGCCCGCCGCACCGCCCCGCAGTGCACCCCGCTGGCCACCCAGTGCGTGCACGCCGCCGGTCTGGCCTACGGCGAGACGTACCAGGGGCGGGACACGGTCGCGCTGGTCTACATCGGTGACGGCGCGACCAGCGAGGGCGACTTCCACGAGGGGGTCAACTTCGCCGCCGTGTTCAAGGCCCCGGTGGTCTACTTCGTGCAGAACAACAGGTACGCCATCAGCGTGCCGCTGTCCCGGCAGACCGCCGCCCCGTCGCTGGCCTACAAGGGCGTCGGCTACGGCGTGCCCAGCGAGCAGGTCGACGGCAACGACCCGGTCGCCGTGCTCGCCGTGCTGGAGAAGGCGGTCGCGCACGCCCGCGCCGGCAAGGGGCCGTTCCTGGTCGAGGCGCACACCTACCGGATGGAACCGCACACCAACGCCGACGACGCGACGCGCTACCGCGACGCCGACGAGGTGGAGGCGTGGCGGGACCGCGATCCGGTGGCCCGACTGGAGGCGTACCTGCGCTCCCGCGAGGTCCTCGACGACGACGCCGTCGCCGCGATCGCCCAGGAGGCCGAGGAGTACGCCGCGCGGCTGCGCGAGCGGATGAACGTCCAGCCCACCGTCGACCCGCTCACCCTCTTCGACCACGTCTACGCGCAGCCCACCCCGCAGCTCGTCGAACAGCGTGACCAGGTCCGCGCCGAGCTCGCCGCGCAGGAGGAGGACGCCTGATGGCCACCATGACCATGGCGAAGGCGCTCAACGCGGCGCTCGCCGACGCGCTGCTCGACGACGAGCGGGTCGTCGTCTTCGGCGAGGACGTCGGGCAACTCGGCGGCGTCTTCCGGATCACCGACGGACTCCAGGCCCGCTTCGGCGACAAGCGCTGCTTCGACACCCCGCTGGCCGAGGCCGGCATCGTCGGCTTCGCGGTCGGACTGGCCATGTCCGGGCTGCGCCCGGTGGTCGAGATGCAGTTCGACGCGTTCGCGTACCCGGCGTTCGAGCAGATCGCCTCGCACGTGGCGAAGCTGCGCAACCGCACCCGGGGCGCGTTGAGCGTGCCCATGGTGATCCGGGTGCCGTACGCCGGTGGCATCGGCGGCGTGGAACACCACTGCGACTCCTCCGAGGCGTACTACGCGCACACGCCGGGCCTGAAGGTGGTCACCCCGGCGACCGTCGACGACGCGTACTCGCTGCTGCGGGAGGCGATCGACGACCCCGACCCGGTGGTGTTCATGGAGCCGAAGAAGCTCTACTTCACCAGCGCCGAGGCGGACCTGCCGACGCGGACCGCACCCTTCGGCCGGGCGGTGGTCCGGCGCCCCGGACGCGACGCCACCCTGGTCGCGTACGGGCCGGCGGTGCCGGTCGCGCTGGAGGCCGCCGAGGCCGCCCGCGAGGAGGGCTGGGACCTGGAGGTCGTCGACGTACGCACCATCGTGCCGTTCGACGACGACACGATCGCCGCCTCGGTCCGGCGTACCGGCCGCTGCGTGGTGGTGCAGGAGGCACAGGGCTTCGCCGGGGTCGGCGCGGAGATCGCCGCCCGGGTGCAGGAACGTTGCTTCCACGCCCTGCACGCGCCGGTGCTGCGGGTCTCCGGGCTGGACATCCCGTATCCCGCGCCGATGCTGGAGCACACCCACCTGCCCTCGGTCGACCGGGTGCTGGACGCGGTGGCCCGCCTCCAGTGGGACGACCAGCCGGACTCCCGCTGGCTCACCGAGGTGCCGGCATGAGTGGGCGAATCATCGGGGCCGGTGCGGTGGAGTCTCGTGGCGGCACGCGGCGGAGCGGAGTACCGGCATGAGCGAGCAGGTCTTTCTTCTTCCCGACCTCGGTGAGGGGCTCGCCGAGGCGGAGATCGTGCAGTGGCGGGTCGCGGTGGGCGACGTGGTCACCGTGGACCAGACCGTGGTCGAGGTGGAGACGGCCAAGGCGGTCGTGGACGTGCCCTGCCCGTACGCCGGACGGGTGGTGGCCCTGCACGGCGCCGAGGGTGAGGTGCGTCCGGTGGGCCAGCCGCTGATCACCGTGGCCGACCCGGCCGCCGACGGTGCCGCCGGCCCGACCGAGCCCACCGGGCACGCGGTCTACCGCGAGGAGGAGCGGGCCGGATCCGGCAACGTGCTGATCGGGTACGGCACCGGGCACGGTGCCACGCGCCGTCGTCGGCGTCCCCGCCTCGCCCCTGGCACGCAGGCCCCCGCCCCGGTCGCGCCGGCCGCCGCCCCGGGCAGGCAGGCCGCCGTGCCGGCCGCGACGAGCCTTGCCCCGGGCACGACGGACGCGACGGCGATCACCGGTACGGCGGCGAGCGGCTCGTCCCCGGCCGTCTCTGTCGGCGCTGACCGGTCCGTCGCGGTCGGTTCGTCCCCGGCCGTGGGGCTCAGCGCGGATCCGTCCACGACTCCGGCGCTGGTCATCTCGCCGATCGTGCGGCGGCTGGCCCGCGAGCACGGCGTCGACCTGACCACGCTGCGCGGCACCGGACCCGGCGGTGTGGTCCGCCGTGCCGACGTGGAGGCGGCGGCCGACGCGTGCGCGTCGGACCGTTCGGTGACGGGTGCGCCCGCGCCGGGCCTCGCGACGCCGGACCTTCCGCCCGCGACCGGTCTCGCCGCGCCGGACCTGGCCGCCGGGACCCCTTCCCCGTCGGCGCACGTCGGACTCGCTCCGACCGACACGCGGGACCAGGTGATCCCGTTGACCGGCATCCGCCGGGTGATCGCCGACAAGCTCTCCCGCAGCCGGCGGGAGATCCCGGAGGTGACCATCTGGGTCGACGTGGACGCCACCGGACTGCTGAGCACCCGGGCTGCGATCAACGCCGCCCGGCCGGACCAGCCGGTGAGCATCCTGGCGTTGCTCGCCCGGATCTGCCTGTCCGGGCTGCGCCGGTACCCGCAGCTCAACGCCCGGGTGGACACCGAGGGCCAGCGGATCGTCCAGTCCGCCGCCGTGCACCTGGGCATCGCCGCCCAGACCGATCGTGGCCTGCTCGTGCCGGTGCTGCGCGACGCCGACCGGCTCACCACCGCCGAGTTGGCCGCCGAACTGGCGGCGACCACGAGCGCGGCGCGCGCCGGTGAGCTGCCGCCGGCCCGCCTCACCGGGGGCACGTTCACGCTGAACAACTACGGGGTGTTCGGTGTCGACGGCTCGACCCCGATCATCAATCACCCGGAGGCGGCGCTGCTCGGGGTGGGGCGCATCGTGGACAAGCCGTGGGTGGTGGACGGAGAACTGGCGGTGCGGAAGGTGACGCAGCTCAGCCTCACCTTCGACCACCGGGTGTGCGACGGGGGAGTCGCCGGTGGCTTCCTACGGCACGTCGCCGACTGCGTCGAGCAACCGGCCCTGCTGATCGCCGCAGTCTGACCCCGCCCGCCCCCGGCCTGCGCCCCCCGGCCCGCCCCCGCAGCGCCTCGCCCCCGGCCCGCCCCGCGCGCCGCCCCGCAGGCGTCGATCATGGAGTTGTGCAGAGGGCATAACGGCGCATAGAGGTCGAATTGCCAGCCACAACTCCATGATCGGCGCAGGCGGGGCCACAACTCCATGATCGGCGCGGACGGGAACCACAAGTCCATGATCGGCGTGGGCGTGGGCGTGGGCGTGGGCGTGGGCGTGGACGTGGGCGTGGACGTGGACGGAGGCGGGGCAGGGGGCGGGGCGCGGGTCGGCGGTGGGCTCGGCGGCTGAAGGGACGCCGGGCCCGCGGGCGTCCGTATGCCCGAGATCGGGCGAACCGTCGTGGACCAACGGGTGTGCGGACATCGGTCGCAGCTCGCCGGTTAACGGTCGGGATAACGCGCTCGGGCATTTCCCGGCCTATTGTGGCGCGATGACGCGGAATCGTCCCCGGCGCAATAAGAGCGCGGTTTCGGAGAATTGCTAAACCGCTGGCGGGTAGCCGGTCAGAATGTGGCGGAGGGCGAGAAATAAACGGGGGGACGCATCATGAACCTGAGGGGGCGATTGGCGCTGCTGACGGTGGCCGTGGCAGCGGCGCCGCTGGCGCTGGGCGCGTGCACGGGCGACCGGAAGGTCGTCGGGGAGGGCCGCCAGGCTGCTCCGGAGCTCGCCGTGACACCGGCCGAGGGCACTCGGGACGTACCGATCAGCGGCGAGATCGGCACCGCCGTCAAACACGGGCGGGTCACCGACGTGCGGATCACCGACGACAAGGGCGGGAAGGTCGAGGCCGAGCCGCGCGAGGACGGGACCGGCTGGGTGCCGACCGAGGTGTTGCAGCCCAAGCGGACCTACACCGCCGAGGTCACGGTGACCGGCGAGAAGGGGCAGACCGTCACCCGGAAGACGACCTTCACGACGCAGCCGAAAACGTCCAAACCGGCTATCACCAGTACGCTCTATTTCGCTGGTAATCGGACGTACGGCACGGCCATGCCGGTGACCGTCGCGTTCGACCCGCCCATTCCGAAAGAGGCCAGGGCGGATGTGCAACGTCGTTTGTTCGTGAAGACGGATCCGCCGCAGCCGGGCACCTGGTCCTGGGTGTCGGACGGTAGTCAGGTCTATTACCGGGCGCCCGATTTCTGGCGGCCCGGCACGTCGATCAGCGTGCGTGCCGCGCTGGAGGGCCTGCCGATCGGCAAGGAGAACGTCGGCGACGCCGACCGGCGGGCCACGTCGAAGATCGGCCAGCAGGTGGCGTTGGAGATCGACAACGCGACCAAGCAGATGTCGGTGATCCGGGACGGGAAGGTGCTGCGCAAGCTCCCGGTCAGCCTCGGCAAGCCGAGCACCCCGACCTCCAGCGGCAAGATGGTGATCATGGAGAAGCACGACTTCACCACGTTCGACACCACGGGCTCGGCCGACCCGTACGTCGTCGACGTCGAGGACGCGCAGCGGCTGACCTGGGGCGGCGAGTTCATCCACGGCGCGCCCTGGTCGGAGGGGGACCAGGGGTACGCCAACGTGTCGCACGGGTGCACCAACCTCTCCGCGGCCAACGCCGACTGGCTGATGGGCGTCACCCAGGTCGGCGACCTGGTCACCGTCAAGGGCACCGAGGTCGAACTCGGCGAGGGCAACGGCTGGACGGCCTGGAACGTCGACTGGGACCAGTTCGCCAAGGGCAGCGCGCTGCCCGTACCCGCCGGACTGGCACCGGCACCGACCACGTCTGCGGACCCGGGCGCGGTCGCCGGCGGCGGCTCGCCGGAGCCGCAGCCCTCGGCCAGCGGCGGCTGACCGCCCGAACGGGGTGCCGGGTCGGTCGCGGCCGACCCGGCGCCCCCGTCGTCGGCGGACCGCTGCTGCTCAGGTGGTGCCGGGGGATCGTCCCTAGGGTGGATACACCGGGCCTGCGGGTCATGCCCTGGGCTTACCCGGAACCCCCTTTGCGCAGGGTGTGAGTGTCGGTGGTGCGGGATAGGTTCAACTCATGCCAGAGCGCGAGGAGCGGTTCCACGTGGAGACCACGGTCTTCGACGACGCGGTGTGCGTCCGCGTGGTCGGTGCCGTCGACATCGCCACCGTCGCGGCGTTCCGCGCGGCGCTCTGGGCGGCACCGGCCCGGCCGGAGCTGCGGGTGGATCTCTCCGAGGTGCGGGTGCTCTCCGCCGCCGGGGTGCGCACGCTGATCGCGGCGCGGCTCTGGGTGCGGGCGCAGGGCGGCCAACTGGTGCTGACGGACCCGCCGCCGGTGGTGGAGCGGGTGCTGCGCGCCACCGGCCTGCGTCGGGTCATCCCGGTCGTCGGCTCGTGCTCCGAGCGGGTGCTGGCCGGCGTGTGACGCCGCGACGGCGGGTTCGCCCGCCGGGGCGTGCGGTGGTCGGCGTCCGGCGCCGACCGCGCGTCCGGCGCCGGGTACGGGGGCCGGCGCCGGACGCGGCGCTCAGCGAACGCCGAGCAGGTCGACCACGAAGACCAGGGTCTCGTTGGGCTTGATGACGCCACCGGCGCCCTGGCTGCCGTAGCCCAGGTGCGGCGGGATGGTCAGCTTGCGCCGGCCACCGACCCGCATGCCGACCACGCCCTGGTCCCAGCCGGCGATGACCCGGCCACCGCCGAGCGGGAACTCGAAGGCGTCCCCCCGGTTCCAGGAGGCGTCGAACTCGGCGCCGGTGGAGTGCGAGACCCCGACGTAGTGGACGCGGGCGCGCTGGCCGGGCTGGGCCTCGGGGCCGTCGCCCACGGTGATGTCCTCGATCACGAGGTCGGCGGGCGGGGCACCCTCGATCGGACCGATCTCGGGCTTGCTCGCTGCCTGGTTCATGCGGATTCTCCTGTGACGTCGGTTCTGGTCAGCACAATCCTGCCGGATGCTACGCCAGCGGTGCCCGTCGCACGCGGTACGACCTCCCGAGAGGCCCGGGCCGCGCACGACGGCGGGCGGCACCCGCAGGGGTGCCGCCCGCCGTGTGGGGAGGGAGGTGACAGGTCAGCGGAGCCAGGCGAAGCGCTTGACGATCGGCAACCGGGCCCAGGTGCGGCCGAGGCCCCAGGTGTCACCGGCGTTGGTCACCGCGAGCAGCGCGAGCACCCCGGCGTAGACGAGGTGGTCGTCCATGAAGGGGTTGTTCGCGGGCAGCAGGGCGGCGGTCCACATCAACACCAGCAGCAGACCACCGGCGACGGCGGCGACGCGTACCCCGATGCCGAGGATCAGGGCGGTGCCGATCGCGGCCAGACCGATCATGAACAGCCAGTCGGCCCAGACCGCCCCGGCCATGCTCTGGTAGAAGCCCTCGAACGGGCCGGTGACGCCGAAGCTGAGGAAGCCCTTGGTGGGGCTGCCGCCGTTGATCCAGGCGTTCTTGCCCTCGGTGGCGAACCCCAGGCCGAACAGCTTGTCCAGGAAGGCCCAGAGGAAGATCCAGCCCAGCGCCAGGCGCAGCCCGGCGAGCAGGTAGCGGGTGGCTCGCTTCCGGTTGACCTGCTCCCGAACGGTCTCGGCCCCCGGGGTCTTGGCGGCGGTGTTCCGCTCCATCATCGCGGTCATGATGTCCACGTCCCTTCTCTGCTTCGCACCGCTGTCCCGGTGACACCTCCATTGGACGCCGGTGGGGTCGGGTGCGGTCAGGGCCGACCGGGCCCGGACCGGACGGGACCTTCGACCCCTTCCGGCCCGGGCCGTCGGACCGGGTGCGGGACGGACGCACGCCAGGGCGGTCGGCGCGGCGTCGGGGCGCTCACGCGCCGGATGAATCGGGTGCGGTGCCGTGGGTTTCGGTCACCGGGGTGTTCGGGCGCCGGTGGCGCTCAGCCGACGACGACCGGGTTCGCCAGTTGGTCGGCCAGCACCGACGGGGCCTCGGCCAGCGACGGGCCGTACCAGGTCAGGTGCCGTCCGGAGAGCAGGGCGCACCGTACGCCCGGAAACGCCTCCGGCCCGTCGTCGGCGGTGAAGCGGTACGGCTCGTCCGGCAGCACCACCAGGTCGGGTGCGGTGGCGCGCAGCTCGTCCAGCGTCGGTCGTGGATACCGTTCCGGCTGCCCGGCGTAGAGATTGGCCACGCCCAGCCGGCGGAGCACGTCACCGGCGAAGGTGTCGGTGCCGAGCACCACCCAGGGACGCCGCCAGACCGGCACCACCGCCCGGTGCCGCACCACAGGAGCCGGCCGGTCGGCCCAGGCCCGTCGCGCCTCCGCCAGCCACTCGGGTTCGGTGGATGCGCCCAGGTCACGCAGCAGGTCGGCGAGTTCGGTCAGGGCGGTGTCCACCGTACGCGGATAGGTGACCCGGACCGGCACTCCGGCGGCGGCCAGCGCGTCGGCGTCCTCGCGCCGGTTCTCCTCGACGTTGAGCAGCACGAGGTCCGGTCGCAACGCGCGGACCCGGTCCAGGTCGGGGTACTTGCTGCCGCCCACCCGGGGCACGTCCAGATCGGCCGGAGCGGTGCACCAGTCGGTGGCCCCGACCAGCAGCCCGGGCAGGGTCACCGCCACCGCCTCGGTCAGCGAGGGCACCAGGGACACCACCCGCACCCGTCCACCTCCTCGCCTCTGGCGCGGTCGGTCACCGTCGTGGCGGTCACCAGGGGCCCACCGGGGGAGCCGCCCGGCATGATCGTCATCCTAGACTCGGTCGGTCGGCGGCAGGATTGGGTGGATACGACGATGACCGGTGGCGACGCGTGGCTGTCGACGATTCCGGCCGGTGGGCGTACGCCCGTGCTGGCCCGTGCGGGGCAGCGGGTGCACGCCGGCCCGCGCCTGGGTGAGGTGATCCGGCGTCGCCCGCCGGGGCTCACCGGCAACCAGTGGAACACCGCCGCCCGCGTGGTGCTCGACCACGTGGTCTGCGCCGACGACACCGGCCTGCCGCAGTTCGCGGTCGAGTTCCGGGAGCCGGCGCCGGACGCCCCCGCCCGTCGGGTGGACCGGATCGTCGAGGCGGTCACCGCCAGCGTCGGCCTGCCGCTGCTGCGGATCGGCTCGACCACCCTGCGCGCCGTGGACCACGGTCCGGGCATCGTCGGGTACGTGCTCGACGCCCGCCGGTACGCCGACGGTGCCGCCGGGTCGGACGTACCCGCCGTCGGGTTCCGCGACATCGTCGGCCGGCTGCCGGACGGGCGCACCGGCGCGGTCAACGACCTCGGCGCGCTCGCCCGGGCCGAGGCGGTCGAGGCGTACGTGGCACGGCGACTGGCGGATCCGATCCTGCGCGGGCTGCACGTGCGCTGGGCCGACGGCCCGGTCGAGGGGTGGAGCTGGGTCGAGGTGCGCCCCGGCGAGTTCCTGGTGGAACGGGTCGTCCTGCGGACGTACCGGTTCTCCTGCGGTGTCGATCCGGCACGACTGGCCGAGGACCTCGCCGCACTCGCTGTCGGTGAGCGTCTGCGCACCCTCGATACGGAAACTCCCGACGTGGTGGGCCGTGCCGATCTGCTCGACGACATCCGGCGACTCGGGCAGCGCCGCGACGAACTCGTGGACGGTTTCGCCTACGACCATCTGCACCAGGTCTGACCTGCCCCGGAGCAGTATGCCCCGGGCCGCCGAAAAAAAGTCCACCTTCTTTTGAACTCCCGCCAGGGCGGGGCCGTACCTCACCGGGAATGGACAGGATCTCCCCAACCCGCGCCGGGCGGCGTGGGAGACGGTGCGGAAAGGGCATCGTCGTCTGTCGACGTGCCACCGGTGCGTTCGAACGGCCTCCGTCGAGCGCGCCACCACGATTCCGTTCGGTCCGTCGAGTCACGCGTCAGGTACCGGATCGAGAAGGAGAGCAATTCGATGCGCAGGTCCACCCGGTCACGCAGACCATCAGGTAACACGCGGACCAAACGACTTCTGGCCGTTGGTGCCACGCTCGCCGTCTTCGGTGGCGTCGTCGCCGTTACCCAGATCTCGTCGGCCGGTGACCGACGGCCGAACAAGCAGCAGACCCGCCCGATCTCGGCCGAGTGTGTGGAGCCCAGCCCGGGTGCGACCGCGCCGACCGCCCGTGGCGCCACCACCACCCGTACCTTCCAGAACGGTCGATGGGTGACCAACCACTGGGGTGACGGGCAGCAGTCCGTGGAGGAGTGCCAGGAGACCCGCAGCGGCAACGGTGGCGCGACCACCGGCGCCTTCGCCGTGGCCTGTCCCGACGTGGTCAGCCGCCTGCCGCAGGTGCCCGACCGGGCCCGCGCCGAGGTGGACCGCAACCTGGCGCTGCTGCAGACCCAGATCACCGAGGCCGACCAGCGCCTGGCCGCCGAGGGCAACAAGGGCCAGGCGTTCATCCGCAACGCGATCCTCGACCCGCTGGCCAGCAAGCGGCGGGCCACGCTGGACCGCATCACCATCTCCATCGACCGCTTCGGCCCCCGGCCGCGCGGCCTCGCCGGTCTGGCCGCCTGCCAGGTGCAGCCGGTGAACAACAACAACGGTGGGAACAACGGCGGCAACAACCCCGACAACGGTGGGAACAACGGCGGGGGCAACAACAACGGCGGCAACAACGGCGGGGGCAACAACAACGGCCTCGACGTGCTGGCCAACAACTGCAACAACAGCCAGCTCCAGCCGCACGACGGCTTCCAGAACGGCAACCGCTGCATCAGCACGGCCTTCGGCGAGGTCGGCTCGGCGGCGAACAACCCGTCGCTGCTGATCACCGAGTTCCCGCAGCAGATCAACCGCAACGAGGGCTTCTCGCTGCGGGTCAGCACCCGCAACCTGGTCCGGGACCGGTTCCTTCCGGCCGGTCAGGGTGGCTACTACCTGGAGAGCTCGCTGCTCAACGGTGAGGGCCTGACCCGAGGCCACTTCCACACCGCCTGCCGGATGCTGAACAACACCGACGAGGCGCCGGCGGCGGATCCGGTACCGGCCTTCTTCGTGGCCACCGAGGACGGCGGCGGCGGTCGCCAGCCGGACAGCGTGGTCATCCAGATCCCGGGTCTGCCGGACTCCGGCACCGCGCAGTGCGCGGTCTGGGCCGGTGACGGCTCGCACCGTATCCCGATGTCGGAGCGGGCCAACCAGACCCCCGCCTTCGACGCGGTGCGGATCCAGGTCAACTGACCCGAAACGACACGCGGGCCGTCCGGAACCTCGTTCCGGACGGCCCGCGACGTTGTGTGGCGATGCCGCTGTTCAGCGGTTCTTGTACGCCTCGACGACCTCGACCGGGATACGACCCCGCTCGGAAATCTTGTAGCCGTTGCTGACCGCCCATTCCCGGATCGCGCGGTTCTGCTCGCGGTTCATTCCGGGGGCCGCAGCGGTGACCCGACGCGGACCGCGACCGGTGTCGGTGCTGCCGCGTCCAAGCCGTCGGCCCGCATTGATAAACGGATCCAGCGCCTTGCGCAGGACTCCCGCGTTCTCGTCGGAGACGTCGATGGTGTAGCTCACGCCATCCAGGCTGAACTCGACCGTCCGATCGGCCTTTCCGCCGTCGAGGTCGTCAGTCAGCACCGTGATTACTTTTCTCGCCATCGTCGATTACTCCCTGTGTCTGGCGGGGTGTGGTCAAAGTTTGACTCATCGCCCGGCAATTGCGCAACAAAAGCCCCTGCTTGCCGGCTCTCGCGTTTTGCGCCGCGCGTAAATCCCGATTACCCGGCGTTCCCGTGGTCGGTACGGATGTGTCGGCGCCACCTGAAGGTCGGGGTGGTTCGTGTGCTGGGTCACACCGTGGAACAACGGTGGCGCGCGTCGACTTGAGTCAGACACGCTCAACTCAATGCGATAGCAGGTGTTCGATGGCAACTCTTCCGGTACTCCCACTGACCGACGCGGTACTGCTGCCCGGCATGGTCATCCCGGTGACCCTCGACCCGACCACCCAGGCCGCCGTCGACGCGGCCCGCGCCACCGGCGACCGCAGGCTGCTCGCCGTGCCCCGCCTCGACGGCGAGTACGGCTCCGTCGGCGCGATCGCCACCATCGAGAAGGTCGGTCGGCTGCCCAGCGGCGAGCCCGCCGCAGTCGTCCGCGGCCTCGCCCGCGCCCGCATCGGCTCCGGGGTGCCCGGGCCCGGCGCGGCGCTCTGGGTCGAGGCGACCGAGATCGACGAGCCCGCCCCGGCCGGCAAGGCACGGGAACTGGCCCGCGAATACCGCGCCCTGGTGACCTCCGTGCTGCAACAGCGCGGCGCATGGCAGGTCATCGACGCGATGGAGCGGATGACCGACCTCTCCGAACTGGCCGACTCGGCCGGCTACGCGCCCTGGCTCACCCTGGCGCAGAAGACCGAACTGCTCGCCGCGCCGGACGTCACCGCCCGGCTGGAACTGCTCGTCGGCTGGGTCAAGGACCACCTCGCCGAGCAGGAGGTCACCGAGCAGATCAACTCCGACGTCCGCGAGGGGTTGGAGAAGTCGCAGCGGGAGTTCCTGCTGCGCCAGCAACTCGCCGCGATCCGCAAGGAACTCGGCGAGGACGCCCCGGAAGGCTCCGCCGACTACCGGGCCCGCGTCGAGTCCGCCGACCTGCCCGAGAAGGTACGCGAGGCGGCACTGCGCGAGGTCGGCAAGCTGGAGCGGGCCAGTGACGCCTCCCCGGAGGCGGGCTGGATCCGTACCTGGCTCGACACGGTGCTGGAGATGCCGTGGAGCACGCGTACCGAGGACAACACCGACCTGGCGGCGGCGCGGGCCGTGCTCGACGCCGACCACGCCGGCCTGGCCGACGTGAAGGACCGCATCCTGGAGTACCTGGCGGTGCGCAACCGGCGGGCCGACCGCAACCTCGGTGTGGTCGGCGGTCGCGGCTCCGGTGCGGTGCTGGCCCTGGCGGGCCCGCCCGGCGTCGGCAAGACCAGCCTCGGCGAGTCCGTCGCCCGGGCGCTCGGCCGCAGGTTCGTCCGGGTCTCCCTCGGCGGCGTACGCGACGAGGCCGAGATCCGGGGCCACCGGCGCACCTACGTCGGCGCGCTGCCCGGCCGGATCGTGCGGGCGCTGCGCGAGGCCGGCTCGATGAACCCGGTGGTGCTGCTCGACGAGGTCGACAAGCTCTCCGTCGGGTACGCCGGTGACCCCGCCGCCGCCCTGCTGGAGGTACTCGACCCGGCCCAGAACCACACCTTCCGGGACCACTACCTGGAGGTCGACCTCGACCTGTCCGACGTGCTGTTCCTCGCCACGGCCAACGTGGTGGAGGCCATCCCCGGCCCGCTGCTGGACCGGATGGAACTGGTCACGCTCGATGGCTACACCGAGGACGAGAAGGTGGCCATCGCCCGGGACCACCTGCTGCCCCGGCAGCGGGAGCGGGCCGGACTGACCACCGACGAGGTCGACGTCGACGCCCCGGCACTGGCCCGGATCGCGGGGGAGTACACCCGGGAGGCCGGCGTACGGCAACTGGAGCGGGCCCTGGCGAAGGTCATGCGGAAGGTCGCGGTGGCCCTCACCGACGACCCGACGCCGGTCCGCGTCGGCGCCGACGACCTGACCCGCTACCTCGGCCGACCCAAGCACACGCCGGAGTCGGCGGAGCGGACGGCGGTGCCGGGCGTGGCCACCGGGCTGGCGGTCACCGGTGCCGGCGGCGACGTGCTGTTCATCGAGGCGACCAGCATGGACGGTGAGCCGGGACTGACCCTGACCGGTCAACTCGGCGACGTGATGAAGGAGTCGGCGCACATCGCGCTCTCCTACCTGCGCGCCAACGGCCGTCGGCTCGGTCTGGACCCGAACGCCCTCGCCGGGCGGCGGATCCACCTGCACGTCCCGGCGGGCGCGGTACCCAAGGACGGCCCCAGCGCCGGCATCACCATGGTCACCGCGCTGGCGTCACTGGCCAGCGGCCGACCGGTACGCCCCGAGTTCGGGATGACCGGCGAGGTGACGCTCTCCGGCCGGGTGCTGCCCATCGGCGGGGTGAAGCAGAAACTGCTCGCCGCGCACCGGGCCGGTCTGACCGAGGTGATCATCCCGGCCCGGAACGAGCCGGACCTCGACGACCTGCCCACCGAGGTCCGCGAGGCGCTGACCGTGCACACGCTCGCCGACGTCGCCGACGTACTCGCCCTGGCGCTGCGCCCGGCCGAGATCGACCCGGCGTCGCTGGGCGGTGAGGCGCTCGCCGCCGCCTGACCGATGTGCGCATGCAGGGCGGCATTCATGCAGGGAGGCATGTAAGGAGGGGGCCCTTGTTAACGCCTGCGGTAGAGCAGGGGTCCCCTACTAACACGAGGCACCGCCGACTGGCGCCATCCCGTGCGGGGTGGCGCCAGTCGCCGCATGTGGGGGCATGCCGTGGTGAGAAGGGCTCCCTGCTATACCGCAGGCGTTAACAAGGGGCCCTTCCTTACACCCTCAGCACACCTCAGCGCACCTCAGCGACGTTCGTCGCGGTCGCGGCGTACGGTGGCCTTGCGGCCCTTGATGGTGCTGCCGCGCAGCCCGGCGATCACCTCGTCGGCCACCCCGTTGGGCACCTCGACCAGGGAGAACCGGTCGGCGATCTCGATCGAGCCGATGTCCCGGCCCCGGATGCCGGTCTCCCCGGTGATCGCCCCGACCAGGTCCTGCGGGCGGACCCCGGCGCGCCGGCCCAGCCCGATGAAGACCTGGGTGGTGCCGCCGGTGCGGGGCCGTGCCGGCCGGCGGTCACCCCGAGCGTCCTGGCCGGGCCGGGCGTCCCGGGTCGGACGGACCGCCACCTGCGGGATCTCCTCCTCGGCCTCGTCGGAGCCGGGCAGGGTCGCCTCGTGGGACAGCTTCACCGCGGCGAGCGCCACCTCCATCAGGTCGAACTCGTCGCTGAGCGTCTCCACGATGACCCGGAACGGCTCCAGGTCGTCCTCCAGCAGGCTCTCCCGCAGCGCGGCCTGGGTCAGTTCCAGCCGACGGGTACGCAGGTCGGCGACGGTGGGGATCTTGTCGATCGTGATGCGCTGGCCGGTGACCCGCTCGATGGTCTTGAGCATCCGGTGTTCCCGGGGCTCGGCCAGGGTGATCGCCACGCCCTCCCGGCCGGCGCGACCGACCCGGCCGATGCGGTGCACGTACGACTCGGGTGCCGACGGCACGTCGTAGTTGACCACGTGGCTGAGCTGTTCGACGTCGAGTCCCCGGGCGGCGACGTCGGTGGCCACCAACAGGTCGGCGGTGCCGGAGCGCAGCCGGCCCATCACCCGGTCCCGCTGTTCCTGGCTCATCCCGCCGTGCAGGGCCTCGGCCCGGTAGCCGCGCCCGTTCATCGTCTCGGTGAGCCGGTCGACCTCCTCGCGGCTGCGGCAGAAGACGATCGCCGCGGTGGGCGACTCGACGTCCAGCACCCGGCCCAGCGCCGCCGGCTTGTGTGCCCGCGCCACCAGGTACGCGCTCTGGCGTACCCGGGGTGCCGCACCGGCTACCGGCTGCTCGCGGGCGATGAGGATGCGGACCGGGTCGGTCAGGTGGGCCTGGGCCATGCCCTCGATGCGCGCCGGCATGGTCGCCGAGAAGAGGACCGTCTGGCGTTCCGCGGGCGCGTGTTCCAGGATCGCCTCGATGTCCTCGGCGAACCCCATGTCGAGCATCTCGTCGGCCTCGTCGAGGACCACCGTGGCCAGGTTGCCCAGCCGCAGCGTGCCCCGGGCGATGTGGTCCAGGGCCCGGCCGGGGGTGGCCACCACCACGTCCACGCCGAGGTCCAGCGCCCGCAGTTGGCGGCCGATCGGCTGCCCGCCGTAGATCGGCAGCACCCGGGCGCCGAGGTCCTTGCCGTACCGGTGGAACGCCTCGGACACCTGCACGGCGAGTTCCCGGGTGGGCACGAGTACCAACGCCAGGGGTTCGCCGCCGGGCCGGTCGACCGGCATCCGGTGCAGCAGGGGCAGTGCGAACGCGGCCGTCTTGCCCGTACCCGTGGCCGCCTGCCCGAGCAGGTCACGGCCGGTCAGCAGGGTCGGGATCGCCTCCCGCTGGATCGGCGTCGGCTCCTCGTAGCCGAGTGCGGAGAGCGCGGCGAGCAGTTCGGGCCGCAGGCCGAGGTCCGTGAAGGCGGGCGGATCCATGGTCGCGTCGGGCGGTACGGGCGTGGAACTCATGGGTCAAGCCTTTCATCACGCCCACCCGGCCGCTGCGGCGACCACCGGCAACACGCGGTCGGGGCCCGCCTCCGGGTGGCGACGGGCCCCACGGAGGCGGTCGGCTACGCGGTGACCAGCGCCAGGATGATGGTGATCCCGAGGACCGCGTCGATCACGCCGCACCACTGGGCGTAGGCGCGGGGCACCACCTGGCCGGTCCGGTGATGGATCACGTCCCAGCCCGCGTGGGCCAGCCACCCGATCGCGACCAGCCACTGCCCAGCCGTGCCGCCGACGAGCACGGCGAGCAGCGCCAGGCCCGACCAGCCGGCCAGGCCGGCGAGCTGGAGCCGGAGCGCGCCCGGTACGCCCCACTGCCGTCGGACCGTACCGATGATCAGGTATCCGGCCGGCAGGACCAGCAGCGTGTACGCGGCCAGCGGCGCGGGTGAGCTCCAAGTGTCGGCGGTCATCAGCAGCGCCAGACCGGCCGGCCAGCGCTGCGCCACCGCCCGTGCCCACGGGTGTCGCGGCGCGGCGCGGTTCGGGCGGTGCACGGCGTACTCGGCCCGACGCCGCAGCACCGCCGCCACCATCGCCGGCACCATCAGCACGTGCGCGCCCATCAGCAGGGCGTCGCCGTCGAGCCACCCGGCCCGGTACGGCACCAGCAGCACCAGTACGGGCACGTACATGGCCAGGACCATCTCGCCGACGGCCGGGCCGGGATGTCCCCGGTACCACATCCAGACGGCCATGCCGATGCTCATGTCGGTGGCCATCAGCAGCGCCGCGACGCCGGGGGTGGCCGGGGCCAGTCCGAGCAGTCCGCCCAGGGCGGCGCGGGCCGGACCGAGCACGAGCATGCCGGCCACCATGGCCAGCGCCATCTCCAACAGGTGCCGGGCCAGCGGCGTCAGGCGCGAGTGGCGGACCGGCGTCGCCGGTGGCCCCTGGATCGTCGGGGTGGACGGG
Organism: Micromonospora sp. NPDC002389; assembly: GCF_040296095.1. Lineage (NCBI taxonomy): Bacteria > Bacillati > Actinomycetota > Actinomycetes > Micromonosporales > Micromonosporaceae > Micromonospora > Micromonospora sp. NPDC002389. Next base: position 196,484 of record NZ_JBEOWP010000008.1, read on the forward strand.
GTCGGTCCGCCGGGGGTGGCGAGGGCGTCGGTCATGACGTCGATCGTGGCGGCGCGCGGCGGCGGCGACAATCCGCGTTCTGTCCCCGGTCGGCCGGGCACGACGCCCGGTCGGACCGGGCGGAACGGGGGGTACGCCCGTGGGGTAGCGGGTTCTACCCTGACCGGCGTGGTGACGGACGGGACGGTGCCGGGCGGCGAGCGGACGCTGCGCCGGGCCCGGACGGCGACGCGGGTCTCGCTCGCCTCCGGCATGGTGGCCACCCTGTTCCTGCCGGCGATCGGCCCGCTGCGGGAGCCGGACCCGTGGCGGGTGGCCTCCGGCGTACTCGCCATCGTCGCGTTCACGCTGGTCCTGGCGGCGGCGGTGGGCGCGGCGGTGACCACCGGCGGGTCCGCCCGGCAGCGCCGACGGCTGCGGATCGGGTACGCCGCCGTCGCGGTGCTCGGTGTCCCGCTGGCCGCACCGGTCGCCGTCGGCGACTGGCCCACCTGGGCCTGGCTGGGCGCGGCGACGGTCGGCGGGGTGCCGTTGCTGGCGCCGCTGCGGGCGGCCCTTCCGGCCACTGTGCTGGCGATGGTGGTCGCCGGGGCGGTGGCCGGGGTGACCGGCGCGTCGATCGGCCAGGCGCTGCTGGTCGTCGGCACCGCCGGCCCCGGCGTCGCGCTGGTGAACGGCTTCCAGGTGTGGTTCTGGGGGCTGCTGGTGCAGGCGGAGCGGGGACGGGCGGCCCAGGCCCGGCTGGCTGCCGCACACGAGCGGTTGCGCTTCGCGGCGGACGTGCACGACCTGCTCGGGCACCACCTGACCGTGATCGCGCTGAAGGCCGAGCTGGCCGCCCGGCTGGCCGACGCCGACCCGTCGCGGGCCGCCCGGGAGGCGGGCGAGGCGCAGCGGCTGGCCGCCACCGCGCTGACCGAGCTGCGCCGCACGGTGCACGGCTACCGCCGGGTCGACCTCGGCGAGCAGGTGACCGCGGTGGCGCAGGTGCTGCGGTCGTCCGGCGTACGGTGCACGGTCGTGCCGCCCGCCGGTGAGCTGCCGCCGGAGGCGGCCACCCAACTCGCGGCGGTGCTCCGCGAGGCCGGCACCAACGTGCTGCGACACAGCCGGGCCGGCTGGTGCCGGATCGAGATCAGCCAGCGGGAGGACGAGGTGCGGATGACCGTGACGAACGACGGAGCGACCGAAACGGGGACGGGGACGGCGGACCGGCACAGCCACGGCCTGCGTGGGCTGTCCGAGCGGCTCGCCGGTGCCGGTGGGCGGCTGCGCGTCGACCGGGCCGACGGCGTGTTCACCGTCGAGGCGACCGTACCGGCCACCGCATGATCCGGGTCCTGCTCGCCGACGACGAGGAACTGATCCGTACCGCCCTGGCCGCCCTGCTGGAGCTGGAGGCGGACCTGACGGTCGTCGCGCAGGCGGCCGACGGGACGGCGGCGGTCAGCGCCGCTCTCGCCCACCGGCCCGACGTGGCCGTGGTCGACCTGACCATGCCCCGGCAGGACGGCTTCGGAGTCGCCGCCGAGCTGTCCCGGGTGCTGCCGGACTGCGCGGTGGTCATCCTCACCGGGCAGGGCCGCCCGCCGCACCTGGCCCGCGCGCTGTCCGCGGGAGCGCGCGGCTTCCTGCCCAAGGGCGCGCCGGGCGGGGCGCTCGCCGACGTGATCCGCCGGGTGCACGCCGGTGGCCGGTACGTCGACCCGGCGCTGGCGGCCGACGCGCTGACCATTCCGCCGTGTCCGCTGACCCCGCGCGAGCTGGAGACGCTGCGGCTGGCCGAGGACGGCTCGTCGGTCGCGGTGATCGCCCGCCGCGCCCATCTCTCCAGCGGCACCGTCCGCAACTATCTCGCGCTGGCGGTGCAGAAGCTCGGCGTCGAGAGCCGCGCCGAGGCGGTCCGCCTCGCCCGCGAGCACGGCTGGTTGTGATCGACCGGCGGCCGTCGGGTCGAGGTGACCCGACGGCCGCCGGTGGACGTGTGATCAGCGGTCTGGCGGTCCCGATATGTCCTGCCCGTGGAACGTCGGCGTCTCGCCGGAGGTTCGGCTGGTTCGAGCGGCCGAGGGCTGGGCTGTCTCGTCCACCCAGAAGAGCCGCACGGCGAGGTTCGCGTTCCGAGCGACGAAGCCCAGTTGCTGTCCGTTCGCGTTCTGCCAGGTGAACGCGGTCGGATCAGTGACGTAACTCGTGCCGTGGGAGGCGTCGAGCCATGGCTCCCACGTCGATGAGCCAGGCGCCGTCTGCCGCGACCCATGGATGACGCCGTCGGATGCCCGGACGAAGACCCACAGGCGGCCGGTGATGGGGCTGAGCGTCGCGCTGGGGGAGCCGACTGGTGTGATCGATGAATCGCCCACCGTCGTCCACACGCCCGGCCACGTGCCGTCGGTGTTCTGCAGTTGTGCGCGGACCGATCCGTTGCTGTGTCTGGCCGCGACCATCACCCGGCGTCCCGGCAGGACGACCGTGGTGGGTGTGCCGGTGAAGCCAGCCTCGCCGAGGCCGACCCATCCGCTGGTGAGCGTGCCGGCTCGCCAGGTAGTAGACATCACCGCACCGGCCGCTGTGACTGCCAGGATGGTGGCCGCACCGTCTTGGCCGGCGATGACGACAGGGGTGCCGGTGACGCCGGTCAGCCCGCCGAGAGATGTCCAGGGCTGCGGAAAGGTCCCGCTGCTGTCGATCCTGCGGTGCCAGAGGACTCCACTGGCATCGAACGCGAAGAGCACGAGACTGTTGTCAGACAGCCGGGCCAGGGCGGGCTCGGACTTCATTGCTCCGCCCAGCCCGAGCCAGGGCTCCCAGTCCGGCATGGCTACCGCCGTCTGGCGGAGCGTCGCGATGTCGCTGGTGGTGCTATGGGCGAACAGATTGACCCGGTTCTGCGCATCCGCGATGAGGGCTGGGATGCCGGTGTAGGCTTCCACGCCCGGTGCCGCCGACCACCGGATGGAGCCGAGGGAATCCGGCTCGACACGACCGTGCCGTAGCTGACCGATGTTGTCGGCGTAAGCAAATTCCAGGGTGCCGAGTGCGGTCGTCGCGGCCGGTGCCTGTATGACGGCGATCGCGGAATCCGGTTGGATCGGCGTCGACGGGCGGGGCGGGCTGCTGATCGCGCCCTGGCGGCAGGTACTCGTGGTGGTGAAGACGTTGGAGAAGTTCCAGCCAACGCCGATTCGGTTGAACGTGAGTGCCCAGCCTGACGGGTCCTCCCGATACCGGTATTGATATAGGTCTCCGTTGGCCTGGATCCCGAAGACGGTGTCGCCGCCAGCCGAGAAGAGACCCTTGGTGAACGACGCCCAGTTTGCATCGCCGACGAGTTGGTTACGGCTGATCCACCGTTGCGTCGATGGATCGAAGCGGTGGCGGTAGAGGCGACCGTCAGTGGCTCGCGCGTACAGGATGCCCGGCGCGGTGGCGACCAGGAGGTTGTAGCGGTCCCAGCCGGTGTCGAGTACATGACCAGAGATGGTCCAGGTGCTCGATGACTCGCTGTAGCGGTACCAGCGAAGTGCCCCGGTGTTGTCGATGAGGTAGAAGTCACCTGACTCGTCGATCGTAATCTTGTCGCGGTACGCCGTACCCGCGTACGACCTGAAGCTCGAACTGATCAGCTGGCTCTGCGAACCGTTGACCGTCTCCCAGGTTGAGCCCGTCCATCGGTACCGGTGCATCCCGTTCGAGTTGATCCCGTAGACCCGTCCGTCAGGGCCGCCCAGAACCCGTCCGAAATTCTGCCAGCCACCGGAGCCGATGCTGGTGGCGGCGGTCCACGTTCCATTGCTCTGTCCGGGCGTGCTGAACGTCCGACGATCGAGCTTTCCAGCGGTGGTGGTATTGAAGAAGGCGGCCGGCCCGGTGCAACTGAACGAGTCCGCAGCCTGTGCTGGACCGCTTGCGGTGGTGATGGCCAGGCCGTTGGCGGCAATGGCCAACACGATGGTTGCGGAGAGTTTGACGCCTCGGTCAGGCAATTTTCGGAAGCTATCTTCGGTGCGGTTGGACACGGCTTTGAACGCCCTCCTCGAAGATTGAGCGAGTCTTTCCGTCAGCATTTCGCGGCGTCAGCGTATTGGATCGTCGGCTCAATATAGCGTCTCGACGCGGCTCATCATGCCCCACCTCGGGCGGGCTGCCAAGAGCGTTGAGGTCAATGCCTGGCAGCAGAGGCATATGTGATCGAAAATATCTAAACAGGTTTAAATCAGGCAAGCAGCTACTACGAAAAGTAGCGATTGGCAGTGCGGGGGGTCATGACGGGCTGAGTGAAGATCGGTCTTGACAGGTACCCGTGGCGCTGGGACCGTACAGCGGCGCATTGAAGGCGAGCAGCACACGGGGGTGTGGGCGAATGTTCCAATCGCAGGCGTGCATCATTGATGCCGAAAAATGGTGCGAGCGATGAGGGGCCAACGGACGGGTCCGACCTGCTCGGTCTCGTCGCGACCTGCTAGCGCCGCCGGCGTTCGCTGACGTCCGAGGCGTACACCTCGTATTCGACGGCCGTCTCCCGTTGGCTCTTCACAGCCTTCCGAGCGGCTTCCCTTTCGCACAGTTCGGGCCCTTGGCCCACTCCTCCCACCACCCCAGAGGTTGCGATGTCTTTCGGTCTTCGGCGTACCTTCGACCGGTCGGCACAGCCGGTGAAGCGGACGCCCCTGCAACGCGGGGTCGCGGTGCGTCCGCTCGTGGCGGCTGCCCTGGCCGGCGTGTTGGCACTCAACCTCGGCGGCAGCGGAGTGAGTGCCCTGTCGCCGCTACCGACCGGGCATCGCGATGCGGACGGCCGGATCGCGGCCGGGGCGAAACCTGGCCAGGCATGGGGCTCGGCTGTGGGCCGTGCAAACGTCGGCCCCAGGCCGGTCAACCGGGAACTGCCGAAGACGGAGCGCGGGCACTACCCGGTGAACCGCTTGGCGCAGGAGGCCAAGCCACGACGCAACGAGGCCAGGGTGGAGAAGGTGCCGGCCGTCACCACCAAAGGATTCGACGAGGCGACCAGCCGGGAACGACCTGCGGAGCGGAATGAGCGAACGCGGGTATACGACAACGACGACGGCACGCAAACCACCGAATTCTCCGCTGCACCGGTCAACTACCTGCGGCCGGACGGCAGTTGGGCGCCCATCGACAGCGCGCTGATGCGCGCATCGGACGGCTCGGGCTGGCAGAACTCGGCGGACGCGACGCAGGTGTGGCTAGCTGGCCGGTCCGACGCCAGTGAACTGGTCAGGCTGAGATTCGACGGTGGTGCCGAGTTCGGATTCACACTCGACGACGCGGTCGGGGTGGCCGGAGAGGCCGCTGAGGACGCGGTGACCTACCCGGGCGTCCGGCCGGAGGTGGACCTGCGCCTTGAACCGCGCCCCGGCGGGGTCAAAGAGACTCTGGTGCTGCACTCCGCCGCCGCGCCGACGTCATACGTGTTCCCGTTGCGGTTGCGTGACCTGACCGCGAAGCTCGTCGACGGCCAGGTCGTCCTGACGGACCAGGACGGCGTACAGCGGGCCGTCATCCCGCCCGGCTACATGGTCGACGCCGGTGCCGGGTCCCGAGGTCCGGCCACCTCCACCGGCGTGCGCTACGAACTGCTCGACACCGGTGGCCGACCGGCGTTGCGGATGACGCTGGACCGAGCATGGCTGGCCGATCCGGAGCGGGAGTACCCGGTGGAGGTCGATCCCACGGTCGGCCCGCCGGTGACCGGCATCGGCGCGGACAGCAGCATGTACGTCCACGGCAGCAATTCCATCTCGGGCAGCCAGGAACTGCTGGTGGGCCGCGTCAAGCGGAACAGCTCGAGCATCGAGGAGAACGCGGCCGCGTACATCAAGTTCGGTGGGTTGGTCCCCCAACTCCGTGACCACACCATCCACGGCGTCGCCCTCTCGGTGGTCAACTACGACGCGGCCTCCTGCCGGCCTCGCCCGGTCAGCGTCCACCCGGTGACCGAGTCGTGGACCGCAGGCAGCGGCCACTCGTTTCCCGGTCCGTCCGTGGGTGGCTCACTGGCCAGCCGATCCTTCGCGCACGGCCACATCGGCCTGGGGCAGTCTCAGTCAGCCTGCCCAGCGGCCGGAGAGATGTTCGATCTCGGCGTCGCCGGCCGCAACCTCGTTCAGCGCTGGGTCAACGGCCAGCAGGCCAACAACGGTCTCTCGCTGCGGGCCTCGACGACCGACTCGACGGCCTGGAAGCGGTTCGCCGGCACCGGAACCGCCAACCCGCCCAAGCTCTACATCACCCACTCGCCGTACAACGCGGGGTATGCGATCCCCAAGCCGACGCCGGAGCCGGCTGTCCTACGCAACCAGGACGGCAAGGTGAAGGTCACGGTCACGAACCTCGGTGCCGAGAACTGGACGCCAGCGAACTACTACCTCGCCTACCGCGTCTACAACGCGCGCACGGGCGCGGCAGTGACCCAGCAACGGGCCGCCAGCCTGCCAGCCACGCTCAACCGTGGGGCCAAGGTCACCTTGGACGCGACCGTGAAGCGGCTGGAGCCCGGAGCGTACTTCCTGGACTTCACCATGGTCCGCACCGGTGGCGTGGTCTTCACCGACCACCAGGTGCCGCCTGGCCGGATCGTGCTCCAGGTCTTCGACGTGCCGCCCACTCTGCAGGAGACGTACCCGAACAACGGCTACCGGGCGCCGACCCTGACCCCGCTGCTCTGGGCGCGGGCCGTCGACAGCGACGCGCCGCCGGGATCGACCCTGACCTTCAAGTTCGAGGTCTGCGACCGTACCGACGCCGGTGCCGTCACCAACTGCACCGACTCCGGCTACCTCAACCGGCACTCGTGGGCGGTCCCCGCCGGACGGCTGTCCTGGAACAAGTCCTATCTGTGGCGGGCGTACGTCAAGGACACCGCAAGCGAAGTCCGGTCTCAGGACTCCGAACTACTGCCGTCGGTGCCCCAACCCGACCTGCTGTCCCGCATCGCCAATGCGCCGCAGGCGGAACGCGGTCGGGAATTCGACGCCCAGGTCGGTAACTTCACCACCTCGGCGATCGACGCCGCCGTCGCGACGGTCGGGCCGGAGCTCAACCTGCTTCGCACCTACAACAGCCTTGACCCGCGGACGTCCGGCGTGTTCGGCGCGGGCTGGTCCAGTCGGTACGACATGAAGCTGACGCCGGACAACGACGGCTCCGGCAATGTGGTGATCCGCTATCCCGATGGGCAGGAGGTACGTTTCGGTCGTAACCCCGACGGGTCTTACGTGCCGCCCTCGGGCCGGGTCGCCCGGTTGACCGTGAGCGGCACCATCTGGCGACTGCTCGACCGCTCGGGCACGACCTACGAGTTCGTCAACGGCAGACTCACGCTGATCACCGACAAGCGCGGCCGGTCGGTGCGGCTGACCTACGACACGATGACCGGGAAGTTGGCGCGGGCGCAGGTGTCCAACAGCCAGACCAACACCGCCGGTCGCGCCCTGCAGTTCGTCTGGAACGGCAACCGAATCGGCGAAGTCCACACCGACACTGTCAACGGTGCGCCACTCGTCTGGAAGTACACGTACCTCGGAGACCTGCTCACCGAGGTCTGTTCGCCGACGAACGCCTGCACCAGCTACGAGTACGCCGCTGGCTCGCACTACCGCACCGCCGTGCTCGACGCCCGGCCTGACTCGTACTACCGGCTGGGCGAGAGCGAGGGCACCGCAGCGGCCAGCGACGTCGCGATCAACCTCGGCAAGGACGCCGCCACCTACCGGAACGTGACGCTGGCCCAGCCGGGCGTGGTCGAGGGCACCACCAACACGGCGGCGGCCTTCAACGGCACCTCCTCGTACGTCGAGCTGCCGAAGAGTCTGCTGAAGAAGAGCCGGGACGCCAGCGTCGAGCTGTGGTTCAAGATCGGGCTGACGCAGACCGGTGGACCGCTCATCGGTTACCAGGACAAGGCCGTCGGCACTGCCGCCACCAGCGGTGTCCCGATCCTCTACACGGGTACCGACGGTCGGCTACGCGGCCAGTTCGCCGGCGGCACGGTCGCGCCCATCACCACCGCGACGGCAGTCAACGACAACCGGTGGCACCACGTCGTGCTCGACGCCATGGGCAACACCCAGACCATGTACCTGGACGGGGTCAAGGTCGGCGAGCGGACCGGGCAGACCATCGAGCACTCGCTGCTCACCTTCAACCAGATCGGCGTGGCCTCGGCGACCGCCCCCGTCTCCTGGCCGGGCTGGGGCAGCACCGCCCAGCGGTACTTCGCCGGCGTGATCGACGAGGTCGCCGTCTACTCGCGCCCGCTCGGCCCGGAGACCGTGGCCGCCCACTTCCGCTACGCCAAGCCCGCCGCGCAGCAGCTCACGAAGGTCACGCTACCCAGCGGCCGCGTTGCCAGCGAGGCCGTCTACGACACCGCGACCGACCGGGTCACGGAGTACACCGACGAGAACGGCGGCACCTGGAAGATCGGACCGCCGACCATCTACGGCGGCGACAACGACCTGCGGCGCAGCATCCAGGTGCTGGACCCGGCCAACCGCCCCTACCTGTACGAGTACGACGCGCTCGCTGGGCGGCTGGTGCGCTCCGGCACCCCGCTGGGCCTGGAGACCCGACCGGAGGACCGGCCGGGGGAGCCGACCACGCCACCCAGCCCGCCACCGACGGAGACCTGCACGCAGCCCGACCCGAACGACCCCGCGTTCTGCACCATCATTCCCGGCAACTCCGGCGGCCCTGTCTTCGTGCTGCACCCGCTCGACGGGATGGCGATCCGCAGCTACTCCTACGACCGGGACGGCTATCAGACCAAGGTCACCAACGAGAACGGCGACTCGGTGGAGATGACCTACGACAGTCAGGGGCGCATGGCGACCCGCAAGACGTGTCGTACCGCCACCGAATGTTTCACCAACTACTACACCTACTCGGCCAGCGTCACCGACCCGCTCGACCCTCGGTTCGACCTTGCCGTCGACTCCCGCGACGGGAGGTCGAGCGGCCCTACCGACACCCAGTACCGCACCAGCCACGAGTTCGGCGTGGACGGGCAGTTGACCCGACAGAGCAATCCGGACGGCAGCGTCGTCCTGCACGTGTACACCACCGGTGCGGAGGCGGCGGTCGGCGGTGGGATCCAACCCGCCGGTCTGCTGCGGAGCAGCACCGACGGTGAACAGAAGGTCACCGCCTACAGCTACTACAGCAACGGTGACCTGGCGCGCGTCACCGAGCCGGGTGGCCTGGTGACCGAGTACACCTATGACGCTCTCGGTCGTCGGCTCACCGAGAAGGTCGTGTCGGACACGTATCCCGCAGGCGTCACCACCGCCTTCACCTACGACCAGCACTCCCGGTTGAAGACGGCGACCGGCCCGGTCACCACCGAGGCGATCTCCGGCGTCCGGCATCAGGGCCGGACCACCAACGACTACGACGCCGACGGCAACGTCACCGCCGTCATCGTCACCGATCTGCTGGGCGGCGATCCCGAGCGGGTCACCACCACCGAGTACGACGAGTACAACCGACCGGTCAAGGTGATCGACGCCGAGGGCAACGAAACCGGCTACGGCTACGACCGTTTCGGTAACCGAACGTCCATGGTCGATGCCAATGGCAACCGCTACGACTGGGCGTACACGGCGCAGAACAAGATCGCCGAGGTACGGCTGCGGGACTGGCGCAGCGACCCCGCCGGTGCGCCCGGCACCGGCGACTACCTGGTGCTGCACGCCTACTCGTACGACTTCGCGGGTCGGTTGGCCAGCGACACCGACGCGATGGGTCGCCGGCTGGAGTACACCTACTACCGCGACGATCTTCTACACAAGATCACCATGAAGGGTTTCCGGAACCCGGACGGCACCAAGCGCGACTACGTCGTCGAGGAGAACACCTACGACGCGGCCGGCAACCTCACTCGGAAGGTCGAGGCCAACGGCACCCGGACCAGCCAGTTCACCTATGACCGGGCCGGCAAGGTGCTCACCAGTGTGCTGGACCCGGCCGGCCTGGCCCGAACCACCACCATGACCTACGACGCCAACGGCAACGTCCGCCGGACCACCCACAGTGGGAAGGCGTCCAACGTGCCGTGGCTCGTGCCCGTGGTCAACGAGACCGTCGACTACACCTACGACAACGACGGCAACCTGCTCACCGAGCGGGTCGTCGCCGGCACCGAGACCCGGAGCACCAGTTACACGTACGACCGCCGTGGCCTGCGGCTCTCCGTCACCGACCCGCGCGGCAACGTCAGCGGTGCCGACCCTGCGGCCTTCACCAGTACCTTCCGCTACGACGAACTCGGCCGCCCGGTCGGCTCGACCGGCCCGGCCGTCGCGGTGGAGAGCAACGGCGCCGCCCCGGCCACAGCCCGCCCCGAGGTCGGAATCAGCTACAACACCTTCGGCGAGCAGATCGCCGTCCGGGATCCCCGGGGGCAGATCTCCCGAACGGAGTACGACAAGCTCGGTCGGTCGAAGCGGGTCGTCGCCCCGTCGTACCTGCCGCCGGGCGTCACCGAACTGATCACGCCGGAGACCCGTAGCACCTACGACGGGTTGGGCAACGTCGTCGAGCGGATCGATCCGAGCGGCACCACCCGTCTCGGCTACGACCAGCTCAACCGCCTGGTCACGCGGGACGAACCGGCGTCGACCAACGCCGACCGGGCGGTCACCCGGTACGCCTACACCCGCACCGGAGAGGTGCTGTCGGTCACCGACCCGACCGGCGCCGTCGTCGAGTCCACCTACGACGACCTGGACCGCCAAATCACCCTGACCCGGGTGGAGCGCCATCCGGTCACCCAGAACCTCGTCACCCGGATGGTCTACGACGACAACGGCAATCTGACCTCGATCGTGTCACCGTCGGGCGCCACGACGGTCAACGCCTACGACACGGTCGGAGACGTCATCCGCAGCACCGCGCCGACCGGCGAGGCGACCCTCTTCGGCTACGACCACGCCGGGCGGCAGGTCCGTGCCTCCGATGCGCTGGGCCGGACCACCCGCATCGGGTACGACCTGTTCGGCAACCGCGTCAGCGACGCCAACCTCACTTCCGACGGCACGATTCTGCGCAGCCAGACGTACGAGTACGACGCGGCCGGCAACCTGACCTCGTCGAAGGACCCGTACGACACGGTCACTCGGTACGAGTACGACGCGGCGAGTCGACTGGTGCGGCAGATCGAGCCCGTGTCCGCCGGAAAGTCGATCACCACCAGCTTCGGCTACGACGTCGCCGGCAACCGGACCCGGTACACGGACGGCCGTGGCAACTCCACCGTCTACACGTACAACAGCCTCGGCCTGCCGGAGTCGGCGATCGAGCCGGCGACCACCGCCCACCCGGCGGCGGCCGATCGCACCTGGACCGTCGGCTACGACGCCGAGGGCCGCGCGGTGCGGCTCAGCGCACCGGGCGGCGTCAGCCGCCAACGGACCTACGACGCGGCGGGACGGCTCACGGAGGAGACCGGCTCCGGCGGCGAGACCTCCACTGCGGCCCGCAGCCTGAGGTACGACCGAGCGGGCCGCCTCGTCAGTGTGAACGCGCCGAACGGCACCAACACCTACACCTGGAACGACCGGGGGGCCCTGCTCGCAAGCGCCGGTCCCTCCGGTGCCGCCAGTTTCGGCTACGACCTCGACGGTCAGATGACCACCCGGACCGACGTCACCGGCACCGCCACCTTCGGCTACGTGAAGGGCCGGCTCGACTCGCTCACCGACTCGGTCACCGGACAGCGCCAGCAAATCGGCTACGACGCCACCGGCGCGGTGAAGACCGTCGACTACGGTGCCGGACGGGTCCGCAGCTTCGGATACGACGACTTCGGTCGCCTCACGACTGACACCCTGCGCAACGGAACCGGGTCGGTGGTCGCCCAGATCACGTACGGATTCGACCTCAACGGGCATCTGACCAGCAAGAACAACACCGGGACGGCGGGTGCCGGCAACAACACGTACACATACGACAGGGCCGGCCGCCTCAGTTCCTGGAGCGGCCCGGCGGGCCGGGTCGACTACGAATGGGATGACAGCGGCAACCGGATCCGCGCCGGCACCAAGACCGCCACCTTCGACGAGCGCAACCGGCTGCTGTCCGACGGCGACTACACCTATGCCTACACCGCCCGTGGCACACTGCGCAGCCGCACCAGTTCCGGCCTGACCGAGCCGTACTCCTTCGACGCCTTCGACCGGCTCACCGTCGCGGAGGACCAGAACTACGCCTACGACGGCCTGGACCGGGTGGTGTCCCGCAACGGGATGGCCTTCACCTACGCCGGACTCGACGACAATGTGGTCGCCGACGGGGTGGAGTACTTCGCCCGTGGACCGGCCGGCGAGCTGATCGCTACGAGTCGGGGCAGCACCGAGCGGCTCTCGCTGACCGACGCGCACGGCGATGTGGTCGCCGCCTTCGATCCGGCCAACACCACCCTCACGTCACTGAACGACTCGACCGCGTACGACCCGTTCGGCAAGAAGATCGACAGTGCCGGAAACACCGGCAACCTGGGTTTCCAGGGGGACTGGACGGATCCGGACACCGGTCAGGTCGACATGGGTGCCCGCTGGTACAACCCCGGCACCGGCACCTTCACCTCACGGGACAGCGTCAACTACAGCGGCGGCGAGTCGATCCTGGCCAACCGGTACACCTACGCCGCCGGCGCGCCGCTCGACTTCGACGACCCAGACGGCCACTGGCCACGGTGGATGAAGCGAGTCGGCCGTGCCGTGACCAACACGGTCTCGACCGTCAGTAGTGCCGTGAGCAACTTCGCCTACAGCGCGTACCAGGGCGTGCGCAGCGCCGCCACCGCAGTCTGGAACTTCGGTCGGTCCGCGCTGAAAGCGATCGGCAACGGCATCAGCTGGGTCGCCAACAAGGTCGCCAGCGGTGTACAAACCGTGGTGCGCAAGGTCAGCGAGGGCGTCAGCGCCATCCGCAACGGCAACTTCAAGGACTGGGCACGACAACAAGCCCAGGCCGTAGCCCAACGAATACACCAGGCCAAGGTCGCGGTCATGAACACCGCCAAGGCCGCGGTCAGGCAGGCCATCAAGTTCACCAAGCTACCGGTGGTCAAGGCGTTGACCAAGCCGCTGATCGCGGCAGCGAAGCTGGTCTCGGCCGGCGTCAAGGTGGCGGCGAGCGTCGTCGCGGTCACCGCACAGGCGATCAAGGACCCGGAGAAGTTCCGGCAGAACCTCATGCTCGCCGCGGCGGAGAAACTCGCACCCCTGGTCGAGGGCGCCAGCGAGATGTGGGACAGGGCGACTCAGTTCGTCGAGGACCACGCCGCCGAGATCGCCGGCTTCGCCGTCGGCGCGGTCGTCGGCCTGGGCTGCGGCGCGGCGATCGGCTGGACCGGTGTCGGCGCGGTGGCCTGCGGGGCCCTGGCCGGGGCAGTCGGCTCGGCGGTCACCGGTTACATGAACGGCAAGCGCGGCCTCGACCTGGTCGGGACCGCTGCCCTGGGCGCCTTGACCGGTGCGGTCGGTGGTGCGCTGGGTTCCGTCGCGGGCCAAGCGCTCGGCGCAGGCGTACGCGCCCTCGGCGGCGGACTTAGGGCTGCGGGTGGCAAGGCCGTCAGCGCGGGCATGGCGGAGGCTCGCAGCATCGGTCGCGGTCTCGTCGGCAAGAGCTGCCTGAGCCGGAACAGCTTCACCCCGGAGACCCGGGTGCTGATGGCCGACGGCAGCCGCAAGCGAATCGACGAGGTCAGGGTCGGCGACGAGGTGGTCGCCACCGACCCGACGACCGGCCGGACCGCGATCCGACCGGTCACCGCCCTGATCGTCGGATCGGGCAGCAAGAACCTGGTCGAGATCACCGTGGACACCGACGGTGACAAGGGCGACCAGACCGGCAAGCTCACGGCCACCGACGAACACCCGTTCTGGGTGGCGAGCGAGGGCCGCTGGGTCGACGCGAAGGATCTCCGGCCCGGCTACGTCTTCGAGACCGCCGACCACCGTCCTGCCTCCGTGGTGGCCGTCCGGAAGTGGGCCGAGCAACAACAGGTCCACAACCTCACCGTCGACGAAATCCACACGTACTATGTGGTGGCCGGTGACACGCCGGTACTCGTACACAACTGCGGAACAGCGCGGTTCCACTGGGATCCAGACAAGGGACACGCTTATCTTGAGGTAAATTCAGGTGGCAAAAGCATCACAACGCACGCTGTGCCAATGGACGCCCCGGATCCGTTTGGAGGTTCGTCGAACCTCAACACTCCACGGGTTGGCGGTAACCCGGGACCAAATTCATTCACTCGCGAGTTTGAGCTCTCAAATCCGCAGGGAGCATTCGACTTCATCGATGCGCAAGTGAACACGGCAGGTAACTGGCACCTCCGCGACTATAACTCGTTTTCGAATAGCTGCATCACTTATTGTGCCGACGTTCTTCGGGCTGGCGGCCGAACTGAATTCGAGCCAGGCAAGGCTGGGACCGATCTCCTGAAGAGTATGATTCCGCCAGAGCTCTACCCGAGAAGGTGACCATGGAATCTCCTGGGCCTTACGGTCTGTTCGTTGAGGTGCTGTTGCACCGCGGTGCGCGCGGCCGTCTTGCGGCAATGGTGGGCGAGATGATTGCGGTGCATGCAGAGGTGAATCATTTGCTTGGACGCACAAAGGACGCGATCGGTCGGTCTGATTGGGTCCGGTGCAGCGGTGACTATGCGTGCTCCTATGGGCTTTTCGAGTCCACCTGGAAACGTTACGCTGCGCTGGTCGAACGTGAGCTCGAAATTGATAGAACTGCAGGGCGTGAACTGGGTGAGGCGTTTGACAAGGCGCTGAACGGAGCAAGGGCTTCGTTGACTGCAATTCGAGAACAGGCTTCAGAAATCGGAATCACTAGTTGGGAGTGATTGTGAGAGTGGGGCATTGTTGGCGCCCAGGGCATCGTCTGGGGTGTTGGGTAACGGTGCCTGTCGGCCTTCCCCTGTAGTGCTCTCTGGGCGGCAATCTAATCCTTAGATGTGATGTTGGGCAATCGTGTATTGACTTTAGGGATGTGTGTGTCTGCCTCTTCGCTGTCAGGCGCATCGACAGCATGGGGAATGGATGTCCGTCTCTCCGCGTGTCGAGGGTGCTACACCTGTCGCAATAAGGGGCTGGCCTAGTTGTGATCACTGAAAATGTGATCCCAAGCGATTAAATTAATCGGCGGATGTCGATATTTTGCCTGTGGCTTGGCGTGGAATGATTGAGGCTGTGTTGAGTTCCAATTTTCTTTCGAAGGTGGATTATGAGGAAAGTGCGGCGGCGGCGGTTGGCGGCTCTGTCGGTTGCCGTGTCGTTGGTATTGGGGTCGATCGTCGTCATTCCGGCGAGGTCGGCGGGAGCCGACGCAGCCGGAAGGGGCGGGGATTTCGTTCCGGTCAATACCGTTCTGTTGGACACCCGCAGCGGTGTAGGTGGAGTGACCGGCGCGCGGGGCGCGACGTCCACGACCACTTTCACTGCGCTCGGTGTGGGCGGGGTGCCGACGAGCGGGGTGCGCGCTCTCCTCGTCGACATCACGGCTGTCAGCCCCACGGGGAACACCTACCTGACGGTCTTCCCGAACGGTGCGACCCGGCCGATCGTGGCCTCGCTCAACGCGTCCAAGGATGAGGTGTTGACCAACTCGGTCGTCGTCTCCCCCGGCAGCGAGGGCAAGCTCAGCCTCTACAACCACAGCGGCAGTACGCACGTCAAGCTCGACGTGCAGGGCTACTTCACCAGTGTCACGACCACTGCGGGCGGGGGCTTTGTGCCGATCGGACCTGTCCAGGTCGTCGATACCCGTAGCGGCCTCGGCACCACGACCGGCCCGATCGGTGCCAGTGGTGGTACCCGTACGGTCACGTTGACCGGTGGTGTCATTTCCGCCGGGGCTTCGGCGGCGATGATCGACGTGGGGGTACGGGTGCGACCACGACGAGCTTCGTGACCATTGCACCGGCGAACCAGGCCAGCGCTGCGAACGCCCTGGATTACCAGGTAGGTACGACGTCGATGGGAATGAGCGTGAAGCTGCCCGCCGACGGCCGGGTGGTGATCACTAATGGTGGTAGTGGGACAGTCCACGTGGTCATCTCGGTGCAGGGCTACTTCACCGCCACGCCGACCACCGGTGCCGGTCTGCGCATTCTGGCGGCCAGCCGGCTGCTGGACACCCGTAGTGCCAGTGGGCGGGTGCTGTCGCGGGCGTGATGTCGGTTGGCGGCGGCGATGTTGGTGACGCCGGCGGTGCGGAGTGCGCCGGTGGCGGCGTTGCGTAGGGCGGCCATGACCTGGGGTCCGGTGCCGGTGCGGATCTGGCTGCGGTCTTCGTCGTAGGTGACGTCGCGGACCCAGTGGACCTTGTTCTCGATCGACCAGTGGTTGCGGATCCAGCCGGCCAGTTGGGCGGGTTTCGCCTGGTGGACGCGGAGATCGGTGATGGCGTAGACGGTTTCGGTGGTGAAGCGTTTCGGCTGATCGAGGCGGTGTCTGCGGCGGCGGACCTGTAGAGCCTGGACGGCGTGCGGGAAGTCGATGCCGGTGGAGACGGTGAGGATCTTGAGGGTGCGGATCTCGCGGCGGCCGTGTCCGCGGTCGGTGTCGCGTGCGGTGTCCGGGACCGCTTGCCAGGGCAGGCCGGCGAGTTGGGCGTGCAGGCGGGGGTGGTTGGCCTTGACGGTCAGGATCCAGTGCGCGCCGCGCTCGGCTAGGTAGTCGACGTGATCGCGTTGGCAGTGCAACGCGTCGGCGGTGATCACGGTGTCGCGCATGTCGTCGATCTGGTCGAGCAGCGGCGCGAACCGGGTGATCTCGTTGGTCTTGTCGTCGACATCGGTGCTGGCCAGGACCACGCCGGTGGTCTGGTCGCAGGCAGCGAGAACGTGCCGGGCTGCGGTATCGGTGGTGCGGGAGCCGCGCAGGGTCTTGCCGTCCACGGCGATCGCCTGCCGCGCCGTTGACGGCGTAGTCGTCGACCGTGCGGCGAGCCAGACACCGATCGCCCTGGTGAGCTGCTCCGGGTCCAGGGCCTGAAGGAGTCTGCGGATCATTGCCTCCGACGGACGCCGGTCCGGTGCGATGCCCAACGTCAGCGCGGTCGCGGCCGGGAGGTCGGCGACCCACTCGGCGATCGAGGTGTACGAGCGATAGCCGGCCACAACGGCGCACACCGCCGCAGTCACCACGACCGCCAACCGGTGCCGCACGCCCCGACGGGCGCGCGGATCCGGCAGGCCGGCCAGCGCTGCGGCCAGCCCAGCAGCGGTTTCGGGCACCGTGACAGCCGGTGCGCAGGACAAGGACGAGATCAGCGATGATGGCAGCGCGGGCATGGCTCACTTCGGACGATCAAGGCTTCGACACCCTGATGATCATCTGAACCGGCCATGCCCGCCTTGCTGCCCGCAAATCCGGCACTTCTCCGCTGAATGCCTCATCTCGGACACGTCCACGACTTTGCCGGGGCCCTGACACCGGTCCGCCGTCGCTTCACCAGCGTCCCGACAGCAAGGTACAGGTGGCTGCGCAGAACATCGACACCAACATCTGGTCTGCCGCCGAGACGTCCGCTGCCGGTGGTGTCTTCGAGGCGCCGTCGAGTCTCGGTGGTTCCATGGCTGGGCCGCCCACAGGAGTCCGCCTCGACAACGGTGGTAGCCCCGTCGAGGTCCTCTTCGCCGTCGACGCGGACGGTCGCCTATGGCACTACCGCCAGGCCGGGACCGCCTGGTCCTGGACGAGCCTCGGGGTCGCTGGTCTGACCGGTCAGGTCACCGTGGTCGAGGAGAGCGACAACGAGGTACGGCTGGTTGCGCGGTCCACCACTGGCACGGTGAGGACGGCGCTCTACTATCCCGATGGCGCACTGTCGACCTGGACCGACCTTGGTGGGCAGGTCACCGGCACCCCGACGGCCGTCGACCACCCCGGATTCCGGTCCAGGGCCGTCGTGCGGGGCTCGGACGGCGCGGTCCTCACCAACGGTGGAGAGCGGAACTGGCTCCTGGCCGACGCAGTGGGAGCGGATCGGGGACTTCACGGCCGCTGGCTCACCTGCCGCCGTAATGGATCCCGACCTCAGCCGAGTAGCCGTCGTGGCGCGTGGTGCCGATGACGAGCTGTACCAGATCTTCGAGACGGCAACCGGTGCGGGGACGTGGGGACAGTGGCGGTCACTCAACCCGGACCCGTGGACGCCGTTGAACGTCGCCACCGATCCCACTGTGGCCACGATCTCCACTGGAAGCACGCAGTCCTTCGTCATCGCCTACCGGAACCGCAACGGCGCGATCGGTCTGGCCGAGCGCCGTCTCGATCACGGAACGGGGTTACGTGGCGCCGAGGTCGCCGAGATGTCGTTCGAGCACCACAATCTGCTGCCACCGGCAGAGTCAAGAGCTGATCGGTCCTGGCCGGCCCGCAAGGCTGGCCGGGACCGTTTTCACCAGGATGACCGTGCGTTGAGGTCTGTTCTGACCCCTTAGGGAGGAATACAGAAGGATTGTTCGGGGTCCTTCCCGTCTGCGTGGTTACGGTGCCGCAGAGGGTGACATACACCGTGATGTCGCGACTGAGGGAGGACCGGCCATGCGTGTGCCCAACCGTAGCCCCAGACGGCAACACCTGCGCCCTCCTGTCCCGTACGCGGCACCGGCCGGGCGTCGCACCCCGATGCGGGGGCCCGCGAACTCCTCCCCGGTTGGGCCGGACCTGGACGCCTACCGGGAGGCCGTGGGCGAGCTGCTGGTCGAGGTGGGCGCGCTCGCGTCGGCGAGCAGCACCAAGGCCCGCCAGGTGCTGATCGACCAGCGGCTGCGGGAGCCGGCCATCGCCGCGGTGCTCGACGACACCCCGCAGGGGTTGATCGGCGCGCGGGAGACCCTGCTGCTGGAGATGGCCCGCTACCAGCCGAACGCCCGCAGCTCTGCGGGCGACCTGGCCGCGCTCGTCCGGATCTATCTGCTGTCGCGCATCGACGTGATGTGGTGGCGTGACGCGTCCACCTTCGTCACCGACGCCGAGGTGCACCACAGCGCCCAACTCGTCGACCTGGAGTGGCTGCGTCGCCGGGGCCTGCTGCGGTTCCGCTACACCGAACAGCCCCGCACGGTGCTCGGCCGGGGCGTACGCGCGGTGCGTCGCCGGGTGCTGCCGGACGCCACCCCGCGTACCGCCGGGTTGCTGTTCCGCCGGGCCCGGCGGGAGGTCGTGGCGCTGCTCAACGACATCGGCCGGGAGTTCACCGCGGCCACCACGGTCGGCACTCCGCCGCTCTGGGTGACCAGCCTGGTCCGCAGCGCCGAGCACCAGTACCGGCTGCGCCGTCTGGGGTACGCCGCGATGGTGCCGAGCGGGCACTGCCTGGGTTGGGCGGTGGACGTGGAGATGGCCTGGTACGAGCGCTTCGGCGCGCGGGACACGCTGGCCGGGATCCTGCTGGACCGGCAGCGTGCCGGCGAACTCAACGTGATCGACGAGGGGCAGGCCTGGCACATCTGCCTGGCGCCCTCGGCGACGCGGCGGCTGCGTCGCGCGTACGAGGCGGAGATGGGGATCTGACGATGTGCGGCATCGTGCTGAACGTCGGTCCGGAGGCCGACCCGGCGATCTTCCGACGGATGCTCGCCACGCTGGTCCCGCGCGGCGAGGTCACCGAGACGCGGTACGAGAGCGGTCTGCTCGCCGGCACCCGCCGACTGCGTGTGGTGGATCGGGACCGTGCGGTCCAGCCCTGGCTCTCCGCCGACGAGCGGTGGCTGCTCTGCTACAACGGCGAGGTCTTCAACCACCACGAGTTGCGCGCCGAGCTGACCGCCCTGGGCCACCGGTTCACCAGTGCCAGCGACACCGAGGTGGTGCTCGCCGCCTTCGAGCGCTGGGGCGAGGAGATGGTGACCCGGCTGCGCGGCGAGTACGCCTTCGCCGTCGTGGAACGGGCCACCGGCCGGGTCTACCTGGCGCGGGACCCGCTCGGCGTGAAACCGTTGTACTGGTCCCGCGCACCGGGGTGTCTGCACGTGGCCAGCGAGGTCAAGGCGCTGGTCCCGGCACGGGCGCCGGTGACCGAGGTGCCGCCGGGGCACCACGGCTGGGTCGACGAGGACCACCGGGTCCGGCTCCGCCCGTACGTGGACCTGCTCTCCCTCGGCGCCGACCTGCCGCCGGTGACGGACCCGGACGAGGCCGCCCTGCTCGTCCGGGACACCCTCACCGACAGCATCCGGGTACGCCTGGACACCGACCTCACGGTGGGCGTGGTGCTCTCCGGCGGGCTGGACAGCTCGCTGGCGCTGCTGCACACGGCTCAGACGCACCCGGACTGCGTCGCGGTCACCGTCGGCGCGCCGGGCAGCCCCGACCTGGCGTACGCCCGGCGGCTGGCCACCGACCTCGGGGTGCCGCACGAGGTGGTCGAGTTGCGTCCGCGCGACATCCGCCTCGCCGACGTCCGCGAGGCGATCCGTATCTCCGAGCTGACCGAGTACGGCGACATCATCAACGCGGTGGTCTCGGTGCCGATCTTCCGTCGGATGCGCGAGTTGGGCGTCAAGGTGGTGCTCACCGGGGACGGCTCCGACGAGCTGTTCGGCGGCTACCCGATGTACCACGAGGTCGGCCCGGCGGCGTCCCGTCGGCTGTTCCTCCACAAGATCCGCAACCTGTGCCGTACCGAGTTGCAGCGGGTCGACCGCACCAGCATGGGCTTCGGCGTGGAGGCCCGGGTGCCCTTCCTGGACCTGGCCCTGGTCGAGCTGGCCATGCGGCTGCCGCTCGACCTCAAGATGCGCGACGGTCAGGAGAAGTGGATCGTCCGCCGGGCCTTCGCCGACCTGCTGCCGGACTACATCCGGCGCCGCCCCAAGAACCCGATGTCGTACTCCTCGGGTCTGCACGAGCGAGCCCGGCTGTACAAGCCGCTCTTCGCCCGCCTGCACCGCTCGTTCGGCTACGACCTGCTGGAACCGGTCCGGCGTGACTTCGACAGCGTGTTGACGCGCTGCGGCAACGACCTGGACGCGGCGATCGCCGCCGGCCGGACCCGACCGGACTACACCGTCCTGGAGCATGCCCGTGACCTGGTGGGCGCGGCCCGCTGGAACGCCACCCCGATGGTCCGCCGGCTGGTCACCCCACGCCGTACCCGGGGCGACGAGGCACCCCTGCCCGGCTGAACCGTCTCGGGCGACACCGGGCGCGGACTGTGCCGGGGTTCAGTCCTCGTCCTCGCCGGTGGCGGTGCGGATGCGGTGGACCAACTGCTCCAGCGCGGTCACCTCGGCGCGCAGCGCGATGCGCCCGGCGCGGGTCAGCCGTAGCCAGGTGACCGGCCGTCGTCCCTCGTAGCCCTTGGTCGTCTGGAGCAGCCCGGCCTGCTCCAGGATGCGCAGGTGGCGGTTCAGGTTGCCGTCGGTGAGGCCGAGTTCGTCGCGAAGCGTGGCGAATCGGCACTCGGCCGTTTCGCTGAGCACGGTCAGGATGCCCAGGCGCACTCGCTGGTGCACCACGTCGTCGAGGACCGTGGCCGGATGCGGGGCCGGGTCGTTCGCCGTCGGCGGGGAGTGTTCAGTCACGTCCGGAAGACCTGCCCGAGGCCAGGTTGACGATCGCGACGGCCAGCAGGGGAAGGGCCATCAGGACAAGATAGTGCCCCGGCCGGAGCGACAACTGGCCGCCGAGACCGTCCCCGCCGATGAGGACGCTGGTCCAGCCGGGCAGCCGTCCGAGCGGAAACCCGGAGCACAGCCAGACGGCGAGCAGGGTGATCCACGACCCGGCGGCGACCAGTGCGCGGCTGCGTTCGGCCCAGCCCAACACGACGACCGCCAGGCCCACCGGCAGCAACGGGGTCAGCAGTCCGGCCCAGTGGAGGCCGGACCGGCTCGTCAGCCCATCCGACAACGCGCCGGTGGGTACCGCCGCCAGTACGGCGAACAGCACCAGTACGCCGAGTCCTGTGGCGGCGACCAGCGGCCACGCCACCCGGACACCGTGGCGGCGGGCCCGCCAGGCATACCAGGCAGCGATGGCGGCGAACAGCAACGGCGTGCCGACGAACCAGAAGACGTAGGACGCCACCGGGCTGACCTGTTCGTCGGGCAGCCCGGCCCAGAACGGGTGCTCCACGGAGATCGAGTGAGGTTGGGTCAATGGTGACCGGTAGAGGGACATGCTGCTCAGCAGCAGGACGGCGAAACCGCTCGCGGGCAGCCAGGCACCGCCGTGCACGCGTCGACGCGTCCGTCTGCGGATCCGCTCCAGCCGGGCGAGCGTCTCCGCGGCCTCTCCGGCGGCACCCTGGGGCATGTGGCACTCCTAACTCTGCTCTGCCAACAACTTTGCAATGCAAAGTCTATGGTCGGCGCGTCGTTCCGGACAAGCCCCGGTGAACTTCGATGGCTCCCACACTCCGACCGGCGGCCCGGTCTGCGCGGTGGGAGCGCGGGCGGGTCAGGTGGTGAGCAGGAGGGCGCTGACGGCGGCGAGGGTGCCGAGGGTCGCGACGGCGGCGCTGGTGGCGAGGAAGCGGGCCACCGGCACCCGTACCCGGGCGGCCCGACAGCGCTCCAGCCAGAGCAGGGTGGCCAGGGACGCCCACGGCAGCGCCAGCGGGCCGATGTTGGTGCCGATCAGCAGGGCGAGCAGGCGTTGCCGGTCGCCGGCCGGCAGCACCGCCTCGCCGGCCAGGTAGGCGGGCAGGTTGTTGACCAGGTTGGACAGCAGCGCGCCGGTGCCGCCCGCGCGCAGCAGGCCGGGTACCCCGCCGTCGTCACCGGCGAGGCGGGCGACGAGGTCGTTCAGACCGAACGCGCCGATGGTCTGGATCACCAGGAACAGACCGGTGACGAAGAGCAGCAGCCGCCATGGCAGCAGGGCGGGGCGCAGCGTACCGGGGGAGCGGAAGGCGAAGACGATCAGCAGCAGACCGGCGGCGACGGCCGAGGCCAGGCCGACCGGTGCGCCGGCCACGATCGCGCCGACGAAGAGCAGGCAGGCGACGAGCGCGGTGCGGTAGAGCACCGGGTCGGCGGGCCGGTGCACCGGCGGTGGCGGGAACCGGCCGTCGACGGGGCGGTCGCGTCGCCACCAGAAATACCAGAGCAGGACCGTGGTGACCGCGAGCGCGGCCAGTTGGGGCAGCCACATGACGCTCGCGTACGCCAGTGGGGCGAGCCCGATCCGGTCGGCGGCCAGCAGGTTGGTCAGGTTGGATACCGGCAGCAGCAGGCTCGCCGTGTTCGCCAGCCAGACCGTGGTGACCGCCAGCGGGGCCACCGCCGTGCGCAGGGTGACCGCCAGCGCGAGCATCACCGGCGTGAGCAGCACTGCCGTGGTGTCCAGGTTGAGCACGACGGTGGTGAGCGCGGCGAAGCCGACGCAGAGCGCGAACAGGAGCGGCCAGCGGCCCCGGGCGGCGACCGCCAGCCGGGTGGCGAACACGTCGAAGACACCGGCGGCGGCGGTGAGTTCGGCGAGGACCACCACGGTGCCGAGGAAGACCAGCAGCGGCAGGACCCGGGCGAGGGTGTCGGCGGCGTCGGCGCGGGGCAGTAGACCGGTCGCCACGCACGCGGCACCCAGGACGGCCAGCCCGACGGCGATCACGTCCAGCGGGTGCGGCCGGCGTCGGCCGGGTGCGGCCGGGGCGGCGTCTGGGGAGGTCACGGCGCATCTTCGCACGGCCGGGCGGCCTCATCCGCTCGGGTGCCGGTCGAGGTGACGGCCGGTACCGCCGGGTGCTCGCGGTCAGCCGGCGGAGGGGTCGGCCCTGGTCGGTGTACTCGGTCTCGATCCGGCCGTCGGCGTGAGCGGTACACGTGACCGGGCCCGGCCCCCGAGCAGGGGACCGGGCCCGGTGGGCGCGGGTGGTGCTACCAGCTCAGGTAGCTGGGCTGGGTCTGGACGTTGAACTCGCGGTAGTGGACCAGCTTGGCCGACCACGTCCGCCAGTCGTTGAGTTCGAGCACGTCCAGCCCCTTCTGGATGTCGGAGGAGTAGATGTGCCCGTTGTAGTAGTAGGCCGACCAGGAGCCGCCGACGATCAACTGGCTGTCCGAGAGCGGGCCCCGCTCCCAGAAGCCGATCTCCTTGGGCTTGCGGGAGTCGGTGAAGTCCCACACCGAGATGCCGCCCTGATACCACGCCTGGACCATGATGTCCCTGCCGAGGACCGGGATCAGCGAGCCGTTGTGTGCCACGCAGTTCTCGGTGTCGCCGTTGGTCCGCGGGATCTTGAAGTAGCTGCGGAACTCCAGCTTGCGGTTGTCGCCCCGGCCGGTGAGGTCGTAGATCGCGTTGGCGCCCCGGTTCGGGCCGATCTCCTCGTTGCAGGTGGCTCCGCCACCGCCGCCGAGTTCGTCGGTGAAGACGACCTTGGTGCCGCGGTTGTTGAAGGTGGCCGAGTGCCAGAACGCGAAGTTGACCGTGTCGCGCACCGTGTGCAGGACGCGCGGGGCCTCCCGCTTGCTGATGTCCAGCAGCACGCCGTCACCCATGCACGCCCCGGCGGCGAGGTCCTTCTCCGGGTAGGCGGTGATGTCGTGGCAGCCGCTGGTCGCCGATCCGCCCGTGCGGCCCTCGTAGCCGCCGTCCGGGAAGAGGTTAGGCGTGGCGACCACGGCCGCGTCGGTCGGCTTCTTCAGCGGGACCTTGACGATGCTGATCGAGTCGTGCGGCGGCTGGCAGTCGGGGAAGGTGGCCTGTGGGCTGTACGAGGAGACGTACAGGTAGACCGACTTCTTGTCCTTGGCCGGCACCAGCGTGTGGGTGTGCGAGCCGCAGGCGGTCTCGACCGCCTTGAGGTAGCGCGGCTTCTTCTTGTCCTTGACGTCGAAGATCTTGATGCCCTCCCACGACTCCTTGATCGCGGCGGACTGGGAGACGCTGCTGCACGAGTCGTCGGTGCGGGACGCGTCGGTCGACAGGAAGAGCAGGTCACCATAGATGGAGATGTCGTTCTGGGCGCCCGGGCAGAGCACCTGCGACACGATCTTCGGCTTGCTCGGCTTCGCGACGTCATAGATGACGAAGCCGTCGTAGTTGCCGACGAAGGCGTACTTGCCCTGGAAGGCGATGTCGGTGCCGAGCGCCGCCGTGGTGTCGAACGGGGCCTGCTTGGGCAGGTTGGCGATCTGCTTGAGGTTGGGGCTGTGGGAGATCTCGTCGACACCGAGGGGTGCCTCGACGGCGGCGGACTCGGTGACCGTCCGCGTGACCGTCTGCGCGTTGCCGGGTGTGGCGACGGCGATGCTGGCGAGGAGGAGCCCGGTGGCGGCCACGCTGACGACGCGTAGCTGCCGCCCCCGCGGCGGGGTCAATCCGACCATCGGCGATGCCCTTCGAGAGGCGAGTGGCGATGGGCCGTACCATAACTCCGCGACGACACTCATCGATGTGATCTGGCTCACATCTAGCAAACATCGTGAATGGATACGATCGCTGCGACCTCGACCCTGAGGGGGTGTCGCATGACCGCCCGACGTGGACGCCTGCTGGCTGTCGTCACATCGGTCGTGGTGGTACTCGCGGTGTCGGCGTTCGCGTTGCGTGACGGCGACGAGTCCGCGCCACCCGGGCCGGCGCCCGCCGCCGAGGCCTCGTCGTCGGTCGGTCCGTCGCCGGATCCGGACGCGCCGCTGGTGATCGTGCCCGGACGTCCCGGCGAACCGGCCGTCGAGCGGCCCGGCACCGAGGTACGCGACGACTCGCCACCGCGGTTCAACACCCTGGACGCCTGGTTCGCGCGGATGATGATCCCGCACCACGAGCAGGCGCTGGAGATGTCCGCGCTCGCCCCGGACCGGGCCGCCGACCCCCGGGTACGCGCCCTGGCCGACCGGATCCGCGCCGGCCAGCGACCCGAGATCGGCGTGCTGCGAGCCTGGCTGGCCGAGCGCCACCTCTCCACCGAGGTGTCCGGGCACGACCACGCCACGATGAAGGGCATGCAGTCGCCCGAGGCGATGGGCCGGCTCGCCGCCGCCCGGGGCGTCGACTTCGACCGTCTCTTCCTGCGGATGATGACCGAACACCACGAGGGCGCCGTGGTGATGGCGACCGACCTGCTCAAGGTGGGTCTCGACCAACGGATGTCGGAGTTCGCCACCTCGGTCGCCACCGAGCAGGGCGTGGAGATCGTCCGGATGCGCGACCTCACTCCCTGACCAGCACCGGGATGACCCCGCGCCACCCGTACGCTGGGTGGCGATGAGAGCGACGGTCCTGGGCCGCCCGCTGCGCGGGGTCGCCTTCGACGTGGCGGTCTCCGGCCTGGTGGCGCTGCTCGCGCTGGCGTCCACCGCCGGTAGCGCCGCCGGCTGGCCGGGCACCATCCTCGGGCTGGGCATGGCGGTGGCGCTGCTGTGGCGGCGGGGCCAGCCGGTCGGCGTGACGGTGGTCGTGGCGGCGCTGGCGTACGTCCAGGTCGCCCTCGACTGGGCACCCCTGCCGTACGACGTGGCGGTGCTGATCGCCCTCTACAGCGTGGTCAAGTACGCCGATCGGCTGCGCGACGGGGTGCTGGCCGGGGTCGTCGCCGCCGTCGGGGTGGTGTTCGCCGCGGCACGGACGCCGTCCCAGGTCGCCTGGCCCTTCACCGCCGTCTTCTACGGGCTGGTCGTGGGCGCGGTCTGGCTGGCCGCGCTGAACGTGCGGACCCGCCGGTTGTACGTGCTCAGCCTGGAGGAGCGGGCGGCCACCCTGGAACGGGAGCGCGAGGCGCAGTCGCGGGCGGCGGTGGCCGAGGAACGCACCCGGATCGCCCGCGAGCTGCACGACGTGGTGGCGCACGGCATGGCGGTCATGATCGTGCAGGCGGACGGCGCCCGGTACGTGCTCGACAAGGACCCGCAGGCGGCCCGGGAGGCGGTCCGGATCGTCGCGGACACCGGCCGGCAGGCGTTGGGCGACATGCGGCGGCTGGTGGGCGTCCTGCGCGAATCGAGCCCGCCGGAGCCGGCGGCCGGAACCGACCCGGCACCGGACCCGGCGGCCGGGCCCGACCCGGCACCGGAACCTGCCGAGCCGACGCATCGGCGTCCCTCCGTCGCCGAGCTGCCCGCCCTGCTGGACCGGTTCCGGGCCGCCGGACTCCGGGTGCGCCACACCGTCACCGGCGACTCCGGGGCACTGCCGCCCGCGCTCGAGCTGACCGTCTATCGGCTGGTGCAGGAGGCGCTGACCAACACGCTCAAGCACGCCGGGGTCGGCGCCACCGCCGAGGTCGACCTGGCGCACCGCGCCGACGCCGTCGTGCTCGAGGTCCGCGACGACGGGCGGGGCCGCGCCCCGGCCACCCCGGCACCGCCCGGCGGTCACGGCCTGGTCGGCATGCGCGAGCGGGTCTCGGTGTACGACGGCAGCCTCACCGCCGGCCCCCGCCCGGGCGGGGGATGGCTGCTGCGGGCGCGACTGCCGCTACCCTCGTCCCCCGGGACGGAGGTGGTCACGGCATGACGGTCCGGGTGGTGATCGTGGACGACCAGGCCCTGGTCCGGGCCGGCTTCCGGATGGTGCTCGACTCCCAGCCCGACCTGGAGGTGGTCGGCGAGGCGATCGACGGCGCCGACGCCCTGCGGCTGCTCGCCCGCGTCGAGGCCGACGTAGTGGTGATGGACGTCCGGATGCCGACCATGGACGGGGTGGAGGCCACCCGCCGACTCTGCGCCGACCAGCCCTCCGACGGTCCCCGGGTGCTGGTGCTGACCACGTTCGACACCGAGGCGGACGCCTTCGCCGCGCTGCGGGCCGGTGCCAGCGGATTCCTGCTCAAGAACGTGCCGCCCGAGGAGTTGCTCGCCGCGATCCGGGTGGTCGCCCAGGGCGACTCGGTGGTGGCCCCGTCGATCACCCGCCGTCTGCTGGATCGGTTTGCCGGGCAGCTCGGCGCAGGCCCGACCGAGGACCCCCGGTTGGCCCGGCTCACCGAGCGGGAACGGGAGATCCTGCTGCTGGTCGCGCAGGGCCTGGCCAACGCCGAGATCGCCACCCGGGTGCACGTCGCCGAGGCGACGGTGAAGACGCACGTCGGGCGGATCCTGGCCAAGCTCGAAGTGCGCGACCGAGTGCAGGCCGTGGTGTTGGCGTACGAGAGCGGGCTGGTCACCCCGGGCGCGGAGAACCGGCGTACGACCTGAGGCGTACGGGTCCGCCCGGTCCGGGACGACCTGCGGCGTACCGAGGTCGAGCGCGCGGGTTGATCTCGACCGGCCGGTGTCCTGCCTAGCGTCGGAGGAGTCCTGGTCCGTCCTCCGCACGGGGAGTCGCACGTGTTCCTCGCACCACCCGCCCACGCCGTCGCCGGTGTCGCCGTCACCGCCCGGGGCCTGTCCAAGCGGTACGGCACCGGCCCGGCCGCCGTCGTCGCGCTCGACCGGGTCGACCTCGACGTCGCCGCCGGCCGGTTCACCGCCATCATGGGACCGTCCGGCTCCGGCAAGTCGACGCTGATGCACTGCCTGGCCGGTCTGGACCGGCCCACCGCAGGCACGGTGTACGTCGGTGACGCCGAGCTGGGCCGCCTGGACGACCGGCGGCTCACCCTGCTGCGCCGGGACCGGGTCGGCTTCGTGTTCCAGAAGTTCAACCTGCTGCCCGCGCTCAGCGCGGCGGAGAACATCACGCTGCCGCTGGACATCGCCGGTCGGCGGGCCGACCCGGCCTGGCTGCGTCAGGTGGTCGCCGCGGTCGGGCTGACCGACCGGGTACGGCACCGGCCGGCCGAACTCTCCGGCGGCCAGCAGCAGCGCGTCGCGGTGGCCCGGGCGCTGATCACCAAACCGTGGGTGATCTTCGCCGACGAGCCGACCGGCAACCTGGACTCCCGGGCCGGGGCCGAGGTGCTGCGGCTGCTGCGCGAGGCGGTCGACAGCCTCGGCCAGACGGTGGTGATGGTGACCCACGACCCGGTCGCCGCCGGGTACGCCGACCGGGTGGTCTTCCTCGCCGACGGGCGCCCGGTCCGGGAGCTGACCGAGCCCACCGCCGAGCTGGTCCTCGACGTGCTCGCTGGGCTGGACCCGTCCGCCGCCGTGGCCGGCGCGTCGACGCGGGGGCGGTGACCGTGCTCCGGCTGACACTTCGCTCGCTACGTGCCGAGGCGGCACGGATGGTGATGTCCACCCTCGCCGTGGTGCTCGGCGTGGCCTTCATCGCCGGCACGCTGATCTTCGTCGACGGGATGCGGGCCGGCGCGTACGACCGGGCCGGCACCTTCGACCGACACACCGACGCCGGGATCTACGCCGACCGGGACCCGATCGACCCGGCGCTGGTCGACCGGGTCCGCGCGGTCGACGGGGTCCGCGCCGCCGAGGGGGAACTGACCGACACCGCCGGGGTGGTCGGCTCGGACGGGCGACCGGTCCTCGGCTTCGGCGTCCTCGCCGCCGTGCCGACCGATCCGGTGCTCCAGTCCTACGACGTGGTGACCGGGCGGCTGCCCGTCCGGGCCGGCGAGGTGGTGCTCGACCGGCGGACCGTCGACGACCAGTCGTTCCGGCTCGGCGGCACCGTACGCGTCGGCGGCGCCGCCGGGGCGGCCCAGCCGTTCATGCTGGTCGGCGTGGTCGACGTGGCCGACACCCCGCGCGACATCGGCGGGCCGTTCGTCGGGCTGGTCGGCGCCGACGCGCTCGCCGTCACCGGCTGGTCCGGGTACGGGCGGATCATGGTCGCGGCCGAGCCCGGGATCACCGACACCGAGCTGGCCGCCCGGCTCGCCGACGTCGCCGGGGCGGGCACCACCGTGCGGACCCGCGCGGAGATCCTGGAGGCCGCCGTCGCCGACGCGGTCCGCGACGTGGACCAGTTCCACCTGGTGCTGCTCACCTTCGCCGGGGTGGCGGTGGTGGTGGCGGCCTTCGTCATCGGCAACACCTTCACCATCGTGCTGGCCCAGCGCACCCGCCGGACCGCGCTGCTGCGCCTGGTCGGGGCCACCCGGGGGCAGGTGTTCCGAGCCGCCGTGCTGGAGTCGGCGGTGGTGGGTCTGGCCGCCTCGGCGCTCGGCGTCCTGGTCGGGGCCGGACTCGCCGCCGCGCTGACCGCACTGGTGTCCCGACTGGACATGCCGCTGAGCGGTGAGCTGACCGTCACCGTCGGCACCGTGCTGGGCTGCCTGGTCGCCGGCACCGCGCTCACCGTCGCCGCCGCGTGCGTACCGGCCTGGCAGGGCACCCGGGTCGCCCCGGTGGCGGCCCTCACCGACGCCGCCGTGCAGGTCACCCGCCCCGCCGGCCGGGTACGGCTGGCCGGCGGCGCGATGGTCCTCACCGCCGGGGTCGCCGCCCTGGCCGGTGCGGCCTCCGCCGGACAGATCGTGCTGGTCGCCCTGGGCGGGGTGCTGAGCTTCCTCGGCATCGTGCTGTTCGGCCCGGTGCTGGTGCCGGCGCTGGTCCGCCTGTTCGGGGCACCGCTGCGGCGGGTCCTCGGCGTCACCGGCGCGCTGGCCGTGGCCAACGCGGTGCGCAACCCCCGACGGGTGGCCGCGACCGCCACCGCGCTGGTGATCGGCATCGGTCTGGTCTCGTCGTTCCTGGTCGGCGCGCAGAGCACCAAGGTGGCCATCGAACGGACCGTGGACGCCGAGGTCGGGGTGGACTTCCTGGTCACCGGCATCGGTGTGGACCTGCCCGCCGGGCTGACCGGCGCGTTGGCCGCCCGGCCCGAGCTGGGCGTGGTGCACGAGGCACGGACCCGGACCGCCGACGACGTCGAGTACCGGACGGTCCACCCGGCACTGGTCGGCGACCGGATCGAGCAGGTGGTGACCGGGCAGCTCGACCGGCTCGGACCGGGACGGATCCTGGTCGACCGCGAGCTGGCCCAGCGACGCGGCTGGTCGGCGGGGGACCGGGTCACCCTGCGGTCCCAGCCGTTCGAGGTGGCGGCGGTGGTCGACGGACTGGCCTCCGGCGGCACCGGGTCGACGGTGCCACCCGGACACGCGGTGGGTCTGGTCGACACCGACCACACCCGGCTCTTCCCCGGCGAGCGCGGCTTCCAGGCCGAGGTCGATCCGGCCCCGGGCGTCCCGGTCGGTACGGCACGCGCCGCCATCGAGGCGGTACTGGTCGACTACCCGACGGTCAACCTGCTCGATCAGGCGGCGTACAAGCGGATGCTCACCTCCACGGTGGACATGCTGCTCGCGTTCGTGGTCGCGCTGCTCGGGCTGGCGGTGGTGATCGCCCTGGTCGGGGTGGCGAACACGTTGAGCCTGTCGGTGGTGGAACGGACCCGGGAGAACGCGGTGCTGCGTGCCGTCGGGCTGACCGCTGGGCGGATGCGCGCCATGCTGGCCGTCGAGGCGGTCCTCACCGCGCTGGTCGGCGCGGTGCTCGGGGTCGCGCTCGGCACCGGCGTCACCGCCGGGGCGATGGCGTTGCTGGCCCGGCTCGCCGGGGAGTTCACCCTGGTCGTGCCCTGGGCACGGCTCGGCGGGGTGCTGGCCGTCGCGGTGCTGGCCGCGCTGCTGGCGTCGGTGCTGCCGGCGCGGCGCGCACTGTCCCGGCCGGTCGTCGAGGCGCTGGCTGACCAGTGACTGTGGTGGGGGGTGTGGGGGGTGTGGCCCTGCCGTGCCCGGCTCCGGGCGGTCAGGCTTGATCCCTGCGCCGGGCACGGCAGGGCCACACCCCTCGGTGGTCGCTGTCCGCCGGCCACCCGCTGATTGTGGCAGTGTGGCTGCTCGACACGCCGATACGGGAACAGCTACAGCGCCACGATGGAGTGCGCGGTCAGAGGCGTTCGACGGTGGGGCCGGTGCAGCGGTTGCGGGTGTCGAAGACGTAGCGGGACTGCCGGGCCACCAGGTCGTAGTCGAACGCGTCGTGGTCGGTCACCACCACCACACCATCGGCCTCGCGCAGCTCGCGTTCGGTCAGGTCCACGATCAGCACCCCGTCGGGCAGGTGGTGCGCCTCGGCGTACGGTTCGACCGCGCGGACCTCGGCACCGAGGTCCCGCAGCCGGCGGGCCACGTCCACCGCCGGGGAGTCGCGCATGTCGCCGGTGTTGCGCTTGTACGCCAGCCCGAGCAGCAGCAGTCGCGCGCCGCTGACCGCCCGGCCGGAGCGGTTCAGCCCGGCCATCACCCGCTGCGCCACGTGCTCGGGCATCTCGTGGTTGATGTCGTTGGCCAGCTCGATGAACCGGAACTGCCGGCCCAGGCGTCGCTTGACCTGCCAGGACAGATAGCACGGGTCGATCGGCAGGCAGTGCCCGCCGACGCCGGGGCCGGGCCGGAACGGCAGGAAACCGAACGGCTTGGTCTCGGCCGCGTCGATGGCCTGCCAGACGTCGATGTCGAGCTGGTGCGACAGCATCGTCAGCTCGTTGACCAGGGCGATGTTGACCTGGCGGAAGGTGTTCTCGATCAGCTTGGTCAACTCGGCCACCCGGGTCGAGTCGACCGGGACGGTCTGCTCCACCAGCCGCCGGTAGAACGCGTCGACCCGGGCCAGGGACACCTCGTCGACCCCGGACACCACCTTCGGGGTGTTCTCCAGCCGCCAGCTCGGGTTGCCCGGATCGATCCGCTCCGGGCTGTACCCGAGGTGGTAGTCGCCGGGGCTGCGCAGCCCGCTGACCGACTCCAGCAGCGGGCGCAGCAGCTCCTCGGTGGTGCCCGGGTACGTGGTGGACTCCAGGATCACCGTGCAGCCGGGCCGCAGGTACGGCGCGATGCCGGTGCCGGCCTGCTCCACGTAGCTCAGGTCCGGGGTGCCGTCGCGCAGCGGGGTGGGCACCGTGATGACGCAGATGTCGAAGTCCTGCGCGTCGGCGTACTCGCTGCTGGGCCGGTACCGGCCGCTGGACAGGGCCCGGCCGAGCCGGTCGGCGGGGATGTCCGCCACGAACGACTCACCCGAGGCGAGCCGCTTGACCCGGTCGGTGTCGACGTCGAGGCCGACCACGTCCAGGCCGGCTTCGACGGCGCGCATGGCCAGCGGCAGGCCGACGTACCCCTGCCCGATGACGACCAACTTCTCCAGGCTCACCCGAGCTCCTGACCGGTAGAAAGTACCTGCTGGTCAGGAGCCTAGAGCGGAGTGTGACCCCGTACGTCCGTTTCGGTGATATAGGGGCTGGTGGGACTCAGCTCGCCTCGCCGTTGTCCGGCGGGTCGACCGGAGGCGGGGGCGTGGTGGTGGTCGGCGTGCTGCCGGGCGTCTGCGACGGCGTGGGGCTGGGCGTGGTCGGCTCGGGGCTGGTCGCGCTGGGCGTCGGCGACGGGGACCCGGTCGGCTCGCTGGGCTGCGGGCTGCTCGGCTGCGCCGACGGCGACTCGGTCGGGCTGGCCGTGGAGCCGGCCGGGCGCAGCGGCGGCACCCGGGCGGGGCTGCTCTCCTCGGTGCTCGACGGCGTCTCGGCGGGACCGGTGGCGTCGGGGCTCGGCGAGCTGGTCGGCAGCTTCACCGCCGGGGTGTCGGCCTCGCTGGTCGCGCCGAGCGCGGCGCCGAGGGCCACGAAGCCGACCAGCACGGCGGTGAGCGCGCCGACCAGCGCGCCGCGCCGACGCCGACCGGCCGGTGCGGCACCGCCCGCCGGGACGTCCGTGCGGGTGTCCGGGCCGGCCTCGCGCAGTGCTCCGGCGGCAGCCGGGACCAGTGCGGTCGGGAGTGACCCGTCGGAGACCGCGGCCCGCGCCGCCTCGGCCATCGCCGCGCCGCTGCTGAACCGGTCCGCCGGGTCCTTGGCCAGCGCGCGGGCGACCAGGACGCGTACCGCCTCCGGGATGTCGGACGGCAGGTCCGGCGGCGGGTCGTCGAGGTGCCGGACGGCGACCTGGAGCGGGTTGTCGCCGGTGAACGGCGGGCTGCCGGTCAGGCAGCAGTAGGCGACCGCGCCGAGCGCGTACAGGTCGGTCGCGCCGGAGACCGGGCGTCCGGCGGCCTGTTCGGGCGCCATGTAGAGCGCGGTGCCGGGCACCGCGTTGGTGCTGGTGATGCTCGTCACGTTGGCGGACCGGGCCACCCCGAAGTCGACCAGGACGACCGTGCCGTCCTCCTGCACCAGCAGGTTGCTCGGCTTCACGTCGCGGTGCACGATGCCGCCGAGGTGCGCGGCGTGCAGCGCCTGTGCCGCCTGCGCCACCACCGACATCGCCAGACCCACGTCCAGGCGACCCTCGGCCTCGATCCGCTTGGACAGCGGCTGGCCGGTGACGTACTCCATGACCAGGTAGTCGGCCCGGCCGCCGTCGGGCAGGTCGTCCTCGCCGCAGTCGTAGACCTGGACGATGCCGGGGTGGCGCAGTGCCGCCATGATCCGGGCCTCGGCGCGGAAGCGGGCGATGAAGTCGGGGTCGGAGACCAGCGAGGGCAGCAGCACCTTCACCGCGACCTGCCGGCCGAGGATCAGGTCGGACGCGCGCCAGACGTCACCCATGCCGCCGGTGGCGACGCGTTCGTCCAAGCGGTACCGACCGCTGAGTACGACCTCCGAAGACAACACGGCACCACCGTACCCACAAGGGGGCCGAGAGGCGCGCCGGCATGGCGACGCATCTTACCGCCGACCGTGTCCGACACGGGGCGTGTCGTGATGTGACGTGTACCGTGAGTCATGGCGTGTGGGTGGCTCGCCGACCCGCCGAGGTCAGGCGGCCGGGCCCGCCGGAGGTAGCGTCGGCGGACCGCGGTTCGTTACGGCGAAACACCGCACCGGCCGGTTGAGAATTGTCACTGTGCCGACCGGCCTCCAGCAGCTTGTCCGACCTGGGCGGACGCTCTAACGTCAGCCCGATCCGGGGAGCTCGCGAAAGTTCCGCCGGTGTGGTTGTGGATCGCGACGCTGTCGGGAAAAATCCGCTTCCGGGCCAGGGCGGTCCGTAGGCGAACAGGTCACGGGGGCGGGGTGCGGGAAGAGGTCCGGGTCGTGGACCGGGCCGGCACCGGATCGTCCGCCCGGCCCACGTCCCGCGAGAGAACCGGTGGACGGAAGCGGCAGT
Source organism: Micromonospora sp. NPDC002389 (assembly GCF_040296095.1). Lineage (NCBI taxonomy): Bacteria > Bacillati > Actinomycetota > Actinomycetes > Micromonosporales > Micromonosporaceae > Micromonospora > Micromonospora sp. NPDC002389. The sequence continues at coordinate 231,440 of NZ_JBEOWP010000008.1, forward strand.
GCCATGACCGGTGAACTGAGCCAGGCGGTCGAGGCGGCCAAGAGTGGGGACGAGGAAGCCTTCCGCTTCCTCTATCGCAGCCTGCAGCCGGGGCTGTTGCGGTACCTGACCGCGCTGGTCGGCGCGGACGCCGAGGACGTGGCCTCGGAGACGTGGTTGCAGGTCGCCCGCGACCTGCCCAACTTCACGGGTGGAGAGTTCCGTGCCTGGGTCGTCACCATCGCCCGCAACCGGGCCATGGACCACCTGCGGCGGCAGCGCCGTCGACCGGCACTCCCGGTGCCGGTGCAGGAACTCAGCGAGTTGGCCGGTGACGCCGACACCGCCGAACGCGCCGGGGAGACCATCGGCACGGAGGCCGCCCTCGCCATGATCGCCAGCCTGCCACCCCGCGAGGCCGAGGCGGTCCTGCTCCGTGCGGTCGTCGGGCTCGACGCCGCGACCGCCGGACGCGTGCTCGGCCGCCGCGCCGGAGCGGTCCGTACCGCCGCGCACCGGGGACTACGGCGGTTGGCGCTGATGCTGGACCGGCAGGCCACCCAGGGCGACGTCCCGCCGCGTCCGCGTACCGGCCCCGCGCAGGCACCGCACGCCGAGCCGGTGGACGGCTGACGTGAGAGGACTGTGGATGAGGTGGCGTCGGTCGGGTACGGCCGTCTCCCGGGCCGCGCACGACCGGTTGCTCGACACCGCCGCCCCACCCTCGGCGTCCGGGCCGGACGACCCGCTCGCCGGGCTGCTGCGGGCCGCCGCCGCCCCGCCCCGCGACCACGAACTCGCCGGGGAACAGGCCGCTCTCGCCGCGTTCCGTGCCGCCCGGCAGGGGGCTGCGCCGGTCACGTCGCCGTCGGTCCGGCCGCGTCGCCGCCGCTTCACCGCCGGTGCGGTGGCCTGGATCGCCGGTGTCGCGGCGACCGCCACCGCCGGGGCCGCCCTCGCCGCGGTCAACCTCGACCGCCCGGAGCCGCCGCCGGTGCCCCCGGCCACCTCCGCCCCCGCCGAGACCTCCGCGCCCGCCAGCCCGACCCCGTCCGAGAGCCGGCCGGACACCACCGCCGACCCGACCGGGAGTACGCCCACCCCCGCGTCGCCGTCGCCCACCACGTCGTCCACCGGTTCACCCAGCCCGTCCGAGACGGGCACCCCCGAGGCGTCGACGTACGGCGGACCGCTCGACTCCGGTCACACCGGCCACTGCCGGTCGTACCTGTCGAAGTCCGAGCGGCAGCGGGAGAAGGCGATGGACAGCCCGGGCTTCGCCGATCTGCGGGACGCGGCCGGCGGTGCCGAGAACGTGGCCGCGTACTGCCGGGCGCTGCTCGCCGAGGTCGACCCGGACTGGCTGGCCAAGCACGGCACCGATCCGGACGACCCGCCGGCCACGGGATAGCGGCGGGGGCCACCGGCGCCCCGCGCACCGATTGCGACGGGAACGTGAATTCGGTTCGACGGAAGCGCCGACAGCGTGAAGATGTCACTGCGACGCGTTACGGTGACGATTACCGAGCCGGCATCGGACAAGGGAGCCGTTGCGTGGTCACCTCACCGGACGTCGATCACATCCCCGTGCTGCGGGATCGTGCCGCAGCCGCCCGACATCTCGCCCGGATCTGCTTCAAGACCGGCCCACCGACCTACACCGGTGTCGAGCTCGAATGGACGGTCCACGAGGCCGTCGACCCCACGCGTCCCGTCGACGCCGCCCGGCTGAGAGCGGCACTGGGGCCCTACAGCCCCGTCACACTGGATCGGACCAGCCCCGCCCGCAGACTGCTGCGGGGCGGCACGGTGACCGTCGAGCCCGGCGGGCAGGTGGAGATCTCCACCCCGCCGCAAGCCTCCGTCACCGCTCTGATCGACGCCACCCAGTCCGACATCGACCAGGTCACCCGCCTGCTCGACGCCGCCGGCCTGCGCCTCGGCCGCGCCGGCATCGACGCGTACCGGCCACCGCGACCGGTGATCGACACACCCCGCTACCGGGCCATGCGCCGGGTCTTCGACCGGCACGGCCCGGACGGCCGGACGATGATGTACAGCACCGCCGGCCTACAGGTCTGCCTCGACGCGGGTCGGCCCGAGCAGGTCGCCGCCCGGTGGGCGCTGGTGCACGCGGTCGGGCCGCCGCTGCTGGCCGCCTTCGCCACCGCCGACCGCCACGCCGGCCGGAACACCGGGTGGGCGTCGGCCCGGATGGGCGCGTGGGCCCGGATCGATCCGGCCCGCACTGCCCCGGTCTGGACACCCGAGGTGGCCGGCGTCGACCCGGTCGCCGCCTGGGTCCGGTACGCGCTGGCCGCCCCGCTGCTCTGCGTCCGCGACGACAGCGGCGACTGGACCCCACCGCCGGACGTGACGTTCGCCGACTGGATCGACGGGGCGTTGCCCCGCCCGCCCACCACCGACGACCTGGAATACCACGTCAGCACGCTGTTCCCGCCGGTACGGCCCCGTGGCTACCTGGAACTGCGCTACGTCGACGCCCAACCCGGGCGCGGCTGGACGCTGCCGCTGGCGGTGCTCGCCGCACTGCTCGACGCCACCGACACCACCGAGACCGCGATGGCGCTGGCCGCCCCGGTGGCCGACCGCTGGCTCATCGCCGCCCGGCACGGACTGCACGACCCGTGCCTGGCCACCGTCGCCGTGGGCCTGCTCGACCTGGCCCTGACGGCGCTGCCCCGGCTCGACCTGCCGGGTGCCCTGCACGATGAGATCGACCAGGGAGTACGACGACGGCGCGACGCCGCCCGGAGGAGGCAGCGATGACCGACACCACCACCAACCTCGGCGCGGAGGAGCTGCGCGCCCGGATCGCCGCAGAGCTGGACCGCACCCGGGCCCGCACCGTCGGGCTGACCGAGGCGGTCGACGACGGCGACCTGACCCGCCAGCACTCGCCGCTGATGTCCCCGCTGGTCTGGGATTTCGCCCACATCGGCAACCAGGAGGAACTCTGGCTGGTCCGGGACGTCGGCGGACGCGAACCGGTCCGGTGCGACATCGACGAGCTCTACGACGCCTTCAAGCAGCCCCGCAAGGACCGCCCGTCGCTGCCGTTGCTGCCGCCGACCGAGGCCCGGGCGTACGTGTCGACCGTCCGCGAGAAGGTGTACGACCTGCTCGACAGCGTCTCCTTCGAGGAGCGTCGACTGGTCACCGACGGGTTCGCGTTCGGGATGATCGTGCAGCACGAGCAGCAGCACGACGAGACGATGCTCGCCACCCACCAACTGCGCTCCGGTCCCGTGGTGCTGCACGCGCCGCCACCGCCGGAGCCGGCCGCCCGGGTGACCGGGGAGGTGCTGGTGCCGGCCGGCCCGTTCACCATGGGCACCGACACCGACCCGTGGGCGCTGGACAACGAACGCCCGGCCCACCGGGTCGAGCTGCCCGCGTACGTCATCGACGCCGCCCCGGTGACCAACGGGGCGTACCGCGAGTTCATCGCCGACGGCGGGTACGACGACCCGCGCTGGTGGAGCGAGGCGGGCTGGCGCCACCGGCAGGAGGCCGGACTGGGCGCGCCGATGCACTGGCGGCGTGACGGCGACGGCTGGGCGTACCGGCGGTTCGGCCGGTGGGACCGGGTCCGCGACGACGAGCCGGTGGTGCACGTCTGCTTCCACGAGGCGCGGGCGTACGCCGCCTGGGCCGGGAAGCGGCTGCCCACCGAGGCGGAGTGGGAGAAGGCGGCCCGGTGGGATCCGGCCACCGGTCGGTCCCGCCGTTACCCGTGGGGCGACGACGACCCCACCTCGGCACACGCCAACCTGGGCCAGCGACACCTGTGGCCGGCACCGGTCGGCGCATACCCGGCCGGGGCGTCGCCGCTCGGCGTGCACCAGCTCGTCGGCGACGTGTGGGAGTGGGTGTCGACGCCACTGCGCGGCTATCCCGGCTTCGCCTCCTTCCCCTACCGGGAGTACTCGGAGGTCTTCTTCGGCGACGACTACCAGGTGCTGCGCGGCGGGTCGTTCGGCACCGACCGGGCCGCCTGTCGGGGCACCTTCCGCAACTGGGACTACCCGATCCGTCGGCAGATCTTCAGCGGCTTCCGCTGCGCCCGCGACGCTCGACCCGAGGAGGCCGACCGGTGACGGTCGTGCCCAGGGTGGCCTGATGTGCCGCCACCTGGCCTACCTCGGGCCACCGCTGACCCTGCGGGAGCTGCTGTTCGACCCGCCGCACTCGCTGGTACGCCAGTCCTGGGCGCCCCGCGACATGCGGGGCGGCGGAACGATCAACGCGGACGGGTTCGGTGTCGGCTGGTACCCGGCGACCGGCGGCGATCCGGTGCGGTACCGGCGGGCGCAGCCGATCTGGAGCGACCCGACCATCGCCGACCTGGCGGCGGTCACCTCGACCGGTGCGGTGCTGGCCGCGGTGCGCTCGGCCACGGTCGGCATGGCGGTGGTGGACGCCGCCGCCGCGCCCTTCGCCGAGGGCCGGTGGCTGTTCAGCCACAACGGCGTGGTGCGCGGCTGGCCGGACGCGGTGGTGCCACTGGCCGCCACCCTGCCCGTCCGCGACCTGCTCACCCTCGACGCCACCACCGACTCGGCGCTGCTGTGGGCGCTGGTCCGGCACCGGCTGCGCGCCGGCCTGCCACCCGAGCAGGCGGTCGCCGAGACGGTCACCTCGGTCGCCGCGGCGGCCCCGGGTTCACGGCTCAACCTGCTGTTGACCGACGGCGTGACGGTGGTCGCCAGCGTGGCCGGGCACGCCCTGTCCGTCCGCACCACGCCGGACTCGGTGCTGCTCTCCTCCGAACCGCACGACGACGACCCGGCCTGGCGGGAGGTACCGGACGACCACCTCGTCACCGCCTCCGCCACCGGGATGCACCTGCGCCCCCTGACCCGGCCCGAGAACCACCACCGACCGCCCGACGGAAGGGACAACGGATGAGCACCGAGCCGCTGGAGGTCCACCTCGACGACCGGGACATCGGGCGCAGCCTGCGGCACGACGTCCGGGTCGGGTTGACCGCCGAGCCGAAGTGGCTGCCGCCGAAGTGGTTCTACGACGCGCGGGGCAGTGAACTCTTCGAGGAGATCACCCGGCTGCCGGAGTACTACCCGACCCGGGCCGAACGCACGGTGCTGGCCGCGCACGCGACCGAGATCGCGGAGCTGACCGGCGCGAAGACGCTCATCGAGCTCGGGTCCGGCTCGTCGGAGAAGACCCGGCTGCTGCTGGACGCCTTCACCCGGCGACGCGGTCTGGGCACGTTCGTGCCCCTGGACGTGTCGGCCAGCGCGCTCGCCGCGTCCACCGCCGCGCTCGCCGCCGACTATCCCGGGCTGCGGGTACGCGGCATCGTCGGCGACTTCACCCGGCACCTGGACCGGCTGCCGGCCGGTGGCCGGCGACTCGTGATCTTCCTCGGCGGCACCATCGGCAATCTGTTGCCGGCCGAGCGGGCCGAGTTCCTCACCCGGATGCGGGCCGCGCTGGAGGTGGGGGACTGGCTGCTGGTCGGTACCGACCTGGTGAAGGACCCGGCGGTGATCGTGCCCGCGTACGACGACGCGGCGGGGGTGACCGCGGAGTTCAACCGCAACGTGCTGCGGGTGCTCAACCGCGAACTGGACGCCGACTTCGACCCGGCCGACTTCGCCCACGTCGCGCTCTGGAACCCGGAGCAGGAGTGGATCGAGATGCGGCTGCGGGCGCAGCGGCCGGTCCGGGTACGCGTGCTCGACCTGGACGTCGCCTTCGCCGAGGGGGAGGAACTGCGGACCGAGGTGTCGGCGAAGTTCCGCCCGGAGGGGATCGCCGGGGAGCTTGCCTCGGCCGGGTTCCACGCCGAGCGCTTCTGGACCGACCCCGACGACCTGTTCGGCGTGACCCTGGCCCGCGCCGACTGAGAGCGGCCGGCAAGAGGACTGGCGGGGGTGTGTCGGGTCACCCGGCGGCCCGGCCGGCCGACGATCGGCTAGGCTGTGCCGCAGCGAAGGGGAGTAGCCCGCAACGCCGTGGTCGACATACTGGTGCGTTCCGCATCCGGCCACGCGGCCTCGTCATGACGGGGCGGGCGAGACCTTCGACCCAGGCTTAACAGCCGGGTCGAGGGCACCCCGTATCCTCCTCCCGGCCTGATCCGGAAGGACGTCATGGAGGGTTTCCTCGTCGCGCTGGCGGTCAGCTTCGGCGTGATTTTCGTTGCCGAGCTGGGAGACAAGTCCCAGCTCATGGCCCTGGCATTCGCCACCAGATACCGCACCGTGCCGATCCTGATCGGCATCACCGTCGCCACCGCCGTGGTGCACCTGGCCTCGGTGGCGATCGGTGTCGGGCTGGGTGCCGCCCTGCCCACCGGCTGGATCTCGCTCCTGGCGGGTCTGGCCTTCATCGGTTTCGGCCTCTGGACCCTGCGCGGGGACACGCTCACCGAGGAGGAGAAGCGCAAGGCGGCCAAGGGCGGCAAGTCGGCCGTCTTCGCCGTCGGTGTCGCGTTCTTCCTCGCCGAGCTGGGCGACAAGACCATGCTCGCCACGATCACGTTGGCCACCCAGTACGGCTGGTTCGGCACCTGGATCGGCTCGACCATCGGCATGGTCGCCGCCGACGCGCTCGCCATCGTCGTCGGCCGGCTGCTCGGCCGCAAGCTGCCGGAGCGGACCATCAAGTACGGTGCCGCCGCCCTGTTCGCGATCAGCGGCATCTGGCTGCTCGTGGAGGCGGTCGCGGAACTGACCTGACCCGGCGGGCACCGACTACCCGGGGCCCCGCCGGGTAGTCGCCCGCGTGGACGTCGACGTGCTCCTGGAACGCGGTCACCACTGGCTGGTGATCGCGGTGGAGCTGGTCGGCGCGGCGGTGATCGTCATCGGGGCGGCCTGGGCCGCGCTGCGGTTCGTGGTCGACGGGATCCGCTACCGCGACGCCACCGTGTTCACCCGGATCCGGCTGACGCTCGGCCGGTTCCTGGTGCTCGGGCTGGAGTTCCAGTTGGCGGCGGACATCCTGCGGACCGCGTTCTCGCCGACCTTCACCCAGATCGGTCAGCTCGCCGCGATCGCCGCCATCCGGACCGTGCTGAACCGCGTGCTCGGCCGGGAGATCGAGCACGAGCAGGAGCAGGTCAGCCGGCCGGGGCGGGCCTCGTGATCCCGGCGCTGGCCACGGTCGTCGCGGCGCTCGGCGTACTCGGTGCCGGGGTCGCGCTGGTCACCACCGGGTCCCGATCGACCGCGCTGCGGGTGCTGCTGGACATGCTGGTGGCCGCCGGTCTGCTGCGGCTGACCGGGGAGCAGACCTGGCGGGAACTCGCCGCCACCGTCGTGATCGTGCTGCTGCGGCGGATGCTCAGCAGCGCGTTGACGGAGAACTTCCGCTGGTCGGCACGCCCGGCCGAACGGGTCGGCCGGGCGTCCGGGGGCTGATGGCGCGCGCGGGCCTGCTCAGTCGGCGGGCCGCTGGTAGACGTCGGGTACGCCGTCCCGGTCGGCGTCCACCCGCTCTGTGCGGGCGATCGCCCGGTACCTGCGGTTGCGGGGGGCCAGCACCAGGGTGGCGCAGAGCGCCGAGATCAGCGAACCGCCGAGTACCGCCACCGTGACGTTGTCCCCGGCGGTGCCGGCCGTGCCGAAGGCCAGCTCGCCGATCAGCAGCGACACGGTGAACCCGATGCCCGCCAGCAGCGATACGCCGAGCAGGTCCGGCCAGGTGATGTCCTCGGCCAGCCTGGCCCGGGTGAACCGGGCCAGTAGGAAGGTGGCGCCGAGGACGCCGACGCACTTGCCGACCACCAGCCCGAGCACGATGCCGACGACGATCGGATCGGTGACGACCGCACCCAGGTCGGCGTCGCGCAGCGACACCCCGGCGGCGAAGAACGCGAAGACCGGCACGGCGATCCCGGCCGAGATCGGCCGCCACCGGTGTTCCAGGTGGGCGGCGAGGCCGGGCCGGTGGCGGCCGTCGCGTCCGCGCCCGGCCAGCACCGGCACGGTGAAGCCGAGCGCGACGCCGGCCACCGTGGCGTGCACGCCGGAGGCGTGCACCAGCGTCCAGGCCAGTAGGGCGAGTGGGCCGAGCGCCCACCACCAGGTGTGCCGGCGTTGCACCAGCAGGCCGAACAGCGCGATCGGCAGCACGGCGCCGAGCAGTGGCAGCGGATCGAAGTAATCGGTGTAGAAGACCGCGATGACGGTGATCGCGAGCAGGTCGTCGACCACGGCGAGGGTGAGCAGGAAGGCCCGCAGCCCCTGCGGCAGGTACGCCCCGATCACCGCCAGCACGGCCAGCGCGAAGGCGATGTCGGTGGCGGTCGGCACGGCCCAGCCGCGCAGCCCCTCGCCGCCGGCCGCGAGGTTCACTCCGACGTAGATCAGGGCGGGGGCCACCATCCCGCCCACGGCGGCGACCACCGGCAGCGCGGCGCGGCGTGGGTCGCGTAGCCCACCGGCGACGAACTCCCGCTTGAGTTCCAGCCCGACCACGAAGAAGAAGACCGCCAGCAGGCCGTCGGCGGCCCAGGTCGCCAGGTCGAGATCGAGGTGCAGGGGAGCGCCGCCGGGCCACGGCACCCAGGCGCCGAGCGCGGCGTACCCGTCGGACCAGGGGGAGTTCGCCCAGACCAGGGCGATCACCGCGCCGACGAGCAGGAGCGCTCCGCCGACGGTCTCGGTGCGTAGCACCTCGCCCAGGAACCGGGCCTCCGGCCAGGAGGTACGCGCGAAGAGACGCCACAGGCCGCGGCGTCGGGGTGGTGGGGTGGATGTGGACATGCCTGGTTCTCACCTCGCCGGTCGGGGACAGCACGACTGCCACGCCGACCAGGCTTCCCGGCACACCGTCCACGACCTTATCCAGCGGCACCGGTGGCGACGAGCCCGGGGCAGTGCCCCGCACCTGGTCACCGTGCGCGGATCCAGCACATCCCGACGGAGAAATCGCATTTTTCCCGGAGGAGAGGCGATTCCGACGGCCGGTCGGTCCGGTTGGGCATTGCGGGCGCGGTCCTCCACCGAGGAAAACCCCTAACTCCGGACATAACGCTTATGGGCGGCTTTAATGGTTCACGAGATTGAAGAGACCTTGGGGGTTTTCGTGAGTTTCTTTGGCGTTACCGGCCCGGTACGGAGGCGCGCCTGATGGACCTGTACCGCCAACTGCGCCTCGTCCGCCAGCGCTGGTGGATCGTCCTGGTCACCCTCGTGGTGGCCCTCGGGCTGACCGCCCTGGTCACCGTTCGGGCGCAGCCTCGCTACGTCGCCTCGGTCACCTTCTTCGTCACCACCCCGAGCCAGGGCGTCACCGACGCCTACCAGGGTGGTCTCTTCCTGCAACAGCGCGTCAAGTCCTACGCCGAACTGCTGACCAGCGACCGGCTGGCGCAGGCGGCGGTCGCGGACAACCAGCTCGGGCTGACCGCCGAGGAGGTCCAGCAGCGGGTCAGCACCTCGACCGAGACCGGCACCGTCCTGCTGCGGGCGTCGGTGACCGACACCGACCAGACCCGCGCGCTGCGCGTGACCGAGGCGCTCTCGGCGAAGTTCGTCGAACTCGTGCAGAAGGTCGAGGCCCGGCCGGACGGCAGCGCCGGACCCATCAAGATCGAAGTGGTCAGCGGGCCCCGGGTCACCCCCACCCCGGTCTCGCCGCAGCCGCTGCGCAACACCGCCATCGGCACCCTGATCGGCCTGCTGGCCGGTGTGGCCCTGGCGATCCTGCGCGGCATGGCCGACGTACGCCTGCGGGACGCCGCCGGTCTGCAACGGGTCACCGGCAGCCCGCTGCTCGGCGAGATCCCGATCGACGCCAGCGCCCGTACCGCCCCGCTGATCGTCGGCGACGCCGCCACCTCGGCGCGGGCCGAGGCGGTCCGCAAGCTCCGCACCAACCTGCGCTTCGTCGACGTGCACGAACCCGCCCGGGTCATCGCCGTCACCAGCGCGTTGCAGGGCGAGGGCAAGACCACCATGTCGTGCAACCTGGCCATCGCCCTGGCCGAGGCGGGCTGGCGGGTCCTGCTGGTCGACGCCGACCTGCGCCGGCCGAAGGTCGGCGACTACCTCGGCATCGACTCCGGCGTCGGGCTGACCGACGTGCTCGTCGGCGACGTCCAGGTCGGCGACGTGGTCCAGCGCTGGGGCGACAAGTCCCTGCTGGTGCTGCCCAGTGGCTCGGCCCCGCCGAACCCGAGCGAACTGCTCGGCTCCAAGGCCATGTCCGACCTGCTGATCGCCCTGCGTGAGTCCGCCGACATCGTCGTCATCGACACCGCGCCGCTGCTCGCGGTCACCGACGGTGTGGTGGTCGCGGTGCAGGCCGACGGCGCGTTGCTGGTCACCCAGCAGGGGCGTACCTCACGGGCGCAGGTGGCCGCCGCGGCCCGGGCGCTGCACTCGGTCTCGGTCCGGCTGCTCGGCTGCGTGCTGAACATGGCCCGGGTGCCCAAGGCGGAGGCATACCAGTACGAGGCGTACCGGGTGGTCGCCGAGACACCGGAGACGACGACCGCGACGGGCGAGCGGGCCGGTGCCGGTCGGCACGCCGAGCGTAAGCCGGTGGCCGACCTGCCCGATCACACCCAGGAACTCACCCGGCTGCCCCGATGAGCGCCGCCAGGGGGCGCAGCGACCGCTCGATCTCCTCCGCGCAGGCGCGGAAGTCGGCGGGCGTACCGGCGACCGGGTCGCGCAGGTCGTCGGCGTCGGCCGGGGCGGGTTGCAGCCGTCCCCGAGCCAGGGCGGCGGCGGCCACCGCGGCCTCCAGCGAGTCGTCCGGCTCGTCCGTCGTGGGCTCGGCCGCTGCGGCGAGCCGGCCGAACTGGCGCACCGTGAACGTCCGGTGCAGCGCCGCCGGCGCCAGCGAGGTGCAGATGCTGCGCTGGCGCCGGGTGGCGGTCAGCACCAGCACCGCCTCGGTCAGGTGCGCGGCGACGAGCCGCCGACTGCGGAACGCCGCTGGATCCGCACCGGTCCCGGCGGCGATCTCGGCGGCGTGCGGGTGCATCTCCAGGCCCTCGACGGCGTCGGTGCCGGCGCTCGCGACGGTCAGCGGGCGCCCGGCGAGCAGACGACGCGCGGTGTACTCGGCCATCGGCGACCGGCACAGGTTGGCGTGGCAGACGAACAGCACCCCGGTGAGCATGGGTGACCCCTTCGACGACGTGGCCGCCGGCGGCAGCGCCGCGACGGGGGACGACCGCCGGTGGCGACCGTCCGGTGAGGGGTTGCCGAGATCGTACGCAGCCGGGCCGCCGTGGTACCCGGCCGCCGCGCCGGACGGACGCCCGGCCAGGGAGGTGGCGGGATGCGGATCGGCCTGCTGACGTACCACTTCCCGCCGGAACCGGCCTTCATCCCCGGCAGCCTGGCCGAGGAGCTGACCGCCCGCGGCCACGAGGTACGGGTGCTGACCGGCTTCCCGGACTACCCGGGCGGGCACGTGTACCCGGGGTGGCACCAGCGCTGGCGTCACGAGACGCGCAGCCGGGGTCTGACCGTGCGGCGGGTGCCCCGGTACAGCACCGGTGACCTCACACCGCGCGGCCGCCTCGCCTCCTGGCTCTCCTTCGCCGGCAGCGCCTCGCTGGTCGGACGCCGGTTCCTCGCCGGGGTCGACGTGCTCTACGTGTACCAGCCGCCGGCCACCGCGTTCGCCACGGCGGCTCTGCTGCGCCTGCTCGGCCCGGTGCCGCTGGTGCTGCACGTGCCGGACGTGTGGGCCGAGGACCTGCCGGACGGCGGCGACGGGCGGTGGGCGGCCCGAGTGCGGGCGGCGATGACCCTGACCTACCGGGCTGCCACCGTGGTGGCGGTGACCGCGCCCTCGTTGCAGGACGCGGTCATCGGGGTCGGTGTCGACCCGGCCAAGGTCCGCACGGTGCTGAACTGGACCGACGAGCGGATCTTCCAACCCGCGACGGCCGGTCCGGCCGCACGTCGGCTGGTGCGTCGCGACGACCGGTGCGTGGTGATGCACGCCGGCACCATCGGGGCGCGGCAGGGACTGGAGACGGCGGTACGGGCGGCGGCCGCGCTGGAGAAGACCGTCGACCTGGTCCTGGTGGGCTCGGGCGCGGACGAGCGGCGGGTGCGGGGGCTCGCCGACGAACTGCGTGCCGACAACGTCCGGTTCGTCGACCGGCGCTCGCCGCTGGACATGCCGGAGTTGTACGCCGCCGCCGACTACCAACTGGTCATGTCCCGGGACCTGCCGGCGCTGCGCAGTGCCGTGCCGGACAAGCTCCAGGCGGCGCTCTCCTGCGGTGCGCCGGTCGTGGCGTCGACTGGCGGCGACACGGCAGCCCTGGTCGAACGCACCCGTGCCGGGCTCTCCTGCCCGCCGGAGGACTGGGCCACCCTTGCGGACCGGTTCTGGCTGGCCGCGCACATCCCTGCACCGGCGCGCGCCGAGATGGGCCGACGCGGCCGTGAGGCGTACCTGCGGGAGATGGCGTTGCCGGCCGGGGTGGACCGCATCGAGGCGCTGCTGCGGGCGGCGGCCGGCAACCCCCGCCGAAACACGAGTCACGACCGAAACTCACATATTGCCCGAGAGCGTCATTAAGTCACCAAGACGGTCGTTACCTGTTAGGAATATTGGTGGCTTGTGTCCGTATTTCGGAGTGGAGAATGGTGTGACGGAACGCGAGAGCCCGCGCCGTACCCGCAGCCGGTCCCGCCGGCGACGGCGGGCCCGACTGCGCCGTGCCCTGCTCGTCACGCTGGTGGTCGGCTCGCTCCTGGCGGGCGTCGTCGGATGGGTGGGGTTCCGGGGCTGGCAGGCCCGCGCGCACCTGGTCAACGCCGCCGGGCTGGCCGGTGAGCTGAGCGCGCACCTGGTCGGTGGCGACACCGACCGGGCGCAGCGGACCCTCGCCGCGTTGCAGGTGCAGTCCGGCGCGGCCCGTCAGGCCACCGCCGACCCCGGCTGGTGGACGGCCCAGCACACGCCGTACGCGGGAGCCAACCTCGCGGCTGTCCGGCAGATCTCCGTCGCCGTCGACGACCTGGCCCGCCAGGCGTTCCCGGCGCTGCTGCGGATCGACCTCGGCGGTCTGGTGCCGCGCGAGGGGCGGCTGGACCTGAGCGGGCTGCGGGGCGTCGGTGACGAGCTGGTCGAGGTGGACGCCACCGTCCAGCGGATCCGCGCCGAACTGTCCGTGGTGCCCGCCGACCGGCTGGTCGGGCAGGTGCGCGAGGCGCTCCAGGACCTGCGCGGCGAGATCGACCGGTTGGCCGCCATGACCTCGGCGTCCGGCAAGGCCGCCCAACTGCTGCCGCCGCTGCTCGGCGTGGACGGCGCACGTCAGTACCTGCTGGTGTCGCAGAACTCCGCCGAGCTGCGCTCCACCGGCGGCATGTTCGGCGCGTACGCGGTGATCCGGGCCAACAAGGGCCGCATCGAGATGGGCGACCAGGGAGCCAGCAGCGGCATGGGGATGTTCGCCACACCGCTGAAGATCCCGGCCGAGCAGCGGGCGCTCTGGGGCGAACTGCCCGGCATGTACCCCGCCGACGTCAACCTCAGCCCGCACTTCCCGACCGCCGCCGCGCTCTACCGGGAGATGTACCGGCGGCACAGCGGCGACACCGTGGACGGGGTGCTCGCCGTCGACCCGGTGGTGTTGTCGTACCTGTTGCAGGCCACCGGGCCGGTCCGGGTGCCCGGCGGCGTGTCGCTCAGCGCGGAGAACGCGGTGCGGACCCTGCTCAGCGACACCTATCAGAAAATGGCCCCGACGGAGCAGGACGCCTTCTTCGCCGCCGCCGCCGCGACCGTGTTCGACACCCTTTTTGCCCGTAACACACACCCGAACGGGCTATTGTCCGCTTTTAGTCGTTCTATACAAGAACGTCGGATACTGTTCTGGAGTGCCCATCCGGAGGAACAGCGGGTGTTCGGCGAGAGCCGGATGGCCGGGACGCTTCCGGAGCAGGACACCGTGCCCACTGTCGGCGTGTTCCTCAACGACGGCAGTGGCGCGAAGCTCGGCTACTACCTCCGGCAGACCGCCGACCTCACCGTCGGCGACTGCCACGCCGACGGTCGTCGCGAACTGCACCTCCGGGTGACGTTGCGATCCACCGCGCCGGCCTCGGGCCTCACCGAGTCCGTGCTCGGACTGGCCCAGGCAGGAGATCCGTACACGGTTCGGACCCTGGTCTCCGTCTACGGCCCGGCCGGCGGGGCGGTGCTCGACACCCACCTCGACGGTGCCGAGACGTCGGTCGGCAACGGCACCGAGCGACGCCGCCAGGTGGCCACGGTGAACGTCGAGACAGGACCGGGTGCAACCCGGACGCTGCAGGTCTCGTTGCTGACCGGCAAGACGGGCAGCGGCACGGCCGAGCTGTGGCTCACGCCCACCGCCACCCCATGGACCACCCATGTTGTCACCGCACCAAGCTGTACTCAGTAGGAGGGAACCAACAATGCGGCTATCCCGCATCATCATGGCGCTCACGGTCGGTTTGGCCGTGGTAGCCGTGCCGACCGCGGCGGGGGCGGCGCAGCCGCAGCCGACGCCATCCGTGAGCGGAACGCCCCAGCCACCGCCCTACACGCCGGTGCTGGCCTCGCTCACGGTGAACCGACCGACCATCTTCCTCGGTGAGACGGTCGTCCTGACCGGCCGCAACTACGGGCCGAACGAGACGGTCGACATCACCGTCACCACCCAGCCGCTGGCGGCACCCGCCGCCGGCACCGCCCGCCGCAGCGACGGCAGCACCGTCGCGATGGCTCCGGTCGCCTTCCAGGCCAGCGCGCCGCTGACCTTCACGGCCCGGACCAACGCGCGGGGCGAGTTCAGCCGCCGGTACACCCCGTCGGTGACCGGTCTGCTCACCTTCACCGGCACCGGCCGGGAGTCCGGCCGGACCGCCTCGACCGAGCTGCGCGTGCTGCACAAGAAGAAGCCGCACCTCCCGGTCACCGGCAGCAGCACGAGCACGCCGATGAAGGTCGGTGGCGGTCTCGTCGCCGCAGGCGCGGTCATGCTGCTCGGTACGGTGCTCTGGCGCCGCCGCCGCTTCGGCAGCGCGAGCTGATCCGACACCGCGGGCCCGTCCCGCAGTGAGCACCGGTGCCGGTGCCCGCCGTTCCCTCCGGCGGGCACCGGCACCGTTTCGTGGCCGTCCCGCGCCGTGGGTCCTACGTCGGGAAGGGGCGGGTTCGGCGTGCGTCGGCCAGCACGTCGGCCCACCACCGCAGCTCGTCGAGACACCCGCCCAGGCCGCGGCAGAGGCGGTCGTCCGGCGCGTACCGCTGCTGGTCGTTCAGGCAGTCCCACGGCGCGGGCAGGCCGATGACCCGGCGGGTGGTCACGACGTTGAGTTCGGCCAGCACGCCGCGGAGCTGCTCGATCGCGGCGTATCCGCCGTGCACGCCGTACGCCACGATCGTCGCGGGCTTCAGGCGCCACTCCGCGTAGTGCCAGTCGATCAGGCGCTTGAGCGAGGCCGGGTAGCTGTGGTTGTACTCCGGCATCACGAAGACGAAGGCGTCGGCCGCGTCGATCCGGTCAGCCACGGCGCTCTTCGGCCCACCGCCCGGATACAGGAGACTGTCGTCGGGCAGGAGCGTGCCGGCAAGGTCGATCAGATCGACGTCGGCGGCGCTCCCCAGCGCGGCGACGACCCAGTCGGCGATCGTCGGCCCCATCCGGTCCTTGCGCACGCTCGCCGAGATCACGGCCACGCGTACGCCGGGTGGTGGGGTGCCGTCGTGCTGTTCATTCGAAGCGGTCATAGAGGTGAGGTTCCATGTTGAACATTGGTTGAAGTCAAGTCGGGGCGTGACTACGGTGCGGACATGACCGTGAAGCCGGCTTCCTCGATGACGCTCACCGTCGGCGACGTCGCCGTCCGCAGTCGCGTCGCCCCGTCCGCCGTACGGTTCTACGAGAGCCATGGCGTGATCAACGCAGTCCGCACCGCAGGCAACCAACGCCGTTTCGAGGAGTCGGCCGTGTGCCGCATCGAGATCGCCCGGGTCGCCCAGCGGGTCGGCATGACCGTGCGCGAGATCGCCGTCCTCTTCGACGGCCTGTCGGCGAACCCGACGCCCGAGGAGTGGGGTCAGGTCGCCCACCGGCTGGTCAGCGAGGCCGAGGAACGACTGGCCGACCTCAGGACGCACCTCGCTGCCCTGGAATCCGGCACCAGGCTGTGCGACATCGGGCGCGCCGAACCGGTCCGGTGAGCACCCGTGGGGCCTTGACTTCACCATATGTTCAACTGTGATCGTGCGTCGTATGAGCGAACGGACGTACGACCTCCGGCAGACCGGGCACCGCATCTCATCCCTCGTCGACCACGCCACGATCGTCGGTCTGGGCACCTCCACCCGCGAGGCGCACGAACTCTTCGGCCTCGTCGAGCAGACCACCCACGCGCTGATCGAGTCCGGATTCCGCGTCCTCGCGGTGCTCGACAACCCGCGGATCGGTGAGCGGTACGACGATTTCGTCCAGGGGCAGGAGACCGATCTCGACGCGGCGCTCGGCCAGGCGTGGGGGCCGTGGCGGACGTCCGAGATGCGCGAGGCGCTCGGTCGGCTGCGCCGGCGCAACGAGCGGCATCCGGCAGATCCGGTGCGGATCGTCGCGATCGGTGGTTCGCGCGTGTTGCCCGCCGACTACGACCGTGTCGTGGGGCTGCTCGCGCGGCGGGACGCGACGACGGCGACACAGGTCAATGAGGTGTTCGACGTGATCCGCACCGCCCACGACGACGGCGAGCATGTCCGACGTGCGCGCGGCACCCACCCGGGTACGCCCTTCGTCGACCTCGCCCGCACCGCCCACGACCTGGTCGCCCGCCTCGACCGGGGCCCGGAACGTGACGAAGCGCTGTCGATGCTCGATGCGATCGTGGCGCACCATGCCAACGCCATCGGCGTGGGACACGACCTGGCGCGGGAGGAACGGGCCGCTGCCGATCGGCTCCTCGCACACCAGCGGCGCACCGGTGACCGCATCGTCTTCTGGGAAGGCAGCGCGCGCGTCGCGGCCCACGAGGTCATGACCGGCGGCCATCTCCGGGCGGCTCTCGGCGACGGGTACGCCGCCGTCCATCTCACCTTCGGCCATGGCCGGATTCCCGGCCGCGACCTTCCCCCGGCGAGCCCGGACTCGCTGGAGGCGGTGCTGCTGACCGGCGAGGACGACGACGTACGGGTCGTGGACCTGCGCGCGCCGGATCCGACCGAGATCGCCCCGCTTCTCGGCCGGCCCGCGAGGACCCGAGTGATCTCCGGGATGTACGACCCCGAGCGCGACGAGGAGCACTACCACGAACTGCCGTCACCCCGTTACAGCTTCGACGTCGTCGCGGTCCTCCCCACGATCAGCGCCATCCACCCGATATAGACCGCCCCGCGCTGTTGATCAAGAGGTTTCGGTGCTTTCGGGGCTCATCGAGCACCAAAACTTCTTGATCAACAGGGCGAAGGCGGGGGGTGGGGTGGGGGTGGGGTGGGTGGGTTAGATCAGGCCTTGGGCGAGTGTGGCTTCGGCTACTCGGCGGAAGCCGTTGATGTTGGCGCCGGCCACGTAGTCGCCGGGTAGGCCGTACTCCTCGGCGGTGGCCCAGCACCGCGCGTGGATGTCGCGCATGGTCTCGCGCAGGCGCTGCTCCGACTCCGCGAACGTCCACGACTCCCGGGCGGCGTTCTGCTGCATCTCCAGGGCACTGACCGCCACCCCACCGGCGTTGGCGGCCTTGCCGGGCGCGAACCGGACCCCGGCCCGGCCCAGGATGCGGACCGCCTCCGGGGTGGTCGGCATGTTCGCGCCCTCCACCACCGCGACGCAGCCGCCGGCGACGAGCTGCGCGGCCTCGGCGCCGCCGATCTCGTTCTGCGTCGCGCACGGCAGGGCCAGGTCGCAGGGGACCTCCCAGGGGGTACGCCCGGCGACGGCGACCGCGTGCGGCACCTCGCGTACGTAGTCGGCGAGCCGGTCCCGGCGGCGCTCCTTCAGCTCCCGCAGCACGTCGAGGTCGATGCCCTTCTCGTCCAGGACGTACCCGGCCGAGTCCGAGCAGGCGACCACGGTGCCGCCGAGCTGGTGCACCTTCTCGATCGCGTAGATCGCCACGTTGCCGGAGCCGGAGACCACCACCCGCTTGCCGTCCATGCTGTCCCCGGTCTGGGTGAGCATCTCCTCGGCGAAGAACACCGCGCCGTACCCGGTGGCCTCGGTGCGCGCCTGCGCGCCGCCGTACGACAGGCCCTTGCCGGTGAGCACGCCGGACTCGTACCGGTTGGTGATCCGCTTGTACTGGCCGAACAGGTAGCCGATCTCCCGGCCGCCCACCCCGATGTCACCGGCCGGCACGTCGGTCTGCGCGCCGATGTGGCGGTACAGCTCGGTCATGAAGCTCTGGCAGAACCGCATCACCTCCCGGTCCGAGCAGCCCTTGGGGTCGAAGTCGGCACCGCCCTTGCCGGCCCCGATCGGCAGCCCGGTGAGCGCGTTCTTGAAGATCTGCTCGAAGCCGAGGAACTTCACGATGCCCAGGTAGACCGAGGGGTGGAAGCGCAGGCCGCCCTTGAACGGCCCGAGTGCGCTGTTGAACTCCACCCGGAATCCCCGGTTCACCCGGACCCGACCCCGGTCGTCCTCCCACGGCACCCGGAAGAGGACCTGCCGCTCCGGCTCGCAGATCCGCTCGATGATCCGGGCGTCGGCGTACTCGGTGTGGCGGGCCAGCGCCGGGCCGATGCTCTCCAACACCTCCCGTACGGCCTGGTG
Organism: Micromonospora sp. NPDC002389; assembly: GCF_040296095.1. Classification (NCBI taxonomy): domain Bacteria; kingdom Bacillati; phylum Actinomycetota; class Actinomycetes; order Micromonosporales; family Micromonosporaceae; genus Micromonospora; species Micromonospora sp. NPDC002389. The sequence goes on from NZ_JBEOWP010000008.1 coordinate 250,161, forward strand.
GAACTCGGGCTCACCCGGGTTGCGGTTGACCACACTGGCGAACACCGACTCGACCGTCTCCGGCATCACCGACACGTCCTTCCGGTCCGGGCACGGCGTCGTTGCCGCGCCTCGTCACCGCCGTCACAGCGGTGCCCCCGGATACGGATGGTGACCACCGTCCGGTTCACTGACGGCGTGGACGAGACGATCTGGACGACGGTACGCACCGCGCGTGACTGGCTGGACGCGACCAACGGCACCGGGGAGGCGGAGCTGACCTGCCGGATGCTCAAGCTTACCGAGGAGGCGGGTGAGGTGGCGGGCGCCTGGATCGGGTACCTCGGCCAGAACCCGCGCAAGGGGGTCACGCACACCCGGGCGGACGTGGCGGCGGAGCTGGCCGACGTGGCGTTCACCGCGCTGGTCGCCATCGAGAGCCTGGGCCTGGACGCCCGGGAGGTCCTCGGCGGCTGCGCCGGCAAGGTCGCCGGGCGGCTGGAGTCGCCGGCCGAGGGTGAGGTTCGTCGCCGAGTTGACTGATCCGACCCGCCCCCTGGCGCGTACCTGCTGGTAGGGGACCGTGGAAGGGGACGTGGCATGGCCGAGTCGGAGCACGAGGCGTACCGTCCGACACCCTCGGGACGGGGGTCGGGAGACGAGGTGCCGGTGCCACCGGTGACCGTCGGTGACGAGACGCTACACGCAGACGGCGTGACCCTGGGTGACGAGGCGGCCGTGAGTCAACACGAGTCCGGCGCCCCGGACGAACCCGGGACCCAGGGCCTGCCCGGCGAAGAGGACGAGCGGGACCAGCCCGCACGTCGGGACGAGCCGGGGGGCCCGGCCGACGTGGCGGCCGGTCGGCCGACCTGGTCGGCCGGGGCGCGGCTGCTCGCCGCCGCGGCGGTGCTGATGCTCGGGCTGGGCGCGACCGCAGTGGTGGTGATCCTCTCCGACCCGCACCGACTCGGTCGGGTCTTCTCCGGCGACCTGCCGGAGGTCACCGCCGCGCCCGACGGCACCAGCGGACTGGGCGGTGCGGCCCGGGCGGCGGCGCAGCGTCCCGAGCAGGTCGAGACCGCGCCGTTGGAGGGTCGCCAGCGGGCAAGCTTCGAGCTGGTCGACGGGGTGTCCCGGTTCGACCTGCGGGTGACGGACCTGGGGGAGGAGCTGTACCGGATCATCACCCCGGCCGAGTCGGTGACCCGGCTCCGCCCGGAGCTGGCCGGCGACCGGGTGCGGCTGCGGCTGACCCGGGACGGTGACGGGCCGGGCGAGGTCGAGGTGTTGCTCAACGCCCGGGTGCGTTGGCAGGTGTCGCTCACCGGCGGAAGCACCGAACGGCGGCTGGACCTCGCCGCCGCCCGGCTCAGCGGCCTGGAACTGTCCGGTGGGGCGACCCGGACCACGCTGCGGCTGCCCGCCGTGGAGGGACTGGTCGTGGTGCGGGTCACCGGCGGGGTCAACCGCTTCGACGTCACCGTGGTCGGCAGCGTCCCGGTCCGCGTCCGGTCGGTCGCCGGTGCCGGCGCGGTCGCTGTGTACGACGAGCGCCTCGACGGCGTCGCCCCGCAGACGGTGCTCGGGTCGCCGGGCTGGGACCGGGCCGCCGACCGGATCTTCCTGGACCTGGTGGCGGGCGCGAACCGGGTGACCGTACGCGGAGGCTGAGCGGGTCCGGCGCACCGGCGTACAGTCGGATGGTGGAACGTGCCGAGTCGATGCCCGCGCAGACCCGACCGCCCGGTGTGGCCACCGTCGACCCCGGCAGCGTCCTGTTGCCCGGCCACGACGTGCCGTTGGGGCGCTACACCACGGTGCGTCGGCTGCTGCCGCAACGCACCCGCCGGATGGTCGGCGCCTGGTGCTTCGTGGACCATTTCGGTCCGGACGACGTGGCACAGCGGCCGGGCATGGAGGTGCCCCCGCACCCGCACACCGGCCTACAGACCGTGACCTGGCTTCTCGACGGCGAGATCCTGCACCGGGACAGCCTCGGCAACGTGCAACCGATCCGGCCCGGCCAGCTCAACGTGATGACCTCCGGTCACGGGATAGCCCACTCCGAGCGGTCCCCGGCCGCCCATCCGCCGCTGATGCACGGCGTGCAGCTCTGGGTGGCGCTGCCGGACCCGGCCCGGGCCGGCGCGGCCGACTTCGCCCACCACGCCGAGCTGCCCCGGTGGCGCGACGGCGACCTGGACGTCACCCTGCTGGTCGGTGACCTCGGCGGCGAGGTTTCGCCGGCCCGGGTGCACACCCCGCTGCTCGGCGCGCAGCTCGACCTGCGCGGTGCGGGTCCGGTCGCGGTGCCGTTGCGCCGCGACTTCGAGTACGCGCTGCTGGCGCTCGACGGCGTCGCCGAGGTGGACGAGGTGGCGCTGGAACCCGGGGCGCTGCTCTGGCTCGGCACCGGCCGGGACGCACTGACCGTGCGCGGCGGGCCGGGGACCCGGCTGATGCTGCTCGGCGGCACGCCGTTCGAGGAGCCGCTGGTGATGTGGTGGAACTTCGTCGGCCGCAGCCACGAGGAGATCGCCACCGCCCGGGAGGACTGGATGGCCGGTCGGCGGTTCGGCGTGGTCGCCGACGACCCCGACCCGCCGCTGCCCGCCCCGGCACTGCCCACGGTCCGGCTCAAGGCCCGGGACCGTTCGGGCGGCTTCCACTGACCGCGTCGTAGGCGTGGCCGCCGTCGGCGCGGGTAACAGCCGGCATGACCAGCACCGTCTCCACCGTCGAGGACCGCAGACGCCTGGCCCGGCGGCTCGCCGGCAGCGGCCGGGGTTTCGCCGAGCAGTACGGCTTCCGGGTCACCAACAACCCTGCGAGTCTGTTTCAGGTGCTCTGCCTGGCGGTCCTGCTGGCCCGCCGGGGCGACTTCCGGCGTGCGCTGGACAGCGCGCACGCGCTGTCCGACGCCGGTTGGGACAGCGCGGCCCGGCTGGCCCGTGCGCCCCACGCCGACCTGGTCCGGGTGCTGCGCGAGCGCGGCCGGCGCGGTGACGCCGACGCGGTGGCCACGCTGCTCGGCGATCTCGCCCGGGCGGTACGCGACGAGTACGGCGGCGACCTGCGCCGGCTGCGTGCCGCCGCCGGCTACGACCCGGCTCGGCAGCGGGCCCTGCTGGCGGCCCTTCCCGGGGTGGACGGCGAGGCGGTGGACCTGTTCCTCCGCGAGGCGCAGGCGCTGTGGCGGGAGGTCGGGCCGGTGGCCGATCGGCGTGCCCTGACCGCCGCCCGTCGCCTCGGTCTGGGCCGGTCCGCCGAGGACCTCGCCGCGCTGTCCGGTGGTCGCGAATCGGAGCGCTTCGCCTGGCTCGTGGGGGCGCTGGCGCGGGTCGATCTGGAGCGGCGGTATGCCGAACCGGCCGGATGAATACCTTTGTCAGCACCCCCTGTCCGTTCGGCTGATGGCGTGGGGTAGGGTGGTCGCAGTAGCAGCCACCCGGTTCGGGTGGTTGTCGCCGTCTGGTCAGGGCGACCCGGTTCGGGTTCGCCGTGCCACCAGGGCAGGCGATTACGTAGCGGCGCTCCCGGTCGCGGTTCGCGACCGGGGCGCCCGCCTGTCGGAGCCCTGTCGGGTGCACCGACCTCGACACGCCGACAGCCGGTCCGGGCGGTTCGCCCGTCGACCGGCCGTCGGATCAGATGCTGCGCAGGTGCTGCGACACCCGTTGGTGGCGCTTGTCGCGTCCGACCGCGCCGCGCTGCGCGTCGTCGGCGTCCTCGCTCGCGTCGATGTGCGCGGAACGGGCCACCTCGGTGCTGTTCGCGTAGTCCACCGGCGGCAGCGCGCGCAGGGCCTGCACCACGTCCGGCGGCGCACCCTCGCGTTCGGCCTCGCGGACCACGTCGTCCTTGCCGGCGGGGTAGTCCAGGCTGGACAGGTACTGCAGGACATCGGCGTAACTCGCCATGGGTTCGGCTCCTCCCGGCTTCGATCGGGCCACGACCGGCCGCGGTTACCCGCCGCGGCTGCCGTCACGCCCGCCTCGGGGGAAAATCGGCCGCCGTTTCCGGCCCGCCGCGCCGGGTAACCGCCGCCCGAGGGGGTACGCGATGGACTACGACACGTTCGTCGACCAGGTCGCTCGGCGGGCCGGTACCACGCCGGAACGGGCGGTGGACCTGACCCGGGCGACGTTGGCGACGTTGGCCGAGCGGCTGACCGGCGGGGAGGCCCTGGACCTGGCCCTGCAACTGCCGGTGCCGCTGCGGCAGTCGATGCGGGCAACCCCGGACGGCGAGGCGGCGCAGCGGTTCGACGCCGACGAGTTCGCGGCCCGGGTGGCGTTCCGCCTCGGGGTGCAGACGTCGGCGGCCCGAGGCGGGGTCCGCGCGGTCTTCACCGCGCTGCGCGAGGCGCTGGCCGGTGAGTTCGACACGCTGATGGTCCAACTGCCCCGCGACTACCGCGACATGGTCGAACCCGCGCTGGCCCCCGGCGCGACACTGCGACGCCGGTGACTCAGCCCACCGCGCCGTCGGCCCGCAGCGCGGCCACCCGGTCCGGGGCGTAGCCGACCTCGGCGAGGATCTCGTCGGTGTGCTCGCCTGGCCAGGGCGGCGGGCGGCGTACCGAGGTGGGGGTGCCGGAGAAGCGGGGAGCCGGGGCCGGTTGCACCACGCCGTCCCGGACCACGAACGTGTCCCGCGCGACCAGGTGTGGGTGCTCCGGCGCCTCGGCCCAGTCCAGCACCGGCGCCACGCAGGCGTCGGAGGCGGTGAGCAGGGCCGCCCACTCGTCCCGGGTACGCGTCCGGAACAGCCGCGCCCAGGCGGCGCGCAACGCCGGCCAGTTCGCCGGGTCGGTCCGGTCCGGTGCCTCGTCGCCCGGCAGCGGGAACCCGGTGCGGCGGACCAGTTCCTCGTAGAAGCGCGGCTCCAGCGCGCCGACCGCGACGTGCCGCCCGTCCGCGCACTCGTAGGTGTCGTAGAACGGCGCGCCGCCGTCGAGCAGGTTGACCCCGCGCGGGTCCTGCCAGAGGCCGAGTCCCCGCAGCGCGTGGATCTGCGTGCCGAGCACCGCCACCCCGTCCACGATGGCCGCGTCGATCACCTGGCCGGTGGCGCCACCGCGCACCGCGTAGAGCGCGGAGACCAGGCCCAGGGCCAGCATCATCCCGCCGCCGCCGAAGTCGCCGAGCAAATTGAGCGGAGGCACCGGCCGATCGTCGGCCCGACCGATGCCGTGCAGCGCGCCGGTCAACGCGAGGTAGTCGATGTCGTGCCCGGCGTACGGGGCGCTCGGTCCGTCCTGCCCCCAGCCGGTCATCCGGCCGTACACCAGCTTCGGGTTGACCGCGTGGCAGTCGGCCGGACCGAGACCGAGACGCTCGGTCACCCCGGGCCGGAACCCCTCGATCACCGCGTCCGCGCTCTTCACCAGGGCCAGCACCACCTCGCGTCCACCGGCGGACTTGAGGTCCACGCCGACGGAGCGTCGTCCCCGGTTGAGCAGGTCGGGATGGGCGGTGCCGAAGGCCGAGGGGTCCACGTCGGTGGCCCGGTCCACCCGGATCACGTCCGCGCCGAGATCGGCAAGCATCATCGCGGCGAAGGGGCCGGGACCGATCCCGGCCAGCTCGACCACGCGTACTCCGGCGAGTGGGCCGGCCGCCTGTTCTGCGGTCATCACCATCACGATAGGCGCTCGTGTCCGAGTCCGGTACCGGCATCGTCACTCCGCGTTCCGACCTGGTCGGACGCGGTCCACGCCGATCAGGAGCCCCCGTCTGGCGGGTCGGATCGGGCTGTCCTAACCTTGGCGGTACGAGGGGAGTACTTCCCACGAACCATACCGGTCAGTACGGCGCACCCCGGGTGTGCCTCGGGTGGTTGCCCACCAAAAGGTGGGTGAAGGAGACCTCGAACATGACACGGTGTTCGAGGAGGCCCCATGTCCGAATTGTCCTACGCTGCTGCCGGTTTGCAGTCGGTGGGTACGCCCACCCTCTGGGCGGTGACGATCGCCGGCGTGCTGGCCCTGCTGGTGCTCGACTTCGTGGTGACGCGTAAGCCCCACGAGGTGTCCCTGCGGGAGGCGCTGGGCTGGTCGACCTTCTACATCGCGCTGCCGCTGGCCTTCGGTGCCTGGGTGTGGTCCGAGTTCGGCTCGGAACGGGGCTTCGAGTACCTGACCGGCTATCTGGTCGAGAAGTCGCTGTCGGTGGACAACCTGTTCGTGTTCATGCTGCTGCTGGCGGCGTTTGCGGTGCCGACCGAGCTGGCCCAGCGGGTGCTGCTGTTCGGCATCACCGGCGCGTTGGTGCTGCGGGGCATCTTCATCGCGTTGGGTGCGGCGGCGCTGCAGACGCTGGACTTCGCGTTCCTGATCTTCGCGTTGATCCTCTTGTTCACCGCCGCGAAGCTGCTGCGGGACGCGTTCACCGGGCACGAGCAGTCGGTGGACATCGGCAACATGCGTTCGGTGCGGCTGCTGCGCCGGTTCATGCCGGTGGTCCAGGAGTACCACGGCACCAAGATGATCGTGCGGGTCGACGGCCGCCGCGCTCTCACTCCGCTGGCGCTGGTGGTGGTGGCGGTCTTCGCCACCGACGTGGTCTTCGCGGTGGACTCGGTGCCGGCGGTCTACGGCATCACCGAGGATCCCTACCTGGTCTTTGCCACCAACGCCTTCGCGCTGCTGGGCCTGCGGGCGCTCTACTTCGTGCTGCACGCCGCGCTGAGCCGCCTGGTCCACCTCACCTACGGTCTGGCGATCATCCTGGCGTTCATCGGCGTGAAGCTCGGCCTGCACTGGGCGCACGGGATCTGGGAGGGTGTGCCGGAGATCCCGACCGTGGCGTCGTTGCTGGTCATCATCGGTGTGCTGACGGTCGTGACGATCACCAGCCTGCGCGCCACCCGCAACGTGGTGCCGGGCTCCAAGGAGGTCGTCACCGAACGGAAGTGACCCGCCCCCGTGGCGGAGCCGGGCGTGGTACGACTGTGCGGTGGGTATCGTCACGCCCGGCTTCCAGGGTCGGCCACGCTCCGAGGCACCGGACCTGCCACCCGGTCAGTACCTGACACCCGACTTCCCCGTGCTCTCCGCCGGCCCCACACCGAAGGTGCCGCGCGAGAGCTGGGAGTTCGTGATCACCACCGAGACCGGCATGGAATACCGCTGGTCCTGGGCCGAGATGATGGCGTTGCCGCAGGAGACCCCGACGGTCGACATCCACTGCGTCACCCGCTGGTCGAAGCTCGGCACCACCTGGCAGGGCGTCTCGCTGGACACCCTGCTCGACGGGGTGGACACCGCTGCGGACTACGCCCTCGCCCACTCCTACGGCGGCTACAGCACCAACCTGCCGCTGGAGGACCTGACGGACGGTCGGGCCTGGCTGGTGCACACCTACGACGACGCGGAGCTGCCCGCCGAGCACGGCGGGCCGGCCCGGCTGCTGGTGCCACACCTCTACTTCTGGAAGTCCGCCAAGTGGGTGCGCGGCATCCGGCTGGGCCTGGAGGACACCCCCGGTTTCTGGGAGACCGCCGGCTATCACGACTACGGGGATCCGTGGCGTGAGCAGCGGTACCAGGGCGATTGAGCGGGCGGATGCGGTGGCAGCCGGCCCGGCTGGTGCACCGCCGGGTCGAGACGCCCACCGCGCACACGCTGGTGCTCCAGGTGCCGGGCTGGCCCGCCCACGTACCCGGGCAGCACGTGGACCTGCGGCTCACCGCATCCGACGGATACCAGGCCGCCCGGTCGTACTCGCTGGCCGCGCCGGCCGACGGCGACCGGATCGAGGTGACCGTGCAGCGGGTGCCCGACGGCGAGGTGTCGCCGTTCCTGGTCGACGGCTACCGCGAGGGTGACCCGATCGAGGTGCGCGGCCCGATCGGCGGCTGGTTCGTCTGGCGGCCGACGCAGACCGACCCGGTGCTGCTGGTCGCCGGTGGCTCGGGGCTGGTGCCCCTGATGGCGATGATCCGCGCCCGCCGGGCCGCCGGCAGCCGCACCCCGTTCCGGCTGATCTACTCCGTCCGCACCCCGACCGACGTGTTCTACGCCGACGAGCTGCGGCGGCGGGTACGCGACGACGCCGGCCTGGACATCGCGTACGTCTACACCCGCGAGGCGCCGGACGGCTGGGCGGGCGAACCGCACCGGCTCGGCCTCGCCGACGTGAACACGCACGGTTGGCCGCCGGAGCTGACGCCGCTGATCTACGTCTGCGGCCCGACCGGTTTCGTGGAGACCGTCTCCGACCTGCTCGTCGGCCTGGGCCACCCGGCACGGCGGGTACGCACCGAACGTTTCGGCCCGACCGGCTGAGAGGAGTCGCGGATGACCGCGCTGCCGTACGTGGACGGGAACATGCTCGACGGCCCGCTGGGGGAGGTGTTCGCGGTGGACCTGAGCACGGCCACCGGCCGCTGCGCCCACTGCGGCACCGCCGGCCCGATGGCCGGACTGCGGGTCTACTCGCACGCTCCGGGGCTGGTGGCCCGCTGCCCGGCCTGCGCGGACGTGATGCTGCGGCTGGTCCGTGCACCGGACCGGGCCTGGCTGGACCTGCGGGGCGCCACCTTCCTCCGGTTCCCGATGCCTCCGGACCGGCCGTCGGGCCGCTAGTGCGGTGTCCAGGAACGCCGCCGGTCGTCGTCTGGACCCGGCGCGGCCCCCGGTGAACGATCCTGGACACCGCACTGGGTCGCCGGGGCGACGTTTGTCGGCCTGCGGGGTGGGAACGGGCCCGGAATGACGAAGCCTCGTGTGGTGATCGTGGGGGCCGGTTTCGCCGGGTACCACGCGGCGAAGACGCTGAGCCGGCTGGCCCGCGACCGGGCCGAGATCGTCCTGCTGAACTCGACCGACTACTTCCTCTATCTGCCGCTGCTGCCCGAGGTGGCCGCCGGTGTGGTGGAGCCGGGTCGGATCGCCGTGCCGCTGACCGGCACGCTGAACGGCGTTCGGGTGGTCATCGGCGAGGCGGACCACGTCGACCTGCAGAACCGCTGGGTCGGGTTCACCCAGCCCGAGGGGGAGCGCAACCGGCTGGCGTACGACCGGCTGATCCTCGCCGTCGGCAGCGTGAACAAGCTGCTGCCCATCCCCGGGGTGACCGAGTACGCGCACGGTTTCCGGGGTCTGCCGGAAGCGCTCTACCTGCACGACCACGTGGTCCGCCAGATCGAGTTGGCCGAGCAGGCCGAGGATCCGGCCGAGCAGCGGGCGCGGGCCACGTTCGTGGTGGTGGGTGCCGGCTACACCGGGACCGAGGTGGCCGCGCACGGGCAGCTCTTCACCGACGAGCTGACCGCCCAGCGTCCCCGGTTGCCGATCCGCCCGAAGTGGATGCTGCTGGACGTCGCGCCCCGGGTGCTGCCCGAGCTGGACCGGCGGATGTCGCGTACCGCCGACCGGGTGCTGCGCCGGCGGGGGGTCGACGTGCGGATGGGCACCTCGGTGGCGGTCGCCACCGCCGACGGGGTCACCCTCACCGACGGGGAGTACGTGCCGACCTGCTCCCTGATCTGGTGCGTCGGCGTACGCCCCGACCCGTTCGTGGCGCAACTGGGCCTGCGGACGGAGAAGGGGCGGCTGGTCGTCGACGAGTACCTGAACGTGCCCGGCTTCCCCGAGGTGTACGCCTGCGGCGACGCCGCCGCCGTACCCGACCTGACCCGGCCCGGCGAGATCTGCACGATGACCGCCCAGCACGCCCAGCGGCAGGGCAAGCTCGCCGCGTACAACATCGCCGCCTCCTACGGGCAGGGGCGGCGTCGGCCGTACAAGCACCACGACCTCGGCTGGGTGGTCGACCTCGGTGGCAAGCAGGCGGCGGCGAACCCGCTCAAGGTGCCGTTGTCGGGTCTGCCGGCGAAGGCGGTGACCCGGGGATACCACCTGTTGGCGATGCCGGGCAACCGGGCGCGGGTCAGCGCCGACTGGCTGCTCGACGCCGCGTTGCCCCGCTCGGCGGCGCAGTTGGGTCTGATCCCCGCCGACGCGGTGCCGCTGGAGAGCGAGTCGCCGGAGCTGCCGAGCCACGCCCGCTGACCGGCCGCCGGGCGGGGGACGCCCGCCCGGCGGCGGGGATCAGCCGGCTGCCGGCGGTGCCAGCAGGTCGCGCAACCCGTCCGGTACGTCCAGCGAGTCGATCAGGTCGCGATCCTGCTCGGCGAGCGCCGCCAGCGTGGCCTCGGCCTGGTAGCGGGCCTGCTCCGGGGTACGGCCGCTGATCCGACCCACCTCGGACAGGAACCCGGGCAGGTCCTGGTGCCTTCGCACGCCGTCGACGGGTACGACGTCGTGCAGCCCGGCCGGTACCGCCCGCAGCAGTCGCTGGCGCTCGCCGGCCTCCAGGGCCGCGGCCAGCACGAGCACGGTCGACTCGACCCCTACCTTGGCGGTACGGAAGTCGACGCCGGATCGCCGGACGACGTCGTCGACGAGTTCCCGGTATCCCATGCTGGTGATCCCTGGGGCGTTCGTGCCCGGCTCGGGTCGGGGCCGAGGGTTCGCGGCGACGCCGGCCGGCGGAGGTGTGGGTCCACCTCGCGTCGTGTCCGGTTTGCGGCTCTTTCCGGCCGGTGGCGGGCCAGCGCGCTTGCCCTGCTTCAGGTGCGTGGGCTGCTTGGAGGCGCTCAGGCTCGCGCCGGTGTCGGCGGCCTGCATGCCGCGCTCACGGGCCTGCCGGGCCAGAGCACGGCGGCGCTGGTTGTCGCCCTCCATCTGCTTACGCACGGTGACACCTCGCTTCCGTCGGTCTTCGTCGGGCCTCACCGTGCCGCGTTCCCGTTGGCCCCGAGCAGGAAACGATCGCCCGGCGCCGCGAGCCGACCGTTCCCGGGCGGGCCGGAGGGCTTCATCCGGCCCGGGTGAGGGACGCTCACCCGCGTCGGCCGGACGATCGGGGTGGCCGGAGAACCCGGTGTGAGGCACGAACTTCCGAGGCACGCGGAAGGGAAGGTCCGATGAAGCAGATTGTCGAGATCGTCCCCGCCCGACCGGGCTGGTACGCGCGATGGCGTCTGACCGCCGAGACCACCCGGTGTTACCCGGTGACGCTGTGGGCGTTGCTGGAGGAGTCCGACGGCACCGGCCGGGAGGTGATCGGTGTCGACTGTGCCGGCCAGTGGCCCGGCGCGGAGGACGACGGCACGGACGGGGAGTTCGTCCGTTATCTGTTCCAACCGCCGGAGGCGGGACCTCCCGACGACGCGGAGAGCACCGCCGAGCCGCAGCGCATGGGCACCCGTCCGGTGCCGACGCCCTGAGCCATCCTCCGGTCCCCGGCCCCTGGTCCCAGGGTCGGGGACCACCCCTGCCGGGCCGCGTCTCGCGCGCTCAGCCGACCGCGGTGACGCCGTCGCCGTCCACGGCCGGCGGCAGTTGCAGCAGCTCGGCCAGGCCGGTGCGGTCCAGCAGTTGACGCAGGGACGGGTTGACGTTGACCAGCCGGATCGGGTCGGACCCTCGGCGGTGGGCCACCACGAAGGCGCTCAGCCCGGAGGAGTCGCAGAGGCCGACCCCGGCGAGGTCGATGACGAGTTGCTGATAGCCGGAGCGGTGCAGCTCCGTGACGGCGGCGATCAGGTCGGGTGCGCTGTCGAAGTCCAGGTCACCGGTCAGCCGCAGCTCGGCGCGCCCGGCGTCGAGACGGCTGACCTCGATGGCCAACAGCGAGGAGGACATGACTCCATGCTCCCAGCCCGTGCGTCTGACGCAAGTCGCGGGGTCGGCGTTTTCACCGGAGACTGTCTTTTCACGCGGTGATGGACGGCTGGTCCTCCGGCCCGGTCGCCGGTTCGCCGCCGACCGGACGGGCGAGCAGCCCGGTGACGCCGGTCATGTCGAGGATGGTCTCCAGGAATCGTGGCACCGCACGTAGCTCCACCGTGCTGCCGAGCTGCTGCCCCTCGCGCCAGGCGTGCACGATGACGCTGAGCCCGGTGCTGTCGATGAACTGCAGGTCGGCGAAGTCGAGCACGAGCGTGGCGGGACCGGTGCCCAGCAGCCGGTCGATCTCCACCCGCAGCGGGGTCGCCGTGGTGTAGGCCAGGTCGCCGCCCACCCGGATGACGGGTGCCTGGGGATCGGCCCGGTCGACGGACATGCTCAATGGCGTCGACTCGGGTCTCCGACCGTGTGACAGCAACGATCAGCCTTCCGCAGGGGTGGTTGGCAGGGGGCGTTCCGGATCGTAACAATCCCTGAGCTGCCCCGCCTCTCGGGCGCGACCGGCCCGGACGCGTCCGCCGACCTGCCCTCCGGAGGCCCGGCCGCCCGGCATCGCTGTCGGGTGGCGGTGCGGCGGGAGCAGCGTAGGGTGGGTGGAGGAACGCGACCGTGCACTCCGCGCAACGCGGGTGCGGAATCGACAAGGAGTTAGGGCCGAGCTGGTGACGGGTGCCGACGTCAGGGATCTCGAGCCCGGCGACGGACGGTTTACCCCGCCGAGTGTCGCCCGGGTCTCGGCATGGCGCCCAGATGCCCCCTGGACCGCCGGTCTCTCCGCCCTGGAGCGCTCCCACGCCACGGCCGACTGGCCCGAGGTGGTCGAGCACCTCCGTGAGGGACTCGTGGTGTGCGGTCCCGACGACACCGTGTGGCACGTGAGCCCGGTCGCCGAGCGCCTGCTGCCGGAGATCACCGTCGGCGGCACGCTCGGCACGGTCGACGGACTGCGTACCGACCAGACCGAGTTCGTCCACCACGGCCGTCGTCTCCGGGCCCGCCGGGTGCCGCTGACGGCCGGTCGGAGCTGCTGGTACGTGGAGGACGTCAGCGAGAGCGCCGCGCGCGCCGACGCGCTCTCGGCTGAGCGGGCCAGATCCGCCTTCCTGGCCGTGGTCGGCGAGAAGCTGGGCAACCCGCTGCATCCGGACCGGGCCGCCGCGGCCGTGGTCCGGCTCGCCGTACCCACCCTCGCGGAGGTGGCGGTGCTGGTCCTGGCGCCGCGCTCCGGCCGGGCCCGCTGGTGGCGGGCCAGCCGCGCCGACGACGAGGCGCCGGTGGTGGACCGGGGCGTGCTCTCCGCCACCGAGCTGCCGCCGGCGGTCGCCGACAGCCTCCAGGGCGTCCAGCCACACACCGTCGACTGGCTCGTCGAGCAGGCCGTCGAGGCGGGCTGGCTGCCCGGGACGTCCGCCGCCGACGTCTGTGCCCGGCTGGTGCAGCTACCCGGCCGGGACGCGCCCGCCGGTGTGCTGCTGGTGGCCCGGGCTGCCACCGACTGGTACGCCGAGGAGGACGTCGACCTGATCCGCGCGTTCGCCGCCCGCGCCGGTGCCGCGCTGACCACCGCACTGCTCTATCGCGAGCAGGCGGAGGTGGCCGACACCCTGCAGTCCAGCCTGCTCCCGGTGGCACCGGCGGAGGCGCCGGGCGTGCAGTGGGGTACGGCGTACCGTCCGGCCCAGGCGGGGCTGCGCATCGGCGGCGACTTCTACGGCTCGCACCGGCTGCCCGACGGCGGCTCGCTGTTCTTCCTCGGCGACGTCTCCGGCAAGGGCGTGGAGGCGGCCGTCTTCACCGGACAGCTACGGCAGTGCCTGCACGCGCTGCACCGGGTCGAGCAGCAGCCCGCCCGGCTGTTGCAACTGCTCAACGACGCGCTGCTGGAGACCACCCTGGCCCACGGGCAGGGCCGGTTCGCCACGCTGGTGCTGGGTGTGGTCCGGCCGCACCGCGACGGCGGCCTGTCGTTGACCCTGGCCGGTGGTGGGCACCTGCCGCCGCTGGTGCTGCGGGCCTCCGGCGAGGTCGAGCAGTTGCCGCTGCGCGGAATGCTCATCGGCGTCGTGCCGGACCCGCGCGTCGGCCAGGTCACCGTCCGCCTGGCCCCCGGTGAGACGTGCCTGCTCTACAGCGACGGTGTGACCGAGGCGCGCGGCGGGCGGCGGGGCGACGAGCAGCTCGGCACCGACCGGCTGGTGCAGGCGGTCACCGGCTGCCAGCGGATGCCCGCACCCGCCCTGGCCGAGCGGATCGAGCAGGTCACCGGCGACTGGCTGGCCCACCGCGATCACGACGACATCGCGGTGCTCGCGCTGCGCGCCACCGGCACCGGCCCGCGCTCGCACCGGCACCTGCACGCGGTGCCCGCCCCGCCCGCAGACGGGACGACCGGGTCGTGACCACCGCGACCAGGGGTGTCCTCGACGCCACCGCGTACGAGGAGTATCTGCACTGTCTCGCCGAGGCCGACGAGCCGGCCGCCATCGAGGTGGCCCGGGGCCTGCTCGACGGTGGGGTGGCGGCCGAACGGGTGCTGCTCGACCTGGTCGCCCCGGCCCAGGCCGAGGTGGGGGAGCGGTGGGCCCGCAACGAGTGGAGCGTGGCCCAGGAACACGCCGCCACCCACATCAGCGAGCGGGTGGTGGCGGCGGTCGCCGCGTACTGCCAGGTGCGGCCGACCCGGGGCCGGATCGTGGTGGCCTGCATGGACGGCGAGTGGCACGCGCTGCCGGCCCGGCTGGTCGCCGAGATGCTGCGGCTGCGCGGTTGGCAGGTGACCTTCCTGGGGGCCAGCGTGCCCGCCGCGCACCTGGTGTCGTACCTGCACCGGCACGACGCGGACGCGGTCGCGCTGGCGTGCGCGCTACCGATGCGGTTGCCGCACGCGCACCGCATGGTGGAGGCCTGTCAGCGCGCGGACGTGCCGGTCGTGGTCGGCGGGCGGGGCTTCGGCGTGGACGGCCGTTGGGCGCGACGCCTGGGCGTGCTGTGGGCGCCGGACGGGCCGACCGCCGCCCGTCTGCTCGCCGACGAGCGCACGCTGCGGGCCGGGCCGCCGGCCGCCAGCCTGGCGCACCTCGCCGACGACGAGTACGCCGCCCTGGTCGCCCGGCGCGGCGAGCTGATCGACAGCGCGTTGGCCGACCTGGCGCAGCGGCATCCGGCCGCCCGGGACTACAGCCCGGCGCAGCTCGACTCGACGGTCAGCGACCTCGGCCACATCCTGGACTTCCTGGCCGCCGCGCTCTACGTCGACGACGACACGCTGTTCGCCGAGTTCGTCGACTGGCTGGTGGCCGTCCTGGACAGTCGCGGCGTGCCGGAGGCCGCGGTGGACGTCGTCCTGACCCACTACGCCCGCGTTCTGCAGGACTTCCCCCGTGCCGCCGGATATCTCCGGTCGGGGCGCTCGGTGGTCGCGGCGCGCTGCGCCCGCTCGGCACCCGCCGAGGCGTAGGATCCGGCCGGCCGTCAGGCTGGCACTATACTTGCGCCACTGCAAGCATCCGGTTCTGGACGGCGGGAGGGATCACCGTGACGTTCACCGTCACGTACGCCGAGCGCCTCGGTGGCGGGCCGACCCGCCTCCGGCTCGCCGGCGAACTCGACATGAGTACCGCCGGGGAACTCAACGCCGTCATCGACCGGCTGGCCGACTCCGGGGAACGCCGGTTGCTGGTCGACCTGACAGACCTCACGTTCTGCGACTCCACCGGCATCTCGGTCTTCGTCCGGGGGGACAACCGGGCGGCGGCCGAGGGCGGCTGGTTGCGCGTCACCGGCGCGACCGGCCGGGTGGAGCGGGTGCTCAAGGTGACGGGTCTCGCCGAGGTGCTGGGGTACGGTGCTGACGCCGTCGACCCGGCGGCCACGGACCGCCCGGGGATCGGCTAGATTTCCCGCCAGCGCGGGGCCGAGAGGCTCCGCCCTCGACGACCTGAGGGCAGGCAACGATGGGCGCACGCACCCTTGACCCGGTACACATCCTCGTCGTCGACGACGACCCGGGTGACGTGCTCATGATCGAGGAGGCGTTGGCCACCTCGACCGTCGACAAGGTCATCGACGTGGTCAGCGACGGCCAGGAGGCGATGGAGTTCCTGCGCCGCGAGGGGCGGCACACCGGGGCGCACCGGCCGGACGTGATCCTGCTCGACCTGAACATGCCCCGCATGGACGGGCGTCAGGTGCTGGGCGAGGTCAAGAACGACGAGGACCTGCGGACCATCCCGATCGTCGTATTGACCACGTCGAACGCGGACACCGACATCATCAGCAGCTACACGTTGCAGGCCAACGCGTACGTCACCAAGCCGATCGACCTGGACGACTTCAACGACGTCGTGCACCGCATCGACGAGTTCTTCGGCCGGGTCGTCGTGCTGCCCAAGCGCGCCTGAGGCCCGTCGTCGCGGTCGGTCCGGCCCCGCCGGTCCGGCTGTCGCCCGCGCAGACGCGAGAACGGGCCGGACCGGCGACGACGGGTCAGGTCAGCGCCGCCACGATGGTGGCGGCCCGCTCCTCGTGCTGCGCGTACGCGTACGGGTAGGCGGAGATCTGCACGGCCTGGGCGGCCATGGTCAGACTCATCTGCTGCCAGCCCGGCACCTTCAGCAGCGCCTCGTAGAAGGCGCGCGAGGCGTACGCGGGCCGCATCAGGTCGCGGACGCTGCCCCAGCCGCTGCTGGGTCGCTGCTGGAAGAGCCCGACCGAGTCGTGGTCCCAGCCGATGGCCTGGTGCGGGTAGTTCTGCGACTCGGGCAGCACACCGCTGGCGTAGTTGAGCAGCGTGCTCTCCTGCATGGCGGTGGCGACGGCGACGACCAGCCCCTGGCGCGGGATCTTGAGGTCCACGCCGATGTCCACGATCACCTTGGCGTTGTCCATCTGCGCCTGGGTCAGCCCGGCGACCGGCTTGGGGCGGGCCGGCGGGGCCGGGGTCGTCTTCTTCGGCTTCGGGGAGGCCGTCTTCTTCGGTGTCGGCGAGGCGGTCGGCGACGCGCTGGGGCTCGGGCTGGCCGGCGTGGGCGAGGGACTGCGGTCGAAGGAGCGGGAGGCGGGATCGTCCTCGGCGGCCAGGGCGCGGTCGGCCACCGACTCGGCGACCTGGGCCCGGGGGGTCTCGTCGTCGTCCCGGTTCGCCGTCGCCACCGCCGCCGCGCCGAGGCAGCAGGTCACGCCGGTGGCGAGGGCCACCCGGACCGGGGTGGAGGCCAGCAGGGCACGGACGCCACGACGTGGGGTCACCACGCGTCGGTGTCGCCCTGTCGCCCGTTCGGACGATGCTCCGTCGGCCGTACGGCTCGCCGGTCGCTCGGGGTTCAGCTTCTGGTCGATGGGGTCGTCGGGATGCACCCGCCGAGGCTAGAAAGCCCTCGGCCCGCTGCCACCGGCCCGCTTGGTGGCATGCGTCACAATTTGTGGTTGTCGACCGGTCGATACTGCACGGTTCATCGGATAGCGGATGCACCTCGGCTATCCGTCGTTCCCGCCATGCCGGATTTGGCGGGGTGAACAGGACGAAACAAGGATCTCATTGCCGTCGATGGACGACCGGCGGCACCTCCCCCGAACGGTGGAGGGTCGCCTAGGCCCACCGTGTCATCGCCGCCCAGGCGGTCGGCCCCCCTGTCTCCACCCGCCCCACCGCCCCCACGCGCCCCAGCGCCCCGGGCGCCCCGTCGATCATGGACTTGTGGCGACGGCATAACGTCCCAAATCCGACTAGCCGGCTGCCACGACGCCATGATCGGCGGTGCAGGCCGCTGCGCCCAGGCGGGTCAGTGCCGGCCGTTCTCCGCCGGGGTGACCGTCAGCCGGTGCCGGCCGCCGTCGGCGCTGGAGAACGGCCACAGCCGGTCGGCCTGCTCCACCAGCTCGCTGAGCTGCTGGCGGGTCAGGCCCACCGACGAGATCGAGGCGTGCACGTCCGCCCGGTACCGGCCGTCGTCGTCGCGTCCGAGGCTGGCCTCCGCGCGTACCTGCACGGTGTGCGCCTCGTCGGTGATCCCCCCGGCCGCCTCGACCGCCGCGTGGTGCAGGCAGGAGGCGAAGGCGGCGGCGAGCAGCTGCGACGGGGTGAGCCCGCTGCAGTGCGCCGCCAACGGAGAGGCGAGGCCGGTGGAGAGCGCCTCGTCGTCGGTGTGGATGTGGCCACCCTCGGCGGTGGCCGTGGCAACCTCGTTCAGCCAGGAACTCATCGCGTTCCTCCCGTCGCTCCCCGCCCGGCTACCCGACCCCGAACGGGTGAAACTCACCGCGGATGCCGGCTCCACTGCACGCGCGGCGCGGCCTCGGTGACCTCGGACGCCGCCCGTTCCGTCCACGGGCTCACCGGAGGGCGCTGACGGGGCAGCAGGGGTAGCTGCATCGGCACGTACACCCGGGCGTCCACCGCCTCGCCCAGCAGCAGGGCGGTGACCAGGCTGGTCGGCCGCCGGGCGGGATCGTCGGAGAGGCAGCGCCGGCACAGGTCGGCCACCTCGGCGGGCAGGCCCGGCACCTCGGGCAGGGGGCGCGGTGGCTGCCGCCCGTGCGGCCCGAGCAACTGGGTGACGCTGTCCGCCGAGTACGGCAGCCGCCCGGCCAGGCAGCAGTAGAGCAGCACGCCGAGGGCGTACATGTCGGCGGCCGGGGTGGCGGGCGCCCGGCGCAGTTGCTCGGGGGCGAGGTACGCGGGCGTACCCACCACCACGCCGTCGGGGGTGGGGTCGGCGGTGCCGGTCGGGGTGGCGATGCCGAAGTCGAGCACCTTCACCCCGGACGGGGTGAGCATCACGTTCGCCGGTTTGACGTCGCGGTGCACGATGCCGTGCGCGTGGGCGGCGGCCAGCGCCGCGCTGACCTCGGCGCAGACCC
Source organism: Micromonospora sp. NPDC002389 (assembly GCF_040296095.1). Classification (NCBI taxonomy): domain Bacteria; kingdom Bacillati; phylum Actinomycetota; class Actinomycetes; order Micromonosporales; family Micromonosporaceae; genus Micromonospora; species Micromonospora sp. NPDC002389. The sequence continues at coordinate 268,702 of NZ_JBEOWP010000008.1, forward strand.
GGACCGCGATCTGCCAGTCCAGCGGCCCGGCGCGCAGGTGCGCGGCGAGCGTCAGCCCCTCGGCCAGCTCCATCACGATGTACGGCTGCTCGCGCCCGGGTAGGCCGGCGCAGGTGCCGAAGTCGTGCACACTGGCAACGTTGGGATGCACCAGGCGGGCCGCCGAGCGGGCCTCGGCGCGGATCCGCTCGACCGAGGCGTCCCCGTCCGGCTGACCCGGCGACACCAGCTTCACCGCGACCGGCCGGTCGAGCACCGTGTCGTGGGCCCGCCATACCTCGGACATCCCGCCGACGCCGATGCGCTGTTCGAGCCGGTAACGCCCGTCCAGCGTCCGCATGGACCGCTCCTCGCCCTCGTGTTGCCGTGCCGCGCTTCACCTGACTGCGCGGCGTCGGGCACGGTACCCCGTCGTTGATCAGGGCAAACCGGCCTCCGACGGCGGCCGGTGCGTTAGCGTGCGAGCCGGGACGGCGACGAACCGGACGAACGGAGAGCGGAGCACACGATGACTGAGGTGACCGTACGTTTCGTCGGTGGCCCGGCCGACGACCTGGTCCGGGCGTTGCCGGCCGGCCCCGACGGGGCGCCGCCCCGGCTGTGGGTGCTGCGCCGGCCGGAGTCCGCACCGGACCCCGCCGCCGACCATCTCTACGCGCGGCAGCGGCCCGACGGCACGGGGGACTGGACGATGCGCTTCGTCCGGACCGACCCGGTCGGCGTGAGCGAGTGATCGAACCCGAGCGCGGGGGTTCCACACAGCCGGCACACAGCAACCGCACAAGCGGAGCCCAGTCCGTCCGCTCACGATGGGGACCATGATGAGCGAGGGAGCGGTCGGGCCGGGCCGCGTCGAGTTGCGCCGGCCCGACGGCGAACCGGTCCGCGTGCTGGTCGTCGACGACGAACCGACGCTGACCGACCTGCTGTCGATGGCCCTGCGATACGAGGGCTGGCAGGTGCGTACCGCCGGGGACGGGACGGCGGCGGTCCACGCCGCCCGGCAGTTCCGGCCGGACGCGGTGGTGCTCGACGTGATGCTCCCCGACCTCGACGGCTTCCAGGTGCTGCGTCGGCTGCGTGCGGAGAGCGCCACCCTGCCGGTGCTGTTCCTGACCGCCCGCGACGCGGTCGAGGAGCGTATCGCCGGGCTGACCGTGGGCGGCGACGACTACGTGACCAAGCCGTTCAGCCTGGAGGAGGTGATCGCCCGGCTGCGGGCGCTGCTGCGCCGCTCCGGGTTCGCGGTCGCCGCCCGCCCCGACTCGGTCCTCACCGTCGGTGGCCTCACGCTGGACGAGGACAGCCACGAGGTACGCCGGGACGGTCAGTTGGTCACGCTCACCGCCACCGAGTTCGAGCTGTTGCGCTACCTGATGCGCAACCCGCGCCGGGTGCTCAGCAAGGCGCAGATCCTCGACCGGGTGTGGAACTACGACTTCGGCGGCCAGGCCAACGTGGTCGAGCTGTACATCTCGTACCTGCGCAAGAAGATCGACGCCGGCCGCCCGCCGATGATCCATACGCTGCGCGGGGCCGGGTACCTGCTCAAGCCGGCGGAGTGAGAGTGCTGCGGCGCTGGCTGGCCGGCTGGTCACTGCGTACCCGCCTGGTGGTCACGCTGGTCGCCCTGCTCGCCGTGGTCAGCCTGGCCATCGGCGGCCTGACCACGGTGGCGCTGCGGCAGTTCCTGATCTCCCGGGTGGACCAGCAGTTGCAGTCGATGCCCGGCGGCCGTCCCGTGGTCCCGTGGGAGCCCGGGCCGGGCGGCGGGCCGTGGAACGGCGACGTGCGGGTCCCGCGCGGCTTCCCGTCCGGCACGATCAGCGCGCGGGTCGTCGACGGCCGGGTCACCGAGGCGTGGACGCTCGTCGACCGCCAGGAGCAGGAGGTGCCGGTCGAGGAGGTCGCGGTGCTGGCCCAGGTGCCCAGCGACGGCCGCCCCCGCAGCGTCGACCTGGGCGGCCGGGGCGACTACCGGCTGCTGGCCCGCCCGTCGGCCACCGGGACCGTCCGGGTGCTCGCGGTGCCGCTGACCGAGGTGCGGGAGACCGTGTGGTGGATGGTCGCCGCGCAGACCGGTGTCACCGCGGCCGGGCTGCTGGTCGCCGGCACCGCCGGGGCGCTGATCGTGCGGGCCACGCTGCGTCCGCTGCGTCGGGTCGCCGCCACCGCCGCCCACGTCAGCGAACTGCCGCTGGACCGGGGCGAGGTGGCCCTCTCCGAACGGGTGCCGGCCGCCGACACCGACCCGCGCACCGAGGTCGGTCAGGTCGGGTCCGCGCTCAACCGGATGCTCGGGCACGTCGCCGCCGCGCTCGCCGCCCGGCAGGCCAGCGAGACCCGGGTACGCCAGTTCGTCGCCGACGCCAGCCACGAGCTGCGTACCCCGCTGGCCGCGATCCGCGGGTACGCGGAGGTGGCCCGCCGGGGTCGCGACCAGGTCCCGCCCGACGTGGCCCACGCGCTGCGCCGCGTCGAGTCGGAGAGCACCCGGATGACCCGGCTCGTGGACGATCTGCTGCTGCTGGCCCGGCTCGACTCCGGCCGGCCGCTGGCCGTCGAACCGGTCGACCTCACCGCGCTGGTCGTGGACGCGGTCAGCGACGCGCACGTGGCCGGCCCGGAGCACCGTTGGCAGCTCGACCTGCCCGACACCGTCGTCCGGGTGTCCGGCGACCCGGCCCGGCTGCACCAGGTGCTGGCGAACCTGCTGGCCAACGCGCGGGTGCACACGCCGCCCGGCAGCACCGTCACCACCGGCCTGCGGCTGGCCGACGGTGTCGCGGAACTCCGCGTCGCCGACGACGGGCCGGGCGTACCGCCCGAGCTGCGTCCCGAGGTGTTCGAGCGGTTCGCCCGGGGGGACAGCTCCCGTTCCCGGGCCCACGGCAGCACCGGCCTCGGGCTGGCCATCGTCGCCGCCGTGGTGGAGGCCCACCATGGGACGGTCACCCTGGACACCCGGCCCGGTCGGACCGTCTTCACCGTCCACCTTCCACACCTCACCGCCGACGGCAGGTAAGGAGGGGTCCCCTGCTAACGCCTCGTGCATAGCAGGGGACCCCTCCTTGCATCCACGCCGGCTGGCGGGGGAGCGCGCGGTGCGGTGCGGGCGGCGGTGCGGAATCGAACGCGGGGAAGTGCTCGGTTGTGCCCGACAGGCAGCGGTAATCCGCGTACGGTGGCAGGAGTCCGGCAAAACGTGCGAAACGTGAATTGTGTGCCGGATCAACGACGAGGACGGCGAGGGGAAGGAGCGGTCGGTGGAGCACCTGGCCTACCTGGACGCGGGATCCGGCAGCCTGATCGTGCAGGCGGTGGTCGGCGGCGTCGCCGGCGTCGCGGTGGCGGCCAAACTCTACTGGCGCAGACTCGTCGACCGGTTCCGCCGCCAGCCCACCGACCAGAACTGACCCGCCGGCATGGCGATCCCCGACCTCGGCCGGTCCACCCGGCCGGCCTCGTCCGGCGTCGAGCTGCGGCCCGAACCCGGCTCCTTCCGCGACCCGGCCAACCGGGTCTTCCACGCCGGTGACGACGTGCTGCGCGCGCTGGACGAGACCGCGGCCCAGCACTGGCGGGCGCTCGCGGGCAGCACCTTCTTCCCGCCCCTGCTCGCCGCCGGCAAGGTCTGCGGCACCGAGGAACTGCCGGCGGGCGCGCAGATGCCGCCCTCCGCCGCGCCGCTCGGCACGGCGGACCCGACCGGTACGGGACACCCGGCGTGGGCGGCGGTGCTGCGGCACGAGCGGATCCCGTTCGTCTCCCACCCGTACGAGTGGTCCTTCGCCATGCTGCGCGACGCGGCCCTGCTGCACCTGGAGATCCTCCGGGCGGCCCTGCCGGCCGGCTTCACCACCAAGGACGGCTCGGCGTACAACCTCCAGTGGCGTGGCGTGGAGCCGGTCTTCATCGACGTCGGGTCCTTCGCCCCGCTGCGCGACGGCGAACCGTGGGCCGGCTACCGGCAGTTCTGCCAGACCCTGCTCTATCCGCTGATGCTCGGCGCCCACCTGGGGATGGACTTCCGGCCCTGGCTGCGGGCCCGGATCGACGGCATCGAGCCGGAGCAGATGGTCCCGCTGTTCCGGGGCGTACGGCGGCTGCTTCCGGGCGTGCCGACCCATGTGCACCTGCACGGCAGCGTGCAGCGGCGCAGCGCCGACACCAGCACCGCCGACGTCCGCGCCCAGTTGCGCGCCGCCGGCTACACCCGGGAACTGGCCCTGGCCACCGTGCGGGGCATCGAGAAGCTGGTCCGTCGCCTCGACCACCGGCCCACCGCCACCCACTGGGTGGACTACCAGCGCACCTGCGGCTACTCCGGCGACGACCGGGCCGGCAAGGAACGGTTCGTCGCCGCCGCGCTGACCTGCGCCGCCCGGCCGCGCCTGGTGCTCGACCTGGGCGCCAACGACGGCCGGTACGCCCGCCTCGCCGCCCGGCACGCCGACTACGTCGTCGCCGTCGAGCAGGACCCGGCGGTGCTCGACCGGCTCTACCGGACGCTGCGCGACGAGGGGGAGCGGCGCATCCTGCCGCTGGTGATGGACCTCGCCGACCCGTCGCCCGGTGGCGGCTGGCGCGGTGTGGAGCGCGCCTCGTTCGCCGCCCGCGCCGAGGCGGACACCGTGCTCGCCCTGGCCCTGGTGCACCACCTGGCCATCGGACGCAACGTGCCGCTGCCCGAGGTGGTCGCCTGCCTGGCCGGGTACGCCGCCCGGGGCGGCCGGCTGGTGGTGGAGTTCGTCCATCCCGACGACCCGATGGCCGCCCGGCTGCTGGCGAACAAGCCCGACGGTCTCTTCCCCGACTACCGGCGGGACGCCTTCGAGGCGCTGCTCGCCGCGCACGGCACCGTCGAGGACCGGCTGGAGCTGCCCTCGGGCACCCGCACCCTCTACCGGGTGGCCCTGGGTGGCTGACCGACCCACCGACGCAATCGACCCCACGGACGCCGGCCCCACCGACGCCGACGCGACCGACACCGATATGACCGGCACGGGTGCCGACCCCGACACGACCGGCACGGGCGCCGACGTGACCAGGGCCGACATGACCGGCGCCGACGGGACGGGCGCTGGCCGGGTCGAGGCCGCGCAGGCGGAGCGCCGGTGGAGGCTGCGCACGTGGTCGTGGGGCTGGGGCGGCTGGCGGGCTGAGGGCGGCCGAGTGCTGGAGGTGACCGCGCTGGTCGGGCTGGCGGTCACCCAGCCGCTGCTGGACGTCCTCGGCCGCAGTCCGGACTTCTTCCTGTTCCACCGCGCCGACCGGGGCGAGATCCTGCTGCTGGTCGCCCTCGTCGCGGTGGTGCCCACCGTCGCGCTCGGGTTGCTCGGCCTGCTGACCGGGCTGGCCGGCCGGCTCACCCGGGCCGCGACGCACACGCTGCTGCTCGGCCTGCTGGTCGGCGCGCTGGCGGTGCAGGTGGGTCGGCACGTCACGCCGCTGCGGGGCGTACCGCTGCTGCTGGCGGCGGCGGTGGCCGGGGCCGGGGCGGCGCTCGCCCACCGGCGCTGGCGGACGCCGGGACGGGTGCTGCGGGTGGCCGCCGTGGGGCCGCTGATCTTCGTCGGGCTGTTCCTGTTCGCCTCGCCGACCGGGCCGGTGGTGCTGCCCCGGGGCGACGGCGGCGCGGCCGGCACGGCCGTCGGCGACCTGCACCCGCCGGTGGTCATGCTGGTGCTGGACGAACTGCCCCTGGTCTCGCTGCTCGACTCGGACGGCGGCATCGACGCGGCCCGCTTCCCGCACTTCGCCGAGCTGGCCGCCGGCTCCACCTGGTACCGCAACTCGACCGGGGTCAGCGGCTGGACGCCGTACGCGCTGCCGGCCATGCTGACCGGCCGCTACCCGGCCCAGCCGTACGCCCCGCACTACTCGCACTACCCGGACAACCTCTTCACCGCCTTCGGCGGGTTGTACGACATCCGGGCCGAGGAGAGCATCACCCGGCTCTGCCCGCCCAGCCGCTGCGAGCAGCCGGTCACCCCGGAACAGGGGATCGGGGTGCTGGTCCGGGAGACCGGCACGCTGGCCCGGCAGATCACCGCCCCGCACGACAGCCGGATCGACCCGGAGGACTCGTACCGGGAGCGCACCGCCGAGGAGGCGGGCATCGACGCCGCCGAGCCGGTGCCGAGTGACCCGAAGTTCCGTTGGGACAGCCTCAACGTCAACCAGCCGGCCCGGTTCACCAGCTTCCTCAACAGCCTCACCCCGTCGACCCGGCCCACGCTGCACTTCCTGCACCTGCTGATGCCGCACAGCCCGTGGGCGTACCTGCCGTCCGGCGCCCGCTACGAGGCGCCCGAGGACTTCCCGAACGAGGGGCGGGGGTGGGTGGACCTGGCCCGGCAGCGGCACCTGGCGCAGCTCGGCTACACCGACCGGCTGATCGGCGAGACGATCCGTACGCTGCGCGCCAGCGGACTGTGGGACCGGGCGCTGGTGGTGGTCACCGCCGACCACGGCGTCAGCTTCACCGAGGGGGCGCAGGGCCGGGGCGAGGGCGCTATCCGGGCCACACCCGAGCAGGTGGCCTGGGTGCCGACGTTCGTCCGGACGCCGGGGCAGCGCGCCGGGCGGGTGGACGACCGCAACTGGGAACACGTCGACCTGCTGCCGACCATCGCCGACGAGGCGGCCATCCGGCTGCCGTGGCGGGTCGACGGCCGCTCGGCCCGGCAGACGCCGCGTACCGATCCGGGCAAGGTCTTCTACGACCGGCCGTCGCAGCCCATCGCGATCCATGGCGGAGTGCCCGCCGCGCTGCCGTCGCCGGCACCGCACCCGCTGGTCGGCACCACCGTGGGCGACGCGCCGCCCGGCGGCACCGCGATCGTCGGTGGGCAGGACGCCTTCCGGGCCGTCGACCCGGACGACGGCCGGCTGCCGGCGATGGTCTGGGGAACGGTGCCCGACCAGGTCGCCGACGGCACCTCGCTGGCGGTGGCGGTGAACGGCGTGGTGGCGGCCGTGGTGCCGGTGGTGGCCCCGGACCCGGGCGGTCGCCGCTTCGCCGCACTGCTCGCCGACGACAAGCTGTTCCGTCCCGGCGCCAACCGGCTCGACCTGTACCTGGTCGACGCCGCCGGTGACCTGCGTCGGCTGACCGTCACCTGACGTCGCGAGGGCTGTCCGGTCGGCCGTCGGCCGACGCTACCGACGTGCCCGCACGGGACCTGGCCGTCGCCCCGCGCCGGGTGCGCGACTGAGCGCTCGGACAGTTCCGCACCCGTCGCGTACCGACACTCTTCGTGCTTTCTTCGTGCCTGTATGTCCTCGTCGTCGGGGTTTCCCAGCGCTGTGGTCGGGAATCGGGTGACGCATACCTCACCGCCGAACCACGGCAGGCGGTGTCGCCGCAACCGCAATTACGGTAGAAGCGAAGGCAATTCAACGTAGATCTGCCGGCGAAGCGAGGAACCACATGACGGAAGTCAAGCTCGATCACCCCGGCGGGCAGCTGTCGATGCCGGTACATTCCGCGGTCGAGGGCCCCGCCGGGGTCGGCGTGGGCAAGCTGCTGAAGGAAACCGGGATGACGACCTACGATCCCGGTTTCGTCAATACCGCCGCCTGTTCGTCCGCGATCACCTATATCGACGGCGATGCGGGCATCCTGCGCTACCGTGGCTACCCCATCGAGCAGTTGGCCGAGAAGAGCTCCTTCCTGGAGGTCTCGTACCTCCTGATCTACGGTGAGCTGCCCTCCACCGAGCAGCTCACCGAGTTCACCGAACGCATCCGGCGGCACTCGCTGCTGCACGAGGAGATGCGTCGGTTCTTCGACGGGTTCCCCCGGGACGCGCACCCGATGGCCGTGCTCTCCTCGGCCGTCAGCGCCATCTCCACCTTCTATCAGGACAGTCTGGACCCGTTCGACGCCGAGCACGTGGAGATGTCCACGGTCCGGCTGATGGCGAAGGTGCCCACCATCGCCTCGTACGCCTACAAGAAGTCGATCGGGCAGCCGCTGCTGTACCCGGACAACTCGCTGGGCTACGTGGAGAACTTCCTGCGGATGACGTTCGGCGTGCCGGCGGAGCCGTACGAGGTCGACCCGGTGATGGCCCGCGTGCTGGACATGCTGTTCATCCTGCACGCCGACCACGAGCAGAACTGCTCCACGTCGACCGTGCGGCTGGTCGGCTCCAGCAACGCCAACCTCTTCGCCTCGGTCTCGGCCGGCGTGAACGCGCTGTTCGGCCCGCTGCACGGCGGCGCCAACCAGGCGGTGCTGGAGATGCTGGAGCGGATCCAGGCCGAGGGCGGTGACGTGCAGTCCTTCGTCCGCAAGGTCAAGGACAAGCAGGACGGCGTCAAGCTGATGGGCTTCGGCCACCGGGTCTACAAGAACTACGACCCGCGTGCCGCGATCGTGAAGAAGGCGGCGCAGGACGTGCTCGGCCGGATGGCCAAGCCGGACCCGCTGCTGGACATCGCCATGCAGTTGGAGGAGATCGCGCTCGCCGACGACTTCTTCGTCGACCGTCGGCTCTACCCGAACGTGGACTTCTACACCGGGCTCATCTACAAGGCGATGGGCTTCCCGACCAAGATGTTCACGGTGCTGTTCGCGCTGGGCCGGCTGCCGGGCTGGATCGCGCAGTGGCGCGAGATGATCAACGACCCGGAGACCAAGATCGGCCGTCCGCGGCAGGTCTACACCGGTGCCGTCGAGCGGGACTACCTCCCCTTCGAGAAGCGCTGAGGTTAGCAAGGGTCCCTTCCTATGCCGTAGGCGTTAGGAAGGGACCCTTGCTTACAACCCAAGACGCGCGCGAACGGTCAGTGCGCCGGGTGGCCGTCGTCGTCCTCGCCCGCCGTGGTGGGCAGCGAGCCGAGGACCCGGTTGATGACATGGATCCGGGTGCCGGCGGCCTGGTAGTCCGCACAGACGGTCTGCGCCTCGTCGCCGAACCGGGCGGCCTCGCCCTGTCCGGTGACGGTGAGTTCGGTGTCGGCGAGGGTGCGCACGGTGCCGGCGGCGACCAGTTCGGAGGCCGACATCGGCCCGGTCACCACGTGCTCGCGCAGCAGGTCCCGCAGGTCGTCGACGTCGTGCAGGAGCAGCTCGTCGAGGTTGGTCCGGGAGAACTTCGCCGAGAAGGCGTCGTCGGTGGGGGCCAGCACGGTCACGCCGGCCAGTTCGCCGCCCAGACCGGTGGCCCGGACCGCCGCCTCGAAGGTGGTCAGCACGGGAATCCACTGGAGGGCCTGGTCGGCGGGCTGGCCGACCAGCGAGCCCGGGTTGCCGGGTTCGGTGCCCGCCGGCAGTTGCTCGCAGAGCGGGCCGGTCACGGCGACGGCGACGGGCGTCCCGGCGTCCGCCGCGTCGGCGTCGCGATCCGCGCCGCCGGTGCAGCCGGCGACCGCGAGCAGCGTGGCCAGGGCCGCACCGGCGACCGGGACCGCGCGCCGTCGGGCCCGTCGTAGGTCCGTCGTCGAGGGCCTGAGGGTGTCGGTCACGGTTGCCTCCACGTGCGTAGGTGAGAGGGGGGTACCGGCAGGCCGGGCGCGGATCCGGCCTGCCGGTACGTCGGTCGGTCGAGGTTCAGCAGGTCACAGGCGCGCGCACTGGCCGGACTTCGGACCGCTCACCGAGTTGACGACCTCCAGGCTGACCGGCGCGGCAGTGTTGCCGGAGCAGGACAGCGGGCCGTTCACGGTGTTGCCGGCGACCAGCGGAGCGTCACCGGTGTTGTTGACCACGTTGACCGGGCCGTTGGTGCGGTTGCCGACCAGCACCACCGGGCCACGGACGCCGGTGGCGTTGACCGGTCCGTGCACCGTGCTGGCGGTCAGGACGAACCCGGCCGCACCGCTGGCGTCCACCGGCCCGTTGATCGAGCTGCCGTTGACGATCAGCGCGGCACCCGGCTGGACCTTGATCGGACCACGGAGGGTGGCGTCGGCCACGCAGGTGACCCCGGAGACGGTCAGCGGACCGTTACGGGTGCCGGTCACGGTGGCGGCGATCCGCTCGCCGACGACCAGGCCCTCCACGGCCTGCTCGTCGAGCAGCAGCGGCACCAGACCCCGCTCGGGCTGGGACAGCGGCACGACGTACCCGTCGGCGACCTTGATCACCTTCCAGCCGTGCGCGGCGAGCCGCTGGGCCACGGTGGTCTGCCGGCCGGCGGGACCGTCGGTGCGGGCACCGTTGTACTGCGCCTCCGTGAGCTTGTACGCGCACGGCGCCTGCTCCAGGATCCGAGCCGGCGTGGGGGCGTCGACCGGCGGCGGGGTGTCACCCGGGTGCGGGGCGGGGTGCGCCTCGATCGGGCGGGAGCCGCGGAAGACGATCCGGCCGGTGTTCGCCGACTGGAACTTGATCGCCTCGGCCCGGGCACTGGTGAGGTTGGTGGCGCTGGCCTGGTGGTAGGCCAGGAACTGGTTGAACGTCCACAGCGCCGAGTAGGTCTTGCGGCGACGGTTGTTGGCCGTGTTGGTCTCGTCCGGCCGGGTCGGGCCGCCCGAGCTGCGCAGCTCCAGCAGGGAGTTGACCACGTTCTTCAGACCCAGCGTGTTACGGAGGATGGTTTCCTCGCCCAGGCCGACGCTGGCCCCGGTGCACCCGTACGGGCAGGCCCACCAGCCGTCCTTGGCGCCCTGGGTGTACATGTGACCCTCGATCATGTTCTGCGACTCGTCGAAGATCCCCTGCGCCACGTTGGCGTGCCGCGGCGGCAGCATCGGCAGGTCACCGGTGTTGGCGTTGCCGTACTCGTGACCGTCGTAGCTGGCGATCGGGCGGTAGTCGCGGATCATCTCCACGAAGGTCTGCGTCTCCGGCTGGCGGATTAGCGAGTAGTCCCGGTTCAGGTCCTGGCCGGTGGAGTTGCCCCGGCTGTTGGCGGCCCGACCGTCGCCGTTGATCGTCGGCAGGATCAGCATGGTGGTCTTCGACAGCCGGTCGAGGGTGGCCGGGTCGTCGGTGAAGGCCAGCTGGCGGGCCATGATGAAGCAGGCCTCGCGGTCACCCGGCTCGTTGCCGTGCACGTTGCAGTTGAGCAGCAGCGGGTTCGTCGCGGCCACGGCCTCCGGGGTCGCCGGCGGGGTGGGGTAGCCGATGACGAACATGTTGATCGGCCGGTTGTTGATGGTGCGGCCGAGCTCCACGACGCGGACCCGCTCGCTCAGCTCGTCGATGGCCGCCGTGTAGGCGTACTCGTTGACGTCGCTGGTGTACTGCGCGCCGAGGGTGTTCTCCCACTGCGTACGCAGGTTCTGGCCGGGGACGTTCGGGTCGCCCCAGTGCGCCTTGGTGGCGCCGCTGACGGCCGCCGAGTACGGCTGCGCCTCGGTGCCGAAGCGGGCGCGTACCCGCCACTGGAACCGGTTTCCCGGCACGAAACCGGCGTCGGCGAAGGTGGGCTCGGAGTTGTTGATCTGACGGTTCGGCCGCCAGACACCGACGATCACACCGTTACCGGAGGGGGTCCCGTCCTCCGCGAGAGCGGTGCGCTCGATCTGGTAGTCGGTGGCGCCGTCGACGTGGGTCCAGGCCAGCGTGGCGTACCCGTCGCTCTGGTTGACCGTCAGGCCCTGGACCTGGTTCGGTTCCGCCTGGGCCAGGGCCGTGGCAGGCAGCTGCCCGTACGCCGGGACGGGCTGGGCGGTCGCCGCGAGTACCGCGACGAGAAGTGTGGAGAAGACACCGGCCGTTGTCCGTCTGTATCTCAAGGGGGGTTCTCCAAACAGGAGGGAGGGCTTGGATACCGACAGCACACCCGCAGACGGCCGACTACGGGGCTGCGAGCAGGGATTCTTGAGGATGCCTTGAGGTTCGCGTGCCCCTGGACCTGAGTCGACGCTCAGCCGGCCCGGAGGCGATAACCGACACCGCGTACGGTTTCGACCAGTCCGGCGTCGTCGAGCTTGGCGCGCAGCGCGGCCACGTGGACGTCGAGGTTGTGCCGGGTCGCCCAGGTGGTCTGCCAGACCTCCAACTGCAATCGGTCCCGGGGCACCACGGTGCCCGCCTGCCGGGCCAGCGCCAGCAGCAGGTCGAACTCCTTGCGGGACAGGCCGACCTCCCGGTCGGCCACCCAGACCCGCCGGGCGTCCACGTCGATGCGCAGCGTGCCCACGTGCACCAACGTCGCCGGCCGGGCGGTCCGCGTGGTCCGCCGCATCACCGCCTCGATCCGGGCCTGCAACTCGACCATCGAAAAGGGCTTCACCACGTAGTCGTCCGCCCCGGCCCGCAACCCGGCCACCCGGTCGTGCTCCTCGGCACGCGCCGTCACGGCGATGATGGCGACCCCCTCGTTGTGCTGGCGGATCCGCCGGCACACCTCCAGGCCGTCGCGGTCCGGCAGGTTCATGTCGAGCAGGATGAGGTCCACCGGTTCCGCCTCGACCGCCTCGGCGGCCGTCAGCGCCTGCACGACCTCGTGCCCCCGCCGCCGCAGCGCGGCGGAGAGACCCGCCGACACGCGTAGGTCGTCTTCCACCAGGAGCACCCGCACGCACACCCTCCTCGACCTCGCGTAGGTCGGGGCCTTCCCCGAATCCTTGCGAGTCTGTCGGATGTTAAGTAGCGGTGACCAGTGCAGATACAAGATCGTAACGACAGAATCATCTGGCCGAACGGTTCTGGCCGCCACCCGGCGCAGGCCGACACGCACCCGTTTGGTCCGGCTTGGACGGAGTTGTCATCCGCGCGTCGCCGCCAGGTCGGTGCGCTGGGGGCTGCTCGCCGTCGCGGTGGTCGACCACCCTCGACGCCTGTCGAGCTGACCCGTCCGTGCGTTCGCGGCCTGGGTCGAGCATCCGGGCGGCCTCCGTTCGCGGCCAAGGTCGAGCATCCGTCGGCCTCGTCCACCAGCCGGTCGAGCGGACCTGCACGGCGTCGACGATCCGTTCTCGCCGTCAGCTCGACAGGCGCGGCGAAGGAGTACCTCTTCCGCCGCCACCGACCGCCAGGCTGGCCACGTCCCGGTCGGTGGCGGCATCTGTGGCGGTCGCATCACCCGGGCAGCGCCCACGCGGCACTCCCGCCACGCGGCCCGAACGGCGGCGGCCGGAGACGGTGACGGCCCTGGCGCCCGCGTGCGGCGGGAGCCAGGGCCGTGTCGTGCGACGGCGCGGGGTGTCGGTCAGCGTAGGCCGGCGGCGGCCAGCAGGTTGCCCTCCGGGACCACCGGGCGCGACCGGCCGTGCGCCATGAGCTGCGCGGCGCGTTCGGCGGCGACGTTCGGGGCCTGGGCGATGGCCGCCGCGTACGCCGAGCCGGTGCGGCTGGCGATGGCCGCCCAGCCGTACTGCTCGTGCACCATGGCCCGGGCGCGACGGGCCAGCGCCCGGGCGCGCTCCCGGTCGGAGAGCACCGCGTGCACCGCGTCGGTCAGCGCGTCCGGGTCGTGCGGCCGGAACGTCATGCCGGTGACGCCCGGCTCGACGATCTCGGCGAGCCCGCCGGTCTCGGCGACCGCGAGCGGGGCACCGGCCGCGGCACCCTCCAGCGCCACCATGCCGAACGGCTCGTAGATGCTGGGCACCGCGAAGCAGTCCGAGGCGGCCATCACGGCCGGCAGGTCGGTGCCGCCGAGGAAGCCGGGCAGGCTGACCATGCCGCCCAGGCCGAGCCGGTGCACGTCGGCCTCCAGCTCGCCACGGTACGGCCCGTCGCCGACGATCACCGCGCGCAGCCCGGGGTGCCGTTCGCGTAGCTTGGGCAGGCCGGCGAGCAGGTGCTGCACGCCCTTCTCGTAGACCAGCCGTCCGGCGAAGGTGACCAGCGGGCCGTCCCCGGCGAACCGGGCCCGGGCCTGCGCCACCGCGCTGGCCGACACCCGCCAGCGGTGCGGCTCCACCCCGTTGGGCACCACGTCGACGCGGTCGGTCGGTACCCCGAACAGGGCGCTGACCTCCTCGCGCATGTATCCGGAGCAGACCACCACCCGGGTCGACTCGGTGCTGAGCCAGTGCTCGACGCCGTGGATGGTGCGGTTCATCTCCTCGGGCAGCCAGCCCTGGTGCCGGCCCGCCTCGGTGGCGTGGATGGTGCTGACCAGCGGTAGGTCCAGGTGGTCGCGCAGGGTCATCGCGGCGTGCGCGACCAGCCAGTCGTGCGCGTGGATGACGTCGTAGCCACCGGAGGACGCGGCGCGCAGCGCGGCCCGGGTCAGCGTGTGGTTGAACGCCATCGTCCAGGCGAGCAGGCTCTCGGTGGCCAGCGGGAAGGCCACCGGGTCCTCGGCGGCGCGGACGACGCGGACGCCGTCGACGTACTCCTCCAGCGGAGCGCCCTCGCAGTGACGTGTGACGACGGTGACCTCGTGGCCGGCGGCGGCCAGGGCCACCGAGAGCGCGTGCACGTGCCGGCCCAGGCCGCCCACGAGCACCGGCGGGAACTCCCACGACAGCATCAGGATGCGGTGGGTGCGCGGCGGGGTGGCCGGACCGGGCTGGGCCGGGATCTGGGTTCGCGAGGTGAGGGTGGGCCGGTGGATTCGGTCCGTGGCGGTGGCGGTACGCCCGCCGATCCGCAGGGTCGTCACAAGAGTCTCCGTCCGTGCAGCAGAGAACGCGCCGGCATCGGTGGCGGCGGGGAACAGCGTCGGGGTTCGGGCACGCGAGAACTTGCCCGGTAACAAGGAAACGGCATGATGGCCGATAATGCACCTCGAGAACGGTCACAGTGACGGAGGGCACCGCAAGGGTTCATCTCGCATCAGTCGGCCGGATACCGGGCATTCACCCGATCGGATGGATTGGTGGCGGACCGTGCGGGGCATTACCGCCGCGCGCCTCGGCCGGGCTCCCCCGGACGGGTGCGCTACGGGCGCGGGCGCGCGCTCGTGACACGTGGCCGAAGGAGCGACATGCAGGTCTGGCCGGGCGAGCGGTACCCCCTCGGGGCCACGTACGACGGGATGGGCACCAACTTCGCGATCTTCTCCGAGGTGGCGGACAAGATCGAACTGTGCCTCTTCGACGAGTGGGACGTCGGACACGAACGTCGGGTGGAACTCCGCGAGGTGGACGCGTACGTCTGGCACGCCTACATCCCGGGGATCGGGCCCGGCCAGCGGTACGGCTACCGCGTGCACGGCCCGTACGAGCCGGGCAACGGGCTGCGGTGCAACCCGCACAAGCTGCTCATCGACCCGTACGCCAAGGCGATCGACGGGGACGTGCAGTGGGACCCGGCGGTCTACGACTACGAGCACGGCGACCCGGACCGGATGAACGTCACCGACTCGGCGCCGTTCATGCCCAAGTCCGTGGTGGTGAACCCGTACTTCGACTGGGGCAACGACGCCCCGCCGCGCATCCCGTACCACCGCTCGGTGATCTACGAGGCGCACGTGCGCGGGCTGACCATGCGGCTGCCCGGCATCCCCGAGGAACTGCGCGGCACGTACGCGGGCATCGCCTCGCCGCCGATGATCGAGCACCTGACCCGGCTCGGCATCACCGCCATCGAGCTGATGCCGGTGCACCAGTTCGTCAACGACCACCGCCTGGCCGACATGGGGCTGCGCAACTACTGGGGCTACAACACCATCGGCTTCTTCGCCCCGCACCACGCCTACTCCGCGCTGGGCCACCTGGGCCAGCAGGTGCAGGAGTTCCGGGGCATGGTCAAGGCGCTGCACGCGGCCGGCATCGAGGTCATCCTCGACGTGGTCTACAACCACACCGCCGAGGGCAACCACCTCGGCCCGGCGCTCAGCTTCAAGGGGGTCGACAACCCCAGCTACTACCGGCTGTCGGAGGAGAACCGGCAGTACTACGTCGACTACACCGGCACCGGCAACAGCCTCAACGTCCGTAACCCGCACTCGCTGCAACTGATCATGGATTCGCTGCGGTACTGGGTCACCGAGATGCACGTCGACGGCTTCCGGTTCGACCTGGCGGCCACCCTGGCCCGCGAGTTCTACGAGGTCGACCGGCTCTCCACCTTCTTCGAGGTGGTGCAGCAGGACCCGGTGGTGAGCCGGGTCAAGCTGATCGCCGAGCCGTGGGACGTCGGCCCCGGCGGCTACCAGGTCGGCAACTTCCCGCCGCAGTGGACCGAGTGGAACGGCAAGTACCGCGACACGGTCCGCGACTTCTGGCGCGGCGAGCCGGCCACCCTCGCCGAGTTCGCCTCCCGGATCTCCGGCTCCGCCGACCTCTACCAGGACGACGGTCGCCGCCCCTTCCACAGCATCAACTTCGTCACCTGCCACGACGGCTTCACCCTGGCCGACCTGGTCTCCTACAACGACAAGCACAACGAGGCCAACGGCGAGGAGAACCGCGACGGCGAGAGCCACAACCGGTCCTGGAACTGCGGCGTCGAGGGCGACACCGACGACCCGGGCGTACGCGCGCTGCGCGCCAAGCAGCAGCGCAACTTCATTGCCACCCTGCTGCTGTCACAGGGCGTACCGATGATCGGCCACGGCGACGAACTGGGCCGCACCCAACGGGGCAACAACAACGCGTACTGCCAGGACAGCGAACTGGCCTGGGTCGACTGGGACGCGATCGACAGCGACCTGCTCGACTTCACCCGCCGGCTGGTCCAGTTCCGGCGCCAGCACCAGGTGTTCCAGCGCCGCCGCTTCTTCACCGGCCTGCCGGTGCACGGTCGCGGCGTCGACGAGCCCCTGCCCGACCTGGCCTGGTACACCCCGGACGGGCGGGAGATGACCGGCGAGGACTGGGGCAACGACTTCGGCCGCTCGGTCGCGCTGTTCGTCAACGGCGAGGGCATCCGGGAACGCGGCCAGTACGGCCAGCGCCACCACGACGCCTCGTTCTGGCTCTGCTTCAACGCCCACGACGCGCCACTGGACTTCACCCCACCGCCGGCCGAGTTCGGTCAGCGCTGGGAGCTCGTGATCAGCACCGCCGAACCCGACCAGGACAAGGGCACCACCGTGGAGACCGGCAGTTCGGTCTGCGTACCGGACCGCTCGCTGGTGGTGCTGGAGAGGGTGGACTGACCATGACCGTGACCCCCGTCGGGGCGACCTACCGGGTGCAGGTGAGCCCGGGATTCGACCTGGACGCCACCGCCGGCCTCGCCGACTATCTCGCCGACCTCGGCGTCACCCACCTCTACAGCGCGCCGCTGCTGGCCGCCGCGCCGGGCAGCGCGCACGGCTACGACGTCGTCGACCACCGCAAGGTCAACCCGGAACTCGGCGGCGAGCCCGCCCGGCAGCGCCTGCTGCGGGCCCTGCGCGCGGCCGGGCTCGGCCTGGTCGTGGACATCGTGCCCAACCACGCCGGAGTCGCCGTACCGGTCGCCAACCCGGCCTGGTGGGACGTGCTGCGCCGGGGACGCGACTCGGCATACGCCCGCTGGTTCGACATCGACTGGACACGCGCCCGGCTGCTGCTGCCGGTGCTCGCCGACGACCCCGACGCGCTGGCCGACCTGAAGATCGCCGACGGCGAGCTGCGCTACCACGAACACCGCTTCCCGATCGCCGACGGCACCGGCGACGGCAGTCCCCGCGAGGTGCACGACCGGCAGCACTACGAGTTGGTCTCCTGGCGACGCGGGGACGCCGAGCTGACGTACCGCCGGTTCTTCTCGATCGCCGCCCTGGCCGGGCTGCGGGTGGAGGACCCGGAGGTGTTCGCCGCCACCCACGAGCTGATCCTGGCCTGGGTGGCGGCCGGCGAGGTGGACGGCATCCGGGTCGACCACCCCGACGGGCTGCGTGACCCCGCCGGCTACCTGGCCCGGCTGCGCGAGGCCGCGCCGGACGCGTGGCTGGTGGTGGAGAAGATCCTGGAGTACGGCGAGGAGCTGCCCTCCTGGCCGGTGGAGGGCACCACCGGCTACGACGCCCTCCACGCCGTCGGTGGACTCTTCGTCGACAGCGACGCCGAGGCCGACTTCACCGCCCTGGACACCCGGCTGGTCGGCCGGGCCACCTCCTGGGCCGACCTGACCCACGACACGAAGCTCGGCGCCGCCACCCGACTGCTCGCCACCGAGCTGGCCCGCCTCGCCACACTCGCCCCCGACGTGGAGCCGGACGCGGCCCGCGCCGCCCTGGCCGAGGTGGCCGCCGCGTTCCCGGTCTACCGGGGCTACCCGCCCGACGGGGCCCGGCACCTGGCCAACGCCCGCGCCGAGGCCGGCCGCCGACGCACCGACCTGACCGGCGCGCTGGACGCGGTGACCCGGCGACTGCGCGACCCCGACGACGAGCTGGCCCGCCGCTTCCCGCAGTTCACCGGCGCGGTGATGGCCAAGGGCGTCGAGGACACCGCCTACTACCGGTGGACCCGGTTCGTCGCGCTCAACGAGGTCGGCGGCAGCCCCGCCCACTTCGGCACCCTGCCCGGCCGCTTCCACCGCTTCGCCGCCGCCCGGCACGAACGCTGGCCGGCGAGCATGACCACACTGTCGACCCACGACACCAAACGCGGCGAGGACGTCCGTGCCCGCCTGGCCGTCCTCGCCGAGCTGCCGCGCCGCTGGGCCGAGCAGGTCACCGCCTGGACGTCCGCCGTGCCGCTACCCGACGCCGCGCTGGCCCACCTGCTCTGGCAGACCGTCGTCGGCGCCTGGCCGATCGCGCGCGAGCGGATGCACGCGTACGCCGAGAAGGCCGCCCGGGAGGCCGCCGCCTCGACCGGTTGGACCGACCCCGACCCGGCCTTCGAGCAGGCGATGCACGCCCTGGTCGACGCCATGTACGACGACCCGGCGGTGCACGCCTCGATCGCCGCGTTCGCCGCCGAGATCACCCCGCCCGGCTGGTCCAACGCGCTCGGGCAGAAGCTGGTGCAGCTCGCCATGCCCGGGGTGCCGGACACCTACCAGGGCACCGAGCTGTGGGACGACTCTCTGGTCGACCCGGACAACCGACGCCCGGTCGACTTCGCCGTACGCCGGGACCTGCTGGCCCGGCTCGACGCCGGCTGGCAGCCGGCGGTGGACGAGACCGGCGCGGCCAAGCTGCTCGTGGTGTCCCGAACCCTGCGGCTGCGGCGCGACCGCCCGGAGCTGTTCGGCGACTACCAGCCGGTCGTCGTGCACGGCCCGGCCGCCCGGCACGCCGTCGCCTTCGACCGGGGCGGCGCGCTCGCCGTCGCCACCCGGCTCCCGCTGCGCCTGGCGGCCGGCGGCGGCTGGCGCGACACCACCCTGTCACTGCCTGTTAACGAGATGTCGTGCCAGTTCACCGGGCAGGTCTACAGTGACGGTCAGGCCCGTCTGGTCGACCTCCTCGCCACCTATCCCGTCGCGCTGCTCGCCCCCCTCGATGGCTCCGGGAAGGCGTCATGACCGAGTTCACCGTCTGGGCACCGGAGGCGTCCCGGGTCCGACTGCGCCTGCCGGGCGCCGCCGACCACGAGATGCGCGCCGGGCGGGGCGGCTGGTGGCGGGTCGAGGTGCCCGACGCCGGCGACGACTACGCGTTCCTGCTCGACGACGACGACCGGGCGCTGCCCGACCCCCGCTCGCGGTGGCAGCCCGCCGGTGTGCACGGCCCGAGCCGTCGCTACGACCACGCGGCGTTCGAGTGGACCGACGGTGGCTGGACCGGTCGGCAACTGCCCGGCAGCGTCCTCTACGAACTGCACGTCGGCACGTTCACCCCGGAAGGCACCTTCGACGCCGCGATCGGCAAGCTCGACCATCTGGTCGACCTCGGCGTCGACATGATCGAGCTGCTGCCGGTCAACGCCTTCAACGGCGAGCACAACTGGGGGTACGACGGCGTCTGCTGGTTCGCCCCGCACGAACCGTACGGTGGCCCGGACGGCCTCAAACGCCTCGTCGACGCCGCCCACGCCAAGGGGCTGGGGGTGATCCTCGACGTCGTCTACAACCATTTCGGGCCCTCCGGGGCCTACGCGCCGATGTTCGCGCCCTACCTCAGCGAGCGCGACACCCCCTGGGGCCAGGCGGTCAACCTGGACGGCCCGCACTCCGACGGCGTACGCCGCTTCATCACCGACAGCGTCCTGATGTGGCTGCGCGACTACCACGTCGACGGCCTGCGGCTGGACGCCGTCCATGCGATGCCCGACTCCCGCGCGGTGCACCTGCTGGAGGAGATCGCCGTCGAGGTCGAGTCGCTCTCGGTGCACCTGGGCCGCCCGCTGTCCCTGATCGCCGAGTCCGACCTCAACGACCCCCGACTGATCAGCCCCCGCGAGGCCGGCGGCTACGGCCTGCACGCCCAGTGGAACGACGACGCCCACCACGCCCTGCACACCCTGCTCACCGGCGAACGGCAGGGCTACTACGGCGACTTCGGCACCATGGAGTGCCTCGCCGAGGTGCTCACCGGCGCGTTCTTCCACACCGGCACCTGGTCCAGCTTCCGCCACCGCCAGCACGGCCGCCCGGTCGACCCGCGTACCCCCGGCCACCGCTTCGTCGCGTACCTGCAGAACCACGACCAGATCGGCAACCGCGCCACCGGCGACCGCCTCTCCGCGTCGCTCTCCCCGGCGCTGCTGCGCGTCGGCGCGACCCTGCTGATGACCGCGCCGTTCACGCCGATGCTGTTCATGGGGGAGGAGTGGGCGGCGTCGACCCCGTGGCAGTTCTTCACCAGCCACCCCGAGCCCGAGTTGGCGACTGCCGTGGTCACCGGCCGTCGCAGCGAGTTCGCCGCCCACGGCTGGCCGCCCGGCGACGTGCCCGACCCGCAGGACCGGCAGACCTTCGTCCGCTCCCGGCTGGACTGGGCCGAGCTGGACAAACCCGAACACCGCCAGATGTACGAGTTCCACCGCCGACTGATCGCGCTGCGCAAGTCCCGCCCCGAACTGTCCGACCCGCACCTGTTCGCCATCGACGTCCGCCACGGCGACCGGTTCCTGGTGATGCGACGCGGTGGCTGCCTGGTGGCGGCGAACCTCGCCGACAAGCCGCAGCGGGTGACCCTGCCCGGGGTGGCCCGCCGGGTGCTGCTGGCCACCGGGGAGGGCGTCACGGTGCAACGCGACCGGATCGAGCTGCCGGCGGAGACGGCAGCGATCGTGGCGCTCTGACCGGCCGATCGTCCTCGGCCACCGGTGCGGGTCGTCGGCTACCAGAAGCGCCACTCGGTGGGATCCTCGCGGCCCTTGACCAGCCGGATCGAGGCCGCCAGCTTCAGGCCGTCCTTTCGGTCCCCCATCACGGCAGTAGCGGTCGGCTCGATCCGCACCTCCGCGACGCACTCGGCGCACCCACCGGGCAGTTGTGCCACCCGGTAGAAGCTGATGGTGCCCCTGCCTCGCGACTCGAACGCGGTGGCGGACCGGCCCGACACCGTGACTCGGTCGTTGTGTCTGGCGTGGACCAGCTTCTCGGTGCTCACACCGACGTGAACGACAGGCCGCGAATCCGGCTGGTTCTCCTCGACCCGCCCCACCAGGTAGTCGGCGGAGAACGAGATGTGTTCGTCCGCCTTCCAGTACAGCCACGTACTTTCGAGCACGGCGCCGTCGGGCAGGCCCTTCACCCGGAACGGCAGGGCCCGTGGCGTGGTTTCCAGGCGAACCCCCTCGGCCACCCGACGCGCGATCTCATCCCGGCGGTCCTCCGCGCTCCTCGCGTACAGCATCATATGCATCCACGCGTCCGGCGCGTATTCCCAGGTCAGCACCCGAAAAGAGTCGAAGGTGGCCTGGAAGGCGGGACGGCCGTGCACCCGGAGGCGTTCGCCACGAACGGGCACCTCGCCCGAGTCCTCGTCGTACGGAACGGCACTGCGGATATCGACACCCCGCGCTGCCATCCGGATTTCGATCGACCAGTCAGGGTCGAATGAGGAAGCGTGTTCCTCCTTGGTGGTCGGGGCGTCGTCGAATGATCCATGAATGTCGAGGTGGTGTACCTCGGCTCCGGTGGTGTAATTGGCGCTGACGACGGGGCCAGGCAGATAGCCGAAGCGGAGCAGCTGCTGGCTCGGGTCGAATCGGACGGGTACCGACGTGGCGATGCCGCCCGTGTGCGAGGCCCGTCGGGCGACCCACACGCTCAGACCCGCCACCACCGCCACCACGACCATCACTGTCACCAGGATCAGGGGTCGGCGGTTGCTGCTGCTTCCGTCGGCAGGGGAGAGTCTTCCCGGTTCGTGCGCGTCACTCGCCACGGACGTCCTCCCGAGTCGGTGCGCCGTGCTGCGGCGCAGCCCGGGGAGTCTACGACCGGTCCCGCCCCCGCTGCTGCCCCACGACTCGACCAGGACCCCCGCACCGCTGCTGCGTCGGCGCCGCTGCTGCGCTGGCGTCGTTGCCGCGCCCG
Source organism: Micromonospora sp. NPDC002389 (assembly GCF_040296095.1). Lineage (NCBI taxonomy): Bacteria > Bacillati > Actinomycetota > Actinomycetes > Micromonosporales > Micromonosporaceae > Micromonospora > Micromonospora sp. NPDC002389. The sequence continues at coordinate 290,930 of NZ_JBEOWP010000008.1, forward strand.
CACCGTTGCCGCGCCCGCACCGCTGCTGCGTCGGCGCCGCCGCTGCACTGGCGTCCACCATCATCGTGGCAGTGCAACTGTTCCCAGCCCGGCGTGTCGAACAGCCACACTGCCACGATCAGGTCGCCGAACCCAGGTTGCGGCGATCGGGCAGCTGAGGCGCGGTTGTCCGCGCCTGTCGGCGGACAGGTCCGAGTGCAGAGGCACGGCGGCACGTGCACACCGGCGCCGGGTTCGGTCTACGTCCGGCGGGTCGCCGCCTGGTCGAGCGGCGATCCGAGTCGGTGACATTGCGATGAGCGTGCACGCCCTTTCGGAGTGCAGATCACGCTCGATCACGGATCGAGTGGTACCCAAGCGCGACGATGACCACTCGATCCAGGATCGAGCGTGATCTTGCGGGGGAGGCGAGTGCGGGGGCCGGGGGAAGTTGGTGTCAATGACCGCTTCTGGCCGCGATCGGGGTGCCGGCTCGACGCTCCTGGTAACCCGGCGTGAGCAGAGCAGTGTTTCGGGCACGCCCCGATCCGGTGCCCGTGGAGGTGGCGCGAGTATCGGTGGCGGCCGAGCAGGGGTGACCCGGCGGAGGGGGTCTCTCGGCACGGGGCAGTGAGCGGTATCTCGGCACGACGCGGTGATCTGGCGGAGGCGGGTTCTCGGCAGGAGACGGTAATCCGGCGGGACGGGTGGCGGAGCAGGACGGCCGAGTACCGGGGTACCTACCTGGTGGCCGTGGTGCGGGCGTACCTGTCGGCCGGTGACCTGGCCGGGGCGGGTCGGATGCTGGTCGGCGTGGACAGGCGGCACCGGCCGAGGTCCGGGTGTGGCTGTCGGCGCGTACTCTCCTGGCCGAGATCGCGCGGCGGCGACCGGCCCCGGTCGGCGTGGCGCGCCTGGCCGCCCTGGTCGGCCTCACTCGTTGATCATTCGACCCAGGGTTCTGGCGATCCGTCAGGCTCTTTGGCTGGTGGTTGCCGGGTTGGGCGCTGCGGGGGTGGGGTCGGCGGGGAGGTAGATCGGCCTGCGCCGGGATCGGGCGTGGAGGGCGGCGCCGATCCGGTGGGCCACCGTGGCGGGGAGGCGCTTCTCGGCTTCGGTGGGCGGGAAGAAGGCGGCCTCGGTCAGTTCGTCCTCGGGCAGATCGAAGCGATCCGCGCCGGTGAGTGTGCCGCAGTCGAAGGTGAAGTGGATCAGGGAGCGCAGGCGCGGACCGTCGGGTGGTGCCCAGTCCACCACGAGCAGGTCACCGACGGGCAGCGTGAGGCCCAGTTCCTCGTGGACCTCCCGGGCGCACGCGTGGTGCGGGTACTCGTCGGACTCGATACCGCCGCCGGGGAACGCCCAGTGGTCGCGGTAGCGGGGCTTGACCAGCAGGACGTCACCGGCCTGGTCGGTGATCAGGGCACCGGCCGAGGCGTGGAACGTCGGCAGGTTGGCGTACCAGACGGAAGGTTCGGTCCAGGTCACGAACCGACGGTAACGGCCCGGGTGCCGACGGTGGGAGGTTCCACGCCGAGGTCGGTCGGTGCTGCTGCTGATCCGTCTACGCCGTCAGCTCGAAAGGGGCCGAGGGAGCACACTTCGGGGCGCGAGCGGGGCCGGCTCAGCGGCGCGTCGCGAAGACCACGCCGGTCAGGCAGAGCGCGCCGCCCAGCAGGGCGAGCGGCGCCGGTACCTCACCCAGCAGCGTCCAGGAGAGCAGGACCGTGACCGGCGGGACCAGGTAGGTCGCGGCGGTGGTGCGGCCCGCGGTCCAGCGGGACAGGACGTAACCCCAGGTGAGGAAGCCGATCGCGGTCGGGAACACGCCGAGGAACAGCACGCCGAGGGTCGCCGGGAGCGGGGCGGCGGCGAACTCCGCGAGCAGCGTGGGCGCGAACGGCAGCAGGGCCGCCGTCCCGGCCGACGCGCCGAGCCAGGTCATCGTCACCGCGTCGACCCGCGCCAGGAGACGTTTCTGGAGCAGTACGCCGAAGGCGTAGAGCACGGCGGCGAGTACCGCCAGCGCGACGCCCACCGGGTCGGCATGCCCGGTGAAACCGCCGACGGCGATCAGGGCCACGCCCGCGAAGGCGATCGTCACGCCGATGCCGAGGCGGCCGGTGAGCCGCTCGCCGAGTACCAGCGTCGCGGCGATCGCCACGAGGATGGGTGCGACCGCCACCAGCAGCGCGGCCGTCCCGGCGTCGACCAGCCGCTCGGCGGCGTTCAGCGCCACGTTGTACCCGCCGAACCAGGCCACGCCCCAGAGCACGATCAGCCCCAGCGTGCCGCCCCGGGGGACGGCGACCCGACGGGGCGCCGCCACGTCGGTGTGCAGGACCCGGAACCGCCGGGTGACGACGACGAACAGGGTCAGCGCGGCGGACGCCGCCACCATGCGGCCCAGCGCCATCGCGCCCGGCGAGTAGTCGTGTCCGGCGAAGCGGATGCCGACGAACGCCGAGGCCCACAGCACCACCGTGGTCCCGGCGGCGGCCAGGATCGGCCAGGACCGACGGCGCGGTGCCACAGGTCGGGGGTACGCCGTGTCACGGGACCTGTCGGCGGCGGCCCTGGCGGGGGCTTCGGTGAGCGTCATGGCACGATTCTCGAACGCTCGACGATTCAGCACCAGCGATTGTTTCTTCACGACGATTAAGTTCTGCTTTACGGTTGTGGGGTGCTCGACGTCCACCGCCTCCGGGTCTTCCGTTCCGTCGTCGCGTCCGGCTCCGTGCAGGCCGCCGCCGCCAACCTCGGCTACACCCCCTCCGCCGTCAGCCAACACCTCACCGCGCTGCAACGCGAGACCGGCCTCACCCTCCTCGCCCGCGCCGGTCGTGGCCTGCGCCCCACCGCCGCCGGCCACGCCCTCGCCGCCGAGGCGGACCGGGTGCTCGCCCGGGTCGGCGCGGCCGAGTCGCTGATCGCGGACCTGCGTACCGGCCGCACCGGCTCGCTCTCCATCGCGTACTTCGCGTCGGTGGGCGAGGCGTGGATGCCGCTGGTGGTGCGGCGCATCCTCACCGAACTTCCCGGCGTCCGGATCGACCTGCAACTGCGGGAGCACATCCCGGACAGCCGGGAGGAACGCGCCGACGTCCAGGTGGTCGTGGCGGACCCCGGCTTCGAGCCCGGTACGGGCTTCACCGCCCAGCACATCGTCGACGACCCCTACGTGGCCGTCCTGCCCGCCGGGCACCCCCTCGCCGGCCACGACGAGGTGGACCTGGCCGAACTCGCCGAGGAACGCTGGGTCGACAACGACTTCGCCCGAGGCTGGTGCCGCGCCAAACTCCTCGAAGCGTGCACCGCCGCCGGATTCAGCCCGGCGTTCCGGGTCGAGGCGCACGACTACCGTACGGCGCTCGCCTTCGTCGCCGCCGGTATCGGCCTCACGGTGCTGCCCGCGCTCGGCGCCGCACACCTGCCCGACGGGGTGACCCCGATCCGGGTGGTCCGCCCGACACCGATCCGCTCGATCCACGTCGTGGTGCACGACGCCGTCGCGCACACCCCCGCCGTACGCACCACGATCACCGCCCTCCGCGAGGCAGCCGACGTCATGCCCAGGGCGCGGTCGGGTACCAGGGGATGATTTCCCGACGGGCGAGCAGCCGGACGTCCCAGTAGAGGAAGGTGAACACGCCCGCGACGAGGAACGCCACCGCGATGGTCGCCGCGAGTCGGGCCGGGTGCGCGGCGAACCAGCTCTGCAGCCGACTGCCGGCGAACCATGCCAGCAACAGGAAGAGCACCGCCATGATGACGATGTTGCCGATCGACTGGAGGGTGAACGCCGCCGCACCGTACAACGGGTTGCCGCTCTCCGCGGCGTCGCGGAACATCTGACGGAACAGCGGGAACGGTCGCCCGATCAGGAAGCCGGCGATGAGCACGCCCATGAAGACCAGTGGGGCGTTGGGGTACCGGCGTGAGATCCGGGCGAAGGGGTCCGGCACCACCCGCAGCGCTGCCAGTCCCAGGTAGATCATGATCAGCCCGATCAGGCCGAAGACCACCATGGACTGGATGCTGCGTGGCGACAGCGATCCAGGGGTGTTCGGCGCGGTGGAGAACTGGGGCATCGACGTGCCGACCAGGCCGACGATCGCACCGTACGCGGCGGAGACCGCGACCATGCCGACCGCCATCCAGCCCAGCGGGCGCAGCGGCGTCAGGAAGCGGCCCAACCGGCTGTCGGGCGTACCGGCCAAGGGGGCGAGGGCGCCGAAGGCGGCGACGTTGCAGGCGGTGAAGGTGCCGGCGACGCCGGAGACGAACGCGAAGAGCACACCGGCCAGGACTCCGCTGAGCGGGGTTTCCTTGGCGTCGTGACCCAGCATGGCGTTGGCGATGTTGTCGCCGATCGTCTGGTCGACGAACTCCGCCGACCAGACGACGGTGAGCAGGAAGCCGACGAGCACGCTGAGCAGGATGATCACGCCGCGTCGGCGTGGTACGTGCCCGGTGACGAACACGGAGGTGGCGCGGGGCTCGGGCGGTAGCTGGATCTGATCGGCAGCGTGCGGGCGGCGGGTGCGTCGGTCAGCCTGAGTCACGGAGCGCTCCTCGTCTGACGGAGGGTGACGGCTTCGATGGTAATGAATTTATGGTGGCGTAGGTCTGCCTGATCTCCCGCGCACGGGTGGCTCGCCGGCCACAACTTGCATGGGTATGCGGGGTGGTGCATACTCTTCCTTGTGTCCAAGGTTCTTACCTCCCTGCCCACGGGTGAACGTGTCGGCATCGCCTTCTCCGGCGGCCTCGACACCTCGGTCGCGGTCGCGTGGATGCGCGACAAGGGCGCGGTGCCCTGCGCCTACACCGCCGACATCGGCCAGTACGACGAGCCCGACATCGCCTCGGTGCCCGGTCGCGCGCTCAGCTACGGTGCCGAGCTGGCCCGCCTGGTCGACTGCCGGGCCGCCCTGGTGGAGGAGGGGCTGGCGGCGCTGACCTGCGGCGCCTTCCACATCCGCTCGGGCGGGCGGGCGTACTTCAACACCACGCCGTTGGGGCGCGCGGTCACCGGGACGCTGCTGGTGCGCGCGATGGTCGCCGACGACGTGCAGATCTGGGGCGACGGGTCGACCTTCAAGGGCAACGACATCGAGCGCTTTTACCGGTACGGTCTGCTGGCCAACCCGCAACTGCGGATCTACAAGCCGTGGCTGGACAGCAGCTTCGTCACCGAGCTGGGCGGGCGCAAGGAGATGTCCGAGTGGCTGCAGGAGCGCGGCCTGCCCTACCGGGACAGCACCGAGAAGGCGTACTCCACGGACGCCAACATCTGGGGCGCCACGCACGAGGCGAAGACCCTCGAACACCTGGACACCGGTATCGAGACGGTCAACCCGATCATGGGCGTCCGGTTCTGGGACCCGGCGGTGGAGATCCCCACCGAGGACGTGACGATCGGCTTCGACCAGGGCCGCCCGGTCACGATCAACGGTAAGGAGTTCGGCAGCGCGGTGGACCTGGTGCTGGAGGCCAACGCCATCGGCGGTCGGCACGGCCTGGGCATGTCCGACCAGATCGAGAACCGGATCATCGAGGCCAAGAGCCGGGGCATCTACGAGGCGCCCGGCATGGCGCTGCTGCACGCCGCCTACGAGCGGCTGGTCAACGCCATCCACAACGAGGACACCCTGGCGAACTACCACAACGAGGGTCGCCGTCTCGGCCGCCTGATGTACGAGGGGCGCTGGCTGGACCCGCAGGCGCTGATGCTGCGCGAGTCGCTGCAGCGCTGGGTCGGCACGGCGGTCAGCGGCGAGGTGACGCTGCGGCTGCGGCGGGGCGAGGACTACTCGATCCTGGACACCACCGGCCCGGCCTTCAGCTACCACCCGGACAAGCTGTCGATGGAGCGTACCGAGGACTCGGCGTTCGGCCCGGCGGACCGGATCGGCCAGCTCACCATGCGCAACCTGGACATCGCCGACTCGCGGGCCAAGCTGGAGCAGTACGCCAACCTGGGCATGGTCGGCGGTGCGCCGCAGCGGGTGCTCGGTGCCGCGCAGGCCGCTTCCACCGGGCTGATCGGGGCGATGCCGGAGGGTGGCGCGGAGGCCATCGCCTCCCGGGGCGTCTCCTCGACCGAGGACGCGGCCCTCGACCGTGCCGCCATGGAGTTCGGCGTCGACTGACCGCCGGGTTCCGACCAGGCTCACCCGCCCGCTGTTGACGGTCACCCGCCGTCGACGGCGGGCGGTGCCGTCTCCGCGTGAAGATCCGCGACCGGTACGCTGGCCGCCCCCGGGTGTCCCGCACGTCCGACGCCTCGGGAACCCCGAAGGAGGTGGCCGTGCCCGCAGCCGTCCGACCCTGGCTGGCGGTCGCCGTGGCGAGCGTCGTCGCGGTCCTCGCCTGGGCCGGCTTCTGGTATCTGGCCGTGCCGCGCGTCGACGTGTGCCCGGCGATCCACCCCGCGCCCGCCGGATGTCGGGTCGACGAACGGATCTCCACCGCGTGGGCCTGGACGATCATCGTGGCGGTGCTCTACGTGGCCACCGTCGTCGCCCAGGTCCGTCCGAGTGCCCAGCGCCGCCAGGCGGTCGTGCTGGGCACGGTGGCGCTCGGCGTCTCGGCCCTCTACGGCCTCTGGAAGGTGTGGCAGGCGGGCGGCTGATCCGCTGCCGCGCGTCGACCGCGCCGAGTCCGGCGGTACGCCCGGCGACCGGGGCGGTGTGACTGGGCGGCGCGCGGCCATCGAGCGATGACCGATCGACCGAGGTGACCTTCTCGCGGCGTGCGCTCTACTGTGCGTAGTTGTCCGGTCGCGTTTCGTCCGCGCTCGGTGAGAGGCGGCGCCGACCGGTCACCGCTTCCCGAGGAGGACCCGTTGAGGTTGTCGACCCGCCTGTCCGCCGCCGTGACCGCGACCGTGCTGGTCGCGTCCGCGCTGACCGTCCTGCCCGCCTCTGCCGCCTACGCCACCCCGCTCGCCTACCGCGCCGTCGACCTGGGCACCCTTGGTGGTGCCGCCAGCGCCGCCACCGCGACGAACGACCGGGGCACGGTCGTCGGCTGGAGCCTGACGGCCGGCGGTGCCCGGCACGCGTTCGTGTGGCGTGGCGGGGTGATGACCGACCTCGGCGTGTTACCGGGGCACGTGGAGTCCACCGCCGTCGACGTCAACGAACGCGGCGACGTGGTCGGCACCTCGACCGGGCCGGAGTGGATCACCCGGGCGGTGCTCTGGCGCAACGGTGAGATGATCGACCTGGGCACCCTCGGCGGCGACTACAGCGAGGCGGTGGCCGTCAACGACCGGGGGCAGGTGCTCGGGCTGAGCAACCCGCCCACCGACATCCCGCACCGCTTCCTCTGGCGGGACGGCGTCTTCACGGACCTGGGTCGGCAGGACTTCTACGAGACGACCGACGGGTTCAACAACCGGGGCGACGTGGTGGGCACGTTCCACGTCGCGCCGTACGACTACCCGTGCACCTGCGTGGGTGGCCGGCTGCGGGACGGCGTCCTCACCCGGATCGGCGACCAGGCGACGGCGACCAACAACCTGGGTCACGTGGTCGGTCTCGCCGACGGTCGGGCCTTCCGCTGGCGTGCCGGGGTGCTGACCGACCTGGGCACGCTGGGCGGCCCGACGAGTCGGGCGACCGCCGTGAACGACCTGGGCGTGGTCCTCGGAGTCAGCGAGACCCCCTCGTCCGCGCAGCGACCGGTGCTGTGGTGGGCCGGTCGCACCGTCGACCTGTTCACGCGGGGGCTCGGCACCGCCGACCAGGTGAACGACCTGGACATCCGGGGTCGGCTGGTGGGCAGCCGCGACGGGCGCGCCACGCTGTTCCGGTAGCGGTCCGGATAGGGCCGTGGCCGCGAGGTGCTAAGCCGGGTCCGGGGTCGTGTCAGGCTGGGGACGACCGACCGGGGGTGACCGGTCGGCCGGCCGCCGTCGGAAGGACCAGCCGTGCCCCGCACCTCCCGCCGTACCGCCGCTGCCGGCGCCGTCCTGCTCGCCGTCCTGCTGGTCGGATGCTCGTCGGGCACCTCGACCGCGCCGACACCCCCACCGGCACCGCAGTCTCCGACCACTGCGCCACCCACGTCCGCCGCGCCGGTGACGGTGGACTTCGCCCCGCTGGAGCGGGAGTTCGGCGCCCGGCTCGGTGTGTACGCGGTCGACACCGGCACCGGACGCACCGTCGCGCACCGGGCCGACGAGCGCTTCGCGTACGCCTCGACGTTCAAGGCGCTCGCGGCGGCGGCGGTGCTGGACGCGACCGAACCCGAGGAGATGGACTCGGTGGTCCGGTACTCCCGCGACGACCTGGTGACCTACTCGCCGATCACGCAGCGGCACGTGACGACCGGCATGACGCTGCGGGAGGTCGCCGACGCGGCGGTGCGCTACAGCGACAACACCGCCGGGAACCTGCTGCTGGACCGGCTCGGCGGCCCGGCCGGGTTCCAGCGGGCGCTGCGCGCCGTCGGCGACGACGTAACCCGACCGGTCCGCCGGGAGACCGCGCTCAACGAGGCCCGGCCGGGTGACACCCGGGACACCAGTACGCCGCGCGCGTTGGCCACCTCGCTGCGGGCGTACGCGGTCGACGACGCGCTGCCCGACGCGGACCGCGCGCTGCTGGTCGACTGGCTGCGGCGCAACACCACCGGCGACTCCACGATCCGGGCGGGTGCGCCGGACGGCTGGGTGGTGGGGGACAAGACCGGCTCCGGCGGCTACGGCACCCGCAACGACATCGCGGTGCTCTGGCCGCCGGACCGGCCGCCGATCGTGATGGCCGTGCTCTCCAACCGGGGTGAGAAGGACGCCGAGTCGGACGACGCCCTTCTCGCTCGGGCGGCCGCGCTCACCCTGGCCGCCCTGCGCTGAGTCGGGCTCACGGCACGGCGGCGCCGGTGAAGTCGAAGTGCGCGGTCAACGGGGTGCCGCGTACCCGCAGGGGCTGGGCGCCGCCGATCTGCGCGGCGTTCGGATGCCAGCGGCTCGGCGTGTACGCGCAGTCGCAGCGCAGCACCACCGACTGCCCCGGCAGCAGCCGCAGCGTGTAGTCGGAAGCCGCGTCCGCCACGCCCAGCACGTCGCCGGTGACGGCGTGGAAGGCGATCACCTGCGCGTAGTAGGAGATGTCCGGGGCGGTGATGGTGCCGCTGACCACGGTGCCGGGACTGAGCGTCTGGTCGAGGGTGGCGGTTCGACCGGCGCGGACCCGGACCGTGCGAGCCTCGCGCCAGTCGGCGGTGCCACCGGACCACTGGCTGGCCAGGCGGGTTCCGCTGAAGTACAACGGCCAGTGGTACGGCCCGAGGCCGGTCAGCGTGTAGCGGCCGTCGTCGTCACTGATGGCGCCCCGGCCGCCGTACTTGGGGTCCGGGACGTCCGGCATCGTCGAGGCGTACCCGGAATAGGCCAGCGGCGTACCGTCCGTCCTGGTCAGTCGGCCGGTCACCGCGCCCGGCGGGTCGAAGCGGACCGTCGGCGCGGTCACGGTCCGGCCGGCCCGCACCGTGACGACCGTCGCCTTCTCCCGTTGCCCCGTGCCGCCGTGCGCGCCGACCCACTGGAGGCCGTGGTGCGGTTCGTAGGGCCGGGCCAGCAGGCGGTAGCGGCCGGGAGGCACGTCGGTGGCGACCACCGCGCCGCCCTCGATCCCGGTGCAGCCGGCGAGCCGCCCGATCTGTTCCTCGCCGATGGCCACGACGGTGAGCGGGTCGCGGTCGACCGGCACCAGGTGCAGGCAGCCTCGGGCGTCGGCGCCGGTGGCGGCGTCCCGCACGGTGGCCCGTAGCGCGCCGGTGGTGCCGGTGCGCGCACCGGCGGTGGCGGGCAGCGGATGGACGGCGCCGCCGACCAGGGCGAGCGCGAGCAGCGGTACGGCGGCGCGGGCGACGGAGTGACGGTGTGACGGAGGCATCGGCGGATCCTCTCGACCCGGCGGAAGGAAGTCGCTCCTACGCTAACGCCCGTGCCCGTCCCGTCACTCTCTGTGTCGGGAGGTCGTCAGGGGATCGGCCACTCGTGGACCGGGCGGTTGCTGTGCATCAGCTCCACGTAGTGCCGCAACACCTCGCGCAGCGCCTCCGGTCGGTCGAGTTGGTCGGTCGACTCCAGCCGGTGCAGCGTGGCCACCTGCCAGCTCGCGCCGTTGCGTCCGGTGAGGCAGCGCTGCTCGATGACGCCGAGCAGGCGGTCCCGCTCGTCCGGGTCGACGCCCCACCGGTCCAGGCCGTGCTGGGCCAGCGGCAGCAGGCGGCGCAGCACCAGCTCGGTGACGGGCAGGTAGCCCAGGCCGGGCCAGAAGACGTGCGCGTCGATGCCGTGCCGGGCGCACGTGGTGAAGTTCTCCTCGGCGGCGCTGAACGACATCTGCGACCACAGCGGCCGGTCCGCCTCGGCCAGCGCCCGGACGAGTCCGAAGTAGAACGCGCCGTTGGCGACGGTGTCCAGCACGGTCGGCCCGGCCGGCAGCACCCGGTTCTCCACCCGCAGGTGCGGCCGGCCCCGGTGTACGTCGTAGACGGGCCGGTTCCAGCGGTAGATCGTGCCGTTGTGCAGCCGCAACTCGGCCAGGTTCGGTACGCCACCGGCGGCCAGCGTCTCCGAGGGGTCCTCGTCGTCGCAGACCGGCAACAGTGCCGGGAAGTAGCGGACGTTCTCCTCGAACAGGTCGAAGACCGAGGTGATCCAGCGTTCTCCGAACCAGACCCGGGGCCGTACGCCCTGCGTCTTGATCTCCTCGGGGCGGGTGTCGGTGGCCTGCTGGAACAGCGGGATGCGGGTCTCCCGCCACAGCTCCCGGCCGAAGAACAGCGGCGAGTTCGCGCCGAGCGCAACCTGGATGCCGGCGATGGCCTGGGCGGCGTTCCAGTAGTCGGCGAACTGCGTCGGGGAGACCTGGAGGTGGAACTGGGTGCTGGTGCAGGCGGCCTCCGGGGTGATGGTGTCGGCGGTCACCGACAGGCGTTCCACCCCGTTGACCGTGATCTGCAGGTCCTCGCCCCGGGCGGCGAAGATCTGCTCGTTGAGCAGCGCGTAGCGGGGATTGTTCGACAGCGTGTCGGCGGTCAGGTGCTCGGGGCGTACGGTCGGCAGGATGCCGATCATCACCAGGTGCGCGTCGACCGTCCGGGCGCGCTGGTCGGCGGCGTTCAGGCTGGCCCGTACGCTCTGCTCGAACTCGCGAAGGCCGGTGCCGGCCAGCCGCCGGGGCGCCACGTTGATCTCGACGTTGAACTGCCCGAGCTCGGTCTGGAAACTCGGGTCGGCCACCGCGCGCAACACGTCGGCGTTGCGCATGGTGGGCATGGAGTTCTCGTCGACCAGGTTCAGCTCGATCTCCAGGCCGGTCATCGCCCGGTCGACGTCGAACCGGGACTCGCGCAGCATCTCGGCGAAGACGTCGAGACAGCGCCGCACCTTGTCCCGGTAGCGAGCCCGATCCTGGCGACTGAAGGTCTGCGCGCCGACTTCCTCGCCCATGGTCACCACCCTGTCACCCCGGGTACCCCCAACGTGACACGTCCATGCATCCGGGCGGAAGCCCCGACCGCGTGCGGTTCCCGGATCCGACGGCACATACCATGGCTGACGTGCGCGAAAAGGTGACCCGACTGTTCGTGGTGGCGGCGATCGCGGAGGCGATCTCCTGGGCCGGCCTGCTCGCCGGCATGGCGGCGAAGTACGGCCCGCCCGACAACGAGCTGGGGGTCAAGGTGTTCGGCCCGATCCACGGCGCGCTCTTCGTGGTGTACGGGCTGCTCGTGCTGGCCGTGGCCCGGGTGCACCGGTGGAGCCTGACGGCCACCGTGGTGGCGCTGGCCTGCGCGGTGCCGCCGTTCGCCACCATCGTCTTCGAGCGCTGGGCCCGCCGACGCGGCATGCTCGACACCAGCCCCGCGCCGGAGCGGGAGCCCGCCCCGGTCGGCTGAGGCTCACCTCAGCGCGGTGCAGGCGGCCAGACCGGCCAGGAGTAGCAGGCCCAGCGTGGCCTGGAGCAGCAGCGGCGGGCCGAGGTGCGACCACACGGTGGCGGTGCGCGGCCGCAGCAGTTGACCGGTGGTCAGGTTGACGATCCGTTCGATCTTCGGTGCCAGGTCCGGGTCGCCCTGGTCGCGCAGGGTGAGCTGGACGTGGTCGGCCGGGTGCAGCGCGCTCTGCGGCAGGTGCCCGTGCAGCTCCACCTCGTACAGTTTGCCGTCCGAGTCGCGCAGGCGGACCGGGGTGACCAGGTACTCCGGCCCCTTCTTCAGTTCCTTGAAGCTGCGCCGGCCGGTGCCGGACCCGGCGCTGAGCGCGGCCCGGACCAGCTTGGCGATCAGGCCGATCAACCCGGCGGCGGCCACCACCACCACCAGCACCGGCTGCCCCACGCGCACCTCCCGGGGGTAGCCGTCCATCAGCCGCACGATCTGCGCGGTGAGGATCCGACCCGTCGGATGCAGGCTGCGCCGGGAGTACGACGTCGTGTCCATGTCCACCACCCAGAGTCCGCTTTCGCCTACAGATCGTATCGATCCTCGGGGTTGAACGACGTGAATGAAAATCGGTCACGCGGTGGCCGGCAGGTGACAAGCCGGGTGGTGCGGGTAAGCGGTGGGCCGAGCCGGAAAGGGGTCGAGCATGCAGCTGTCCTTCCTGCGCCCGCTCTACCAGCGCCCGGGTCCGTGGTGCTCGGTCTACCTGGACGCCTCGTTGGACACCGAGGACGCCCACGCCGCACTCGACCTGCGCTGGCGCGGTCTGCAACAGCAGCTCGCCGAGCAGGGTGCCGACGAACCGACCATCGCCGCCATCGACCGGGTGGTGCGTGGCCACGATCCGATGCCCGGGGACTACGGGCTGGCCGTTTTCGGGGCCCAGGGGCGGGTGGTGCTCTCCGAGTACCTGTCCGCGCCGCCCCGGCGGGACCTGGCCGCGTACGCGCCGCTGCCGCACGTGATGCCGTTGCTGGCCCAACGGGGTGAGCAGGTCGCGTGGGTGCGGGTGCTGGCCGACCGGACCGGCGCCGACGCGATGTCGGTCAGCGCTGGTGGGGTGCCCCGACGGGCGCACGTCACCGGTCGGGAGAGCTTCCCGTTGCGCCGGGTCAAGCCCGGTGGCTGGTCACAGTCGCGCTACCAGCGCGCCGCCATGGAGGCCTGGCACCACAACGCGGGCGACGTCACCGCCGCCACCGTGGAGCTGGCCGAACGGGTCGGTGCCGAGGTGGTCGTGGTGGCCGGCGACATCCGGGCCACCGGCATGATCGCTGCCCAGATGCCGGCGCGCTGGCAGGACATGGTGGTCCGCACCGACGCCGGGTCCCGGGCCGAGGGCGCCGACCAGAGCCTGCTCGACGACCTGACCGTGCAGACCATCGCCGAGGTGGCCGACCAGCGGGTCACCGCCGCGTTGGACCGCTTCGGCACGCAGGAGGACGTCGGCGCCGGACTCGACGCCGTGGTCGCCGCGCTGCAACGCAACCAGGTCGACACGATGCTGTTGGTGGACGACCCGTCCGCCGACGGGGAACTCTGGATCGGCCCGGCGGCCACCGACATCGCCACCGACCCGAGCCAGCTCGCCACCGTGTCGGACCCGGCCCGGGTTCGCGCCGACGCGGCGCTGGTGCGGGCCCTGGTCGGCACCGATGCCGAGCTGACCGTGTTGGGCCCGGACGAGGCTCCGGAGCTGGCGGAGGGCGTCGGAGCGGTGCTGCGCTACGTCGACCCGGTCACACCGGGACGGGGCGGTGCCTGACCCGGTCGTCGCGGACGCGGTCGTCGCACGGTTGCTGGCCTGGCGGGTCGCGCGGGTCTACGGCGCGCCGGGCCCGGCGACCGCGCCACTGGTCGAGGCGGTGCACGCGGCCGGCGGCGACCCGGAGTTCGTCCCCGTGCGGCACGCCGAGAGCGCCGCGCTGATGGCCGCCGGGCACGCCCGGTTCGCCGGTGGGGTCGGCGTCTGCCTCTCCGACGGCGGGCCGGACGCGCTGGGGCTGATCGGCGGTCTCGACGCCGCCCGCCGGGCCGGCCTCCCGGTGCTGGCGGTGCTCGGCGAGCAGCAGCCCGACGGGCACCGCGACGACGGGCCCCGCTTCGCCGGGACGTGCCGGCACGTCCGGTACGCCGCCGACCCGACCCGGGTGTCGGAGCTGGTGGACGAGGCGCTGGGCAGCGCGCTGCGCGGCGGCGGCCCGGTCTGCCTGGTGCTGCCCGGTGACGCGTCCGGCCACCGCCCGCCCGGGAACACCGGCCGGGCGGTCGATCCGGGGCAGGCCCTCGCCGACCTGGTCACCCGGCTGCCGGCGGGTGGCGCGGTGACCGTGGACGGTGGCGGCACCGTCGCCGGGTACGCCCGCCACCTGCGCGTACCGGCCGGTGTCGAGGTGCTGCGGGCCGACGGTGCACCCGGCACCGCCCTGCCGTACGCGCTGGCCGCCAAGCTGGCCGCGCCGGACCGCCCGGTGCTCGCCGTCGTCGCCGACGAGGGGATGCGCGCCTCCGGGCTGGCCGAGTTGGTCGCGGTCGCCCGGCACCGGGCGGCGTGGACCGACCCGCGCCTGGTGCTGCTGGTGCTGAACACCCGTTCCGGGCACCCCCGGTACGCGCAGCCGCCCCACCCACCCGCCGACGACGTCCCGTACGCGGGCTGGGCCCGCCTGCTGGGTCTGCGCGGCATCCGGGTCGACCGGCCGGAGCTGATCGGGGCGGCCGGGGCCGAGGCGTTCGGCGCGGATCGGCCGTGCCTGCTGGAACTGGTGGTCGGTCCGGTCGGCGTGGGCCTCGCCGGGGCGTTGCGCACCGTCGGGGTGGACGGACGAAGATCACCTGATTGATCCCGCTCGGTGGAGGGTTGCCCTGTTTAAGCCGCATCCGGGCGGGAAGCCGGGCCGCGTGAGCGAACGGGGCACGGTGGGGCCGGCGCGAGGATCGCGACCGGGACTCACGGCAGCGGGTGCGGGGCTGGCTGGCGACCGGGTGGTCGCGGTGGGCAGCACCTCCCGGATTCTCGTCGCGGCCATCGCCCGCGCGCTACGCGGCGCCGACTGTGCCGATATCGGTCACGTCGGGCCGGTGTCCCGGTTCGCCGGCACCCCGGACCCGATCCGTCGGGCCGCCGCCGCCCGTACCGCCGGTCGGGTGGCCCTGACCGCCGGGCAGGCCGCCGAGGTCGACGCCGCCCGGGTCGCCCGGTGGTTCGTCGACCAGTACCCGCGCGGCCGGTACCCCGGGGTGCTGCTGGGCTCGCCGCACGGCGCCGCCGCCCACCTGGCGACCGCGCTCGGGATGCCGTGGCTGCCCACCGGGTTCGAGATGACCGCGCACTGGCCGCGCGGCGCGGTGGACCGCCCCCGCGCCGCCCTGGACCACGGCGCCGCCCTCGCCGGACGGCTGCTGGCCGGCAACCCCGACCTGCACGTACGCCAGGTGCACTGCCCGGCCAGCCGGGGCTCGCTGGCCGGCGTCACGGTCTCGTTGACCGCCCGCTGGCGGACGCTGCCGACCGCGTACCGGCGGTTCCTGACCGACCGGTTGACGCCCGGCGCGCCGGTGCTGGTGCTCAGCGACGCGCGGACCTGGCCGGTGCACGACGCCGCCGACGGGCACAGCTTCCAGGTCGGCTCCCCGGCCAGCGGGCTGGAACCGGTCGACTTCCACCCGGACAGCCACGCGCTGCGGCAGGTGCTGCGCTCGGCCGGGGGCGACGGCGTGAACTGGGACCCGCCGGAGATCTCCGCCCCACCGGCCGCCGCCGAGCACGGCGTGGAGCCCGGTCTGGACCGCGCCGTCCGGGAGTGGACCGCCCGCGCCGGACGACCGGTGCACCGGCTGCTGTTCCCGGGACCGGAGGTGCTCAGCGCCGCCGTCGCCGACCTGTACCGGCGCTGGCTGCGCGCCGCCGGCAAGACCGGTGACCGGTTGGTGGTGGAATGCGGCCGACTGCTCGACCCGTGGCAGGTGGTGCGGGCGGGGATGGTGCCGTACTGGTGCGAGAACGCCACCCGGCGCAGCGTCGAGCAGGCCGAGTGGTGGCTGGCCGGCAGCGAGCCGTTCGCCTCGGTGGACGTACTCCCCGAGCCGCCCGGGGTGCGCTCGCCGGCGCTGGCCGGGCTGCCGCAGTGGCTGGCCGTCGCCGGGTTCGGGCGTCGCCGTCGGGCCCTGGACCGCGCCACCGCCCGGGGTTACCCGGTCACCTCCGTGCCCACCCGCCGGGCCACCGAGGTGCTCCGCGCCCAGCCGTACGACCTGCCCGTCCCGCCGCCGCTGGCGGTGCCCGACGCGCTGGCCGCGCTGCGCGCCAGCGGCACCCCGCTCGGCCTGCTCATCTGTTGAGGCGGGGCTGACGAAACATCCTCGCGAACCCGTGCCGCCGTGATTGAGTACCTACGGAGCGGGAACACCGCCGGCTGCGACAGGCTGATCACCTGTGCCGTGGCGTGGCGTCGCCCGCTGGCATCCCAATCACGAACCCACTTTTCGGCCCGTGCGTGTCCACGCGCGTGCCCGGTGTCCACGAATCCGGGCGGGGGTCCTTCCTGAGGGAGGCGCGGATGTTCGGACAGACCACCACGACCACACCACCACCGACGGATCGGGGACTGGAGGATCTCGACGCGGCGGCGCTCGCGTACGCGGCACGGATCGCCGGGCTGCCGCCCGAGCGCCGCCACGAGGCGCGGGACGACCTGGTCCGCTTCGCGTTGCCGTTCGCGGGCCGGCTGGCTCGGCGCTACCGGGGACGCGGGGAACCGCTGGAGGATCTGGAACAGGTGGCCCGTCTGGGGCTGGTCAACGCCGTCGACCGGTACGACCCGGAACGCGGCTCGTTCACCGCGTACGCCGCGATCACCATCGTGGGTGAGATCAAGCGGCATTTCCGGGATCGCACCTGGGGTGTGCACGTGCCCCGCCGACTGCGTGACCTGATCCTGGAGGTCGGGCAGGCGACGGCGGCGCTGACCAGCGAGCTGTCCCGCGCTCCCACGGTGGCCGAGTTGTCCAAGCGGCTGGAGACGCCGGAGGAGGAGATCCTCGCCGCGCTGGAGTCGGCGGCCGGCTACAGCCCGGCCTCGCTCAACGCGCCGGTCGGCGGGGAGAGTTCGGCCGAGTTCGGCGACCTGGTGGGCGAGTCGGACATCGCGCTGGAGTCCGTCGACGACCGGGTGACGGTCAGCGGACTGCTGCACCGGCTGCCCTGGCGGGAGCGGCGGATCCTGGCGATGCGCTTCTACGGCAACCAGACCCAGGCCGAGATCGCCGCCCGCTTCGGCATCTCCCAGATGCACGTGTCCCGGCTGCTGTCCCGGGCGTTGACCTGGCTGCGCCAGGCGATGCTCGCCGACGCGCCGCCGCCGTGGCAGAACGGCCCGGCCGAGTCCGAAGCGACCACGAAGACGGCGCGGACGACGGTTCGGTAAGGAGGGGTCCCCTGCTAACGCCTCGTGCATAGCAGGGGACCCCTCCTAACACTTCCTTACCCGCCTCCCCGATGTCGGTACGCCCCGGCTCAGTTCTCGGTGCCGTCACCGTGCCCGCGCGGGTGGCGCCACCGGTCGTGCTGCTCCCGGCGCTCCGCCCCCGGCGGGTGGTCCTCCGGCGCGTCGGTGTCGGCGAAGCTGGGGCGACGTACCTCCTCCGGCTCGGGCACCTCCACCGGCCGGGCCCCGGACTGCGCCGCGGGCTGGTACTCCGTCGCCTCCGAGGCGCCCTGCGCACCCCCGGCGGCGGGCGACTCGGGCTCGTGCGTCTCGCGGTGCAACTCGTCGCGGAACTCCTGCGGCGGCTTGACCGCGCGTTGTGGGAGGTCGCGGCCGAGATCGGAGACGAACTCGCCGTACTTGGCGTCGAAGGCCGGGCGCTCGGAGCGGATCCGCGGCATCCGGTCGAAGTTGCGCAGCGGCGGCGGGCAGGTGGTCGCCCACTCCAGGGAGTTGCCGAAACCCCACGGGTCGTCCACCGTCACCTGTGCGCCGAACCGCCAGGACTTCCAGGCGTTCCAGATGAAGAACAACGTGGACGCGCCCAGCACGAACGAGAAGACGCTGGAGATCGTGTTGAGCGTGGTGAAGCCGTCGGTGGGCAGGTAGTCGGCGTACCGCCGGGGCATGCCCTCGTTGCCCAGCCAGTGGTGCACCAGGAAGGTGCCGTGGAAACCGACGAACATGGTCCAGAAATGGATCTTGCCGAGCCGCTCGTCGAGCAGCCGCCCGGTCATCTTGGGCCACCAGAAGTAGAAGCCGGCGAAGAGCGCGAAGACCACCGTGCCGAAGACCACGTAGTGGAAGTGCGCCACCACGAAGTAGGTGTCGTGGGTGTGGAAGTCGGCCGGCGGGCTGGCCAGCAGTACGCCGGTGAGGCCGCCGAGCAGGAAGGTCACCAGGAAGCCGATGGCGAACAGCATCGGCGTCTCGAAGGTGAGCTGCCCCTTCCACATGGTGCCGATCCAGTTGAAGAACTTCACCCCGGTCGGCACCGCGATCAGATAGCTCAGGATGCTGAAGAACGGCAGCAGCACCTGGCCGGTGGCGAACATGTGGTGCGCCCACACCGTCATCGACAGCACGGTGATCGCGATGGTGGCCAACACCAGGCCGGTGTAACCGAAGATCGGCTTACGGGAGAAGACCGGGATGACCTCGGTGATGATGCCGAAGAACGGCAACGCGATGATATAGACCTCGGGGTGCCCGAAGAACCAGAACAGGTGCTGCCACAGCATCGGCCCGCCGGTGTCCGGGTTGAACACCTGCGCGCCGAGCAGCCGGTCGGCGGTCAGCGCCAGCAGCGCGGCGGCCAGCAGCGGGAAGACCAGGATCACCAGCACGCTGGTGAACAGCATGTTCCAGGTGAAGATCGGCAGCCGGAACATGGTCATGCCGGGCGCACGTAGGGTCAAGATCGTGGTGATCAGGTTGACCGCGCCGAGGATGGTGCCCAGCCCCGACACGACCAGGCCGACCACCCACATGTTCGCGCCGACGCCGGGGGAGTGCTCCACCGTGCTCAACGGGGTGTACGCGGTCCACCCGAAGTCCGCCGAGCCCTGCGGGGTGAAGAACCCGCCGATCACCATCAGCCCGCCGAACAGGTACAGCCAGTACGCCAGCGCGTTCAGTCGGGGGAACGACACGTCCGGCGCGCCGATCTGGATCGGCACGATGTAGTTGCCGAACCCGAACGCGGCGGGCGTGGCGAACAGCAGCAGCATCACCGCGCCGTGCGAGGTGAACAACTGGTTGTACTGCTCCGGCGCGAGGAACTGCAGACCCGGGCGGGCCAGTTCGGCGCGGATCAGCATCGCCTCGATCCCGGCCAGCACGAAGAAGCCGAACGAGGTGAGCAGATAGAGCAGGCCGATCTGCTTGTGGTCGGTGGTGGCCAGGAACCTGACCAGCTTCGCGCCGGGCAGTGGCGTGCGCAGCGGGCCCGGGTAGCCGCCGAACCGGGCCGGGGCCAGGATGGCCGGCCCTCGGTCCTGTCCGGGTTCGGTGGTTACCCGCTTGGGCATGCGCTCTCACCCCGCTGACGACGCAAAAGGACGGGCGTGGCTACCCGCCCCGTCGACCATGTAACCAGGCGAGAGGGGGAATTTCGGTCAATTGGCCGGTAGCGTGGCCCAAACGGCCTTTCCGTCACCGGCCGGCGCGCTGCCCCAGCGGTCGGTCAGCTCGCGTACCAGCAGCAGGCCCCGACCGCCCTCGTCGCGGTGCCCGGACCGGCCGGGCCGGGCCGGCGTGCTGCTGCCGTCGACCACCGCCAGGTGTAGCCACGGCCGCCGCAGCGTCACGGTCACCTGCATCGGCGTGCCGGCGTGCCGGACCACGTTGCCGACCAGTTCGCTGAGCACCACCGAGGCCGGGCCGACCGCCTCCGGCAGGTTCCACCGCGCGCAGGCGTCCACGACCAGCTCCCGGGCCCGCCGGCAGGCCGCCGCCACCGGCTCCAGCCGCACCCGCAGCCGGGGTACGGCCGACGCGCCGGCCACCCGGGTCGCCTCGTCGCAGGAGCCTCGCATCGGCACCACCCGGCAGGCCGTCGAGTCGGTCAGCGAGTCCGCCGTCGGGCCCGGTGCGCAGAGCACCATCGGCACCACCGGCCAGCCGGCGGCCCGGCGCGCGGCGGCGGCGAAGACCGACACCGCCAGCGGGTCCTCCACCCGCAGCCCGGACAGGTCCACCACCAGCGCGTCGGGCTGGGCGGACAGGCACCGGTCCAGCACGCCGTACGCCTCTCGCGTGGTGGTCAGGTCGAGAGTGCCGGCGAGCCGGAGGACCGTGACTGGTGCTCCGTCGGCTACCTCACACGTGATCCGGCTCGCCATCTCCGCCCTCGATCTGTCTCGCCCGCTGCTACGCCCGCCGCAAGGTCTGCCAACTACCCGGCCGGCCATCGGGCGAAACCGTGCTGGGCTGCGGTCACCCACCCGTACCGCGTGGGAGCGTTACCGCGACGAGCGGCGTCACGACGCGGCGGTCACCCGGCGTCGCGGCACCCGGTGCCGCAGCTCCGCCAGGGGCGGACGCTCCTGGACCGACACGTCGCTGACCACGATCTCCCGGTCCAGGTTCGGCAGCGCGTCGGAACCGCCCCGGCGGAACTGGGTGAGCAGCGCGGTGGGCAGCACGTCCGGGCTGGCCCAGCCCCGGCGCTGCAACCGCGACCAGGCGGTGAGCATGATCTGCGCGGACATCCGGCCCAGCGCGGCGGTGTCCTGGTGTCGATGCTTGCGCTCGCCGAGGTCGACCTGGGCCAGCGCGTCCAGCCCGACGAGCTCCAGCAGGTCGATCAGCATCGCGGTCTCCACGCCGTAACCGGAGACGAAGGGCACCTGGGCCAGCACCTCGCGGCGGCCGGCGTACTCACCGGCCAGCGGCTGCACGAAACCGGCCAGCTCCGGCCAGAACAGGTTGAGCATCGGTCGGGCCATCAGCTCGGTCACCCGGCCACCACCGTCGGCCTCCACCCCGCTGGTGTTGATCAGAGGCCGGTGGTAGAAGCCCTTGACGAAATCGACCGACGGGTCGGTGAGCAGTGGGCCGATCAGCCCGGTCACGAAGTGCGGGCGGAACTCCCGCAGGTCGGCGTCGACGAACGCCACCACGTCACCCTCCGCCGCGGCCAGCCCGGCCCAGAGCGCGTCGCCCTTGCCGGTCAGCCGGGGCAGCCCCTGGGTCATCGCGTCCTGGCCGACCACCTCGGCGCCGGCCGCCCGCGCCACCGCGGCGGTCCGGTCGGTCGACCGCGAGTCGACCACGATCAGCTCGTCGACCAGCGGCACCCGGTCCATCAGGTGTTCGCGGATGGTCGACACGATCGCCCCGACGGTGGCGGCCTCGTTGCGCGCCGGCAGCACCACGCTGACCCGGCTGTCGCCCTTGGCCCGCAGTAGCCGCCGCGTCGGCCAGTCGGCCGCCGAGGTCGTCCGATACGTGGCCCAGGCCTCCACCACGGGCGAGACCAGAGATTCAGTGTTCCGCACAGGCACCCCCTGATCGTCGCGGGAAGACCGGGAGTCGGATTTCCCAGCCCCCCGCACGCTAATCGGATCCATCACCCAGCTTGATCACCACCGTGCTCCAGGTACGTTCCCGCCGGATGAACGTTTGATTGCGGGCGGTCCGGGCACGTACCCGACGAGGAACGCCGCCGGGACCGCGCGGCGTCCGAAACGGCGCTGACCTGCGCAGTCACCGCCTCCGGACGGCCGGGGGAGCGGTCGACCGGGCCAGCTCACGCGACGGCACGCCGGTCGGGCCGTCACAACCGGCCTCCGGTCGCGTACCGTTGCGGCTCATGGGTGTGTCGCAACGGTTGAAGACCAGGTTCCGCCGGTTCCTCCAGCGCCCGGGGACCACGGTCGATCTGGCCCCGCTGGAGAAGCTGCTGCCGGCCATCGAGGCCCGCGAGGAGAAGGTCTCGGCGTTCGACGACGCCGAACTCACCGAGGCCGCCGACGCCGCGTCGAGCTACGAGGAGATCTGCGCGCTCGGCCGCGAGGCCGCCCGTCGTGGCCTCGACCAACGGCCGTACGACGTCCAGCTCCTCGGCGCGATGTCGCTGCTCTCCGGCAAGGTCGCCGAGATGGCCACCGGTGAGGGCAAGACGCTGACCGCCGCCATCGCCGCGTACGGGCACGTCCGGCTCGGCAACGGCCCGGTGCACGTGCTCACCGTCAACGACTACCTGGCCCGCCGCGACGCCCAGTGGATGGAGCCGGTCTACACGCTGCTCGGGCTCACCGTCGGCTGGGTCAACGAGGCGTCCACCCCGATCGAGCGGCGGGCCGCGTACGCCTGCGACGTCACCTACGTCTCGGTCAGCGAGGCGGGCTTCGACTTCCTGCGCGACCAGCTCGTCACCGACATCGCCGACCGGGTCCAGCCGCCGCTGCGCACCGCCATCGTCGACGAGGCGGACTCGATCCTGATCGACGAGGCCCGGGTGCCGATGGTGCTCGCCGGTTCGGTGCCGGGCGAGCAGGACCCCGTGCACACCGCCGCCGGACTGGTACGCGGCCTGCGCAAGGGCAAGCACTACACCGTCGCCGAGGACGGCCGCAGTGCCGCCTTCACCTCCGCCGGCCTGGCCGCCGTCGAGGCCAAGCTCGGCATCGACCTGTACGACGAGGAGAACGTCGAGCAGCTCTCCGCGGTGAACGTGGCGCTGCACGCGCACGCCCTGCTGCACCGCGACGTGGACTACATCGTCCGCGACGGCACGGTCGAGCTGATCGACGAGATGCGGGGCCGGGTCGCGCAGCGGCGTCGCTGGCCCGACGGGCTCCAGGCCGCGGTCGAGGCCAAGGAGGGGCTGGACGCCACGGCCGAGGGCGAGGTGCTGGGCACCATCGCCGTGCAGGCGTACATCGGCCTCTACCCCAAGGTGTGCGGCATGACCGCCACCGCGGTGCTGGTCGGCGACCAGCTCCGGGAGTTCTTCGGCCTGGAGGTCGCGGTGATCCCGCCGAACACCCCGTGCGTGCGGGTGGACGAGCCGGACCGCATCTACGCCACCCGGGCCGAGAAGGAGGAGGCGCTGATCGACGAGATTCGGCGCTGCCACGCCGACGGGCGTCCGGTGCTGGTGGGCACGCTCGACGTGAAGGAGTCCGAGCAGCTCGCCGCCGGTCTGCACGCGGCCGGCGTGCCCTGCGTGGTGCTCAACGCCAAGAACGACGACGAGGAGGCGGCGATCATCGCCGAGGCCGGTGCCCACGGCACGGTGACCGTCTCCACCCAGATGGCCGGTCGGGGCGTGGACATCCGTCTCGGCGGCAGCGACCAGGCCGACCGGGACCAGGTCGCCGAGCTGGGCGGCCTCTACGTGATGGGCAGCGGCCGGCACGACAGCCGCCGGGTCGACGACCAGCTCCGGGGCCGGGCCGGGCGGCAGGGCGATCCGGGCGGGTCGGTCTTCTTCGTCAGCCTGGAGGACGACCTGGTGGTCCGGCACGCCGGTGACACCGTGCCGGCCTCGCCCCGGATGAACGCCGACGGCCTGGTCACCGACGCGCAGGTGGACTACGCCGTGGAGCACGCGCAGCGGGTCGCGGAAGGCGTCAACCACGAGATCCACCGCAACACCTGGCGCTACAGCGTGGTCATCGAGCAGCAGCGCAAGGCGCTCGCCGAGCGGCGGGAGCGGCTGCTGACCAGTGACGTCGCGGCGCTGATGCTGCTGGACAAGATGCCCGACAAGGCCGGCGAGATGGACGAGGACCTGCTCGCCCGGGCCGCCCGGTCGATCGCGCTCTACCACCTCGACCGGCTCTGGGCCGCGCACCTGGCCGAGCTCTCCGAGGTACGCGAGGGCGTGCACCTGCGGGCACTGGGCCGGCTCGACCCGTTGGACGAGTTCCACCGCGCCGCCGTGCCCGCGTTCACCAACCTGGTGCCCGAGATCGAGGCTCGCACGCTGGCCACCTTCGAGGAGACCGAGTTCGACGAGGACTGGGAGCCGGACGAGTCCGAGCTGAGCCGGCCCAGTGCCACCTGGACCTACCTGGTGCACGACAACCCGTTCGGCTCCGAGCTGGACCGACTGATCGCCTCGGTCGGCCGTCGCCTGTCCGGAGCCGGTTCCCGCTGACCCGGCCACGCCCCTCCCGGTGGTCGTCGTACCCTGGGAGGGGCTCCGGTTTGCGCCGTTTCGACCCATGTTTCGGTGGGTAGTAGGGCGGGTCCGTGCTACCGGAGCCGCCGTCAGGTCGAGGCGCAGACCGAGGAGGAGTCAGGTGACGACGCTGGCCGCGGGTACCGGGGCGGGCTGCCGGTGAACCTGGAGACCAGCCCTCCGCCGGCCGAGACCCTCGGCGTCCTGGAGACGGCAGCTCTGCTGCGGGAACTCACCGCCGGGCTGATCGGGGTGGAGGACTTCGACGCGGCGCTCAGCGCGCTGGCACGCATCACCCGTGACGCTCTGGCCGGGGTGAGCTGGTGCGGCTTCACCGCGCTGCGGGCCGGCGAGCCCGCCGGGGTGGCCGCCTCCGACGCCCCGCTCGCAGGGTTGGACGACCTCAGCTACGGCCCGGACACCCCGGCGATGGAGGCGATCCGCCGTCGGGAGATGGTCGGTGCCGAGAACCTCGACGCCGAGTCCCGCTGGCCGGACTGGACGCCCCGGGCGCGGGAACTCGGCGTGCACGGCGTGATCTCCGCGCCGGTCGACATCGACGAGCAGGTGATCGGGGCGGTCAACCTCTATGCGGGGGAGTCCGATGTGCTCTCCACCGGTCACCAGTTGACGGCGATGCTGCTCGCCGAGCACGCCGGCCTGCTGTTGGCCGCCGTCCGCGAGCGGGAGCGGCGCGCCGCGCTGGTCGGTGAACAGGACGCCGCGCTGCTGGCCGACGGCGTGATCGGCCATGCCGTCGGAGTGATCATGACGCAGCGCGGCTGCCCGGCCGAGGACGCCCTCGAGGTGCTGCGCAGCGCCGCCTCGTCGCTGTCCATCCCGTTGCGGGAGGTCGCTGAGCGGCTGGTCAGCACCGTCTCCCGACCGCGTGACAACTGAGCGTCGTTTCGCCCGACTGTCACCCGGGTAGCACCCTGGACTGACGGCTGATCCGACCCAGGGGGGAATCGATGCAGAGCCGGCTGCGGGTGCAGGGGCACCCCATCCAACCGATGCTGGTGACGTTCCCGTACGGGCTCTTCGTCTGCGCGACCATCTTCGACCTTGCCGACGTGGTCGGCGGTCCGGTCTTCCTCGGTGAGGTCGGTTACTGGACGGCGGTGGCCGCGCTGGTGGCGGCGGCGTTGACCGCGATCGCCGGGATGGTCGACCTGTGGGACGTGCCGCCGGACCGGGTCCGCCGCACCGCGATCACCTTCAACCTGGTCAACGCCGGCATGGCCGGGCTGTTCCTGATCTCCTGCCTGGTCCGGGCCGACGCGCCGAACCGGGGCGCGGCGCCCGCGCTGCTGGTGGTCGAGGTGGTCGCGCTGGCGATCGGCGGTGTCGGCGTGCACCTCGGCTCGCGGCTGATGCGCCACTTCGAGTCCGCCAGCGCGGCGGCGCCCGGCTTCGACGGCCTGCGCGGCGTGGACGCACCCACCGTCGAGGTGGTCCGCCCCCGCCCGTACTGAGATGTAAGGAAGGGTCCCCTGCTAACGCCTGGTGCATAGCAGGGGACCCCTGCTTACATCTCTAATCAGGTTGCCGGGGTGGAGCCGGTCCGAGGACGCTGGCCCGATGGTGTCCACCGCAGCGAGCTTCGAGGAACTGGTCGCCGACGGCGAGTCCGCCCCGGTCGAGGGGTGGGGCTTCGACTGGCTGGCCGGGCGGGCTACCGAGGAGCGTCCACCCTGGGGGTACGCCCGCCTGGTGGCGGCGCGGATGGCGACGGTCGACGCGGCGCTGGACGTCGACACCGGCGGGGGAGAGGTGCTCGCCGAGGTGCCGCGTCCGCCCCGACGGCTGGTGGCGACCGAGGCGTGGCCGCCGAACGTGGCGGTGGCCCGGGAGAAACTGCGCCCGCTCGGCGCGACCGTGGTGGCGGTGACTCCGGACGCGCCGTTGCCCTTCGCCGACGGCAGCTTCGACCTGGTGGTCAGCCGGCATCCGGTGCGGACCGACTGGCCGGAGGTGGCGCGGGTGCTGCGACCGGGCGGCACGTTCCTGTCGCAGCAGATCGGGCCCGGGACGGTACGCGAACTCAGCGAGGCCGTCCTCGGGCCGTTGCCGCCACCGGCGTACCGGCATCCGGAGCAGGCGGTCGCGCAGGCCCGCGCGGCCGGTCTGACCGTGGTGGACCTGCGCGAGGCGACACTGCGGACGGTCTTCCACGACATCGGCGCGGTGGTCTGGTTCCTGCGCAAGGTGGTCTGGACCGTACCCGGCTTCACCGTGGCGGCGCACCGGCCGGCGCTGGCCCGCCTGCACGCGCGGATCCAGGCCGAGGGCCCGTTCGTCGCGTACGCCCGGCGCTTCCTCGTCGAGGCGACCCGCCCGGCGGCCTGACCCGTCGGCTCAGGCTGTCGGGCGCAGCAGCGTGAGCATCTCCGGCAGGTCGAAGAACTGCGCCGTCTCCACGGCGGACGGGTTGCCGTCGTCCGGGTCCGCGCCGGCGTCGAGCAGCGCGCGGACCGCCGGGCCGCTCTTGCGGAACACCGCCGCGGCCAGGGCCGTCTGACCCCGGTCGTTGGTACGCGAGAAGTCGGCGCCGCGGTCCAGCAGGGCGGCGACGGTCTCCGGGTGGGCGTGGTACGCCGCCAGGATCAGCAGGCTGTCGCCCCGCTCGTTGGTCAGGTTGACCGGCAGCCCCGCGTCGACGTAACCGGCGAGTTCGGTGGTCGCGCCGTCGCGCGCCAGGTCGAACATCCGGTGCGCGAACTCCAGGGTCTCGGCGTCGAGTTCCTCGCTCACCGGTACAGGTTAGTGGTGGGGCCACGGCGTCGCTCGGCGCGGTCCGTATCCGCGTCCCAACATGTAGGATTACCTACTAAACCTATAGGGTTTGCCGTCTAGACTGGTCCGGTATCCGCACCGCTGACCGTTCGTGAGGTCCCATGTCTGCTCTGCCCGTCACCGAGCCGGACCTGCTCGCCGTCGCCCGGCGGTGGGCCGCCGACACCGCGAGCTGGCCCGTGCCGCTGCGCTTCGACCCGACCACCCGGTGGTACGCCCGACTCGACGCCGACTCCCATCACGAGGTGTGGGCGCTGAGTTGGCTGCCCGGGCAGGGCACCGACCTGCACGACCACGGCGGCTCCTCCGGCGCCTTCCTGGTCGCGGCGGGTGTCCTGACCGAGGAGACGGTCAGCGGCGGGCGGCTGCGCCCGCACCTGCTCGCCGCAGGCTCCGGCCGACGCTTCGGGCCCCGGCACGTGCACGTGGTGACCAACCGGCACGCCGACCCCGCGGTCAGCGTCCACGTCTACCGTCCGGCCCTGCGCCGGATGACCCGCTATCGCCTCGCACAGGGCCGGCTGCTCGTCGCCGAGGTGGCCGAGGCCGGCGTGGCATGGTGATCACCCACGCCGCGTCGCCACCCGAACGTGCACCCGGCCGCGTACCCCTTGGAAGGAACCGATGATGTCGCAGAACCGTTCCGTCGCCGCCCGCTGTCCGGCGTCGGTGCCGCCCCCCGGCTCCCGGGGCATCGACGAGATCCTGGCCGCCGCCCGCACCCGACTCGACCGGCTCGACCCCGAGCAGGCCCACGTGGCGTACCGGACCGGTGCCCTGCTGGTCGACATCCGCCCGGCCGCCCAGCGCGCCGCGCACGGCACCGTGCCGGGCTCGCTGATCGTCGAGCGCAACGTGCTGGAGTGGCGCTTCGATCCCCGCTGCGCCGCCCGGCTGCCGCAGGCCGTCGGGTACGACGTGCCGGTGGTCGTGATCTGCCAGGAGGGCTACACCTCGTCGCTGGCCGCCGCCGCGCTGCAGGACATCGGCCTGCACCGGGCGACCGACGTGATCGGCGGGTTCGCCGCCTGGCGGATCGCCGGACTGCCCGTGCTCGGTCCCACTCCGCCCACCAGACCGTCCGCCCTCGCGTCCCCGGCGACCGCCGGCCGGGCGTTCCGCTGAACATCCACGCCCACCCGGCGTGGCGGTAGTCCCCAGGAGGCCACCATGTCCGTCGTCGCGATCAGCCCGCGCCAGTCTCCGCCCGGCCGCACGAACCGCGCTCGGCTGGTGCGGCAGCGCACCGGGCCGACCCTGACCATCACCGTCGACCTCGCCTCGGCGGCCGCGAGCCCCCGCCTGAACCGCCTGCTGGAGCTGCTGAGTGAGCTCGCCGAGTCGGGCGAGGGGCGGGTGTCGGGCGACGACGGCGTCGAGCGGCCCACCGTGGTGGAGGACCCGCGGACCGTGCAGATCCTCACCGGGCCACGCCGGGTGCGTCAGGGCGACCGGGACGTCCCGCTGACCCGCATCGAGTACGACCTGCTGCTCTTCCTCGCCGAACGGCCGCGCCGGGTGTTCACCCGCCTCCAGTTGCTCAACTCGGTCTGGGGCTACGACCACGCGGTGGCCCGCACCGTCGACGTGCACGTGCGCCGGCTGCGCGCCAAGCTCGGCGTCGACACGCCGCTGCTGACCACCGTCCACGGTGTGGGGTACCGCCTCGCCGACGACGCCCGGGTGACCGTCCAGCGGTGAGCCCGACCGACCGGTGCGGCGTGTCCTGCCACGGGACGCGCCGCACCGGTCTGTCCCGTACGCGTGACGGTGGTGGGCTCGCCTCTCGTGGCGTCGAGACGCGTCACACCATCGGGGGAATGCGAAAGCCGGCAGCCACCCCCGCATCAGGTCAACTTTGCGACTCTGCTGTAATCAACTGGCCTCGTACGCAGAGCGAGCGGTCGGCTCCGAAGTGTCGGTCAATTGTCACATTCATGCAACGCAGCCGCCCCTTGACCCTCGCACGAGCGCCGGGAAGCATCGACAAGGCGGCGTCCCGGGGCCGTGGGGAAAGCCCGGACCAGCCAAGGAGGACCATGTCGGTCAGCCCCGCATCGTCGCGCGCCGGATGGCATACGTCCCAACCTGCGGTTCCCGGTCGCCCGCCCGGCGGTCAGCGGCGTCCGGCCAACTCCTCCACACCGGTCCTCACCGTCACGCTGTCCATTCCGCTGGTCTGCGAGGAGTCGTTGACACCGGCCGCCCGGCGGCTGCTCGACGCGGCGCGGGAACTACTGGAACGCGGCGAGGGGACGATCGTGGCCAGCCCGCCGGTGGTGCCGGAGCGGCGTACCGAGAGCGTCCCCGCCGGCCGCGCGCCCGCACGGCAGATCGCCCCGACCATCCCGACCCTGCACATCCTCGCCTCGTCCCGTTCGGTGCTGCGCGACGGCGAGCCGCTGCCGTTGACCCGGCTGGAATTCGACCTGCTGCTGCACCTGGTCGCGCACCCCCGCCGGGTGTTCACCCGACTCCAACTGCTCAACGCGGTCTGGGGCTACGAGCACGCCGGGGTCCGCACCGTGGACGTGCACGTACGCCGGCTGCGCGGCAAGGTCGGTGTGGACGTACCCCTGGTCACCACCGTCTACGGCGTCGGCTACCGCCTCGCCGACGACGCCCGCGTCACCCTCGACCGCACCGCCTGACCCCGACCGCGTCGTCGCTCTCGCCGGACCTCGACCTCCCCCCGCCGGGACCTCGACGGCACTGCCGTCACCGACGAACCCCGACCCGGCAGCACGACCGCCGGCCGGGTCGCGCCGAACACCCCGACGGCGACCGGGCACGATGGTCGGATGCGTGTGCGTCCGGTCTCGCCCGAGTTGCTCGTCGCCGAACTGGCCGAACGGTTCGCCTCCGCCGCGCCGACCCGACGGCTGCGGGTGGCCCTGGACGGCGCTCCCGCTGCCCGCCCCGACGAGCTGGCCACCGCACTGATCGACCCGCTGCGCGCCCTCGGCCGCCCGGTGCTGCACGTCCGGGCCGAGGACTTCCTCCGCCCCGCCTCGGTACGCCTGGAGCGCGGACGGACCAATCCGGACGCCTACTACGAGGGCTGGGTCGACGAGGCCGGCCTGCGCCGCGAGGTGCTCGACCCGGCCGGGCCGGACGGCACCGGCCGCCTGCTGCCCTCGCTCTGGGACGCCCGGGCCGACCGGGCCAGCCGCGCCGACTACGTCACGCTGCCGCCCGGCGGGGTGGTGCTGGTCAGCGGCGCGTTCCTGCTCGGCGGCGGACTGCCCTTCGACGTCGTCGTCCACCTGGAACTCTCGCCCGGCGCGCTGCGCCGCCGTACCGACCCCGACCTGGCCTGGACGCTGCCCGCGTTCGACCGGTACGCCGACGAGGTCGCCCCCGCCGACTTCGCCGACCTGGTGGTGCGGGCCGACGACCCGCGCCGTCCCGCGATCGTGGAATCCGACGACCACTCGGTTTGACCTGCTGACGTGCTGGGTACTCGCGGGGCTCACGGCGCCCGGGAGTCCTCGCCTGGGCGGTATGACCGGGTGGGGAGCCTTCCGCCCGCGATGACTGACGAGGCTCAGGAAAGGCAGGCAGCGATGCTCGTCCACGACACGGTCGGCACGGGCCGATCCCAGGCGGAGATCGACCAGATCCGACTCTCCCTGCAGGCCCGCCACGACGAGCTGTCCGCGGAGTACGAGCAGGCGGTGCAGCAGAGCCACGTGCTGCGGCTGGTCGAGGTGGGCGACACCGCCGGCGACGACCAGGCCGACAGCGGCACCAAGACCGCCGAGCGGGACACCGCGCAGTCACTGCTGCGGACCATCCTCGACCGGCGCGCCCAGTACGAGCACGCGCTGACGCGTCTCGCCGAGGGCACGTACGGCTTCTGCGAGGGCTGCACCTCGCCGATCCCGGTGGAGCGGCTGGAGATCTTCCCGTCGGCGACCACCTGCGTGACCTGCAAGCAGACCCGCGAGCGTCGGGCTGCCTGAGCCGACGGCGACCGGTCGGTCCGGGACGCGGCGGGGACCCCACCGATGGGCGAGATCAAGGTGGGTACCCCACCCCACCCCACCCACCCCACCCCACCCACCCCACCCACACCCTGTTGATCAAGAAGTTTGGGACCTGCCGAGTGCGGGAGCAGGGCCGAAACCTCTTGATCAACTCGGGCGGGAGGCGGGGCTCATCCGGTGGGGGTGAGGGTGGGTCACCCGCGAGGTGGGGAGGGTGGGGGTGAAGGTGGAAGGCGGCGACACCGTGGGGGTGGTGGGCGATGACGGCTCAGGTGGTACGGCAGCGGCGACAGGGCGCGGTGCTGCGGGTCGTCGGCGCGTCCGGCCAGGCCCGGCGGGCGCCACGAGCCGGGAGCAGCCCGGTACGGCACCGGGGCGGTCCGGTGGGGCCGCCGCGACGGCACGACGACCGACGGTGGGAAACCGACCTACGGGGGTGGACTGATGTCTGAGCGGTTCGAGTCGGCGGTCGAGTCCTCGATGGACAAGACCATCCTGATCCTCAAGGACATCGAGCAGGCGTACGGGTGGCCCAAGGAGCAGCGCAACCAGTCGTACGCGGCGCTGCGCACGGTGCTGCACCTGCTGCGCGACCGGATGCCGGTGCAGGAGAGCGTGGAGTTCTCCGCCCAGTTGCCGATGGTGGTGCGCGGCATCTACTTCGAGGGCTGGCAACCCTCCGACGTTCCGATCAAGCTGAACCGGGACGACTTCCTGTACGAGGTCCGTCAGGGCTTCCCGTACGACGTGCAGGGCGGCCCGGAGCGCGTGGTCCAGGTGGTGCTGGACACCCTGCGCCGGCACATCACCCAGGGCGAGTGGGACGAGGTGAAGGACACCATGCCCGACGACCTCGCCCGGATCATGCCCTGACCCGTGCACCGGCAGCACCGGCCCGCCCCACCCCGCGTGGAGCGGGCCGGTCGGCTACCAGAGGTCGAAGTGGAACACCTCGAACGAGGTGCCGTAGCGCACGCCCAACCGGCTCCCCACCGGCCGCGCCCCGCCCTCCAGGAACTCCTCGGCGTCGAAACTGCCGTCACCCAGCCCGGTCAGGTACGCCTCGTGCGCCTGCAGCGACGCCACCCCCTGCGCGAACGTCTCGGTGGTGTCCACCCCGTGCTCGGAGCGCGGCGACGAGGCCGCCCACACCTGACGTACGCCACCCCACGGCTCGACCCCGTCGGTCAACTGCTCCGGGAAGATCCACCGGTTGCCGGCGTCCCGGACCGCGTCCAGCGTGGCCTGACCCACGGCGATGTGGTCGGCCTGGTTGAGGGTGACCGCGCCGTCCCAGGTCTCCCGGAAGTTGTTCGTGATGACGATCTCCGGGCGGTGCCGGCGCACCACGGCCGCCAGCTCCCGGCGCAGCGGTACGCCGTACTCCAGGATCCCGTCGGGCAGACCGAGGAACTCGACGACGTCCACGCCGACCAGCTCCGCCGAGACGCGCTGCTCCTGCTCGCGTACCGTGCGGGCCTGCTCCGGCGCCATCCCGTCGATGCCCGCCTCGCCGCTGGTCACCAGGCAGTACACCACCTGCTTGCCCTGGCCGGTCCAGCGGGCGATCGCGGCGGCGGCACCGAACTCCAGGTCGTCCGGGTGCGCCACGATCGCCAGCGCCCGCTGCCAGTCCTCGGTCACCGGGGTCAACGGCGTGTCCATCGGCACCTCCATCCGGTCGGGTCCGTCCATCCTGCCACCCGCCGCACCAAGGAACGGCACGTGTGGACCGGTTCCGGCGTCTACGGTGGGGTGCAGTGTGGTTAGAGAAGATCGGGCGCGGGGTAACACCCGCCGCACGACGCACCCGACCAACGGCGGGGGCGGGTTGATCCGAGGGAGCACGATGCCACTCAACGACGATGACATGCAGACCACCAGCGGCGGCGGGCTCGAAGGTCCGGCCGACGGCGGAGCGACCCCGGGCCAGCACGACGGTGGGGCGGACGGCAGCGCCGAGGGTCCGGCCGACGGCGGGGCCACTCCGGGCCAGCACGACGGTGGGGCGGACGGCAGCGCCGAGGGTCCGGCCGACGGCGGGGCCACTCCGGGCCAGCACGACGGTGGGGCGGACGGCAG
>NZ_JBEOWP010000008.1:323960-342104 GCF_040296095.1 Micromonospora sp. NPDC002389
ACCGCCGAGGGTCCGGCCGACGGCGGAGCGACCCCGGGCCAGCACGACGGTGGCGCCGACGGCGCCGCGCGATAGCCGATGACGCGACTCGACCCGCCGGGCGGCCACGGCCGCCCGGCGGTCCCGTCCGTACCCCCGGAAGCGGCACCCCGCGACACCGCAGCCCCGCACGGCGTCGCCGAGGCGGCGGCACCCGGCAGCGGATCGGCGTCGACCGCCGAGGCGGCGTTGGCCCGGTGCGTCAGTGTGGAGCCGGCCAAGTTCGCCGCCGCACACTGGGGGCAGACCCCGCTGCTGTCCCGCGCCGCCGAGCTGCCCAACCCGGTGGGCTTCACCGACCTGCTCAGCCCCGCCGACGCCGACGAGCTGCTCAGTCGGCGCGGTCTGCGTACCCCCTTCCTGCGGGTGGCCAAGGACGGCCAGGTGCTGCCGGCGGCGCGCTACACCGGCAGTGGCGGTGCCGGTGCCGAGATCGGCGACCAGGTCCTCGACGAGAAGGTCATGCAGTTGTACGCCGACGGGGCCACCCTCGTCCTGCAGGGCCTGCACCGCACCTGGCCGGCGCTGATCGACTTCACCCGTGACCTCAGCCTGGCCGTCGGCCAGCCGATGCAGGTCAACGCCTACCTGACGCCGGCGGGCAACCAGGGCTTCGCCACCCACTACGACACCCACGACGTGTTCGTGCTCCAGGTCGACGGCCGCAAGCACTGGCGCATCCACCCGCCGGTGCTGCCCGATCCGCTGGAACGCCAGCAGTGGGGCGGCCGGGCCGACGAGGTCACCGCCACCGCTGCGGGCGAACCCGCACTCGACGTGGTGCTCGAACCAGGTGACGCGCTCTATCTGCCTCGGGGCTGGCTGCACAGCGCCCAGGCCCAGGACGCAAGCTCCCTGCACCTGACCGTCGGCATTCGCGCGCTGACCCGGTACGCCCTGGTCGAGGAGTTGCTCGCGCTGGCCGCCGAGGACCGACGGCTGCGGGCCACCCTGCCGTTCGGCACCGACCTGGCCGACCCGGACGCCATCGAGCCGGAGCTGACCGAGACCGTGGAGGCGCTGCGCGACTGGCTGCTGCGGGCCGACCCGGCCGAGGTCGCGGCCCGACTGCGGCAGCGCGCCTGGCCGGCGTCGCGTCCGGCGCCGCTGCGACCGCTCGCGCAGGCCGCCGCGATCGCCGCGTTGGACGCCGACAGCCGGGTCACCGTCCGCCCGGGACTGCGTCGACAGCTCGACGACCACGGCGAGCAGGTGGTGCTGCGGCTGTTCGACCGCACCGTCACGCTGCCCGCGCAGTGCGCTCCGGCGCTGCGGGTGCTGCTCGCCGGGACGGCCGTCCGGGTCGGCGACCTGCCCGGCCTCGACGACGACGCCGACCGCCTCACCCTGACCCGCCGCCTGCTGCGCGAGGCCGTCCTCGTCCCCGCGTGACGACACCGGCCCGGCACCCCGTGGTGCCGGGCCTCGTCGACGTCGTGGCCAGCCGGGCCGGTCACGGCGCGTCGCAGGGCGATCGGGCCGGTCGCGGCGCGGCGGGTGGCCACCGGGCCGGTCACGGCGTGGCGAAGGGCGCTCGGTCGACTCAGGTCACGATCAGCAGGAGCAGCGTGGTGACCAGGCCGGCGGCGACCACCACGATCACCGGACGCGGGCTCAGCACCGCGTGCCGCCGGTCGGCCAACACCCGGGCCGGCACCAGCCCGATCACCGGACCGAGCAGCGACACCACCAGCGCCAGCACCGGCAGACCCACGGCCAGCTCACCGTCGGCACGCCCACCCAGCGCCCGGGCGCCGGCACCCAGCGCGTACGCGAGGACCGCGCCGACCACTCCGCAGAGCGCCAGCAGCGGGTTCACGCTGCTCGGCAACTCACCCGGTTGGCGGGTGCGGCGCAGCAGGTCCCGTGCGGCGTCCAGCAGCGGCATCGGATCGCCGGTGGCGTCCGGGGTCGGTGCCGGTGGCGTGCCCGCCCGTCGCCCACCACCGCCGAGGCGGCTGTTCAGCTCCTGCCACAGGATCGCCGTCTCGGCGTCCACCAGCTCCTGCGACTCGCGGGCCGCGGCCAGCTCCCGCTCGGCCCGGTTGACCTCGTCGGCCGACTCGGCCACCGCCCGGTCGGCCGCCGCGCACTGCTGGGCGTACCAGGCGTCCGCCTCGGCACGCTGCTCCCGCACCCGGGCGGTCAGCTCGGCGAGCCGCCGGAGCTGGGCCGCGTAGGTCTCACTGGTCACCGGTTCGTTCATCGGGCCGGTCCATAGGGGATGATGGTCTGCCCGGTACGGTGCACCGCCCGGTCGAAGAAGAGTCCGCGCCACGGCCGGGGATACCAGTCCGGCCCGCCGCTGCCCGGGTACAACGGCCCGCTCAGGTCCCCACCGTGGGTGTCCAGGGCCACCCAGGCGCCGATCTGGTCGGTGCGGGCGCCGGTGCCACCCAGGTCGGCCTTCATCCGCGCCACCCCCCGCCACCAGGCCAGCACGTGGGTACGCCGCTCCGGGCCGTCGTGCAGGATCCGGCGCAGGTGCTCCAGCCCGGTGGACCTGCCGGCCTTGGCGGCGAGCGCGCCCGACGCCGCGTCGACGGCGAACAGCAGCAGATAGTGCGGGGCGCTGCCGCTGCCCGGCCCACCGATGCCCGCGGCGGTCTCGGCCATCAGCTCGGCCACCGTCTCCTCGTCGTACCAGGCCGCGTCGTCGGCGAGGTCCTCGTAGAGCGCCCGGGCCGCCGGGTCGGCGTCCGGGTCCAGGCAGGCGATGGAGAACCGGGCGGTACCGGGCCGGTGCTGCCGGGCCAGCGAGCGGGCCGCCGCGTCCAGCACCGCACACGCCTCGTCGATCCGGGTACCCAGCACCGCCAGGTTGCGTCCGGGGGCGCGGGGCAGCCGCAGCGCCGCTGATCGGGCCTGCACGTCGATGATCTCGCCGAGCAGCGCGACCGGGCCGCGCGGCGTACCGGCATCCGGCGGGGTCAGCGCCCGGAAGTCCGGCGCCTCGGCCAGCCTCGGGATCGCGTCGCCGTCGAAGAGGCGGGCCGGTGCCGCCTCGGCCGGGCGCATCCGCCACAGCCGGTGCTGCAACTCGCTCCAGGTCTCCCACTCGCTGGCCGACGGGATCCGGGCCACCTCGTTGCCCTCCGGCAGCCCCGACTCGGCGTTGACCACCGCGTGGAACTTCGGCAGCGACTGCGCGGCGTCGTTGCGTTCGGCGAGGATGCGCAGCGCCTTGGGCAGCGCGATGCGCAGGGTGAACTGGGCGACCAACGCCGGGCGGCCCCACAGCGCCTCGATGCCGCGTACGTCCTGCGAGGCCAGCACCAGGTGGATGCCCTGCGAGCGGCCCCGACGGGCCAGGTCCTCCAGCAGGTCGGCCGCCTCCCGGGCCACCGCGTCGCGGCCCGCCAGCAGCATCTGGAACTCGTCGACCACCGCCACGATCCGGGGCCAGTGCCCGGTCGGGTCCACCGCGCGCAGCTCGGCCAGCTTGGTGACCTCGTGCTTCTTCGCCGCGTCGGCGCGTCGGCGCAACTCCTCGGCGAGGAAGCGCAGCAACGCCAGGCCGAACTCGCGGTCGGTGTTGACGTTGATGCCGACCAGCCGCATGTGCGGCAGCCAGCTCGGGTCCCGCCGTCCCTTGGCGAACCGGGCGAAGGACACCCCCTCCTTGAAGTCGAGCAAATAGAACTCCAGCTCGGCGGGGGAGTAGCGGGCGGCGAGCGCGCCGATCCAGGCGAAGATCAGGTTGGTCTTGCCGGTGCCGGACGGGCCACCGATCAACGCGTGCGGCGGATAGTCGCCGAGGGTCAGCAGCACCGGCCGGCCCTGCGGACCCTCGCCGATCGGCGCGGTCAACCCGGTCGCCGAATCCTCCTGCCACATCTGCTCCGGAGGCGGCAGCAGATCGGTGAAGGGGGTGGGTGCCGGGCCGGCGCTGACCACCGAGGCGATCTGCCGGCAGGTCTCGGTGACCAGGGTGGCCGGCGGCGGCGGGTCGAGGCGTACCGGCAGGGTGCCGACCCGGGCGCCGTCGGCGGTGACCGCGATCCGGGTCAGCGCCGCGTCGTCGGGCAGCGGCACCCCGCGCACGATCAGGTGGACGCCGCAGGCCACCCCGGCGCGTACCACCCGGTCGAGCTGGCCGCGTTCGTGCCGGGACAGCTCGTCGCCGCCGAGCAGCACCGCCACCCGCCACGGCTCCGGCCGACGGCCGGTCGCGGCGGCCAGCTCCCGCAGCGAGGCGTGCTCACCGGCGAGCACCGTCTCGTTGATCCGGCGGATCTGCTCCACCAGGTCGTCCAGCAACCGGCCCAGGCCGCCGGGGCCGACGAAGGTGAGCAGCCCGGCGGTGCCCAGCGGGGCGAACCCGGCGAGCCCGCCGCCGAGCTGGTCCGGGTCGTAGCCGACCACCCGGACGGTGCCGGGTGCGGCCCGGCCGAGGCTGCGCAGCAGCAGTGCCGACACCACGGCGGCGCAGCCGTCCGGGTCGCCGTCGAGTGCGACGTGTCCGCCGTCGAGCAGCGACACCAGCGCCGGCACCGGCTCGGCGTCGGGCAGCCGGATGGTGCCCACCCGGGTGGCGCCCGGTGGCTCGCCACGGGTCGCCGGGGTGGGTTGCCACCCCGGCCAGTCCGCCGATCCGGCGCCCGGTGCCTCCCGGGTCGCCGCCTCGGCGGCCCGCCGGGCGAGGGTGGCCAGCCGCGAGGCGTGCCGGGCGTCGATCTCGGCGAGCCGCTTGTCCCGTTCGGCACCCACCCGCTCCGGTACGCCGGCCGCGGCGCGACGGACCCGCACCGCCCGCTCGCGGGCGGCGGCCAGCGTCGTCTGGGCCGTGGTGGACCGGGTACGGGACGCGCCGAGCGCCTCGGCGAGCAGTTCCCGGACCCGGGCGACCAACTGGCTGCGCCGGTCAGCCATCGACACCGTGTCCCGGTCGACCCGGACGCGATCCGCCGAACGGCCTTGCGGCGGCGGTGCCCGGCTTCGAACCGCCGTTCGCGCTCGCGCGGGGTGTGCTCGCGCGGGGTGCGCCGCCGGTGTGAGGAGGGGACCCCTTTACTACCTCAGGCGTTAGTACGGGGCCCTTCCTTTCACCGTCGTCGGCGGGCAGGTCGCGGCCGAGGCGGTCGAGCAGGACGCCGGTGAGCACCCCGGCGGTGACCGCCGGGTCGGCGGCGTGCGGCTGTTCGTCCTCGCCCCGGCGCGGCGGAGGCATCCGGCAGACCCGGGTCAGCAGCGTGTCCAGCACCGGGGCGGGCAGGCCGGGGAGCAGGTCCCGGACCCGCCCGTCCAGCTCACGGCGCAGCCGGGACAGGTCGTCGCTGCGCGGCGGGTGGCCGAGCAGCTCGGCGGCGAGGTCGCGCAGCATCGGCGGGGCCACCGCGGCCAACCCCAGACCGACGTCGGCGTGCGCGCCGCGCAGGTCGCGGTGCAGCCGGTCACGGTCGCCGGAGCGGACTCCGCGGACCACCCGGCGTAGCAGCTCCTGCGAGTCGGTGATGCGCTCGTCGGGTTCCTCGGCCGGGCCTTCCCGGCCGCCGGTCAGCTCTGCCACCCGCACCGACCACCAGCGGCGCAGCCGCACCTCACCGGGGGCCTCCGGCGCGTCGGCCACCGGCTCGACGGCCCGGGGGGCGTCGTGGGCCGGGCGACGCTCCTGGTCACCGACCGGCGGCGGCGCGGCACCGTCGGGGGCCAGCCCGATCGCGGCCAGGTACGCGGTGAGCTGCTCCTGGGCGACGCGCAGCGCGTACCCGGCGGTCTCGGCGTGCTCGGTGGCGGCGGACAGCTCCGGCACGCCCAGCGGGTTGGCCGACTCCTGGCGCACCCAGCGCAGCCGCTCGGAAGCCAGCCCGAACTTCTCCAGCGCCTGCCCGAGCAGACCCAGGGGAAGATCCTCGGCGGCGGCTCGGACCTGTGCGCCGACGTCCTCGACGATGGACACGCCCGCCCCTACAGCGTCGCGACGTACTGCTGGGCCTGCTCGACCGCGACGAGCGTCGCGGCGAGGCACTCCTCCAACTCCTGGCTGGCCTGCGTCAACGACGCCTGGGCCGCCTCGACGGTGGTGTGGCCGCTGCCCTCCAACGCGCCGGCCAACGTCTGTTGCGCCTCGGCCAGTTTCTCGCCGGCGGCCTGCACGGCGCTCTGGCCGTCACCGATCTGCTGGAGCGCGACATCGATGGCTGCCTTGAGCTCGGCGACGCTCGCCACGCGGAACCTCCTGGGGGCGGGGAGGACTCCATTAGAGCCTATGCCGGTCGGGGGACGAACATACCCTGTCAGTGTTGCTGCCCTACTGACCGGTTGTCGACCGCAGGCGCGGCGAGTCCGATTCGTGGGACCCGGGGTCGGAAGATCACGCAGGGCGACCGCCCCGGGCCGCGCCTGCCCGGTCAGCCGCGCAGCCAGCGGGGGCCGTACACCTCCGCACCGAGCGCGGTGACCCGGTCCCGCAGCGCCCGGTCGGCGGTGACCACCACCCGTCGCCGGTCACCGGCGGTGGCCACCAGCTCGACCACGGCGTCGTCGCCGGACCCGTCGGCCGCGACCACCCGGACCCCGTCGACCCCGGGTACGCCCCGTGCGGCGCCCTCCACCACCAGCACCACCTCGACCGGTGGGGACACCTCCGGCGGTACGCCGCGCCCGCCCACCGGGGCCAGCGTGTCCCGCAGTCGGGCGGTGGCCCCGGCCCGGTCCCGCCACCAGCCGTCCGGGCGGGACCCGACGACGTTGGCGGCGTCCACGATCAGCAGCGGGGTCGACTCCATCCGCCCACCCTGCCATCCACCCGACCGCCCCGCCCTCCGGCACGCCCGACGGGGTGCCGCCCCGGCCGGTGCCCGCCCGTGGCGTTTGTCCGGCCTGGGGCCGGGTAGCCCGTGCCGACCGTCTCGCGCCGACCGCGGAGGACAGAGATGATTGGACCCGGCGACTTCGGCTCCGACCCGTGGGACGAGTTCCTGGCGCGGTACTTCGGCCGGGGCGAGGGCGGACGACGTCCCGCGCACCGGGTCGACATCACCCGGCTGATGACCGCCGACGCCCGCGAGATGCTGGCCGACGCGGCCCGCCGGGCCGCCCAGAAGCAGAGCAGCGACCTGGACACCGACCATCTGCTCTGGGCGGCGCTGCAACGCGAGCCGCTGCGGGACCTGGTACGCCGGGCCGGCGCCGACCCGGACACCCTGCTCAACGCGCTGGGCGGACGCGCCGACGGCGCCCCGCAGGGCGACGTGCCGCCCAACCTGTCGCTCACCCCGGCAGCCAAGCGGGCGCTCCTCGACGCCCACCAGCTCTCCCGGGCGATGGGGGCGAACTACATCGGCCCCGAGCACATCCTGATGGCGTTGCCGCTCAACCCGGAGTCGCCGGCCGGCCGGATGCTCGCCGCGGGCCGGATCCAACCCGAGTCGTTGCAGGCCGCCAACGCCGAACGCGGACCGATGACCAACCCGCGCCCGGACCGGGGCACCCCCACCCTCGACCAGTACGGCCAGGACCTCACCGACCTGGCCCGCAACGACCAGATCGACCCGGTGATCGGGCGCGCCGACGAGATCGAGCAGGCGGTGGAGATCCTGTCCCGGCGGACCAAGAACAACCCGGTCCTGATCGGCGAGGCGGGCGTCGGCAAGACCGCGATCGTGGAGGGCCTGGCCGAGCGGATCTGCGACGGCGACGTGCCGCAGACCCTGCTCGGCAAGCGGGTCGTCCAGCTCGACCTGGCCGGGCTGGTCGCCGGTACCCGCTACCGGGGCGACTTCGAGGAGCGCCTGAAGAAGGTGATCGACGAGATCCGGGCGCACCGCGACGAGCTGATCATCTTCCTGGACGAGATCCACACCCTGGTCGGTGCGGGCGGCGCCGGCAGCGAGGGCGGGATGGACGCCTCCAACATGCTCAAGCCCGCCCTGGCCCGGGGCGAGTTGCGGGTGATCGGCGCGACCACGTTGGACGAGTACCGCCGCAGCATCGAGAAGGACGCCGCGCTGGCCCGACGGTTCCAGCCGGTCTTCGTGCCGGAGCCGACCGTCGAGGACACCGTGGCCATCCTGCGCGGTCTGCGGGACCGCTACGAGGCCCACCACCAGGTGCGTTTCACCGACGAGGCGCTGGTCACCGCCGCCGAGCTGTCCGACCGGTACGTCACCGACCGCTTCCTGCCCGACAAGGCGATCGACCTGATCGACCAGGCCGGCGCCCGGGTCAGGTTGCGCACCCGTACCCCCGCCGCGGACGTCCGCGACCTGGAACAGCAGTTGGAGGAGGTACGCCGGGACAAGGAACAGGCGGTCGCCGACGAGCAGTACGAGCGCGCCTCCACGCTGCGCGACCGGGTCGCCGACCTGGAACGGCAGGTGCAGCGCGCCCGGGGCGAGGACGGCACCGACAACCAGGTGCCCGAGGTGGGGCCGGACGAGATCGCCGAGGTGGTCTCCCGGGCCACCGGCATCCCGGCCAGCCAGCTCACCGAGGAGGAACGGGACCGGCTGCTGCGCCTGGAGGGCCAACTGCACGAGAAGGTCGTCGGGCAGGACGACGCGGTCGGGGCGGTCGCCGAGGCGGTGCGCCGCTCCCGGACCGGCCTGGCCGACCCGAACCGGCCGATGGGCAGCTTCCTCTTCCTCGGCCCGACCGGGGTGGGCAAGACCGAACTGGGCCGGGCCCTGGCCGAGGCGCTGTTCGGCGAGGCCGACCGGATGGTCCGGGTGGACATGAGCGAGTTCCAGGAACGGCACACGGTCAGTCGGTTGGTCGGTGCCCCGCCCGGCTACGTCGGGTACGAGGAGGCCGGCCAGCTCACCGAGGCGGTGCGCCGCCGCCCGTACGCGGTGGTGCTGCTGGACGAGATCGAGAAGGCCCACCCCGACGTCTTCAACATCCTGTTGCAGGTGCTCGACGACGGGCGGCTCACCGACAGCCAGGGGCGGACGGTGAACTTCAAGAACACCGTACTGATCATGACGAGCAACCTGGGCTCGGAGCTGATCACCGGCAGCCAACGCGCGGTCGGGTTCGGCGCCGGTGCGCCCGGCAGCGAACAGGAGAGCGACGAACTGCGGGAGCGGCTGATGCGTCGGCTCCAGGAGAACTTCCGACCGGAGTTCCTCAACCGCATCGACGAGGTGATCATCTTCCGCCGGCTGGAGGCCGAGCAGTTGCGGCAGATCACCGGCCTGCTGCTGGAGGAGACCCGACGGCGGCTGCACGCCCAGGACATCGAGGTGGACTTCACCACGGCCGGGGTGGACTGGCTGGCCGAGCACGGCTACCAGCCCGAGTTCGGCGCCCGGCCGCTGCGTCGGGTGATCCAGCGGGAGGTGGACAACCACCTGTCCCGGATGCTGCTGGAGCAGCAGCTCTCGCCCGGTCAGAAGGTCACCGTGGACGCCCGGGACGGCCGGCTCACCTTCGATGTGGCGGCCGGCGCGCGCGGGCACGCCACGGCCGGCACCACCCACCCCCGCTGACCGGCCCGGCACCGACGATCGGAGGGGGCTAGGCGATGACGGAACCGGACGAGGCCCGGGACGACGAACGCAGCGACCCGATCCTGGCGCCGCCGACCGCCAACCCGGCCCGGGTGCAGGTGCCGGCGGAGGGGCTGGGCGGGCAGACCGACGAGGGGCACCCGGACGACGCCGGGTCGCCGCCCGGAGAGGAGGCGTGATGGCACGAGAGCAGCGACTCGAACCCGAGGTGGAGGTGCTCTGGGAGGACTTCCACGCCGAGGTCAACGTGCCCTCCGAGCAGCTACGGCAGTGGCTGCTGACCCGGGGTTCCGGCGAGGAGGCGTTCGGCCCGGACCCGGACCTGAACCTGCCCGAGCCGGGCCGGCAGATCCTCGCCGTGCTGCGCAAGCGCAAGGTGGACCTGACGCCCGAGGACGTCGAGGTGATGCGCGAGGCGGTGGAGCGGATCCGCTCACTGACCGCGGACAAGCCGCGCCGGGGCAACGCCGACGACGAGTGGCGGCACTCCCTGCTCGACCTCGGCCACGACGTCCTCGTCGAACGCTGACGCCCTCGTCGTGCGCCGACGCCCTCGTCGAACGCTGACGCCGGTTTGGGCGGGCGCGGGGTGCGCGTGGGTGTTAGGAGGGGTCCCCTGCTATACCGGAGGCGTTAGCAGGGGACCCCTCCTTTCACACCGGCTGAGCGTTACTCGCTTTCCAGGCTGCCGATGGTCAGGCCGACGGCCTCCCCGGCGGCCTGCCGCTCGGCGCGGGTCTGCTCCTCCCGGGTGATCAGGTTGGCGTACTCGGCCAGGTCCGCCGGGTCGGGTACCTCCGGCACCCGGCGCAGGAACGCTTCCACCTCCCGGACGGCGGCGGTGTGCGCGGCGGCGGCGCGGCGCAGCACCTCACGGTCGTCGGCGGCGGGATAGAGGTCGGTCATGTCGCGCCGCATACCCGCCGTCGGCCGGTTCGCACCCGTGCTCAGGCGCTTCGCAGCCCCCGGTCGGCCGTCGCCGCCGGGCGGCGTACCCCGAAGGCCGGATTACCGAGCAGCCAGGCCAGGTACGCCGGATGCGGCGCCAGCGCGTCCGTGTACGCCACCAGCGCCGTGTCCAGCACCAGCTCGGCCATCCGGGCGGCGGGAGACTCCGGGTGCCAGCCCAGCATCAGTCGCCAGCGCAGCGGACTGCCGGCCAGCCGTCGGGTCACCAGCCCCGCCACCGGCCGGAACGTGGCCTGGCACAA
This sequence comes from Micromonospora sp. NPDC002389, assembly GCF_040296095.1. NCBI lineage: Bacteria > Bacillati > Actinomycetota > Actinomycetes > Micromonosporales > Micromonosporaceae > Micromonospora > Micromonospora sp. NPDC002389. The sequence continues at coordinate 334,663 of NZ_JBEOWP010000008.1, forward strand.
CGCCACCGCCTCACCGGCGTCCACCAGGTCGATGCAGCCGCGCACGTCGGCCTCGTACAGCTTGCGCGGGGTGAAGCCGGCCCGGGCGCAGGCGGCGGCGAAACAGTCGCCGAAGCAGCCGTCGCCCGGTGCCGCCACCCACTGCTCATGCCGCAGCTCGGCCAACGCCACCTCGCTGCGCCCGGCCAGCGGATGGCTCTCCGGCAGCAGCACCATCACCGGGTCGACGGCCACCTCCCGCCAGCTCAACCCGTAGTCCGCCGACGGGGTGGAGTCGCCGCACACCCCGGTCAACGCGTAGTCCAGCCGTCCACCGGCCACCAGTTGCGCCAGTTCGTCGACCGACCAGGACGCGTACGTGGTGATCTGGGCCTGTGGCTGCTCGGCGGCGAGCCGGTGCACCAGCCGGCCCAGGATCGGGCTGTTCACCCCGCCGAAGCGGTAGCGGCGCGGGGCGTCGCCGGCCCCGGCCAGCCGAGCCGCCTCGTCCTGGAGTCCCTTCATCGCCGGCAGCAGCACCCGCGCCCGGGCGAGTACCAGCTCGCCGAGGGCGGTCGGCCGGGCGCCGCGCCGGTCCCGTTCGAACAGCGGCCCGCCGAGGGTCCGCTCGATGCGCTGGAGCTGAGCGGTCAGGGCCGGCTGCGCCAGGCCGAGCGTGGAGGCCGCCTTGGTCACGCTGCCTGTCTCGGCGATGGCGCAGACCACCCGCAGGTGCCGCAACTCCAGATTCATAGCGTGACGGTAGGGCCACGGAGCATCCGGCGGAAGGGCCCGGACGGATCAACGACCATGAACATGTCGCGGGTCACTCAGCGTTGCGGCGGCTCCGCGACCTCGCTCAGTTGGGTGTGCCGGCCGGTGACCGCGTCCCGGAACTTGTCCACCAGCGCCACCGCCGGCTCCACGATCCGGTTCCACGGGGGCGTGTGCGGGATCCGCAGGTGCGGCCGGGTCGGCGCGGCCTCCTCGGCGATCTCCAGCCGGTTGCCGAGCCGGATCAGCTCCTCCTCGGTGGCCGCCGCGCAGAGCCGCTCGACCAGGGCGTCCACGGCCACCACGTGCGCGTCGAGCAGGTTGGCGACCATGGGCAGCCGGTCGTCGTCGAGCCCGTGCAGCGCCATCAGCAGTGCGGCGTCACCGGCCAGGACGTCGGCGACCGGCTGGTCGGCGTCGGTGAGCGCCTGCCGGATGGCGGGCAGCAGGCACTGCTCCTCGGCCGCCAGGTGCCGGGACAGCGCCGCGACCAGGATCTCCCGGCCGTGCGCCGGATCCGGGCCGGGATCGACCAGCCGCCGGGTCAGGCTCAGCAGCTCCTGGTGCTCCTCGGCGATGGTGGCGGCGATGCTCTGCCCGGCGGGCTGGTAACCGTCGCCGGTCGACGGTGGCAGCGGCGGCAGGTGGACGGACACGGTCCCTCCTCGACTGGGCAGGCGGAGCGACGATGATATGGCACTCGGACGCGCGCGCAGTACCCGCACTCACCCGGGCCGAAACGGCCTGCTGGTATGAAGGGGCGATGACGAGCGACGCGCACCCCGCCTTCCCCGCGCCGACCGACGAGGTCGTCGACCTCTGCCGGGACCTGTTGCGCATCGACACCACCAACACCGGCGACAACGCCACCAGCGTCGGAGAGCGCCTCGCCGCCGAGTACGTCGCCGAGAAGCTCGCGGAGGTCGGCATCACCCCGGAGATCCACGAGTCCGCCCCCGGGCGGGCCAACGTGATCGCCCGGATCCCCGGCGCCGACCCGAGCCGGGGCGCGCTGCTGGTGCACGGCCACCTGGACGTGGTGCCCGCCGACGCCGACGAGTGGTCGGTGCACCCGTTCTCCGGCGAGCTGCAGGACGGCTACCTGTGGGGCCGGGGCGCCATCGACATGAAGGACTTCGACGCGATGGTGCTCGCCGTGGTCCGCCACTGGCAGCGCACCGGCGTCCGGCCGCCGCGCGACATCGTGCTCGCGTACACCGCCGACGAGGAGGCCGGCAGCGAGTACGGCGCGCACTACCTCGTCACCCGGCACCGGGAGCTGTTCGACGGGTGCACCGAGGGCATCGGCGAGGTCGGCGGCTTCTCGTACACGGTGGACGAGTCGCGGCGGCTCTATCTGATCGAGACCGCGCAGAAGGGCATCGACTGGCTGCGGCTGCACGCCAAGGGGCGGCCCGGACACGGCTCGATGGTGCACGACGACAACGCGGTGACCGCGCTGGCCGAGGCGGTGGCCCGGATCGGCCGACACCGCTTCCCGGTGGTGGTCACCGACACCGTGCGGGCCTTCCTGGAGGAGGTCTCCGAGGTGCTCGGCATCGAGCTGGACCCGGAGGACCCGGAGACCGCCATCGCCAAGCTCGGCCCGATCGCCAACATCATCGGCGCCACCATCCGCAACACCGCCAACCCGACGCGGCTCGCCGCCGGCTACAAGGACAACGTGATCCCGGGCCGGGCCAGCGCCACCATCGACTGCCGCAGCCTGCCCGGCCAGTCCGAGCTGCTGGAACGGCAGCTGCGCGAGCTGGTCGGCCCGGACATCGCCATCGAGTACGTGCAACGCCAGCCCGCCCTGGAGACCACCTTCGACGGGGACCTGGTCGAGGCGATGTCCGCCGCGCTCGTTGCCGAGGACCCGGGTGCCCGGCCGGTGCCGTACATGCTCTCCGGCGGCACGGACGCGAAGGCTTTCGCACAGATCGGCGTACGGTGTTTCGGCTTCGCGCCGCTGCGACTGCCGGCCGACCTGAACTTCTCCGCGCTGTTCCATGGCATCGACGAGCGGGTACCGGTGGACGGACTACAGTTCGGCGTGCGGGTTCTCGACCGGTTCCTGCGCACCTGTTAGTAAGTGAGAGGGACGCCTCATGACCGACCAGCACGGTGAGCTGGAAGCCGCACTCGAGCGCGTGATCGAAGCGGCCCGCCACCACCTGGCCGCCGTCCGCGCCGCCGAGGGCCGGATCGACGACGACGACGTGTGGCAGGCGTACGTCGCGTTGAACAACGCGTCGTACGCCTACGACGAGCAACTCATGGACGCCTTCGGCGAGGTGACCCCGTGGGACGTCGAGTCGATCGACCCGAACGAGGCCGACCAGCGCTTCGGTGGCGCCGAGGGCGTGGAGCCGACCGACCCGCACCCGCAGGTGATCTCGGTACGCCAGCGCCGTGACTACCGCGTACCCAGCGTCTCCGCGCTGATCCGAGTGGCCGAGGCGGCCCGCCGCGAGGGCGCCCCCGGCGAGGACCAGGTGCCCCCGGTGGAGGGTGTCGGCGAGGCGGTGCTGGAGCTGCTGCAGAGCGGCGACGGCTCGCTCGGCGCGCTCGACGTGCCGGAGCTGGAGCCGCTCGACGGCGTGGTGATGGTCAGCGAGGTCGGCACCCCGGTCGACCTGGAGTCGTTCGACGACGACGACCCGGTGGGCCCGTTCCAGCCGGCGGCCGACGACCGGCTGGTCGGCCGACTCGACGAGCACCCGTTCATGGAGCTCGACGACGAGCACGACCACGTGCACTGACCCCACGTGTCCGTCGGTGGTGGGTACGTCTGTCGTCGCCGGAGCAGCGACAGATCTACCCACCGCCGGGTGGGCCCTGGCCGCCGCCGGTCAGTAGGACAGGCCGGGCTGCGGTGAGCCGTTCGCCAGGCGGCGGCGCAGCACCACCTGGCGGGTGCCGTCGCGGAACAGTTGTACCCGGGCCAGCTCCCACCCGCTGAACTCGGCCTGGATCGCCAGTTGCGCGGCGGCGGTCACCCGGTCGACGTTCGGCGGTAACCGCAGCGGCGCGTACTCGTAGTCCATAGGCCCTATGCTGCCCATTCCGGGCGGCCGTGCGCCACCCTCGGCGGAAGTCGGGCACCTCACCCGTCGCGTTCGGGGTAGCCGACCTCCAGGGCCGAGACGTCGTCCAGTGCCGTGGTGATCTCCTCGGGCAGGGTCATCCGCTCCACCTGGAGGGCGCCGAGCAGTTGCCCGGAGGTCCGCGCGCCGAGGATCGGCGCGGTCACCCCGGGCCGGTCCCGGATCCAGGCCAGCGCCACCTCCAGCGGGGAGACCCCGAGGCCACCGGCGGCGGTGGCGACCGCCTCCACGATGCTGGAGCAGCGCGGCTCCAGGTAGGTGGCGACGAAACGCTCGAAATGGGGCGACACCGCCCGGGAGTCGGCGGGGCGGCCGTGCCGGTACTTGCCCGTGAGCACCCCCCGACCCAGCGGCGACCAGGGCAGCACGCCCAGGCCGAGCGCCTCGCAGGCCGGCAGCACCTCGCGCTCGACACCCCGTTCCAGCAGGGAGTACTCCACCTGCGCGGCGACCACCGGGGCACGTCCGGGCCAGGCCGTCTGCCAGGCCGCCGCCCGGGCGGTCTGCCAACCGGAGAAGTTCGACACGCCGACGTAGCGGACCCGCCCGCTGGCCACCGCGTGGTCCAGCGCCGCGAGGGTCTCCTCCAGCGGGGTGTCCGGGTCGTAGCCGTGCACCTGGAACAGGTCGACGTGGTCGGTACCCAGGCGTCGCAGTGACGCGTCGAGCGTGCGCAGCAGGTGCCCCCGGGAGCCGTCACGACGCCGGGCGCCACCCGGGCGCAACCCCGCCTTCGTGGCGATGAGCAGGTCGTCGCGGGGCACCAGCGTGCCCAGCAGCGAGCCGATCACCGACTCGGCGTCGCCGTCGCCGTACACGTCGGCGGTGTCGATGAGGTTGCCACCCGCGTCGAGGTAGCTCTTCAGTTGCGCAGCGGCGTCGTCGGCGTCGGTGTCCCGGCCCCAGGTCATGGTGCCGAGCGCGAGCCGGGAAACCGCCAGCCCGCTTCGGCCGAGCGGTCGCTGTTGCATGGGTGAACCTTATTTCGAACGGGGGCCGAACCGATATCCTCGCTCCCGTCGAGTCTGCCCAGACGCACGGCGATTCGGGTGAGCCGGTGATCGTCGCGCTCGGCGGCATTGCGTAACCTGATGCGACTGCGGATGGGGGAGGACTCTGTGCGACTCGGGCTAAACCTCGGATACCAGACAGCCTGGAGCACGCCGGCGGATCATCTGGCCATGGCTCAGGAGGCGGACCGACTCGGCTACTCGGTGGTGTGGGCGGCGGAGGCGTACGGCTCCGACTCGCCGAGCATGCTCTCCTGGATGGCCGGGCAGACCGAGCGGATCGACATCGGCAGCGCGGTGATGCAGATCCCGGCCCGTACGCCCGCGATGACCGCGATGACCGCGGCGACCCTCGACGCGCTCTCCGGCGGCCGGTTCCGGCTCGGCCTGGGCGTCTCCGGCCCGCAGGTCTCCGAGGGCTGGCACGGCGTACGGTTCGGCAAGCCGCTGGCCCGGACCCGGGAGTACGTGGACATCGTGAAGCTGGCGGTGGCCCGCAAGGAGGTCGCCTACGACGGCGAGTTCTACCAGCTGCCGCTGCCCGACGGTCCCGGCAAGGCGCTGCGGCTGGGTTTCCATCCGCCACGTGAGCACATCCCGATCTACCTCGCCGCGGTCGGTCCGAAGAACCTGGAGCTGGCCGGCGAGATCGCCGACGGCTGGCTGGCCGTCTTCTACGCCCCCGAGTTCGCCGAGGAACAGCTCTCGGCGGTACGCGCCGGCCGGGCCAAGGTCGGCAAGGAACTGGCCGGGTTCGACGTGGTGCCGTCCGTGCCGGTCGTGGTCGGCGACGACGTCGACTCGTGCGCCCAGTTGGTGCGCTGGTACGCCGCCCTCTACGTGGGCGGGATGGGCAGCCGGCAGCAGAACTTCTACAACCAGTTGGCGACCCGGATGGGGTACGGCGACGCCGCCCGTGAGGTGCAGGACCTCTACCTGGCCAAGCGGCAGCGCGACGCGGCGGCCGCGGTGCCGTTGGAGTTCATCGACCGGACGTCGCTGCTCGGCCCCAAGGAGCGGATCGCCGAGCGGATGCGCCAGTACGCCGAGTCCGGCGTCACCACCCTGTCGGTCACCCTGTTCGCGGGCGACCGGGACAGCGGGGTGCAGACCCTGCGTACCGTCGCCGAGGCGCTGGAACTCTCGGGAGTCGGGGAGTGACCTGGATCGAAGCCATCGTCCTGGGCATCGTCCAGGGTCTGACCGAGTTCCTCCCGGTCAGCTCGTCGGGGCACCTGCGGATCACCTCGGCGATCTTCTTCGACCGTGACGCCGGGGCGTCGTTCACCGCGGTCACCCAACTCGGCACCGAAGCAGCCGTGCTGCTCTACTTCGCCAAGGACATCTGGCGCATCGGCCGTACCTGGACGGTCGGCATCTGGGACAAGTCGGTACGCTCCAGCCTCGACTACCGGATGGGCTGGTACGTGATCGTCGGCTCGATCCCGATCGGGGCGCTCGGTTTCCTGTTCAAGGACCAGATCCGGGAGACCGCCCGGAACCTGTGGGTGGTGGCCACCACCCTGATCGTGTTCGCCTTCGTGCTGGCCTTCGCCGAGTACTGGGGCCGGCAGACCCGGACGTTGAAGGACTTCCGGATGCGCGACGGCGTGGTGATGGGCTTCGCCCAGGCGATGGCGCTGATCCCCGGGGTGTCCCGGTCCGGTGCGACGCTGACCTTCGGTCTGTTCCTCAACCTGACCCGGGAGACGGCGGCCCGCTACTCGTTCCTGCTGGCCATCCCGGCGGTGGTGATGTCCGGGATCTTCAGCCTCGGGGACGTCTTCGAACCGGCGGCCCCGGGCACCTCGGCGCCCACCGTGGCGCAGATGGTGGTCGCCACGCTGATCGCGTTCGTCGTCGGGTACGCGGCCATCGCCTGGCTGCTGCGCTTCGTCGCGCACCACACCCTGTACGTCTTCGTGCTCTACCGGGTGGCGGTCGGCACGCTGGTGTTCGCCCTCCTGCTCACCGGCACCATCAGCGCCACCTGATCCGGCCTCGATGTAAGGAAGGGTCCCCTGCTATCGCCTGGTGTATAGCAGGGGTCCCTTTCTAACGTGCGGTGCTTCCGGGCATCGCGTCGCTTGCGGGCATCGCGTCGCTTGCGGGCATCGCGTCGCTTCCGGGCGTCGCGTCGCTTCCGGTCCGGGCGTCGCGTCGCTTGCGGGCGTCGCGGTGCTTGCGGGCGGGGGTTGGTGGTGCGTTGACGGCCGGCGCCCCGGGTGGGGTGCCGGCCGTCGTGGTGGTGTGGGTGTTAGTTGTTCCAGTGTGTGGCGACGAGGTCGGCGGCCTGTTGTTCCCACTGGGCGTAGTGGTCGGGGAACGCCGATACCTGCACGGTCTGGGCGGCCACGGTCAGGGGCATGTCCTGCCAGCCGTCGACCTGCTTGAGGCCCTTGAGGAAGGCGAGGGTGGAGTATTCGGGGTCGGTGATCTGCTCGACGGTGCCCCACCCACTGGACGGGCGCTGTTGGAACAGGCCTTGGGAGTCGTGGTCGTTGCGGGCGCCGAGGTGGCCGAGGTTCTCCAGCTTGGACTCCTGGAACGCGGTGCCGATGGCGATGAC
>NZ_JBEOWP010000009.1:0-324790 GCF_040296095.1 Micromonospora sp. NPDC002389
AGATGTACGGACGCGCGGGCTTCGCTCTCCTACGACACCGAATCCTGCTCAGCTGACCAGCACCCTCCGTCACCACCGAATGTGAGACAGAGCCGAAATCATCTACGCAGTCCCCGGCTCCGGTCGTTCGGCTCGTCCCTCGTTCCGGGGCGGTCGTCGTCGCGCCGGTCACCTACACCGTTCGGGAAGTCGCCAAGCTGCTGGGCATCTCGCTCGGCAGCACGTACGCCCTCGTACGCGCCGGCACCATCCCGGCGACCCGCCTCGGGGGCCGCTGGCTGATCCCCCGTACCCGGTTCCATGCCTGGCTCGACGGCGTCACCGAGCAACCCGCCGCCACCGGCACCGAGCACGGTCGGGGGCGTTGATGGGCTTCGTCCGCAAGACTCCGGCCGGTACCTTCCGCGCCTGCTGGCGTGACCCCGCAGGCCAGCAGAAGTCGAAGAGTTTCCGCACGAAGCGGGAGGCCAGTGCCTACCTGGTGGAGATGGAAGGCAGCCTCAATCGGGGCACCTACGTCAACCCGCATGCCGGCCGTACCCGCGTCGGTGACTTCGCTCAGCAGTGGCTCGCCACCCGCTCGGTCGAAGCGCGCACCACGGAACGGACCGTGTCCCTGCTCCGGGCTCATGTCCTGCCCAAGTGGGGTGACTGGCCGCTCGGGAAGGTCGACTTCATGTCGGTGCAGGAGTGGGTGACCGGGCTCGGCCGCGACCTCGCTCCCGCCACCGTGGGCAAGTGCTACCAACTGCTGTCGATGATCCTGCGAACCGCTGTGCAGGCGCGGCTGATCGCGGTCAACCCCGCCGAGGGCGTCAAGCTGCCCCGGGACCGGACGCGGGACGTCAAGCCGATCACGATCAGCCGGGAGGACTTCTTCGGCAAGTTGCTGCCGGCCGTTCCACCCCGTCACCGGGCCATCGTCTGCACCGCCGCCGGGGCCGGGCTCCGCTGGGGCGAGTGCGCCGGGCTCACCTGGTCGTCAGTCGACCTCGACCGGGCATCGCTGCGCGTCGTCCAGGTCGCCGAGGAGACGCACGGCGGGATCGTGCTGCGCCCGTACCCGAAGAGTCGCGCCGGAGTGCGGACCGTGCCGCTGCCCGGCTTCCTCGTCGACGCGCTACGCCAGTTGCACGCCGCCGCCGACAACCTGGACCCGCGCACGCTGGTCTTCCGGGACCGGGTCGGCCGACCGCTGCGCCGGTCGAACTTCCGGCGTCGGGTCTGGCTGCCCTCGCTGGTCCGCGCCGGCCTGCTCGGCCAGGTCGTCGACACCGGTCCGCATCGGTACCGGGCCGTCTGGCCCGACCGGGAAGGCATCGAGTGGTCGGCCGAATTCACCACCGGGCGGGAAGCCGTTGCCTACGTCGCGGCCAAGGCTGCTGGCGGGATGCGGTTCCACGATCTGCGGCACGCCTACGCCACCTGGCTGGTCACCGACGGCGTGCCGATCAACCTCGTGCAGCGGGTCATGGGCCACGAGCAGGCGTCGACCACGCTCAACCGCTACACCCACACTCCGGACGACTACGCCGCCCGGGTCCTGGCGGCCTTCGACGGCCCTGCTGCCTCTCTGCTGCCTCCGACGGGAGAAACCGCGCCGGACGAGGCCGATGATGAGATCGGAGACGACCTGTGACCTGGGGCGGAGCGTTCCCACGGGAAAGGGACGACCCCCGTCGGGGGGGAGACGGGGGTCGTCGGAGGTTCGGCTCCGGGGGGGTCGAGCCGAACCCGCTCAGCGGTCACGGGGGGTGCAACCGCCGAGAGTCTGCCGGTTGTACGAGATGTGAATACTCGTGCTACGAACAAGTCTGCCTGAGCGGACCTGTGTACGTCGAGTGGTGTAGCCTCCACTCCCCGCAGATTCCTTTTCGCAGAGTGTGACTGCAGTCACCCTTCGCAGGCGGCGGGGAGGCCGACCCGCAGGTCCGCACGGTCCTTGGCCCCCGGGCATCCGCCGACGATAGACCATCGGGCTAGACTTTCGCGCCGTGGGCCGAAGTGCCGCTTTCTTCGATCTGGACAAGACCGTCATCGCCAAGTCGAGCGCCCTGGCGTTCGGTCGGCCGTTCTACCGGGACGGGCTGATCACTCGGCGTGACGTCGTCAAGTCGGCGTACGCGCAGCTGATGTTCCGGCTGGGCGGCACCGACGAGCAGACCATGGCCAGAACCAGGGACTACCTCGCCACGCTGTGCAAGGGGTGGCAGGTGGAGCAGGTCCGCCAGCTCGTCGCCGAGACACTGCACGAGCTGATCAACCCCTACGTGTACGCCGAGGCCGCCGCCCTCATCGAGGAGCACCAGGCGGCGGGGCGGGACGTGGTACTGGTCTCCGCCTCCGGCGAGGAGATGGTCCGCCCGATCGGCGCGCTGCTCGGGGTCACCGACGTGATCGCCACCCGGATGGGTGTGGTGGACGGGCGGTACAGCGGCGAGGTCGAGTTCTATGCGGCCGGTCCGAGCAAGGTCGAGGCGGTCAGCGAGCTGGCCGAGGCGCGCGGGTACGACCTGGCCGACTCGTTCGCCTACTCCGACTCGTACACCGATCGGCCGTTGTTGGAGTGCGTGGGGCATCCCAGCGTGGTCAACCCGGACCGGCAGTTGCGCAAGCTCGCGGTGGAGAACGCCTGGCCGGTGCTGGAGTTCCGGCACCCGATCCCGCTGGGTCGGCGGCTGCGGGAGCGGCCGGGCGTCCCGGTGGCGGCGGCCGCGCTCGGCGTGGGTGTCGGGGTGGCGATCGGCATCGCCTGGTACGGCCGGCACCGCCGGACCCGCGCCGGCAGCTCGGCCTGATCCCGGCCACAGTTCCCCCGCCGGTTCGGCCCGGTCATCGTCGCTCCCGCCTGAGCTCTTCCCACACGGGGTCGGCGGGACGGTCGATCCGCACGGACAGGTGGCCTGGCCGACGCCGGGCGGCGCGCACACCTCACGCGGCGGCCAGCACCTCGTCGCCGATGGCGGTGAGCTGGTCGGCGCCCACCTCGACGGCGGACATGTAGTGGCGTAGCCACGACCGGAGCCCGTCGGGTGTCCCGGTGGCGAAGGCTCCGGCCGCGCCGACGTACTCCGGCTCGCGTTCCTGGTGCCCGACGTCGACCGGCAGCAGGCCGCGCGGGTCGACGCCGCTGGCGAGCAGCACCAGGCGGGCCGCGCCCCGGGCCACCACGCCGGAGGGGCCGGCGAACGGGCGCAGGTTCAGCAGTTCCCCGTGCACCACGGCGGCGAGCACCAGCGGGGTGACCCTGGTGCCGCCGGCCACCAGCCCGGCCAGGGCGTCGAGGCGGGCGGCCACCACCGGGTCGTCGACCGGGCGGCCCAGGTCGGGCTGGTCGACGATGTCGCGGGCGGCGAGTACGTGCAGCTTCGCGAGGGCCTGTCGGGGCGCTCGGGGCCAGAGGTCGATCAGCCCGGGGAGCGCACCGGCGACGCGCAGGGCGCCCTGGAGGACCGGTTCGGTGACGGTGCCGGCGCGTACCGCCTCACGGTCGTGGGGCCGGCCTTCCAGGCCGGCGCTGGCCACCGCGGACCGCAGGCCGACCTCGGCCACGACCTGGCCGCCGTGTCGGCGCAGCGCGCGGTGGCCGAGTGCCTGGTCGAAGCGGGCGCGGGCGCGCGCGACGGCGTCGGCGACGTCGGCGAGGTCGAGCAGAGGCGCGAGCGGGTCGGCGGTCACCCCGTCACGCTATCGACCCGGCTGTCCGCGCCGAGCACGAGTCGGTGGCGGCGGGGTGCCGCAGGTGTGTCGGCGCCGTGCCGCAGGTGTTAGGAAGGGACCCTTCCTATGCACGAGGCGTTAATAAGGTGCCCTTCCTTACATCTCGGCGCGTGGGAGGGGCCGTTGGGCGACGAGGGCGGACGAGATCGGTCGCCTGGCGCGCCCGCCCCGGCTAACCTGCCCGGAAGAGACGCAGGTCACCCCGAGCGACGAGGAGCCACCGCATGAGCGAGGCATTGGCCAATCTGCTGAACGAGACGCGCCAGTTCCCGCCGCCGGCCGAACTCGCCGCCGCCGCCAACGTCACCGCGGACGCGTACGTCGAGGCCGAGAACGACCGGCTGGCCTTCTGGGAGCGCCAGGCCGGGCGGCTGACCTGGGCGAAGCAGTGGGACCAGGTGCTGGACTGGTCGACCCCGCCGTTCGCGAAGTGGTTCGTGGGTGGGCAGCTCAACGTGGCGTACAACTGTCTGGACCGGCACGTCGAGGCGGGCCGGGGCGACAAGGTGGCGATCCACTGGGAGGGCGAGCCGGGCGACACCCGGACCATCACCTACGCCGACCTGCACCGGATGACGTGCCAGGCGGCGAACGCCCTCACCGACCTCGGGGTGGTCGCCGGTGACCGGGTGGCGATCTATCTACCGATGATCCCGGAGGCGGCGGTCGCGATGCTGGCCTGCGCCCGGATCGGCGCGACGCACAGCGTGGTCTTCGGCGGCTTCTCCGCCGAGTCGCTGACCAACCGGATCCAGGACGCCACCGCCAAGGTCGTGATCACCGCGGACGGCGGGTACCGCCGGGGCAAGCCGTCGGCGCTCAAGCCGACCGTGGACGACGCGGTGGCGAACTGTCCGTCGGTGGAGCACGTGCTGGTGGTACGGCGTACCGGCGAGCAGGTCGGCTGGTCGGAGCGGGACCACTGGTGGCACGAGACGGTGGAGCAGGCGTCGACCGAGCACGCCGCGCAGCCGTTCGACGCCGAGCACCCGCTGTTCATCCTGTACACCAGCGGCACCACGGCCCGCCCGAAGGGCATCCTGCACACCACCGGCGGGTACCTGACGCAGACCTCGTACACCTCGCACGCGGTCTTCGACCTGAAGCCGGAGAGCGACGTCTACTGGTGCACGGCGGACATCGGCTGGGTGACCGGCCACTCCTACATCGTGTACGGCCCGCTCTCCAACGGCGTCAGCCAGGTCATGTACGAGGGCACCCCGGACACCCCGCACAAGGGCCGCTTCTGGGAGATCGTCGACAAGTACGGCGTCACGATCCTCTACACGGCACCGACGTTGATCCGCACCATGATGAAGTGGGGCGACGAGATCCCCGCCGAGTACAGCCTCTCCACGCTCCGCCTGCTCGGCAGCGTCGGTGAGCCGATCAACCCCGAGGCCTGGATGTGGTACAGGCAGCACGTCGGGCGGGGCGAACTGCCGATCGTGGACACCTGGTGGCAGACCGAGACCGGCGCCATGATGATCTCGCCGCTGCCCGGGGTGACCGCCGCGAAGCCGGGTTCGGCGATGACGCCGCTGCCGGGTGTCAGCGCGGACGTGGTGGACGACCAGGGCCAGTCGGTGCCGAACGGCGGCGGCGGGTACCTGGTGCTGCGGGAGCCGTGGCCGTCGATGCTGCGCACCATCTGGGGCGACGACAACCGGTTCATCGAGACGTACTGGTCCCGGTTCGGCGCGGGGGTGAGCGGCAACGCCGACGACCCGTGGGTCTACTTCGCCGGTGACGGGGCGAAGAAGGACGACGACGGGCACCTCTGGCTGCTCGGCCGGGTCGACGACGTCATGCTGGTCTCCGGGCACAACATCTCCACCACGGAGGTGGAGTCGGCGCTGGTGTCGCACCCGTCGGTGGCGGAGGCGGCGGTGGTCGGCGCCACCGACCCGACGACCGGTCAGGCGATCGTGGCGTTCGCGATCCCGCGCGGCAGCATCGACACCGCCGGTGAGGCCGGTGAGCAGCTCATCGCCGACCTGCGCACCCATGTGGCGAAGACGCTCGGCCCGATCGCCAAGCCGCGCCAGATCATGTTGGTGCCGGAGCTGCCGAAGACCCGTTCCGGCAAGATCATGCGCCGGCTGCTGCGGGACGTGGCGGAGAACCGGTCGCTGGGCGACGTCACCACGTTGCAGGACTCGTCGGTGATGGACCTGATCGCCTCCGGCATGGGCGGGGGCAAGTCCGACGAGGACTGACGGATAGGCGTACCACTCGACGGGTGGCGGTCCGACGCGGACCGCCACCCGTCGATGTCTGTCCGGACCTGCACGGACGTCGGGTGACCGCCGCCGAGGGCTGTGACAGTGAAAACGCCTGCCAACAACTCGCTGCCACAAAATCGACGCATACCCCTTCCCCTGCAGCCCCACGAGTGCCTATGTTCACCAGTGGCCCCATCCGTAGGGGCCTATTTCACCGGTCCACAACCCCCGACGGGCCGGTTCCCTCAATCCGGAGGTACCACGTGCGGAAAGTCGCAGTGGGTCTGCTCGGGCTCTCGCTGACCGCGACAGGGTTGACGGTCGGCGCTTCCGCCGCCGCCGCGCCTGCCACGGCGCCGTCGGCCCAGTCGATCGCGGAGCCCGCCCACGCCGAACACGACCTGCCGAACCCGCTGGAGGACAAGCGCCGCGCCCTGCGCGAGCAGGGTCTGAGCGAGGTTCTCTCGGGTCGGGCCGAGGCGGAGCGGATCAACGGCAGCACGGTGGTCAAGGTCGGCGAGCGGGCCACCAAGGGTGGCAAGGCCGGCCGCAACGCCAAGACCACCAAGGGCGGCAAGGGCCCGACCGAGAAGCAGTACGTCGAACTGTCGCGGGAGAAGACCGACCGGATCTTCGTGATCCTCGCCGAGTTCGGCAACGAGCGACACCCGGACTACCCCGACCAGGACACCGACCCCGACACCCCCGGCCCGACGCGGTTCGACGGACCGATGCACAACGAGATCCCGGAGCCGGACCGCCGGGTGGACAACTCCACCGTCTGGCAGCCGGACTACGACGCCGACCACTTCAGGAAGCTGTACTTCGGCACCGGCCCCGGCGACGAGTCGGTGAAGCAGTACTACGAGGCCCAGTCCTCCGGGCGCTACAGCGTCGACGGTGTGGTCACCGACTGGGTGAAGGTCAACTACAACCAGGCCCGGTACGGGCGCTCAAGCGGCTACCCGTGCGACGGGATCGTCTGCAACAACGTGTGGGCGCTGGTGCGCGACGCCGCCAACAAGTGGGTCGCCGACCAGAAGGCGGCCGGGCGGACCGACGCGGAGATCGCCGCCGACGTGCGGGCGATGGACCAGTGGGACCGGTACGACCACGACGGTGACGGCGACTTCAACGAGCCGGACGGCTACATCGACCACTTCCAGATCGTGCACGCCGGTGGCGACATGGCCGACGGCGACCCGATCTACGGCGAGGACGCGATCTGGAGCCACCGCTGGTACGCGTACGCCTCCGACCAGGGACGCACCGGCCCGCCGAACTTCCCGGCCGGCGGCACCCAGATCGGCGACACCGGAATCTGGATCGGCGACTACACGATCCAGCCGGAGAACGGCGGTCGCAGTGTCTTCTACCACGAGTACGCTCACGACCTCGGCCTGCCGGACGACTACAACGTCATCAGCGGCGGCGACAACAACAACGAGCACTGGACCCTGATGGCCCAGAGCCGCCTCGGCGCCAAGAACGACGGCGGTATCGGCGAGCGCGGCGGTGACCTCGGTGCGTGGAACAAGCTCCAGCTCGGCTGGCTCGACTACGAGGTGATCGTGGCCGGGCAGAAGCGCACGTTGGTGCTCGGTCCGCAGGAGTACAACACCAAGGAGGCCCAGGCCGCCGTGGTGGTGCTGCCCGAACGGGAGTACACGTTCGAGAACGGCGCGCCGTTCGAGGGCGACAAGCAGTTCTTCTCCGGCAACGCCGACGACCTGAACAGCACCCTGACCAGGACGTTCGACCTGAGTGGGGCGTCGTCGGCAAGCGTCTCGCTGAAGGGCCGCTACAGCATCGAGGCGGACTACGACTACCTGTTCTTCGAGACCTCGACCGACGGTGGGCAGACCTGGACGCCGCAGCCCGGCACCGCCGACGGCCGGCCGTTCAAGGAGATCTCCCCCGGCCGGTACGCGCTGGACGGCAGCACCGACGACGAGTGGGTGGACGTTCAGATCCCGCTGGACTCGGTGGCCGGCAACAGCGTCGGGTTCCGCCTGCGCTACCAGACGGACGGCGCGGTCGCCGAGGGCGGGTTCTTCGGTGACGCGATCACGCTGACCGCCGACGGGCAGACGGTCTTCGTCGACGGTGCCGAGGACGGTGCCACCGGCTGGACGCTGGCCGGCGGGTTCGAGGTCGTCGAGGAGACCTACACCCGCAGTTTCCCGAACTACTACATCGCCGGTACGCGGCAGTACATCTCATACGACAAGTACCTCAAGACCGGCCCGTACTTCTTCGGGTACGCCAACACCAAGCCGGACTTCGTGGACCACTACGCGTACCAGGAGGGTCTGCTGATCTCGTACTGGAACACCCGGTGGTCGGACAACGACACGTTCGCGCACCCGGGCGAGGGCCGGAACCTGATCATCGACTCCCGTCCACGGCCGATCTACAACCTGACCGGACAGCCCTGGCGGGCCCGGATCCAGGTGTACGACGCGCCGTTCAGCCTCAAGAAGGCGGACTCGTTCACGCTGCACCTCAACAGCCAGCCCCAGTACATCCGGGGTCAGGCCGCGCAGCCGCTGTTCGACGACACCAAGCAGTACTGGTTCCCGGAGCTGCCCAACCACGGCGTCAAGCTCCCGGCCACCGGCACCAAGATCAAGGTGCTGGAACAGGACGGCATCTACACCAAGGTCCGGTTCTCCTGAGCCGCCGACCTGACACGACGACGCCCCGGGCAGGCCATCTGCCCGGGGCGTCGCCCCTGCCGGGCCGGTGGTCCGGTCGGCCCGCCCGGGCCGGCGGCGGCGGGGTCATAGGCTGTCGGTCATGACCGAGCAGCGTGGCGATGCCATCGACGAATCCTGCGTCCTCACCGAGGGGCCGTGGACGCACCGGTTCGTCGGCGCCAACGGCAGCCGGTTCCACGTCGTGGAGGCGGGCACCGGTCCGATGGTGCTCTTCCTGCACGGCTTCCCCGAGCACTGGTGGGCCTGGCAGCAGATGCTGCCGGCGGTCGCCGACGCCGGTTTCCGCGCCGTCGCCGTCGACCTGCGCGGCTACGGCGCCAGCGACAAACCACCCCGGGGGTACGACGGCTACACCCTCGCGGCCGACGTGGCCGGTCTGATCCGTGCGCTCGGCGAACGCTCGGCGACCGTGGTCGGCGCCGGTGCCGGCGGGATGATCGCCTGGACGGTGGCCTCGTTCCACCCCAACCTGGTCCGGCGGCTGGTCGTGCTCGGCGCGCCGCACCCGCTACGGCTGCGTGCCGCGATCTTCGCCGATCCGCGTGGCCAGTTCGCCGCCTCCACGCCCGCGCTGAGGTTCCAGCTCCCCCGCTACGAGCACGTCCTCACCCGGGACGACGCTCGGGCCGTGGAGGTGATCCTGCGCCGCTGGGGCGGACCCCGCTGGGTGAGCGGCCCGGAGTTCGCCGGGTACGCCCAGCGCTACCGGGAGGCGATGCGCATCCCACAGGCCGCGTTCTGCGCCCTGGAGGGTTACCGGTGGGCGTTCCGGTCCGTGCTGCGGCTGCACGGGTACCGGTTCGTCAAGCTGATGCAGCGACCCCTGGTCACGCCCACCCTGCAACTGCACGGCGCGCTGGACGTGGCCTCGTTGCCGCGTACCGCGCAGGGGTCGGGGCGTTACGTCAGCGCGGCGTACGAGTGGCGGCTGCTGGACGACGTCGGGCACTTCCCGCACCTGGAGACGCCGGAGCTGGTGCTGGGCGAGATCCTGCGCTGGACGAAGTCCTGACCGCTGCTCAGATCCGCTGTTCGCGGACGTCGGTGACCTCACCGACCGGTGCCCAGCCCTGGTAGACACCGAAGTCGAAGGCTTCCAGCCGCATGGCCTGGGCGACCGGCCACCGACCACCGGTGTACTCGACCCGCAGCCACCCGTCGTGCACGGCGAGCACGATGAACGGCTGTCCCTGCCAGGTGCAGGTCGTCCGGACGTACGCCAACTCCTCGACCTCGGCGGTCGGGACGACCCGGACGTAGCGGCCGGAGCGGACCTCCTCGAAACCGTCGGCGGCCTCCGGCCGGTAGAGCCGGATCTCGCCGCCGTCCGGGCTGGCCTGGTACTCCCGGCCACGCCAGCGGGCCACGTAGCCGTCGCGCATCACCGCTCACCGACCTGACGCCAGGCGAGCGTGTCGGTGTCGAGCACGGCGACCAGCCGTTCGGTGCCGTCCGCGCCGATCCGCAGCAGTTGGGCACCGTGCGGCAGCCGGACACTGTCCACCTTGAACTCGGCCACCACGTCGGAACTCTCGCCGGGGGCGAAGCCGTTGCCCCGGAACGGGGAACGCTCGATCACCCAGCCCTCCATCGCCCGCATGGCGGCCTCGTTCTGCCCGCCGTACGGGATCCGGTAGAGGCTGGGCCGGTACGCCGGCCACCTCAGCACGTAGATCTGCTCGGCGTCGGCCGCGAAGGGCGACTCGGGGTGGTTGAGGCCGAGCGCACCGTACAGCTTCGCCGGGGTGTCGAGATGGGCCAGCTCACCGGCCCGGTGCACGAAGCCGGAGACCCGGTCGTAGCCACGCTCCAGGTAGTAGCCGAGCTGGCTGGGTGCGATCGCCTTCTGCATCACGATCGGCCGCACCGGGTCGACGACCGGTGCGGCCTCCCGTGGGCTGCTGGACGACACGGCCGGCTCGGCCGTCGACTCGGTCTCCCGCTCCGGGTCGTCACCGAGCCCCAGCTCGGCTGCCCAGTTGGCCAACCCGACGATCTGCTCACCGGGCAGCTTGGCCCCCACCGGCGTACCGGGATTGACCGCGAACGACCACGACGTGTCCGGCCAGCAGCGGATGAGCTGAACGAAGCGGACCTGGAGCGTCTCGGCGACGGCCGGGTCGGTGTGGTCGGCCAGCCGTTGCGGCGAGGTGTACGCCACCACGAAGGTCTGGCCGTCCAGTTGCACGGTGGGCCAGACGAAGCCCGGTTCGCCCGGCCGGGTGCCCGCGACGCAGTCGGCCGCCACCGGCATGAGGACCCGGGCCAGCAGCAGCGTGGACAGGAACGTGTCGGTGCTGCCGGCCTCCGCCGCCTCCAGCAGGTTCACCTCGACGTCGTTGGCCGGTGTGAAGTCGGCACCGACGGCCTGCGGCGCGGCGGCTGTTGGTGCGGCGGCGGATGCCGATTCCGGTACGGCGGCCGAGGTGGCCGCCGCCGTACTCTGCACCGTCGGCTCGGACCCGTCACCCGACCCGTCCTTCCCGGGCTGCGGCAACGTGGGCGACACCGGCGGAGTGATCACCTCGGTCTCGATCGCCGACTCCGGCGTCGTTCCCCGAAGCAGGACGGTCTGCTGCTCGGCCCCGACCAGCGGGACGTCAGCAGTCGGCTCGGAACCCGGCGACAGGACCTCGGCGGTCGGCTCGGACCCGACGGACGGAACCTCAGCGGTCGGCTCGGCCTCGACCGTCGGCACCCACGCCGTCGTCTCGGGCTCCACCGTCGGCACCCACGCCGTCGTCTCGGGCTCCACCGTCGGCACCCACGCCGTCGTCTCGGGCTCGACCGTCGGGACCTCAGCGGTCGACTCGGCCCCGGCGGTCGGCACCTCGGCGGTCGGCTCGGATCCGATCGTCGGGATCCACCCGGTCGGATCCGCCACCGTGGGCACCCATGCGGTCGGTTCGGCCTCCACCAAGGGAACCGGCGCGGTCGGCTCCGCCTCGGCAGACGGCACTTCGACCGTCGGTTCGGCCTCGACCGTGGGCACCCACGCCGTCGTCTCGGGCTCCACCGTCGGCACCCAGGCCGTCGTCTCGGGCTCGACCGTCGGGACCGGCGCGGTCGGCTCGGCCCCGACCGTGGGCACCCACGTGGTCGGCTCCGCCTCCACCAACGGAACCTGCGCGGTCGGCTCGGCTTCCGACACCGGGACACGTACGGTCGGCTCCGCCTCTGCCAGCGGGACCCGCATCGTGGGCTCCGACTCGGGGACCGGGACGCGCACCGTCGGCTCGGCCTCGACCGGGGGGACGCGCACTGTCCGTTCCGTGCTCGGGAAAGGGGCGGGCTCGTGCGGGCGGGGCGGGGCGTCGTCGACCGAGCTGAGGTCGCGGGCCTCGATGATGGTGCCCTCGATGACGATCGGGGTGAAGCCACGGCGGGGCGCGGGCGGGCTGGAGACCGGTTCTGCGGCCGACAACTCCTCCGTGGGCTCCGCCGGCCCGCGAGGAGGCAGCGCCTCGGTGGGGTCGCCGCCGTCGGCGAGACCACCCGGTGCCGTCCAGCCGTTCGGCGGGGACACCCGCAGTGGCCGGGTCGGCTCCTGCACCGCACCACCCGGTGACGGCAGTTGCTGGGTCGGCTCGCCACCGGACTCCGGACGGACGCCCGACTCGGCACCGGTGAAGTCGAAGGCGCGGGTCTTCCCCTCAGCGGACGGATCGCCGGCCGCTCCGCGCCGGGGGAACGGCTGCGCACCACGGGCCGCCAGTCGGGACGGCGGGGTCGCCCGGTCGGTCAGCCGGTCGGCGCGCTGGCCGGTGCGGGAGTTCGCCGGCTCGAAGAAGGACTTCCGAGGTGCCTGGCCGGGATCGGCGGGCCGGCCGTTGGTCGGCGGGCCGGCTCGGTCCGGCGTACTCGGCCAGCCGGGACCGGCGGCTGTCGGCTCCTCGTCGGGTGCCGGCATCGGCCGACTCGGCGGCGGACCGACCTGCCCTTCCACCCGGCCACCGCCGACGGCGCTGAGCCGGCTTCCCAGGGTCTCCTGACCGGCGGCGCGGTCCGGGGCGGGGGCACCCCAACCGGGATCGGGCCGGCCCGGCGACGCTCCGCCGGGCTGCTGGTGATGCGGACCGGCCACCGTGCCGGGCGCCGCCACCGGTGACTCGGGCAACTGGAAAGCCGCCGGGGCCACCGGTTGCGGCGAGGGCGGGGCCGGACGCCCCGGGCCGGTGCCGGATGACCGTGGAGTGCCGACCGGGGCGGGCGGGGTGCTCTGCGTACGGGCGTCGCGGGCGCGGTTCAGGGCCTCCACCCGTTCCAACCGGGCTCGTGCGCCGACGGTGCGCCCGGGCAGCCGGACGTCGCCCCGGGACAACTGGGAGACGTACCAGGCCGGCAGGTAGCCCTCGACCGGCAGGCCGGGATTGACGGCCAGCCACCACTCGTGGTTGGGCCAACCGGCGGCCAGTTCGGCGTACCCGGAGCGTCGGCTGGGTCCGGCGTGGTCACCGAGGCAGGACCGCATCGCCTCGGCGGAGGTGAACGCCAACACGTGCGTGCGGCCACCGGTCGTCCAGGTGCCCCAACCCGCCGGCACCTGACCTGGCACGGGCTGGACGGAGATCGGCAACAGCAGCTCGACCCGGGACAGGATGCGGAAGTACAACTGCTGGTCGTTGCCGCGCAGCGCGTCCCGCATCGCCGCCTCGGCCTCGGTGGCCGGCGCCCAGTCGGTCACGGCCACCCCTCCTCCCGGGCACAGCCATAGGTATCGCTTACAACCTACAAGGTGTCCACAAGATCACAATGCCAGGCCGTCGCCGGTCCGCCCGCTTCGCCGAGGGGCGCTAACATCCCGTTCCGGTGTCGACACGATACGGAGGCGGTCGATGTCCCGGAACGTCCCGCGTCCGCTCCTCGCGGGGGTGGCCGCCGCCCTGCTGGCCGGGCCGGCGACACCGGCATCCGCCGCGACCTCACGGCCCGCGCCGGACTGCACCGCGCCACCGGCACCGGCCCGGCCGGTGGTCACCACGCCCTGGCCGCAGGAACGGTACGCCCCGGCGCGGCTGTCGCCGCTGACCGACGGGTCCGGGGTGACCGTCGCCGTGGTCGACTCGGGCGTGGATCGCCGCCATCCACAGCTCGCCGGTCGGGTACTCGACGGCCTCGACCTGCTCGACCCCGGTGGTGACGGCACCCGGGACTGTGTCGGCCACGGCACCGGCGTGGCCAGCATCATCGCCGCCGCCCCGCACGACGGCGTCGCCTTCCACGGTCTGGCGCCGAACGCCCGGATCCTGCCGGTCCGGGTCAGCGAACAGCAGGTCGTGGACGGCCGGGGAGCGGGGCGTACGGTCGCGCCGGAGGAGTTCGCCACGGCGATCCGTTGGGCGGTCGACAACGGCGCCGACGTGATCAACCTGTCCGTGGTGCTCTACACCGACCGGCCGTCGGTCCGTGCCGCGATCGCCTACGCGGCGGCCAGGGACGTGGTCGTGGTGGCCGCCGCCGGCAATCTGCACGGCGAGGGCGACCCTCGCCCCTACCCCGCCGCGTACGAGCCGGTGATCGGGGTCGGCGCGATCGGTGCCGACGGGACACGGGCCGGGTTCTCCCAGACCGGCCCCTATGTCGACCTGGTCGCACCCGGCACCGACGTGCTGATCGCCGCGCCCGGACGCGGCCACCAGCGGGCCGAGGGCACCAGTTACGCCGCACCCTTCGTGGCCGCTACCGCCGCTCTGGTCCGCCAGTACCGTCCGGACCTGAGCGCTGCGGAGGTGGCCCGGCGGATCCTCGCGACCGCCGATTCGGCTCCTGGCGAGGGCTACGGTGCGGGCGTGCTCAATCCGTACCGGGCGGTCACCGAGGCGGACGGCACGACGCCACGCGCACGACCGGCGGTCGGGCTCGACGCGGAGCGGACGGACCCGGCGCTGGTGGCACAGCAGGCCCGGCGGGCCGCCGCGCGGGAACGGGCCGCTCTGCTCACCGCCGCCGGGCTGCTGGCGGTGACCGTCATCGTGCTGGCCGCCGTCATCGTGCCGCAGGGTGTCCGGCGACGGTGGCGCCCCGCCGACCCACGCTGAGCCGACAGCCCCGAGCGGCGGCTGCCGATGGCTGACGCCGACCGCCGCGTGCGAGGCGGCCGGCGTCAGCCCCTCGTCACTGGAACAGGCCGGCGTTGCGCTTCTCGGTGTCGAGATAGTCGGTCGCGGACTCGTCCACCGCCACCTTGATGTCGCGCAGCATCGTCTGGAGGTCCTGCGAGGCGTTGCGCCACCGGGCCTGACGCTGCTCGTACGCCTGCTGTGCCTCGCCGGACCAACTCGCGACCAGCGGAGCGGCGTCCTGCTCAAGCTGACCGAGCTGCGATTCGAGCGTGTTCAAGGCCCGCTGGATGTCCGCGCTGGCCTGTTGCAGCGCGGCGAAGTTGACGACCAGCACACCGTTCTCCATCCGAAGTCTTCCCCCTGGGTCGTGGTCTAGAGCGGCAGTTGGATGCCGCCCCGGTTGGTGGCGGACACCCGGCCGGCCGCCTCGGCGTCCGACGCGTCGTACTTCGCGCCGGCGGTGCGGATCGCGCCTGCGGTCTCCCGAAGGGCCCGCTGCAGGTTCGCCTGATCCTGCGCCCACTGCTGCTTGACCTGCTCGAACGACCGGCCGCCCGCCCCGCGCCAGGCCTGCTGGAGAATCGCCAGCTGGGCCAGCAGTCCACTGAGCATCGACTGCAACGACTGGTCCGTCTGCTCGAACTTCGCCGCGGTCTGTTGCATCACCGCAGCCTCTGCCTGGGTCTGGGAGGACACCCCGACGTCACCTCGTCTCTCGATCGTGGCTGGCCCATGGACACACCACCCGCGCCGCCGGAGGGCGTGCGCGACACGGGACGGGCCAACGAGAACTCGTCGCTGACAGTAGCGACACCATCGCGTTTCTGCTACCCCGCCGCGCTCCCCTGTGGACAATGCGGCAGCCGGGCGGGCTACTACGATGGGCGTCGATGACGTCGCGGGGTGTGATCGATCGACGGGCCGCAGTGCCGACCACCGGCACGCTTGCCCGCCGTACCGTCGACGCCCCCGCCGACACCGGCGACGGTCGAAATGGTCCACAGTGGAGCCTGTGCGCGTACCGGCCGACGGTCGGCCAGGTCGTCACCACGCAGGTGGCGGCGGCGCTGCTCGTCGCCGCGCCGGGTCTGGGCACGCTGCCGACGAGCGCCGCCGCCCTGCTGGCCGGCGCGCTGCTGGTCGGCGCCTGGGGTCGGGTACGTCGACGGTGGCTGCACGAGTGGCTACGGCTCGGGACGGGCTATCTGGCCCGCCGCCGGGTGCACCACCCGACGACCCTGCTCGACCTGGTCGACCCGGACGCCGTCGTCCGACCCGTCGAGTTGGCCGGATCCCCGGCCGCCGCCATCGACGACCCGGGTGGCCTGGTGGCCCTGCTCGACGTCGGCGACGTCGGCGACCTGCTCGGCGCGGGCGTCCGCGCGTTGCCGCCGCCCACCGCCCTGCTGCCGGCCCGCACCGCCGACATGCCGCCGGTACGCGTGCAACTCCTGCTCACCGTCACGGCGGCACCGGCGGTCGCGGCCGGCGGCGGACCGGTGGCCACCTCGTACCGACAGCTCACCGACGGACGGCTGGCCGGTGGAGAGCGCGCGGTGCTGGCCGTGCGCGCGGTGCGGGTGGCGGGCTGGCCCGAGGAGGCGCTGCGGCGGGCGCTCGCCGGCACCGTGCGCCGGGTGGTGCGGCGGCTCCGGCCCCTGCCCGTGCGTCCGCTCGGCGCACAGGCGACCCTGCGCATGCTCGCCGAGCTCGCGCACCACGACGGCCGCGCGCCTCGGGAGACCTGGCAGGGCGTCCGGTGCGGCGGGTTGCTCCAGAGCACCTTCACGCTGCGGCGCTGGCCGACGGAGCCGGTGGGTCGGCTGGTGCCCCGACTGTCCGCGCTGCCGGTGACCGCCACCACGGTGTCGCTGCACGCCGACACCGAGGCACCGGGCCGGACCGAGCTGACCGTACGTCTGAGCGCGGCGACGCCGGCCGAGCTGACCGCCGCCGGTCGAGCGCTGGAGCAGGTCGTGGCGAGCGCCGGTGGGGTGCTCGTCCGCAACGACGGCGCGCACCTGGACGGCTTCGCCGGCACGCTCCCGCTGGCGCTGCCGGGTCAGCCGGTCACGCGTCGCCGGGCCCCGTCGACACCGCCCGGCGCGGACGACCCGGAGTCGACGCTGCCGTACGGCTCGACCGGGTTGATGCTCGGCACCAACCGAGAGGGTGGACCCGTCGCCGTCCGGCTGTTCCGGCCGGAGAGCACCCGGGTGATGCTCGTCGGCGGGGTGCCCACCGCCCAGTTGGTCGCCGTGCGGGCGATGGCGCTCGGGGCCCGGGTGGTGGTCCAGACGACCCGACCACACGCCTGGGAACCCTTCGTGCGGGGTGTCGGCGTACCCGGCCGGACGGTCCCGCTGGTGTCACCGGACCGTCCGGCGGAGCTGCCGCCGGCGACCCCGCTCTCCCCGCTGCTCGTGGTGCGGGACGCGCCGCCACCGCCTCCGGGCCCGCGCCCGGGTGCCCCCTGGCAGACCACCCTGCTGGTACGCGACGAGCTGACCTCGGCCGACGCGGACGCGCTGGCCCGCGCCGACCTGGCGGTGCTGTCGCCGATGAGCCGGGCCGAATCGGCGGTCGCGGGCGGCGCGCTGGGCCTCGGCGACGCCGCGCAGTGGCTGGCGCGCAGTCGGCCCGGCATGGTGGCGCTGGTCAACCGGCGAGCCCTGCGCTGGGCGCTGCTGGCCGTCACACCGATCGAGGCGCAGCTCATCGGGGCACCCCTGAGGCCCCGGCGGAGTTGATCTCGCGGGTTTCGCCGGTACGCAGGCCATGACACCATGCCCGCCATGGGTTTTCTGAAAGGTCTACTGATCCGGGTCGGCGCCACGGCGGTGGCCTTCTGGCTGGCCACTGTGATCATCCCCGGCATCTCCCTGAACACCGACTCGTTCGGTGAGACGGTGTTGACGCTGGTCCTCGTCGCGGTCATCTTCGGCGTGGTGAACGGGGTGCTCCAGCCGATCATCAAGACCGTCGGGTGCGGCTTCTACCTGCTCACCCTCGGTCTGATCGCACTGGTGGTCAACGGTCTGCTGTTCCTGCTCACCGGCTGGATCGCCGACCAGGTGGGGCTGCCCTTCGATGTGGACGGCTTCTGGCCCGCCGCGGTGCTGGGTGCGCTCTTCGTCGGCATCGTCACCTGGATCCTCGGCGCCATCCTCGACCGCGACTGACCCTCGAACGGGGCGGCTCGCCTCGTCGACCGCCCGACCGGCCGTCCGCCGGGCGGTCACCGCCGACACCGACGGTGACCGCCCGGCTCACGAAGGGTGAATGGTCGGGTCCTAGGATCCCGAGGATGTTCACCCGGACCCGTCACGACGGCTACACGATCAGCACCTCGCCCGATCTGCTCGACCTGGATCTGGTGCACACCTGGCTCTCCACCGACGCGTACTGGGCGCTCGGGCGGGACCGCGCGACGGTGGGTGCGGCGTTCGCCGGCTCGCTCGGCTTCGGCGTGTACCGCCCGGCGGACGGCCGACAGGTCGCCGTCGCCCGGGTGATCACGGATCGGGCCACCTTCGGCTATCTCTGCGACGTCTACGTGGACCGGGCCGAGCGCGGACACGGGTTGGGCACCTGGCTGGCCGGCGCCGTCCGCGACCATCTCGCCGAGTTGGGCGTACGCCGGATCCTGCTCGCCACCAACGACGCGCACGGGGTGTACGCCAAACTCGGCTTCACCGTCGTACGCGCGGACCGGTGGATGGAGTTCGATCGCCGCGAGCCGAACGTGACGCCGCTCACCAGCAAGGATCCGCAGGGCGATCCGCCCCTTACGGTGAACACGTGACACCGCTCCGCCTCGGATACCTCTACGGCCTGGCCGCGTACCTGCTGTGGGGGTTCTTCCCGCTGTACTTCAAGCTGCTGCGTCCGACCGGGCCGCTGGAGATCCTGGCTCACCGGGTCATCTGGTCGGTGGCGTTCGTCGCCCTGCTGCTCGCCGTGATGCGCAACATCGGGTTCATCCGTTCCCTGCTGCGTCGGCCGCGCGCCCTGGCCGGGGTCGGTGCCGCCGCCGCCCTGATCGCGGTGAACTGGTTCACCTACATCTACGGCGTGAACTCCGACCGGGTGGTGGAGACCGCCCTCGGGTACTTCATCAACCCGCTGGTGGTGGTGCTGCTCGGCGTCCTGGTGCTGCGGGAGCGGCTGCGCCCGGCGCAGTGGGCGGCGCTCGGGGTCGGCGCGCTGGCGGTGGCCGTACTCACCGTCGACTACGGCCGGCTGCCGTACCTCGCGTTGACGCTGGCCTTCACGTTCGGCGGGTACAGCCTGGTGAAGAAGCGGCTGGGGCTGCCCGCGGCGGAGGGCCTCTTCGTCGAGTCCGCCGTGCTGGCCCTCCCGGCGCTGGCGTTCCTCGGCTGGCTCGCGACCACCGGCGACGCCACGTTCGGACGGGTCTCGGTCGGGCACGCGTTGCTGCTGGTGCTGGCCGGCGCGTTGACCGCCATCCCGCTGCTGCTCTTCGCGGGTGCCGCGAACCGGCTGCCGCTGACTGCCCTGGGCATGCTCCAGTACGTGGCGCCGATCCTCCAACTGGCCTGCGGTGTGCTGATCTTCCACGAGCCGATGCCGCCGGCCCGCCTGGTCGGTTTCGGGCTGGTCTGGCTCGCGCTGATCGTCTTCACCGCCGACGCGCTCCGGCACGCCCGGCGCAACCGCCGCTCGCGCCCGGACAGCGAGGTCAGCGCGGCGGCAGCGGTGCCCGCCCCACGCTGACCGGTCTGCCCCAGGTTGACCGCCCGCCCACGCTGACCGACGCCACCGCCTCAGCGGACGTCGTAGGCCAGCACGGGGGTGCCGTCGGCGCGGATGAGCTCCAGCCGGACCAGTTCGGCGTTGGTGAACCGGGTCGCACCGGTGATCCGCAGGTCGTCGCCGGGCGCGGCGCGCCACGAGCCGATCTGCTCCTCCGCGCCGTCCGGCCCGTACGCCACCAGCCGGAAGGCGTGCGCCTTGGCGTATCCGGTGTCCTCGTCGTACCCGCAGTGCATGGTCACCTCGGTGCCCCAGTCGGTGTGCCGCAGGCCGATCTCGGCGTGCACCGGCACCGACCCGGTCACCGGCTCCATCGCGACCAGGCGCACCTGTGCCAGCGGTGGCCGGCCCGGCTGCTCGCTCGGCAGCATCGTCGCCACGCCGAAGCCGACCAGCAGGGCGAACGCCGCCGCCGCGAGGCCGGTGACCGCGTACCGCAGCCGGTTGGCCTGCCGCTCCCGACGCCGGCGGTCCCGCGCGGCGTTGAGCAGCTCGGGCACCCGGGGATTCTCCGGCGGTGGGAGGAACTGCTCCAGGCTGGACGGGTCCAGCCGACCGAGCAGGCCGGGCAGCACGGCGATCTCGGAGACCGACTGCTGGCAGTCGTGGCAGCCGACGAGGTGACGTTCGTACGCGGCCCGGTCGGCGGGCGAGAGGGCACCCAGCACGTACGCGCCGTCGTCGAAGGCGTAGTCGCAGCGGCTCATCCGGTCACCCCCATCTCCGCCAGCACCAACCGTAGTGAGCGCAGCGCGTAGTGGGTACGGGACTTCACGGTGCCCGGCGGCACCCCGAGCCGGGAGGCGGCCTCGGACACCGAACGGCCCTGGTAGAAGCACTCGACGAGGACGTCCCGGTGGGACGGGCTGAGCCGGTTGAGCGCCTCCGCCACGGTCCACGCCTCCACGGCGCGTTCCGTCTCGTCGACGACCTCGCTGGGCTCGGGCAGCTCGTCGGTGTAGACCTCGCCGACCCGGGTCGACCGTCGCCGCCAGGCGTCGATGGCGAGGTTGCGTGCGGTGGTGAACAACCAGGCGCGGACCGAACCGCGCCGCGGGTCCAGTGACTCCGGGTGTCGCCAGGCCCGCAGCAGCGTCTCCTGCACCAGGTCCTCGGCGCGCTGCCGGTCGCCGTTGACCAGCCGCAACGCGTGCGCGTACAGCGCCTCGGCATGCTCGTCGTGCAGGGCGCGCAGCAGGTGGGCGTCGTGGTCGCTGATGGTCCTCTCCTCGCTCTCGACCGAGCGGGCGCGGCGTTACGACCAGGGATACGTGCGGTCACGCCGAACAGTTCACCGCCTGCGCGACCTGGGATTCCCGACGGGGGAGTTCATCGCCGGTTCACATCGACGCCGACCACCGCTCACCACGCCCTCCTAGCGTCCGGCGGGTACTCGTCGGTGAGCTGCACCGGCGCCCGTGACCCTCAGGAGGCTCCTCCCATGAGCGACCGTCCCCGGCTGCTCCCGCTGCTGGGCACTCCCCGCCACGGCAGCCGCGACGCCATGACCTGTCTCTACCGCTGCGGCAACGCCTGCGACCACCCGGTGCCCAACACCTCCGACAACGCCTACTTCGGCGACCTGGTCGACGCCGAGGTCTCCCGCCGTGGCCTGGTCCGCGCCGGGGCGGTCGGCGCGCTGGTACTCGGCTTCGGCGGTGGCGCCGGTGCGCTGGCCGGCGGCGGTGCCGCCGCAGCGGCACCGGGCTCCCCGGTGGTGCCCGAGACCACCACCTTCGCCGCCGGCGGCCGGGGCGTCGGCAGCGGGGCGCTGACCTTCTCGTCGATCCCGCCGAACACGCTGGACACCTTCGTGGTGCCGAACGGCTACGACCACGCGGTCGTCATCCGCTGGGGCGACCCGGTGCTGCCCGGCGCACCCGCCTTCGACCTGCGTCGGCAGACCGCCGCCGCACAGGCCCGCCAGTTCGGCTACAACAACGACTTCGTCGGTGTGCTGCCGCTGGACAAGGGCGGGCGGCGGGCACTGCTCGTCGTCAACCACGAGTACACCAACGAGGACCTGATGTTCCCCGGCTTCACCAGCCTCGACGCGCTCACCGTCGAGCAGGTGAAGGTGTCGATGGCCGCGCACGGCATGTCGGTGGTGGAGATCGAGCGGGTCGCCGGCACCGGGCAGTGGCGTGCGGTCACCTCGGGTCGCCGCCCGTACAACCGGCGGGTCGACGCGTTGAGCAGCACCTTCGAGCTGACCGGTCCGGCCGCCGGCTCGGCCTTCGTGAAGACCGCCGCCGACCCCAAGGGGCGTACGGTCGTCGGCACGCTGAACAACTGCGCCGGTGGGGTGACCCCGTGGGGCACGGTGCTCTCCGGCGAGGAGAACTTCAACCAGTACTTCGTCGGCGGCGACGCCGCACCGGCGGCGGACAAGCCCCGGTTGGCCCGGTACGGCATCAACACCACCACCCGCTACCCCAGCGGCAACCGCAAGTGGGACCGCGCCGCCGACCGCTTCGACCTGGCCAAACACCCGAACGAGGCGAACCGGCACGGCTGGATCGTGGAGATCGACCCGTACGACCCGGCCAGCCGCCCCCGCAAGCACACCGCGCTGGGCCGCTTCAAGCACGAGGGCGCCAACGTCATCGTGGCCCGCAGCGGGCACGTGGTCGCGTACATGGGCGACGACGAGCGCTTCGACTACCTGTACAAGTTCGTCTCGGACCGCACGTTCATGAAGGGCAACTCCTGGGTCGCCCGCAAGCACAACCTGACGCTGCTGGAGTCCGGCACACTCTATGTCGCCCGGCTCGACCAGACCAGCGCCGACGAGATCGACGGGTCCGGCCGGCTGCCCTCGGACGGCGCCTTCGACGGCACGGGCCGCTGGATCAAGCTGGTCAGCGGCAACCGTTCCTTCGTGGACGGGATGACCGCCGCCGAGGTGCTCACCTTCACCCGCTTCGCCGGTGACAAGGTCGGCGCGACCAAGATGGACCGCCCGGAGGACGTCGAGCCGAGCCTGCTCACCGGCAAGGTCTATGTGGCGCTGACCAACAACACCAACCGGGGTGTCGGCAGCAACCCCGGGCCGGACGAGGCCAACCCGCGCAGCAACAACCGGCACGGGCAGATCCTGGAGCTGGTCGAGCACCGGGGCGACAACACCGCCGAGACGTTCACCTGGTCGCTACCGATCGTCTGCGGCGACCCGGCGGACCCGTCGA
The DNA here is from genome assembly GCF_040296095.1 of Micromonospora sp. NPDC002389. Classification (NCBI taxonomy): domain Bacteria; kingdom Bacillati; phylum Actinomycetota; class Actinomycetes; order Micromonosporales; family Micromonosporaceae; genus Micromonospora; species Micromonospora sp. NPDC002389. Next base: position 22,692 of record NZ_JBEOWP010000009.1, read on the forward strand.
CCTACTTCTCCGGGTACGACAAGACCAAGGTGTCGCCGATCTCCTGCCCGGACAACGTGGCCTTCGACGCCACCGGCAACCTCTGGATCTCCACCGACGGCAACGCCCTGGGCAGCAACGACGGCCTCTTCGCCACGCCGACCGAAGGGCCGGAGCGGGGTCACCTCAAGCAGTTCCTCACCGTGCCGCGTGGCGCGGAGACCTGCGGGCCGTTCATCACCGGCGACAACCGCTCGCTCTTCGTCGCCGTGCAACACCCGGGCGAGGTCACCGGTGCATCGGTCGACAACCCGGCCTCCACCTGGCCGGACGGCGACTACGCCAAACCCGGCGTGGTGGTGACCTGGCGGCTGGACGGCGGACCGGTCGGTAGCTGACCCCGCCCCGGCTTCGCGCCGGCCGCTTCCCGACGGCCCTCTTCCCACCAGGAAGGGGGCCGTCTCGCGCCCGGGTCAGCCCTCGCGGATCAGCCCTCGGCGGCTCGGTTCTCGGCGGCGGCTCGGTCGGCTCCGGTCAGTTCTCGGCAGCCAGGCACTCGGCGATCGCGCGGGCGGTGGCGATCAGCTTCGTCCGGACCACCCGGGCGGAGGTCATCATCTCGCTGGCCGGCAGCGCGCAGGCCAGCACCGTACGCCGTTCCATGTCCTTGTCCGGGGTGACCAGGACGGCCGCGCAGGCCACCCCCTGCCGGAACTGACCCAGTTCGAGCTGCATACCGCGCCGCTCACCGGCCGCCAGATCGGCCTCGAACGCCTCCGGGGTGGTCAGGGTGGCGCTGGTGAACGGCCGCATGCCGTACTCCCGCAGATAGCGGTGCCGCTGCTCGGCGGTGAGCGTGGCGAGCAGCGCCTTACCGAGCGCGGTCGCGTGCGCGCCCTCGTCGAACCCGGGGACGAGATCCTCCAGGTACGGCGAGCGGTTCCCCTCCGCGACGGCGGTGATGGCGACCTGGCCGCCCACGAAGCGGCCGAGGTAGTGGCTCCACCCGGTCTCGATGGCCGCCCGACGCAGGTTCTCCCCCACTGCGGGCGAGCCCCGGAACGCGGCGACCAACTCGCGGTAGCGGTCGGCCACCTCCAGCCCCACGATGTACGTGCCGTCCTCCCGGCGGATCACGTAACCCTCGTACGCGAGTGTGCGGACCAGGTGGTACGTCGTGGCCACGGTCAGCTCACATCGCCGGGCGATCTGCTTCACCGTCAGCCCCCGCGGGGCACGGCCGACCGACTCGAGCACTCGAAGTGCGCGGGAGACGCTTCGGATCAGGTCCGAAGGTTCCGCCAGGGGGTCACGCACAACCACCTCCGCCACCGGGGACTTACACCATATGAAAAAGGAGCCCGGCGCGAAACGCCTGATCGGGTGGAGGATCACCGTTCGTCGGATACCCGATGTGATGCTGACCGCACTTTCCGTCGCCGGAATGCGGCAGGCGTAGGTTGGCCCCACCATGACCCACACCGCCCCGCCCCGCGCCCCGGAGACCGCCACCCGACCCGTCCGGGCCGCCACCACCGCCGTGGCCGTCACCATCGCCTGTGTCCTGCCGGTCTTCCTGGTCGGCGGCCTCGCCGTGCAGATGCGCGAGGAGTTGGGCTTCAACCCGGCCGGGCTGGGCATCGCCGTGGCCGTCTACTTCGGCATCGGCGCACTCGCCTCGGTCCCCTCCGGCGCACTCGTGGAACGCTGGGGCGGTGGCGTGGTCGCCCGGGTCGGCATCCTGATCTCCGCCGGCTCGCTGCTCGCCGTGGCGGTGCTGGCCCGCTCGTACTCGATGCTGCTCGTCCTGCTGGCCGTGGCCGGCACCGCGAACGCGCTGGGTCAACTCTCCAGCAACCTGCTGCTGGCCCGGCACGTACCGACGCGGCGACAGGGCCTGTCCTTCGGCGTCAAGCAGGCGGCCATCCCGGTCTCCACCCTGCTGGCCGGCGCGGCGGTACCCACGCTCGCGCTCACCGTCGGCTGGCGGTGGGCGTTCGTGGCCGCCGCCGGTGCCGCGCTGGCCACGCTGCCGCTCGTACCCTCACACGGACCGCAACCGGTCCACCGATCGAACCGGCCGGCCGGGAACGCGACCGTCGGTCTGGTGGTGATCGGCGTGGCCGCGACGCTCGCGGCGGGCGCGGCGAACGCGCTGGGCACCTTCCTGGTGGACGCCTCCGTGGACCGGGGTCACGGCCCCGCCCTCGCCGGACTCATGCTGACCCTCGGCAGCGCGGTCTGCGTCGCCGCGCGGATCGGTATCGGCTGGCTGGCCGACCGCCGCTCCGGCGGGCACGTCACCGTGATCGCCGGCCTGCTGGCGGTCGGCGCGGTGGGCCTGGGCCTGCTCGCGGTGGCCGGCTCCGGGGCGCTGGTGGTCGGTGTCCTGCTCGGCTTCGGCCTGGGCTGGTCCTGGCCGGGGCTGATGAACTTCGCCGTGGTCCGGCTGCACCCCCAGGCACCGGCCGCCGCCACCTCCATCACCCAGACCGGCGTGTACGCGGGCGGCTGCCTCGGCCCGCTGGCCCTGGGACCGCTCGCGGCCGCCGCCGGCTACCCGGCGATGTGGCTCACCGCAGCCGCCGCCATGCTCACCGCAGCCGGTCTCATGCTCACCGCGACCCGGCTGCTCTCCGCCCGGCCCGCGTCAGCCTGACCGCACACCCGGTCGAGGGCGTCGGTGGGGCGCTGCAAAGGGTTGGTCAGCTCGTGCGGTCGGCGATGTGGTCGCAGAGCGATTCGAGGGCGCGACGCGCCGGCACGTCCGGCAGCGGCGCGAGGCGGGCGCGAGCGTCCTCGGCGTAGCTGCGGACCGTCTCCCGGGCCCGCTTGAGCGCGGGGCTCTCCCGGAGCAGCCCGAGCGCCTCGGCGTGCAGGGCGTCGTCGGTCAGCGGGCCGGTGGCGAGGATCTCCCGCAGCCGGACCGAGGCGGCGTCCGCGTCGTCGGAGGCGAGGGCGTAGAGCACCGGCAGGGTCGGCACACCCTCCCGCAGGTCGGTGCCGGGCGTCTTGCCGGACTCCTCCGAGTCGCTGGCGATGTCCAACAGGTCGTCGGAGAGCTGGAAGGCGACACCGATGATCTCGCCGTACCCGGCCAGTGCCGACACGTGCTCCGGGGCGGTGCCGCTGAACAGCGCGCCGAAGTGGGCGCTGGTGGCGATCAGCGAACCGGTCTTCTCTGCGATCACGTCCAGGTAGTGCTGCACCGGGTCGGCGTCGGCCCGGGGGCCGACCGTCTCGGCGATCTGGCCGTGCACCAGGCGGGCGAAGGTACGCGCCTGGAGGCGTACCGCTTCGGGACCCAGCTCGGCGGCGACGTCCGCGGCCCGCGCGAAGAGGTAGTCACCGACCAGGATGGCGACCGAGTTCGTCCAGCGGGAGTTGGCGCTCGGCGCTCCCCGGCGCACCGCGGCCTCGTCCATCACGTCGTCGTGGTAGAGCGTGGCCAGGTGGGTCAACTCCACCACCACGGCGGCCGAGACGACCTCCGGCCGAGCCGGCTCGCCGAACTGGGCGCCCAGGGCCACCAGCAGCGGCCGGAAACGCTTCCCGCCCGCCTCCACCAGGTGCCGGGCGGCCTCGGTCACGAACGGATCGGCGCTGGCCACGCTGGCCCGCAGCTCGACCTCGATGGTCTCCAGCAGGCCCAGCACGGATGCCTCGGTGTGTGGGTCGGCCAGATGCAGACCGAGCGGGCCGAACTGGCCCGCGTGCCGGCTCCGGCGGCCACCGGAGCCGGTGACACCTGAACGCTCACCACCCCTAATCACCACTACTCCACCATGCCACACGGGCTCTACCTGCAGCGGACCGGGGAGGCGCGGCGGGGGCCGGCCCACACCCGTGGACCGGCCCCCGAAACGGAAGGTGACGCCGCTAGCGGATGAAGTCCGCAGCGCCGGTGGCCAGATCGAGCAGCGGGGCCGGTGCGACACCGAGGACCAGGGTCGCGAGTACGCCGATCACCAGCGCCGCCGAGGTCATCGCACCCGGCACCGTGACGGTCGGGGTCGAGTCACCCGGCTCGGAGAGCCACATCATCACCACGACCCGCAGGTACGGGAAGGCGAGCACCATGCTGGTCAGCACACCGGCGATCACCAGCCACACCTGACCACCGTCGAGAGCCGGCGCGAATACGGCGAACTTGCTGGTGAAGCCGCTGGTCAGCGGGATACCCGCGAAGGCGAGCAGGATGAAGGTGAACACCGAGGCGTACCCCGGCGAGCGGCGGCCCAGCCCGGCCCAGCGGGACAGGTGGGTGGCCTCCCCGTCGGCATCCCGGACCAGGGTCACCACGGCGAACGCGGCCAGCACGGTGAAGCCGTACGCCACCAGATAGAACATCGTGCCGGAAAGACCCTCCCGGCCCGGGGCCAGCACGCCGACCAGCAGGTAACCGGCGTTGGCGATGGAGGAGTACGCCAGCAGCCGCTTGATGTCGGTCTGGGTGACCGCGAGCACCGCGCCGACCAGCATGGTGAGCACCGCCACCGTGCCGAGCACCGGGGTGAAGTCCCACCGTGCGCCCTCGAAGGCGACGTGGAACACCCGCAGCAGGGCGCCGAACGCGGCGACCTTCGTGCAGGCGGCCATGAAGCCGGTCACCGGGGTCGGTGCGCCCTGGTAGACGTCGGGCGTCCAGACGTGGAACGGCGCGGCGGCGGCCTTGAAGAGCAGGCCGATGGCGACCAGGGCCATACCGGCGAAGAGCAGCACCGGGCTGGCCGTCGAGTTGACCACGGCGGCGTTGAGCGTGGCGAAGTCCACGCCCGCCTGACGGTCGCCCAGACCGGCGCTGAAGCCGTAGAGCAGCGCCAGGCCGAACAGGAAGAACGCCGAGGCGTACGCGCCGAGCAGGAAGTACTTCATCGCCGCTTCCTGGCTCAGGATCCGCCGGCGACGGGCCAGCGCGCAGAGCAGGTAGAGCGGCAGCGAGAAGACCTCGAGCGCGATGAACATGGTCAGCAGGTCGTTCGCCGCCACGAAGATCAGCATGCCGCCGATGGCGAACGTGGTCAGCGGGTAGACCTCACCGGCACCACCGGAGTTGGCCGCCTGCCGCCGGTCGTCCGGCGAGTCGGCGGTGATCGCGGCCTGGGCGACGAACGCGCCGCCCCGCTCCACCGACCGCTCGCCCATCAGCAGCAGCGCCACGCCGGCCAGGGCCAGGATCGCGCCCTGGAGGAACAGCGTGGGCCCGTCGATCGCGATCACCCCGATGGTGATCACCCGCTTGTCGGCGTTGAACACCACCATGGTCAGCGCGGCGAGCACCGCCAGCAGGGCCAGTGGGAGCTGGACGGGGTGCCGCAGCCGGCGCGGCACGAAAGCCTCGACCAGCACCCCCAGCACCGCCGCGCCCATCATGATCAGGATCGGCGCGAGTGCCGCGTAGTCGATCGGCGGCAGTACGAACTCGTTCACCGAGTCAACCTTTCGTTCGCGACTGCGCTGTCTTTTGCGCTCACCGGCTGGCCTTCGTTCGCGACTGCGGGGCTCGCGAGCTCACTCCTCGCGCTCACGGAGCCGCTTTCGTTCGCGACTGCGGGGCTCGCGAGCTCACTCCTCGCGCTCACCGGCTGGCCTCCTGGACGTTGCCTGCCGTCGGGGCCGGATCGGTCCGACCGACGTCCTCCATGGTCGCCTGCACCGCCGGGTTGATCACGTCGGTGACCGGCTTCGGGTAGAAGCCGAGCACCACGATCAGCGCGATCAGCGGGGCGACCACAAACTTCTCGCGCAGGTTGAGGTCGCGCTTCATCGCGTCGATCTGAGTCAGCGCCGGATTGAGCGTGCCCTGAGTGGTCCGCTGCACCATCCACAGCACGTACGCGGCGGCCAGGATGATGCCCAGCGTGGCGATCACCGCGACCGGCTTGTTCACCGTGAAGGTGCCGATCAGCACCAGGAACTCGGAGACGAACGGTGCGGTGCCGGGCAGCGCCAGCGAGGCGAGACCGGCGAAGAACAGCACCCCGGCCAGCACCGGCACCAGCTTGCCGGCACCACCGAAGTCGCTGACCAGCGCCGAGCCCCGGCGCGCGACCAACATGCCGACCACCAGGAAGAGCAGGCCGGTGGCGAGCCCGTGGTTCACCATGTAGAGCACCGCACCGGTGCCGGCCTGGGTGGTGAAGGCGAACAGGCCCACACCGATGAAACCGAAGTGCGCGATCGACGTGTACGACACCAGCCGCTTGAGGTCGTTCTGCCCCACCGCAAGCAGTGCGGCGTAGATGATGCCGATCACCGCGAGGCCCATCGCCCACGGCGCGAACCACTGGGCGGCGTCCGGGAACAGCGGCAGGCCGTACCGGATGATGCCGAAGGTGCCGACCTTGTCCAGCACCCCGACGAGCAGCGCGGCGGCACCGGCGGGGGCCGCGCCACCGGCGTCCGGCAGCCAGGTGTGGAAGGGGAAGAACGGTGCCTTGATCGCGAAGGCGATGAAGAAGCCGAGGAAGAGCCAGCGCTCGGCACCGGTGGAGATGTCCACCTGGGACAGCGCCACCCAGTCGAAGGTCTTCCCGCCGACGACCCAGAGGCCGATCACCGCGGCCAGCATGAACAGGCCGCCGACCAACGAGTAGAGGAAGAACTTGACGGCCGCGTACTGGCGCTGGTGACCGCCGTAGCTGCCGATGAGGAAGTACATCGGCACCAGCATGACCTCGAAGAACACATAGAACAGGAAGACGTCGGCGGCGGCGAAGACGCCGATCATCGTGCATTCGAGGACGAGCAGCAGCGCGAAGTAGACCGGCACCGACCGCTTCGACGACTCGGCGTCGTGCCAGGACGCCAGGATCACCAGCGGCACCAGCACCGCGATCAGCATCAGCATGACCAGCGCGATGCCGTCGGCGGCGAAGGTGAAGTTGACGCCCCAGTTCGGGATCCACGGGTACGACTCGCGGAACTGGAACCGGTCGCCGTCGACCTGCCAGGTCACCCACATGACCACGGAGAGCGCCAGCACCAGCAGCGACCAACCGAACGCGACCTGCTTGGCCAGCGTCGGCCGGCTGCGCGGCAGGAGGGCGACCACCACGGCGCCGACCAGCGGCGCCACGGTGAGCACCGAGAGGAACGGGAAGTCGGACATTATGCGGCCTTACCTCCGTCGTCGATGCGCGGTCCGCCGACGACGGCCGCCTGCGAGACCGTCGGCCTCTTGAGGTCGATCACGCGAACCACCCCGCCTGCACGGCAAGGAACGCGCCCACGATCAGCAGCGCCCCGGCGAGGATCGAGGTGGCGTACGACCGGACGAAGCCGGTCTGCAGCCGCCGCAGTCGACCCGAACCACCGCCGACACCGGCCGCCAGCCCGTTGACCAGCCCGTCGATGCCCCGGTTGTCCAGGTAGACGAGCGCCCGGGTGAGGAAGATGCCGGGCTTCTCGAAGACCGCCTCGTTCACCGCGTCGGTGTAGAGGTTCTTGCGGGCGGCGGTGACCAGCACACCGGCTGGCTGCGGCTCGTTGGCCGTGCCGTTGCGGAACAGGAACCAGGCCAGCGCGGCACCGAGCACGGTGACACCCAGCGACAGCACCACGATCGCCCAGTGCGGCAGCACCGCGTCGTGGTGCGCCTCGGCCGCGCCGAGACCGGCGGTGGCGGTCAGCCAGTCCGGTACGGAGGTGGCCAGCAGCCAACCCGCACCGATCGAGCCGATGCCGAGCAGGATCAGCGGGATGGTCATCAGCGGCGGGGACTCGTGCGGGTGCTCGATGTCCGTGGTCCAGCGCTTCGGGCCGTGGAAGGTCAGCACGAACAGCCGCGTCATGTAGAACGCGGTCAGCGCGGCACCGAGCACCGCGGCCCCGCCGAACAGCCAGGCCGTCCAGTCGTCCCGCTCGAAGGCGGCGGCGATGATCGGCTCCTTCGAGAAGTAGCCGGAGAACGGGAACATGCCGATGATGGCCAGCCAGCCCGCGCCGAAGGTGATCCAGGTGATCTTCATGTACTTCGACAGGCCGCCGAAGCGGCGGATGTCCACCTGGTCGGACATGCCGTGCATGACCGAGCCGGCGCCGAGGAACATGTTGGCCTTGAAGAAGCCGTGCGCCAGCAGGTGCACGATGGCCAGCGCGTACGCCGCGCCGCCCAGGCCGACACCGAGGAACATGTAGCCGATCTGGCTCACCGTCGACCAGGCCAGCACCCGCTTGATGTCGTCCTTGGCGCAGCCGATGATCGCGCCGATCAGCAGCGTCAGCGCACCCACGCTGACCACCACCAACTGCAGCGTGGCGTTGGCCGAGAAGATGATGTTGGAGCGGGCGATCAGGTAGACGCCGGCGGTGACCATCGTCGCGGCGTGGATGAGCGCCGACACCGGGGTCGGGCCCTCCATCGCGTCCGGCAACCACGCCTGGAGCGGGAACTGACCGGACTTGCCGGCCGCGCCGAGCAGCAGGAGTACGCCGAGCACCAGCACGGTGCTGCCGGCCAGTGCGCCGACCCCGTTGAACACCTCGTCGTACTGGGTGGTGCCCAGGGTGGCGAACATGATGAAGATGGCGATGGCCAGACCGGCGTCGCCGACCCGGTTCATCAGGAACGCCTTCTTGCCGGCGGTGGCCGCGGCCGGCTTGGTGTTCCAGAAGGAGATCAGCAGGTACGACGCCAGACCGACGCCCTCCCAGCCGAAGTAGAGCATCACGTAGTTGTTGCCGAGGACCAGCAGCAGCATGGCCGCGACGAACAGGTTGAAGTAGGCGAAGAACCGCCGACGACCCGGGTCGTGCGCCATGTACTCGACCGCGTACAGGTGGATCAGGAAGCCCACGCCGGTGATCAGCAGGACGAAGACCCCGGCCAGCGGATCGAAGAGCAGGCCGAAGTCGACGTTGAGGTTGCCGACCGCGATGAAGTCCCAGAGGCTGAGCTCGACGGACTTGTTCTCCAACCCGCGCAGGTTGAAGAAGTAGGTCAGGCCGAGCAGGAAGGCGGCACCCACGGCGGCCACGCCGAGCCAGTGCCCCCACCGGTCGGCGCGCCGGCCGAGCAGCAGCAGGACCATCGCGCTGACCAGCGGGATCGCCACCAGCAGCCAGACGCTGCTCAGCAGCCCGTCAGCCGTCGCGTACGAGACGGTCTCGGCCGGAGCAGCCTGGGCGTACGTCACAATTTCGTCCACCGGTGGGCCCCTCTAGTACTTCAACAGGTTGGCGTCGTCGACGCTGGCGGAGCGCCGGGTGCGGAAGATCGCCATGATGATGGCCAACCCGACCACGACCTCGGCCGCCGCCACCACCATCACGAAGAACGCCATGATCTGGCCGTTCAGGTCACCGTTCATCCGGCTGAAGGTGACCAGCGCCAGGTTGGCCGCGTTGAGCATCAGCTCGACGCACATGAACAGCACGATCGCGTTGCGCCGGACCAGCACCCCGGCCGCGCCGATGGTGAACAGCACCGCGGCGAGGACGAGGTAGTAGTTCGGTTCGACGGAGAAGAAGTCACTCACCGGACCGGCCTTCCGTTCGCGACTGCGGGGCTCGCAAGCTCACTCCTCGCACTCACTTCTCAGTGCCCTTCAGGGTGGTCTCCTCGGCGGCCAGCTCACGCACCGGAAGGATGTCCGGCGTGCTCCGGTCGCTCAGCCGGCCGTCCGGCAGGCGCGCCGGGGTGGCCACCGACGAGGAGGTGGCGAAGACACCCGGGCCGGGCTTCGGACCGGGGTAGTTGCCCGGCGCGAAGCGGGCCTTCATGGTGGCCACCTGGTCGCGCTTGTCCTCCTTGCGCCGCTCGATGTGCGCCAGGATCATGCCGCCGATGGTGGCGGTGATCAGCAGCGCGGCGGTGAGCTCGAAGGCGAAGATGTAGTCGGTGAAGAGCAACCGGGCGATGCCCTCCACGTTGCCGCCCGCGTTGGCCTCCTCCAGACCCACCGCGACGGTGCCCTGGGTGGCCCGGTAGACCCCGCTGCCGAGCAGGGCGGCGAAGCCGACGCCGAGCCCGATCGCGGCGATCCGCTGACCCCGCAGCACTTCGATCAGTGAGTCCGAGGCGTCCCGGCCGACCAACATCAGCACGAACAGGAAGAGCATCATGATCGCGCCGGTGTAGACGATGATCTGCACCATGCCGATGAACGGTCCGGCCTGGAGCACATAGAACACGCCCAGGCTGAGCATGGTGAGCACCAGCCAGAGCGCCGAGTGCACCGCGTTGCGTGCCGCGACCATGCCGATCGCGCCGGCCAGCGCGAGCGGGGCGAGGATCCAGAAGGCCACCGCCTCGCCGCCGGAGACCGCACCCGCGGCGAGCACCGTCGAGGTGGTCATTCCGTCTCTCCCTTGTCCGCCGCGGCACGCTGGGCGGCCTGCTCGGCACCGGGGAAGGTGACGCCCGGGTGCTCGTCCAGCTGGTACCGCCCCGGCCCCATCGGCGAGCGCTCGGCGCCGGCCGAGGTGCCCGGGTTGGTCAGGCTGCCGATGTAGTAGTCCTTCTCGCTGTCGCCCAGACGCATCGGGTGCGGCGGCTGCTCCATCCCCGGCAGCAGCGGCGCGAGCAGCTGCTCCTTGGTGAAGATCAGGTCCTGCCGGTTGTCCCGGGCCAGCTCGTACTCGTTGCTCATGGTCAACGAGCGGGTCGGGCACGCCTCGATGCACAGCCCGCAGAAGATGCAGCGGGCGTAGTTGATCTGGTAGTTGCTGGCGTACCGCTCACCCGGCGAGAAGCGCTGCTCGTCGGTGTTGTCGCCACCCTCGACGAAGATGGCGTCCGCCGGGCAGGCCCAGGCGCACAGCTCGCAGCCGATGCACTTCTCCAGGCCGTCCGGGTGCCGGTTGAGGATGTGCCGGCCGTGGTAGCGCGGCGCCGGCTTCGGCGGGGTGAAGGGGTAGTCGGTGGTGACGACCTTCTTGAACATGTGCGAGAAGGTGACCCCGAAGCCCTTGAACGTTCCGGTGATCGCGCCCACGTCACACCTCCTCAGAGTCCTGGCCGGCGGGAACGTTGGCCGGCTCCCGCTCGGCGACCATGCGCCGGGTACGCGGGCTCGGGGGTACCTGCAGATCCATTGGCGGCAGCGGGAAGCTGCCCTGCGGCCGGTTCTCGACCTGCTCGGCGACGGTTGGCTTCGGCTGCGGCTTGCGGCTCGGCCAGAACATCGCGGCGAGCAGCACGATCCCGGCCGGGATGCCGATGGCCCACAGGCGACCCGTGGTGTCCCAGTCGCCGATCGTGCGGTACCAGCCCAGGACCACGATCCAGACCAGGCTGATCGGGATCAGCACCTTCCAGCCGAGCCGCATGAGCTGGTCGTAGCGCAGCCGGGGCAGCGTGCCCCGCAGCCAGACGAAGACGAACACCAGCAGGATGACCTTGCCGAAGAACCAGAGCAGCGGCCACCAACCGGAGTTGGCGCCCGACCAGAGGCTGATCGGCCACGGCGCGTACCAACCGCCCAGGAAGAGGGTGACGGTGAAGGCCGACATGGTCACCATCGCCACGTACTCGCTGAGCATGATCAGCGCGAACTTCAGCGAGCTGTACTCGGTCATGAAGCCGGCCACCAGCTCCGACTCCGCCTCCGGCAGGTCGAACGGCGGCCGGTTCGTCTCGCCGACGATGGAGATGAAGAAGACGATGAAGCTCGGGAACAGCAGCAGCGCGTACCAGCCGGGTGCCGGGACGTCGAAGCCGAAGAGGTTCACCTGCGTGCCGGTGCCCTGCGCGGCCACGATCTCCGAGGTGGACATCGTGCCGGCGAGCATGAACACCGCCACGATGGACAGCCCCAGCGACACCTCGTACGAGATGAGCTGGGCGGTGGACCGCAGACCACCGAGCAGCGGGTAGGTCGAGCCGGAGGCCCAACCGGCGAGCACGATGCCGTAGACCGCCAACGACGAGAAGGCGAGCACCACCAGCACCGCCACCGGCACGTCGGTGACCTGCAACGGCGTCTGGTGGCCGAAGATGCTGACCATCGGGCCGAAGGGGATCACCGACAGCGCGGTCACCGCGCAGATCACCGAGATGGCCGGCGCGAAGAAGTAGATGACCTTGTCTGCCGACTTGGGGAGGATGTCCTCCTTGAAGGCCATCTTCAGGCCGTCGGCGAGCGTCTGCAGCAGACCGAAGGGGCCGAGCTGGTTCGGGCCCGGCCGGACCGCCATCCGCCCCACCACTCGCCGCTCGAACCAGACGCCCAGCAGCGTGCCGAGCAGGGCGACGACGAAGGCAAAGACGATCTTGCCAAGCACCAGCCACCACGGGTCGTGACCGAAGTCGGTCAGCGACGGCGCCTGGGCGAGGAGCGGGTGACTCACTGGGCCCACCTTTCGTTCCCGACTGCGGGGCTCACTCGCTGCGCTCGTTCACTCCTCGCACTCACTGGTCACCCCCGGAGGAGTTGAGCAGCGGGCCCGAACGACCCGCCGCGTCGGCGGCGACCGGCTCGGCCGTACCGGGCGCGGAGACCCGGACCACCGAACCGGAGGTCGCGCCCAGGCTGCGCCGTACCGTCGAGCCGGGCGAGTTGGTGGGCAGCCAGACCACGCCGTCCGGCATCTCGGTGATGGCCGCCGGCAGGGTCAGCGCCCCACGGTCGGTACCCACCGTCACCGCGTCGCCGTCGGCGATGCCGAGCGCCTCCGCGCTGCCCTTGCCCAGCCGGACCACCGGCGGACGGGCGGTGCCGCCCAGGTGCTCGTCACCGTCGATGAGGCTGCCCAGGTCGAGCAGTTGGTGCCAGGTCGCCAGGACCGCCTCGCCGGGCGCGAGGTCCCGGACGGTGCCCGGCTCGACACTCGGGGCGGCCGGACGACCCACCCGGGTCGTCGGCAGGCTGCCCAGCTCGCGGCGTACGGAGAGCACGTCGCCGGTGCCCAGCCGCACGTCGAGCTGAGCGGCGAGCGCGTCGAGCACCCGACCGTCGGTCATCGCGGCGGTGTTCAGGACCGCGTCGAACGGACGCAGCCGACCCTCCCAGTCCAGGAAGCTGCCGGCCTTCTCGACCACCGGGGCGACCGGCAGGACGACGTTCGCCCGTCGGGTCACCGCGCTGGCCCGCAGCTCCAGGCTGACCAGGAACGGCACCGCGTCGAGGGCCTGCTCGGCCAGGCGCGGGTCGGCCAGGTCGGCCGGGTCGACGCCGGCCACCACCAGCGCGCCGAGCTGGCCCGCTGCGGCGGCGGCGAGGATGCCGTCGGTGTCCCGTCCGGCCTGGCTCGGGATCACCCCGGCCGGGATGTCCCACGCCTCGCCCAGTTCGGCCCGCGCGGTCGGCTCGGTGACCATCCGGCCACCGGGCAGCAGGTTGGGCAGGCAACCGGTGTCGACGGCGCCCCGGTCGCCGGCGCGCCGCGGCACCCAGACCAGCTTCGCGCCGGTACGCGCGGCCACCTCGGCGGCGGCGGAGAGCCCGCCGGGCACCGAGGCCAGTCGCTCGCCGACGATCAGGATCGCGCCCGGAGCGCTCAGCGCCTCGGCGACCGTGGCGTGCTCGGCGAGCACCCCGGCCTCCTCACCCGGCACCACCCGGGCCAGCTTGGCACCGAGCTTCTCCAGGCCGCGGGTGGCGAACGGCGCGATCGCGTACACCTTGAGCTTGTTCTTGAGGTACGCCTTGCGCATCCGCAGGAAGAGGATCGGGCACTCCTCCTCCGGCTCCAGGCCGACCAGCACCACCGCGGGAGCGTTCTCGACGTCGGTGTAGGTGACGTCGGTGCTGCCGGCGACGTTGCTGGCCAGGAAGTCGGCCTCCTCGCGGGAGGCCGGGCGGGCCCGGAAGTCGATGTCGTTGGTGTGCAGCGCGATCCGGGCGAACTTCGCGTACGCGTAGGCGTCCTCGACGGTCAGCCGACCGCCGGTGAGCACCGCCGAACCCTGACCGCCGTCCCGAGCGGCACGCAGCCCCTCGGCGGCGACGCTGAGCGCCTCGCTCCAGGACGCCTCGCGCAGCTCACCGGTGCGCTCGTCGCGGACCAGCGGAGTGGTCAGCCGGTCGGTGGCGCGGGCGTACTGGAAGCCCCACCGGCCCTTGTCGCAGTTCCACTCCTCGTTGACCTGCGGGTCGTCGCCGGCCAGCCGGCGCATCACCTTGCCCCGACGCCAGTCGGTGCGCTGGGCGCAGCCCGCCGAGCAGTGCTCGCAGACGCTCGGGCTGGAGACCAGGTCGAACGGGCGGGCACGGAAACGGTACTGGGTACCGGTCAGCGCGCCGACCGGGCAGATCTGCACGGTGTTGCCGGAGAAGTACGAGTTGAACGGGACATCGCCGGCGCCGGCCGGAGCGCCAGCGGAGGCCAAGCCGGCGGGGTCGGCACTGTCCGCTTCCGCTCCACCGCCGTACTCCTCGTCCCGGTAGATGTTGATCTCCTCGGCGGACGACCGGTTCATCAGGTCGATGAACTTGTCACCGGCGATCTCCTCGGAGAACCGGGTGCAGCGCTGGCAGAGCACGCACCGCTCACGGTCGAGCAGCACCTGCGTGCTGATCGGCAGCGGCTTCGGGTACTCCCGCTTGTGCTCGTGGAACCGCGAGTCGGTACGGCCGGTCGACATCGCCTGGTTCTGCAGCGGGCACTCGCCGCCCTTGTCGCACATCGGGCAGTCGAGGGGGTGGTTGACCAGGAGCAGCTCCATGATCCCCTCCTGCGCCTTCTTGGCGACCGGGGAGCTGAGCTGGGTACGGACGACCATGCCCTCGGCCACCGTCTGCGTGCAGGAGGCGACCGGCTTGCGCTGCCCCTCCACCTCGACGAGGCACTGGCGGCAGGCACCGGCGGGCGCCAGCAGCGGGTGGTCGCAGAAGCGGGGGATCTCCGTGCCGATCTGCTCGGCGACGCGGATCAGCAGCGCCCCCTTCGGGGCGGTGACCTCGACGCCGTCGATGGTCAGCGTGACCGTCTCGGTCGACTTGGCAACGTCCGTCATTAGTGGGCTCCCACCAACTGCTTGTCGGACAACTTCGGCGCGGTCCGTCCCTCGATGTAGTCGAGGTAGTCCTGCTTGAAGTACTTCAGGGACGAGGTCACCGAGCTGGTGGCACCGTCACCCAGACCGCAGAACGAGCGGCCGAGGATGTTGTCGCAGGTGTCGAGCAGGGTGTCCAGGTCGTCGTGGGTGCCCTGGCCGGCCAGGATGCGCCGGTAGACCCGGACCATCCAGTAGTTGCCCTCCCGGCACGGGGTGCACTTGCCGCACGACTCGTGGTGATAGAACTCCAGCCAGCGGTAGGTCGCGTAGACCGGGCAGTCCTGGTCGGAGAAGATCTGCGTGGCCGTGGTGCCGAGGATCGATCCGGCGCCGGCCACCCCCTCGAAGTCCAGCGGCACGTCCAGGTGCTCGGCGGTGAGCAGCGGGGTGGACGAGCCACCCGGCGTCCAGAACTTGAGGTTGTGTCCCGGCTGCATCCCACCGGCCAGCTCCAGCAGCTCGCGCAGCGTGATGCCCATCGAGCACTCGAACTGGCCGGGGTTGGCGATCCGGCCGGAGAGCGAATAGATCATCGGCCCGGAGGACTTCTCCGTGCCCATGGTCTTCCACCACTCGGCACCACCGAGCACGACGTACGGCACGCTCGCGATGGTGCCGACGTTGTTGACCACGGTGGGGCTGGCGTACAGGCCGTGGGTCGCCGGGAACGGCGGGCGCAGCCGGGGCTGGCCCCGGAAGCCCTCCAGCGAGTCCAGCAGCGCCGTCTCCTCGCCGCAGATGTACGCACCGGCGCCCGAGTGCACCACCAGGTCCAGGTCGAACCCGGAACCGAGGATGTCGCGCCCGAGGTAGCCCTTGGCGTATGCCTCGTTCACCGCGTTGCGCAGCCGACGCGCCGCGTGCACGGCCTCGCCCCGGATGTAGATGTAGGCCCTGCTGGCCCGGATCGCGTACGACGCGATGATCACGCCCTCGACCAGCGAGTGCGGGTCGTGCGTCATCAGCGGCAGGTCCTTGCAGGTGCCCGGCTCGCCCTCGTCGGCGTTGACCACGAGGTAGTGCGGCTTGCCGTCGCCCTGCGGGATGAAGCCCCACTTGAGCCCGGTCGGGAAGCCGGCGCCGCCACGACCGCGCAGCCCGGAGTCCTTGACGAGCTGGATCAGGTCGTCCGGGTGCGCCTTGAGCGCCTTGCGCAGCGCGGCGTACCCGTCGAGCTTCTCGTAGGTGCCGATCCGCCAGGCGTCCGGCGACAGCCAGCGCTTGGTGAGTACCGGCGTCAGCTTGGCCAGGATCTCCGGCCGAGGCGTGGTCACTTCTGAGCCCCCTTGTCGTTCGCGGAGCCCTGGCCACCGCCGGACGACTCCGCCTCGCTGAGGTTGCGCTCCTGAGCCTCGGCGTCGTCGCCGGCAGGCTTGCCGTCACTGGCGGGCCGGTTGGCCGCCGCACCGGCGGCCTCCGCCGCCCGGGCGTCGCTCGACGTGGGCGCCGCCCCGTCGACCGGCACCTTGGTGCCGGGTGCGTCCGGCACGGCCGTCTGGGCGTCCGGCTGCCGGGTCTCTGCGGTACGCACCTGCGGCGACTTGCGGTCCGGCGCGGGTACGTCGGGTGCCGTGGTGCCGGTCGGCGCGGCCTTGGCCGGGGTGGCCGGGGCCGGCTTGTCACCGGCCTTGGCGCTGCGGATCGGGGTGTTCGGGTCGAAGCCCGGCACCGAGATGCCGTGCTGCTCGGCCAGTCGCAGGCCACGCAGGCTCGGCTCACCCGGTACGCCGTCGGCGACCGCGCCCTCGCGCTCGTCGGCGAAGCCGGCGAGCTGCACCGCCATCTCCTTGAGCGTGCAGAGGCGGGCACCTCGGCTCGGCGTGGGCCGCCCACCGGCGCGCAGCTCGTCGACCAGACCGACCGCGCTCTGCGGGTCGACCCCGTCGAAGAAGTCGTAGTTGACCGTCATCACTGGGCCGTAGTCACAGGCGGCCAGGCACTCGGCGTGTTCGAGGGTGATCGAGCCGTCCTCGGTGGTCTCGTCGTGCCCGACACCCAGGTGCTCGGTGAGGGCGTCGTAGACCTCCTGCCCGCCCAGGACGTTGCACATGGTGTTGGTGCAGACGCTGACCAGCCAGTCACCGGTGGGGCGGCGCTTGTACATGGTGTAGAAGCTGGCCACCGCGCCGACCTGGGCCTTGTTCAGGCCGAGCACCTCGGCGCAGAACGCCACTCCGGCCGGGGAGACGTAACCCTCCTCGGACTGCACCAGGTGCAGCAGGGGCAGCAGGGCCGAGCGGGACCGGTCGGCCGGGTACCGGGCGATGATCTCCCGCGCCCGGGCCCGCGTCGCATCAGTGAAAACAGTCGTGGTCATCAGCGCCGCCTTCCGTTCGCGACTGCGGGGCTCGCAAGCTCACTCCTCGCGCTCACCGGTCACAACCTCCCATGACGGGGTCCAGCGAGGCGCCGCCGGCGATCACGTCGGCGATCAGGCCACCCTCGGCCATCGCCGGCAGGGCCTGGAGGTTGACGAAGCTCGGCTCCCGGTAGTGCACCCGGTACGGCCGGGTGCCACCGTCGGAGACCGCGTGCACACCCAGCTCGCCGCGCGGCGACTCGATGCCGACGTAGACCTGGCCCGGCGGCACCCGGAAGCCCTCCGTCACCAGCTTGAAGTGGTGGATCAGGGACTCCATCGACTGCCCCATGATCTTGGCGACGTGCTCCAGCGAGTTGCCCATGCCGTCGACGCCGATGGCCAGCTGCGCCGGCCACGCGATCTTCTTGTCGGCGACCATCACCGGTCCCGGCTCCAGCCGGTCCAGCGCCTGCTCGACGATCTTGAGCGACTCGCGCATCTCGGCCATCCGGACCAGGTACCGGCCCCAGACGTCGCCGTCGGGGTGCGTCGGCACGTCGAACTCGTAGTCCTCGTAGCCGCAGTACGGCATGGTCTTACGCAGGTCCCAGGCCAGGCCGGCGGAGCGCAGCACCGGCCCGGTGACGCCGAGCGCGACACAGCCGGTCACGTCGAGCACCGCGATGTTCTTCGTACGCTCCAGCCAGATCGGCTGGCCGGAGAGCAGGTCCTCGTACTCCTTGAGCCGCTTCGGCAGGAGCTTGAGGAAATCGCGGATCTTGACGATCGCCTCGTCCGGCACGTCCTGGGCGACACCGCCCGGCCGGACGTACGCGTGGTTCATCCGGAGGCCGGTGATCAGCTCGAAGATCTCCAGGATGTACTCGCGCTCCCGGAAGCCGTAGAGCATCATGTTGATCGCGCCCAGCTCCATCGCCGTGGTGGCGACCCAGACCAGGTGCGAGGAGATCCGGTTCAGCTCCATCATGAGCACCCGGATGGTGTTGGCCCGCTCGGTGATGTCGTCGGTGATGCCGAGCAGCTTCTCCACCGCGAGCGAGTACGCCGTCTCGTTGAAGATCGGCGAGAGGTAGTCCATCCGGGTCACGAACGTCGAGCCCTGGACCCAGTTGCGGTATTCCAGGTTCTTCTCGATGCCGGTGTGCAGGTAGCCGACGACCGAGCGGGCCTCCCGGACCGTCTCGCCCTCCAGCTCCAGGACCAGCCGCAGCACCCCGTGCGTGGACGGGTGCTGCGGGCCCATGTTGACGACGATCCGACCCTCGTTGATCGGGTCGACTCCCGAGACGAGATCGTCCCAGTCCCCGCCGGTGACGGTGAAGACCCGACCTTCGGTGGTCTCGCGCTCGGTGGCGTAGTTGGACGCGCTCACAGTGCCGACCTTTCGTTCGCGACTGCGGGGCTCCGCTTCGCTGCACTCCTCGCGTTCACTGGTAAGACCTCCGCTTGTCGGGCGGCGGGATCTCGGCGCCCTTGTACTCCACGGGCACGCCGCCGAGCGGGTAGTCCTTCCGCTGCGGGTGGCCCTCCCAGTCGTCCGGCATGAGAATCCGGGTCAGCGCCGGGTGGCCGTCGAAGATGACGCCGAACATGTCGTACGCCTCCCGCTCCTGCCAGTCCGCGGTCGGGTAGACCGAGGTGACGCTGGGCAGGTGCGGGGCCTCGACGGAGACGGCCGCCTCCAGCCGCACCTGTCGCCGATAGGTCATCGAGGTGAGCTGGTAGACCACGTGCAGCCGGCGCTCGTCGGCACCCAGGTAGTCCACGCCGGAGAGCGAGGAGAGCAGCTCGAAGCGCAGCCCCGCGTCGTCCCGCATCACCTGGCACACCTCGGCGATTCGCTCCGGGCGGATGTGCAGAGTCAGCTCGCCCCGGTCGACCACCACGTTCTCGATCGCGTCGCCGAAGGCCGGGTACGCCTCCTCCAGCGCGTCGTACACGTCGTCGAAGTAGCCGCCGAACGGCCGGGGCGAGTCGGCGAGCTGCGGGCGCGGGCGGACCAGGCCGCCGAAGCCGGAGACGTCGCCGGTGCCCTGGTTGCCGAACATGCCCCGACCGGCGGGCGCGGCCGGCGGGAACTCGGCGGGCGCACCGCTGGTCGACCCGGCCGGCGTCACCGGAACCGGTACGCCGCCGCCCTCGGCTCGCTTGTCGTCAGTCACTTGATCCCCCCGTACGGGTGGAGGTGGTTCTGGGCCTTCATCCAGTTCTCGATCCGCAACTGCTCCTCGCGGCCCTCGCGGACGGCCTTCGTCCACTCGGCGCGGCGGGCCTTGTCGTTGCGGTACGACGACGGCATCGAGCCGTACGGCACCACCGGCACGTCACCGCGCGCCTCGCGGGCCGCCAGCATCTTGCGACCGTTCGGGCCGAGCGGCTCGTGGCCGATCTTCTCGCGCAGCTTGAGGATCGCGTCGATGAGCATCTCCGGCCGGGGCGGGCAGCCCGGCAGGTACATGTCGACCGGCACGACGTGGTCCACGCCCTGCACGATGGCGTAGTTGTTGAACATGCCGCCGCTGCTGGCGCAGACGCCCATGGAGAGCACCCAGCGGGGCTCGGCCATCTGGTCGTAGATCTGGCGCAGCACCGGGGCCATCTTCTGGCTGACCCGGCCGGCGACGATCATCAGGTCGGCCTGACGGGGCGAGGCCCGGAAGACCTCCATGCCCCACCGGCCCATGTCGTAGTGCGGACCACCGGCGGCCATCATCTCGATCGCGCAGCAGGCCAGGCCGAAGGTGGCACCCCAGACCGACGACTTGCGCGACCAGTTGACGAGCTTCTCCACCGAGGTGAGCAGGACGCCGGCGGGAAGTTTCTCCTCGATACCCATTGCCGTTCCTCCCTCAGTCCCAGTCCAGACCGCCGCGCCGCCACTCGTAGGCGTACGCGACGAAGACCGCACCGATGAAAATCAACATGGCGACGAATCCGAACACCGGCAGGAGGTCGAAGGAGACAGCCCACGGGTAAAGGAAGATCATTTCCACGTCGAAGACGATGAAGAGCATCGCCGTCAGATAGAACTTGACCGGGAACCGGCTGCCGCCGATCGGTTGCGGGCTGGGCTCGATCCCACATTCGTAGGCTTCGAGCTTGGCCTTGTTGTAGCGCCGGGGTCCGGCGAACCGGGCAGCCCCTATGGAGAACAGCGCGAAGGCCGCGGCGAGGGCGAACAGCCCAATGATGGGTACGTAAGGCGAGAGCGACATCTTCTTCTCCTGCTCGTCCTTCCCTGCCCTCGTTCGTTGGCGAAATTCACACTATTCACATCCCACCCGGCGACCGTCGGCGGGGGGTCGATCTGCCTGGTCCGCGCCCCTACACAGCGGGCGCGACCCGGGTCATCGCATTGATCACCCGGTCCATCGCGTCACCGCCACGGGGGTCGGTGAGGTTGGCCAGCAGCTTGAGCACGAAGCGCATCAGGGTCGGGTGGGGCATGCCGTGCTTGGTCGCCACGCGCATGATCTCGGGCCGGCCGATCAGCTTCACGAAGACCCCGCCCAGCCGGTAGTAGCCGCCGAACCGGGTCTTCAACTCCTGCGGGTACGCCATCAGGGCCCGCTCCCGCTCGGCACCGACCGGACGGGCCAGCGCCTGCACCGCGACCTCCGCGGCCAGCTCGCCGGACTCCATGGCGTACGCGATGCCCTCGCCGTTGAACGGGTTGACCATGCCGCCGGAGTCACCGACCAGCATGACCCCCCGGGTGTAGTGCGGCACCCGGTTGAAACCCATCGGCAGCGCCGCGCCGAGGATCGAACCCTCGGCGTTGGCCTCGTCGGTCATCCCCCACTCCGGCGGCGTGTTGGCCAGCCAGTCGGTGAGCAGCCGCCGGTAGTTGGTCTTGCCGAAGGCCGACGAGGAGTTGAGGATGCCGAGGCCGACGTTGACCCGACCGTCACCGAGGCCGAAGATCCAGCCGTACCCGGGCAGCAGGGCACCGGTGCCCTTGGCCCGCAGCTCCAGCCACGACTCCAGGTAGTCGTCGTCGTGCCGGGCCTCGGAGCGGTAGTAGCGGCGGACCGCCACGCCGATCGGGCGGTCCTCGCGCTTGGCCAGCCCGAGGGCGAGCGGGAAGCGGCCGGAGACGCCGTCCGCGGCGACCACCAGCGGCGCGTGGAAGGTGGCCGGAGCCTTGTCCGGGCCGTCCTCGGCCTCCACGCCGATCACCCGGCCGTTGCCGTCGAGCACCGGGCCGGTCACGTTCACGTTGGTGCGCAGCGTCGCGCCGGCGGACACCGCCCGCTGGGCGAGCAGGTCGTCGAAGTCGAGCCGGGTGCGGACCAGCCCGTAGTTCGGGAAGCTGGCCAGATCCGGCCAGTCGAGTTCGAGCCGGACGCCGCCGCCGATCACCCGCAGACCTCGGTTGTGCAGCCAGCCGGCCTCCGGTGAGGTGTCCACACCCATCCGGATCAACTGCCGCACCGCGCGCGGGGTCAGCCCGTCGCCGCAGACCTTCTCGCGCGGGAACTCGGTCTTCTCCAGCAGCAGCACGCGTACGCCGTGCTGAGCCAGGTGGTAGGCGGTCGCCGACCCACCGGGACCGGCGCCCACGACGATCACGTCGGCGTCGTTCTCCACCGCGGTCATTCGCGCCTCCTCCCGAGTGCTCGTGAAATGCTTCACAAGCCAGCCGGGACGAGTCTATGACCGACGCCGTACGCTCGGTTTGTTAGGGCGACCTAACATCACGGAAACAGGACACTGACGGAACTCCCGGACGCTGCGGCCATGCGGTCCGGGACATCGGAGCAGTCCTATGCGGTGGGGCTGGCGGCGTCCAGACCCGCGCGAATCGTCTCCGGCAGGTGCTCCCGCAACGCGCCACCGGCGGCCCGGTCCAGTGCGGCGAGCACCTCGGACACCACCTGGCGCACGTCCGCCGGATCCGCGCCGGCCAGATCCCTGAGCTGGTCGACCAGCTCGGCGGCATCATCGGTGGCCACGCGGTTCGCATCCGTCATGCGGGCCAGCCTAAGGGGCAGGCAATACCAAACGACCCAATTCACCTAAATGGCGGCGAGAAAGGGGCAAGTCGGTCAGCCCCGGATGGCCCGGTGCAGCGCCACGATGCCGCCGCTCAGGTTCCGCCACGCCACCTTGCCCCACCCGGCCGCACCCACCCGCGCGGCCAACGCCGGCTGGTCCGGCCAGGCCCGGATCGACTCGGCGAGATAGACGTAGGCGTCCGGGTTGCTGGACACCGTCCGCGCCACCGCCGGCAGCGACCGCATCAGGTACGACAGGTAGACGGTGCGGAAGGCCGGGTTGACCGGGGTGCTGAACTCGCAGACCACCAGCCGGCCGCCCGGCCGGGTGACCCGCGCCAGTTCGCGCAGCGCCGCATCGGTGTCGCTGACGTTGCGCAGCGCGAAGGAGATGGTCACCGCGTCGAAGCTCGCGTCGGCGAAGGGCAGCCGGAGGGCGTCACCGGCCAGCAACGGCACCTGTGGACGGACCTTCTTGCCCGCGTACAGCATGCCCAGCGACAGGTCGGCGCCGACCGCGTACGCCCCGGAGCGGGACAGCTCCTCGGTCGAGACCCCGGTGCCCGCGCCCACGTCCAGCACCCGGTCCCCGGGACGCAGGTCCAGGGCGGCGCGGGTAGCCCGCCGCCAGAACCGGTCCTGCCCGAAGGAGAGGACGGTGTTGGTCAGGTCGTAGCGGGCCGCGACC
The DNA here is from genome assembly GCF_040296095.1 of Micromonospora sp. NPDC002389. Classification (NCBI taxonomy): domain Bacteria; kingdom Bacillati; phylum Actinomycetota; class Actinomycetes; order Micromonosporales; family Micromonosporaceae; genus Micromonospora; species Micromonospora sp. NPDC002389. The sequence continues at coordinate 45,620 of NZ_JBEOWP010000009.1, forward strand.
CCGTCGAACATCGCGGCGACCTCGTGCGGCTGCTTGTCCAGGCTGGCGCGCTGGCCCTGCGGGGTGCTCACCCCTCCACTCTGCCAGCCCGACCTCCGACCGTTCACCGCCAGGGTCGCCGGTGCCCACCGCGCAGACAGTAGGGGCGGGATGGTCGCCCATCCCGCCCCTACTGCCGTGCGTTATGTGAACGGCCCGCGCGGGCCGATTGAGGACCTACCTCAGGAGTTGGTCTTCTCGTCCCCCGGAGCCACCAGGACCACCCGGCGACGACGGGACACCAGGAACATGGCCGCACCGGCGAGCACGACGCCCGCGCCGACGGCGCCGATCGCGCCGGCCTGCACGCCGGTGACCGGCAGGCCACCGCCACCGCCACCGTTACCGGTGGCCGCCACGATCACGGCGAAGTCGTCGATGTTGTCCGACGGGTCGATGTCGGCGAACTCGGTGTCCTCGATCTCCCGGACCTCGGCCCGGTCGAAGTCCGGCACGGTCGCCTGCTTGCTGATCCGGGCCTCCGGCTTCAACACGCCGTGCGCCACGGCCTCCAGCGAGCCGCCCTTGAGGGCCACCGGCGCCTTCACGTCCTCGTCCACCACGACCGGCAGCGGGAGGATCAGCACGCTGTCCTGCTCGAGCAGGAAGTCCTTGTCCTCGCAGACCACGGTGCGCTCGGCGCCGGTCTTGCAGCCGTCGATCGGGAAGGCCAGGCTGACGTGCTCGGGCAGCTTGTAGGTCAGCTTGAGGCCCTGTGCGACCAGGTCGCCCTGGTTGGCGATCTCGCTGTAGACGAGGGCGGTGTCGCCGGGGTGCAGCTTCTTGCCCTCCTTGCCGGTCTCGAAGTCGAAGCTGGTCTTCACGTCCGGGACGATGACGCCCAGGTCGACGCCGCTCTCCGGGGTCACCTCGACGTCGAAGGTGACGCTGTTGTTGCTGTCGTCGGTGTCGTCCGGCGACTCGATGGTGATGGTGACCGGGGCCTTGTACGGCCCGGTGGCCGTTCCATCGGGCTTGATCATGAGGAGCGGCAGCTCGGTGGTCTCGCCGGGTCCGGGGATCTCGGTCTTGTCCAGATCGCAGACGAACAGGTTCGGGTCCGGGTCACTGTCGAACGTGCACCCGCCCTCGGTGAACGTCACGAACCAGAGCTTGCTCTCGTCCACCTTGGAGGCGTCGACCCTGAGGGAGACCTTGCTCGGGGTGTTCTTGCCCAGGTTGGCGACCTTGGCCCAGGCGATCTTGCCCCAGGCACCGTCGGTGACCTTGGTGCCGGCCGAGGTGATCGCCAGATCGGTCTCGGTGCCGGCGGCGTGGGCCGGTACGCCGAACGCGGCGACCGCGCCCGAGGCGAGCAGCGCGGCCGTGGCCAGGCTCGCGGCACGACGAGTACGGAAGATCATTGAAGGGTCTCCCCCGTGGAGTGGTGAGAAGCGTACGGCCGGGGACGTTAGCGGTCGGCGATCACACGCGCCACCCCGGATCACACCCGCCACAAGCTGCTCAGCTAATGGTCATTTAAGGTTTGTCCGGATTGATGGCTCTTGTTGCCCGAGGGAGCGCGCCCCCGCGCCGCTCCGGCACTACGCTTCGAGCCGGTTGGATGGGCGGGGCGAGCCGTTCGGGTGATCAGCCGAGCGTCGGCACCGTTGGCGAACCGTGACCTTTCCGGGGACCACTCGTGACCTTGGGGAGACTCAGTTCGCCTCGACCAGCGGCAGGGAGCGACCGGCACCGCCGCCGGGCAGCGCGATCGACGAGAAGTGCGACACCACCCGCTCGTCGGTGGGGTCGTCGGCGGGGGTGTGGTGCACGGCCAGTCGCCGATAGAGCGTGTCCCGTTGCGCCGGGATCCGGTCGGCGGAGCGGATCATCCCGATCAGCTCGTGCAGGTTGGAGCGGTGCCGGGCACCCGCCGAGGAGATGACGTTCTCCTCCAGCATGATCGAGCCCAGGTCGTCCACGCCCATGTGCAGCGCGAGCTGCCCCACGTCCTTGCCGGTGGTCAACCAGGACGCCTGCAGGTGCGGCACGGTCTCGAAGAAGAGCCGGGCCACCGCCACCAGGCGCAGGTACTCCAGCGTGGTCGCCTGGGTCCGGCCCTTGAGATGGTTGTTCTCCGGCTGGTACGTCCACGGGATGAAGGACCGGAAGCCCTGGGTGCGGTCCTGCACGTCGCGGATCATCCGCAGGTGCTCGATCCGCTCGGCGGCCGTCTCGCCGGTGCCCATCATCATCGTCGCGGTCGACTCGACGCCCTGCCGGTGCGCCAGCTCCATGACCTCCAGCCAGCGCTCGCCCGACTCCTTGAGCGGGGCGATCGCCCTGCGCGGGCGCTCCGGAAGCATCTCGGCGCCGGCACCGGCGATCGAGTCCAGCCCGGCGGCCTTGATCCGGGCGATGGCCTCGTCCAGGCTGACGTCGGAGACCTTGGCCATGTGCAGGATCTCGCTCGGGCCGATCGAGTGGATGGCGAGCTGCGGGTACGCCTGCTTGACCGAGGAGAACAGCTCCTCGTAGTACTCCACCCCGTAGTCCGGGTGGTGGCCGCCCTGGAGCATGACCTGGGTCGCGCCCAGCTCGACCGCCTCGCCGCAGCGGCGCAGGATCTCCTCGGTGGGGTGGGTCCACCCCTCGCTGTGCTTGGGAGCCCGATAGAAGGCGCAGAACTTGCACGCCGTCACGCAGACGTTGGTGTAGTTGATGTTGCGGTCGATCAGGTACGTGACGATGTTGTCCGGGTATCGCCGACGGCGTACCGCGTCGGCGGCCTCGCCCAGCGCGTGGAAGGGCGCCTCGGTGTAGAGCAGCAGCGCCTCCTCGGGCGTGATCCGCCCACCGTCCGCGCCACGCTGCAGGATGTCGTCGATCTCCCGGCTCGTCGTCACGCCACCGAGCCTACGTCGCGACTCCCACCGACCACCCCCAGGCCCGGCCCTCCTGTGACCAAGAACGGACCGGTGCCCACCGCCGCAGAGCGGATCTTGGTGCGGAACGGCCCCCGGAAGGGCGGTGTCGCACCGAGATCTCTCGGGCGGGCCGGCGACGCGGGGCCGCCGCATCCCTCGGGACGCGAACGGCCCCGTCGGGCCTCGACCTGATCGGATCAGGAGCGGTAGGCCGCCAGCAACATGGTGTAGGCGGCGTGCCCTTCCGCGTTCGGGTGGAAGGTCTCGGTGAGGCGGGTCAGGTTGACCCCGTGCAGGAACGGCTTGGGGCTGCACGCCTCGTACCCGGCGAGGACCGGACGCATGTCGACGAAGGTGACGCCGGCCCGGCTCGCCGCCGCGCGGGTGCCCTCGGCCACCGCGTCGGCGTTGCCGTTCATGAAGGTGCGCTTGGCGGCGCTGGGGCTGATCGCACCGCAGGAGCCGGTCGGGGCGACCAGCCTCGGGTAGCCGAGTACGACCACCTTCGCCTTGGGCGCCCGGCGCTTGATCTCGCCGTAGAGGCCGGCGAGCTCGCCCACCATCTGATTGCGGGCGTAGTACGACGAGTACATCGTCGTCACCTCGCAGGACCACTCGCTCTCGGTGAGGCAGCCTCGCGCCACCGAGGAGAACTGCGCGTCGTTACCGCCGACGGTGATGCTGACCAGCGCGGTGTTGCTGGTCAGCGCCGAGAGCTGCTTGCTCCGCACGTCGGCCATGGTGGCGCCGCTGCAGGTGACGTCCTTGACCGTGTACCCGCCGACGCTGGAGGCCAGCAACCTCGGGTAGCTCTTCGGGCTGCGCAGACATGCGCCACTTGCCGAGTCGTACGGGAAGGCGCCAACGCCGGAGGCGTACGAGTCGCCGAGTGCCACGTACTCCTGGGGGGCTGCGGCGCGGGCGGGTGCACCGACGACCGCCTCCATGGCGACGAGCGCCATGGCTGCGGCAACCACCACCGAGGTGAATTTGCGCATGGCTTCCTTTCTGACTGTGAAGCCGGATTTGACCGGGATGACCGTATCAGCGTTCGTCCATAATGGACCAATTGGGTCCAGTACCCGAAAATCGGACGATGCTCGCGTTCATCCCCTGGCGACACAGACGGTGCGGAGCCCGCGCATGTTCAGATCCCGCACGGCGAACTGCCGGCCGAGCGGGTGACGCGGGTTACGCGGGTGGACGTCAGGCGTCGTAGTCGACGGTGACGGTGTCGGTGATCGGGCTGGACTGGCAGGTCAGCACGTAACCGGCGGCCACCTCGTCGGGCTCCAGCGCGTAGTTGCGGGCCATCTCGACCCGGCCGGAGACCACCTTCGCGCGGCAGGTCGAGCAGACGCCGCCCTTGCAGGCGTACGGCAGCTCGCTGCGGACCTTCAACGCCGCGTCCAGGACCCGCTCGTCGCGGCGCATGCTGAAGCGCGACGACCGACCGTCGAGCAGGATGGTGACCTCGGTGCCGGTGCCCGGCTCGTCGCCCGGGCGGCGCACCGGCTCCGGTGGCGCGTCGACGTGGAACAGCTCGGTGTGCACCGCCGACTCGACGACGCCCCGCCCGACGAGCACCGCCTTGGCGTCCACCACGAGCCCGTACGGGCCGCAGAGGAACCATTCCTCGATCGCGTCACCGGGCACCACGGTGTCCAGCAACCGGCCCAGGCGCGCGGCGTCGATCCGCCCGGAGAGCAGCGGCGACTCGGTCTGCTCCCGGGACAGCACGTGCACCAGGTGCAACCGGGTCGGGTAGCGGTCCTTCAGGTCGGCCAACTCCTCGGCGAACATCACCGAGTTGGCCGTGCGGTTGCCGTACACCAGGGTGAAGGTGCTGGCCGGCTCGACGGCCAGAGCGGTGGCGACCAGCGACAGCACCGGGGTGATGCCGGACCCGGCGACCACCGCGCCGTAGCGGCGGACCCGGTCCGGGGCGAACGCGGTGCCGAAGTGCCCCAGCGGCGGCAGCACCTCGACGGTGTCGCCGCGCCGCAGCACCCCGCAGGCGTACGCCGAGAACGCACCGCCGGGGATCTCCCGCACGCCGATCCGCAGCCGCCCGTGCCGGGCCAGGTCCTGCGGCGTGGAGCAGATCGAGTACGACCGGCGCACGTCCTGGCCGGCACCCCCGCTCACGTCGGCGGGCAGCCGTACGGTGAGGTGCTGGCCGGCCTGGAAGGCGAAGGTCTCGCGCAGGTCCTCGGGCACGTCGAAGGTGATCGCGACGGCGTCGGAGGTGAGCCGGTCCACCGCGACGACGGGCAACGGGTGGAACACCGGGCGACGGCGGACCGGACGGGTGATGGTGACAGTCACAGCGCCTTCACATGGTCGAAGGGTTCGGAACAGGCGCGACAGCGCCACAGCGCCTTGCACGCGGTGGAGCCGAAGCGGCTGAGCTGCTCGGTCTGCGGTGAACCGCAGCGTGGGCAGCGCACGGCGAGGGTCAGCGGGACCACGCCGTCGCGGGTTGCCGCCTGCGGAGGGGCGATGCCGGCGGCGGCCAGCTTGGCCCGTCCGGCGTCGCTGATCCAGTCGGTGCTCCAGGCCGGGCTGTGCACCGTACGCACCTCGGCGTCCGGGTGCCCGGCGGCGGCCAGCGCCCGCCGGATGTCGGCCCGGATGACGTCCATCGCCGGGCAGCCGGTGTACGTGGGGGTGATGGTCACCACGACGCGGCCGGTCGCCGGGTCCTCCTCCACCGCGCGCAGGATGCCGAGGTCGTCGATGGTGACCACCCGGATCTCGGGGTCCACCACCGACGCGACGGCCACGCGCGGATCGGTCATCGCGACGCTCCGTCCGTGCTCACCAGCGCGCCCCGGGATGGGCCCGGTGCAACACCTGCGCCTCGGCGAGCAGGTACGACAGGTGTTCGGTGTGCACACCGTCCCGCCCACCGGCCGGCGCCCAGGCCGACTCCGGCACGGTGAGGGTCGCCTCGGCGAGCACCTCGGCGACCGTACGACCGGCCTCGTCCCGGAGGGTGGCCGGGTCGACCGGCGCGTCCGGCCAGGGGCTGAACAGCTCGTCGGCGTACGGCCAGATCTGGTCGATCCCGGCCTGCATCCGCCGGTGCGACTCGGCGGTGCCGTCACCGAGCCGCTTCACCCAGAGCGCGGCGTGGTCCAGGTGGTAGGCGGACTCCTTGCGGGCCTTGCCGCCGATCGCGGCCAGCCGCTCGTCGGAGCAGCCGGCCAACGCGGTGTAGAGCGGAAGCTGGTACGCCGACAACACGAGCAGCTTCGCCATGGTCACCGCGAAGTCGCCGTTCGGCAGCTCGACCAGCAGACAGTTGCGGAACTCCCGGTCGTCGCGCAGGTACGCCAACGCGTCCTCGTCCCGGCCCGCGCCCTCCAGCTCGCCCGCGTACGTCAGCAGCAGCCGGGCCGCGCCGAGCTGGTCGAGGGCGATGTTGGCCAGCGCGATGTCCTCCTCCATCTCCGGAGCCCGGGTGGTCCACTCGGCGAGCCGCTGCGCCGCGATCAACGCGTCGTCGCCGAGCGCCAGCGTGAAGGCGAAGGGACCGTTCACAGGTGCGCCACCCCGTCCGGTACCTCGTAGAAGGTGGGGTGGCGGTAGACCTTGTCGGCAGCCGGGTCGAAGAAGGCGTCCTTCTCGTCCGGGCTGGAGGCGGTGATCGCCCCGGCCGGCACCACCCAGATCGACACCCCCTCCTGGCGGCGGGTGTAGAGGTCCCGGGCGTTACGCAGGGCCAGCTCGGCGTCGGGCGCGTGCAGGCTGCCTACATGCGTGTGCGACAGCCCCCGCCGGGCCCGGACGAAGACCTCCCAGAGCGGTGCGGATTCCCTCGCGCTCACAGCACCCCCCTGGTTCGCGACTGCGGGGCTCGCAAGATCGGCTCACTCCTCGCGCTCACAGCACCCCCCTGGTTCGCGACTGCGGGGCTCGCAAGATCGGCTCACTCCTCGCGCTCACGCTGCCACCTTTTCTTTGGTCCGCCGCTTCGCCGCGTACGCCTCGGCTGCCTCGCGCACCCACGCGCCGTCGGTGTGCGCCTGGCGCCGGTGCGCCATCCGCTGCCGGTTGCACGGCCCGTTGCCCTTGATCACTCGCATCAGCTCGGCGTAGTCGGGCTGGGTGTAGTCGTACGCCTGGCGCTCCTCGTTCCAGCGCAGGTCCGGGTCGGGGAGGGTGAGCCCGAGCGCCTCCGCCTGGCCGACGCACATGTCCACGAAGCGCTGCCGCAACTCGTCGTTGGAGAAACGCTTGATCTTCCAGGCCATCGACTGGGCCGAGTGGGTGGAGTCGCCGTCCGGCGGGCCGAACATGGCCAGTGACGGATACCACCAGCGGTCCACCGCATCCTGCGCCATCGCCTGCTGGGCCGGGGTGCCGTGCGCCAGCACGTGCAGGATCTCGTAGCCCTGGCGCTGGTGGAACGACTCCTCCTTGCAGACCCGGATCATCGCGCGGGCGTACGGGCCGTAGGAGCAGCGGCAGAGCGGCACCTGGTTGACGATCGCCGCGCCGTCCACCAGCCATCCGATGGCGCCGACGTCAGCCCAGGTCAGAGTCGGGTAGTTGAAGATCGAGCTGTACTTCTGCCGGCCGTCCAGCAGGAGCTGGACCAGTTCGTCCCGGCTCACCCCGAGGGTCTCGGCGGCGGCATAGAGGTAGAGCCCGTGGCCGGCCTCGTCCTGCACCTTGGCGAGCAGGATCGCCTTGCGCTTGAGCGACGGGGCCCGGCTGATCCAGTTGCCCTCCGGCTGCATGCCGATGATCTCGGAGTGCGCGTGCTGGGCGATCTGCCGGATCAACGTCCGCCGGTACGCCTCCGGCATCCAGTCGCGCGGCTCGATCTTCTGGTCGGCGTCGACCACGGCAGTGAAGTACGCCGCCAGGTCCATTCCGGGATCGGCGTCCGCCCGGCCCCGTTCCGCCGCAGCCCGCAGTGCCGCCTCCGCCGCCTCGACCTCGCCGAGCAGGCCGCCGGGCGGGTCCTCGCCCGGGAAGTCATTGCCATACATGGACTCAGTGTTACAGCTTGCAACTTGCGACACCAGAGGGGTGTCATAGAAATACGAGATACCCGAGCGTTACCAGGCGCACGCCACGGGTAGCGCCCGCAACTATGAACTGGGTCACAAACGAGCGGCAAATCCTCTCAACAGCCGCGTAGCGGGTTCTTATCCCGCCTTCACGGCGAGTTGACCGGTGTCGGATCCTGGCGTCGCGCGAATCCGGACGTAGACTTCGCAGGTCACACCGATCGGTGCAGGACGATCGCGAGCCGATGGGGCACCTCCCCCGCCCCCGCAAGCGATCCACACCGGTCAGTCCTGGCAACAAGCCGGTCCCCCGGCCCTGACATCTGGAGCTCACCCGCTCATGCGATCTCGCGTGATCATGGTGTTCGCCGTCACGGCGGTGCTACTCGGCGGCGTCATGCTGGTGCCGGCCGCGTACGCCCGACTCAGCGGCGACGAAGCGAACGCCGCCCAGGAGAGCGTCGCGGCCCCGCCGCCCGCGCCACCGCCGCCGCCGACCCTCGCGGCGGGCAAGGTGTCGGTCGACTTCGAGGGCGAGTTCTTCTCGTGGGCGCTGATGGACCGCGAGTCGGGCAAGATCTCCGGCTCGAAGAACATGGCCGCGACCAGCTCCACCGAGTCGATGATCAAGGCCTGGATCGTCGCCGACTACCTGCGCCAACTCGGCGACGAGGAGCCGACCGCAGCACAGAAGAAGGCGGCCAGCAAAGCCATCCGGGACAGCCACGACTCGTCGACCAACTACATCTACCGCCTGGCCGGCGGCTCGTACGCGGTGCCGGCGGGCGGCCAACCCGGCCCGGTGATCAAGCGCGCGATCAGCATCTGCGACCTCACCGACACCAAACGGGGCAACATCAAGGGGTACGAGGGCTGGTGGAGCTTCACCAGGATGTCCCCGCGCGACGCGGTCCGACTCGGCGACTGCATCGCCGACGGCCGGGCAGCCGGCCCGAAGTGGACCGAATGGGTGCTCTCCGAGATGAGCAAGGTGCGCGGCACCACGGCCGACAAGGACCAGCACGAGGTAGAGGGTTGGGGCGGCGGCCGGTGGGGCATCATCGACGGTCTACCTGAGTCGATCACCAGTCAGGGCCCGGTCGGCATGAAGAACGGCTGGACCCGCCTCTATTACGACCGCAACTGGCACGTCAACTGCCTCGCGGTCACCGAGAAGTGGAGTCTGGCCGTCATGCTTCGCTATTCGATCGCCGAAAAGCTCGACTACGGCGCCGACGTCTGCGCCAGCGTCGCCGCCCAGTTGGTGACCGCGCAGCCCGGTGGCGCGCTCAAGGTCCCGCAGCAGCCGGTCGGGAAGCTCTGATGGCCGCCCGTAAGCGCGACCGGGAGGGCGGAACATCCCCGCTACGGCTCATCGCGATCGCGTGCGTCCTGCTCGGCCTGGTGCTGGTGTCCCTGCGCCTACTCCCCGGCTCGCCCTTCGAGTCCCGCGCCGCCGCCGAGTGGGGTCGGTCCGAGCCGCCGGTGTCCCGCGACGGCTCGCTCACCGACCGTCACACGCGCCCGTCGCCCTCGCCCAGCCCGTCGCCGGAGCCCGAGCCGCTGCCGTTCGCGGCGAAGCAGCTCGACCTGGACATCGACGGCTGGTACGGCTGGAGCGTGCTGGACCGCCGCTCGGGTGAGATCATCGGCTCGGACAACATGGACGAGACCAACACCACCGCCTCGCTGATCAAGTCCTGGGTCGTCGCCGACTACCTGCGCCGCACCGCGAACGCGGGGCAGACGCCGAGCGACGCGAAGCTCGACGACCTGACCAGGATCATCCGGGACAGCGACAACACCCGCACCGAGCAGCTCTACACCCAGATCGGGCGGTCCGCGTCGATCAAGCGGCTGCTGTCGGTCTGCGACCTGACGGACAGCAAGGTCTCCAGCGACCTCGGCTGGAGCCGCACCGAGCTGTCCCCCCGCGACACCGCCCGGCTCGGCAACTGCATCGCCGACGGTCGGGCCGCCGGCCCCGAGTGGACCAAGTGGCTGCTCAAGGAGATGCGCCTGGTACGCGGTGCCGGCGACTTCGGTATCCGCAAGGCGTTCCCGGCCGACGAGGCGAAGCAGATCGCCATCAAGAACGGCTGGGTGGACCGCACCCAGGAGCAGGAGATCCACGTCAACTGCCTGGCGGTCGGCGACACCTGGACGATGGGCGTGATGCTCCGTTACCCCATCAGCAAGGGCTACGAGTACGGCATGGACAACTGCCAGGAGATCACCGAGGCGCTGCTGACGCGTACCTGAGGGTGCGGGACGGTCAGCGGCCGACCGCAGTGCCGGCGGCGACGTGCGGCGGTGGCTCGACGGCCGCGCTGCCGTCGGTCCGGGGTGCGGTCAGCGGGTGAAGAAGGTCGGTCCGCCGGCCGGCAGCGCGGGGGCTTCGCCGATCTCGGCGGCCCGACGGGCGAACTCCCGGAGCCCGGCGACCTGACGCTCGCCGAGCGAGAAGTCCAGGGCCCGGAAGTACTCGGCGAGGGTGGCCGCGTCGAAGGGCTCCCAGCGGGCCGCCGACTCGGCCACCTGGTCCAGCTCGGCCAGGCACAGGTCACGCGAGCGCAGGAACGCCTCGTGCACCTCCTTGACCAGGCCGGGATGGGCGGCGGCGAAGTCACGACGGACCGCCCAGACGGCGAAGACCATCGGCAGCCCGGTCCACTCCCGCCAGGCCAACCCCAGGTCGGTCACGGTCAGCCCCTGCCGGGGCGCTTCGTACATGGCCCGCAGCGCCACGTCGCCGATCAGCACCGCGGCGTCGGCCTCCAGCAGCATCTGGGTCAGGTCCGGTGGGCACCGGAAGTACTCCGGGTCGACGCCGTACCGCTCGCGCAGCAGCAGCCGGGCGAGCAGCACACCGGTCCGCGAGGTGGATCCGAGCGCGATCCGGGCCCCGTCGAGGTCGGCCAGCGGGCGGGTGCTGACCAGGTTGACCGACAGCACCGGGCCGTCGCTGCCGACCGCCAGGTCCGGCAGGAGCAGCAGTTCGTCGGCGTGCCGCAGGTACTCGACCAGGGTGATCGGCCCGATGTCCAGGTCACCGGCGACCAGCGCGGCGCTGAGCCGGTCCGGCGAGTCCTTGTGCAGGTCGACGTCGAGCAGCGCGCCCGAGCGCATCAGCCCCCAATAGATGGGAAGGCAGTTGAGGAACTGAATGTGCCCGACCCGGGGACGGGCGACGCGCTCGACCATGCCCCGACCGTAACGCCGCCCTCCCTGATCTGCTCAGGAGGCCGACCCGGAAGTGGCCAACCCCGCACCCGACGGCTGCTCGGAACGGCGGGCACGCTCGGCGCGTACCGTCCGGCGCACCGGCCCGGCGAAGGCGAGCAGCACCAGCAACCCGGCCACCCCGCAGCCGGCGATCAGCGGGCGGGGCTCGGTGACCTCCAGCAGCAGGCCACCGACTAGGTAGCCGAACATCGCCGCGCCCTGCACGGCGGCACCCAGGGCGGCGAAGGCGCGCCCGCGAGCCGCCTCCGGCACCCGCCGGGCCAGCACGATGTTGTTGAAGACGTTGTCACCGCCGTTGCACAGGCCGCCGACGAGCCAGATCGGCACCAGCAGCAGCGCCGTGGGCACGGTCACCGAGATCAGCACCATCAGGCAGCAGCCGGCCAGCAGGAGCAGACCACCCTGGACCAGGGCGCCGTCGTCGGTGAACCGGCGGGCCAGCCGGGCGAAGATCCAGGCGCCGCAGAGCACACCCAGTGTCCACGCCCCGGTCACCAGGCCGTAGGCGGAGGCGGAGGCACCGAGCGTCTCCCGTACGTAGAAGACCTCGATGACACTGATCGCACCGACTGTCGCCATCACCCCGGCCAGGGTGGCCACCACCGCCAGCAACAGCGGATCCCGGCGCAGCCGCCAGTCCTCCACTGCTGCCGGCGCGTCGCCGGTCGCCGCCGGCACCGCGCGCCGCGCACCACCTCGGCGGGTCCGGATCAGCAGGCCGGCGAGGACCAACGCGAGGTAGCTGACCGCGCCGATCTGCAACGGAATCCGGGTGCCGAACCCGCCGACCAGGAACCCGGCCAGGGCCGGGCCGGCGAGCATGCCGAGCAGACCGGCGGTCTGGTTGAGCGCGGTGGCCTTGGGCAGATCGGCCGGGCGCACCATCGAGGGCACCAGGGCCGACAGCACCGGCTGGGTGACCGCCAGTCCGGAGGCCAGCAGCGCGACCAGGCCGACGACGAGTAGCGGGTGGCCGGCGTACGCCAGCGCGAGGCAGATCGCCGACTGGACCAGACCGGCGCCGACCAGCAGATTCCGGCTGTCCACCCGATCTGCGAGCCGCCCGGTGAGCGGGGCGAGCACCACCAACGGCAGAGTTCCCGCCAGCAGCACCCCGGCCACCGCACGGCCACCGGCACCGGAGGACTGCAGGGTCAGCGTCAGTGTGGTGGCCGTCAGGAACTGGCCACAGGTGGCGATGCCCCGGCCGCCGGTGGCGAGACCCACATCGGACCAGCGCGATCCGCCAGTTGTGAAAGACATGCTTCGAAGGTAATGCTTCACATCTGGTCGGCACAACCCCGGTCAATCCAGCGGCAGCGCCTTGTAGTGGATGGCCACTCGACGGGCTGCGGGCGGCGGGTCGGTCCGGGTTCGCTTGCGGTACGGCCGCAGCAGGTCGAGCACCGCCCTGTTCAGCCCGGCCAACTCGTCGGCGGTGAGCAGAAGCATGGAATCGCTGAGGATCGCGCTCTCGTACCACTCCTCCGGCTCGTCCGGGGCCCGCCGCAGCCAGTCGCGGCTACGCTCCAGGTCACGGGCGAGGAACACCTCCACCAGGGTCTGTCCGGCGGCGCGTACCGACGGGTCGGCATTCCGATCGGCGTCGATCGTCCAGGACTGGACCTTGCCGCGCCACAGTCGCTCCCGCGCGTCCCCCCGGCTCGGCGCCTGCTCCACCAACCCGAACCGGGCCAGCGCCCGAAGGTGGTAGCTGGTCGCACTCGGGGACAGGCCGACCACCTCGGCGCACTCCGTGGCGGTGACCGACGCGTCGGTCGATGCGAGATGTTCCATGATCGCGAGTCGGGCCGGGTGAGCGATCGCGCGCAGCGTCTGTGGGTCGCTGATCGTCACCCGGGGCGGCTCGGGGTGCGCCTCCGTCATGCTCACATGATCCCCCGACCGCGCGGAAAACCGGTTGCCGGCCGCCCGGCGGGGAGTAGGCTGTCCGTTTCCGCCTGACGGCCGAGGTGAGTAGCACCGGAGCGGACGTCCCGCGCCGACCCGTGGTCGGACACGCGAGCGGCAGCCTTCCTCCCCGTCAAGGAGCACGTGGATGAGCCTGCACGCCCCACAGACCCCGCACCCGCCGCCGTCCGGCCTCGACGACGAGCTGACTGCCGAGCGAGCGCACCTGACCCGTTCCCGAGCCGCGCTGCACCGGATGCGCGAACGCGCCGAGGCGCTCTTCGCCACCGGCGACAAGGTGGCCGGTGACTCGTACACCGCCGAGCAGCTCGGGCGGCACCTCGCCCGGCGGGTGGCCGAACTGGCCGACGACCCACGGACGCCGCTGTTCTTCGGCCGGCTCGACTTCGGTGACGCCGACGCCGAGCACGCCGGGCGGCGCTACCACGTCGGCCGCCGGCACGTCACCGACGAGCAGGGCGAACCGCTGGTGCTGGACTGGCGGGCCCCGGTGTCGCGGTCGTTCTACCGGGCCAGCGCCCGCGACCCGCAGGGGCTCGCCGTCCGCCGCCGGTTCGGTTTCGGCGACGGCGTGCTGACCAGCTTCGAGGACGAGCACCTCGACCGTGGCGAGGAACTCGGCACCGCCAGCCGGATCCTCACCGCCGAGATCGAACGCCCCCGGATCGGGCCGATGCGCGACATCGTCGCCACCATCCAGCCGGAGCAGGACGAGCTGGTCCGCGCCGACCTGGGCGACTCGATCTGCATACAGGGCGCGCCCGGCACCGGGAAGACGGCGGTCGGGTTGCACCGGGCCGCGTACCTGCTCTATCTGCACCGGGAGCGGCTACGCCGGTCGAAGGTGCTGGTCGTCGGCCCGAACCGGGCGTTCCTCGGGTACATCGCGGCGGTGCTGCCCGCCCTCGGTGAGGTGGAGGTCGCGCAGGCCACCGTCGAGGACCTGGTCGACCGGGTGGCGGTACGCGCGGTGGAACCGCCGGAGGTGGCGAGGATCAAACACGACGCCCGGATGGCCGAGGTGCTGCGCCGGGCCGTCGACGCGTACGTGGGCGAGCCGACCGAGGCGATGACCGTCTCCGACGGCTCGTACCGCTGGCGGATCGGGTTGGAGCCGCTGCACCGGCTGGTCCACGAGACCCGCGCGGAAGGGCTGCCGTACGCCGTCGGCCGGGAACGGATCCGCGCCCGGGTGGTCGGGCTGCTGCAAAGACAGGCCGAGGCCCGGCGGGCGGAGTCGCCCAGCGACGCCTGGCTGCGCCGGACGGGCCGCTCGACGCCGGTCACCACCTTCCTGGACGCGGTCTGGCCCGCGCTCACCCCGGAAGGGCTGGTGCACGCCCTGCTCGGCGACCCGGCCCGGCTGGCGGCGGCAGCGCAGGGCCTGCTCACCGCCGACGAGCAGGCCCTGCTCACCGCCGGGAAGCTGGCCCGTACGCCGAAGGCCACCCGGTGGACCGCCGCCGACGCCGTCCTGATCGACGAGGCGGCCGGGCTGATCGAGCGGCCGACCGGCTTCGGGCACGTGGTGGTGGACGAGGCACAGGACCTCTCCGCGATGCAGTGCCGGGTGATCGCCCGGCGCAGCGAGCACGGTTCGCTCACCCTCCTCGGTGACCTGGCCCAGGCGACCGCGCCGTGGGCCGCCACCGACTGGCGGGAGACCCTGCGGCACCTGGGCAAGCCGGACGCCACGGTGGTGCCGTTGACGGTCGGCTTCCGGGTACCGGCGGAGGTGCTCGCGTTCGCCAACCGGCTGCTGCCGGCGCTCGCCGTCGACGTACCGCCGGCCGAGTCGCTACGCCACGACGGCACGCTTACGGTGCGTACCGTGACCGAGCTGGCCGAGGCGACGGTGGCCGAGGTGCGCGCGGCGCTCGGGCACGAGGGGTCGATCGCGGTGATCGCCGCCGACGACGCGGTGCCCGGGCTGCGCGCGGCGCTGGCGGCGGCAGGGATCGAGACGGCGACGATCGACGAACCGACGGCGGGTACGCGGGTCTCCGTCATGCCGGCCACCAGCGTGAAGGGTCTGGAGTACGACCACGTGGTCGTCGCCGAACCGGCCGCCATCGTGGCGGCCGAACCGCGCGGTCTGCACCGCCTGTACGTGGTGCTCACCCGGGCGGTGTCCCGGCTCTCGGTGGTGCACGTCGCGCCACTTCCCGCCCCACTCGGCTGATTGCGCGGTCGCACCGGGACGGTAGACCGTTGTACACGGAGCAACGTGGAAGGAGCCCCCGTGATTCTCGCCCGCGCCGACCAGGTCAGCCGCCGCTACGGCGAAGTCCTCGCACTGGACCGGGTCGACCTGGAGGTCCGCGCGGGCGAACTGGTCGGCCTGCTCGGGCCGAACGGTGCCGGCAAGAGCACCCTGCTCAACCTGCTGGTCGGGTTGCGTCGGCCGACCTCGGGCCGGGTCGAGCTGTTCGGCGGCGACCCCCGGGACGCGGCGAACCGGCAACGGATCGGTGTGACGCCGCAGGAGACCGGGCTGCCCGCCACCCTGCGCGTCGGCGAGGTGATCGACTTCGTCTCCTCCCACTACCCGGACCCGGTGCCCCGAGGTGAACTGCTCGACCGGTTCGGCCTCACTGAACAGGTGAAACGGCAGAGCGGCGGGTTGTCCGGTGGACAGAAACGCCGGCTGGCCGTGGCACTGGCCTTCGTCGGCCGCCCCCGGCTGGTGGTGCTCGACGAGCCGACCACCGGGCTCGACGTGGAGGCCCGGCACACCCTGTGGGAAGCCATCCGCTCCTTCCACGCCGACGGCGGCACAGTGTTGCTGAGCAGCCACTACCTGGAGGAGGTGGAAGCGCTGGCGCGACGGATCGTGGTGATCGGACACGGTCGGGTGCTCGCCGACGACAGCGTCGACGCCGTCCGGGCCGTGGTCGGCGTACGCCGGGTCAGCCTGACCACCGACGCGCTGCCCACGCTGCCCGGGGTGGCCCGCACCGAACACGTCGACGGCCGGACGCACCTGCTCACCGCCGACGCCGACCAGCTCGTCCGGGACCTGGTCACCAGCGGCGTCGACTTCCGCGACCTGGAGGTACGGCCGACCTCGCTGGAGGAGGCGTTCCTCGCCATCACCACCGCCGACACCGAGCCGACCCCCGTCTGAGGAAGTGCCTGCCGTGCCACTCGCCCTGACCCACGCGCGTTACCAACTGCTGGAGACGGTCCGCATCCCGATCGCGCTCTTCGGCAGCGCCTTCTTCCCGGCCGTCGCGATGCTCTTCTTCGTCGTGCCGTGGGCCGGCGACGACCCGGTCGGCGCCACCTTCGCCACCGCCTCGATGGTCACCTTCTCGGTGATGAGCGCCAACATCTTCCAGTACGGCATGGGCGTCGCCGAGGACCGCCAACAGCCCTGGGACCCGTACACCCGGACCCTGCCCGTCGGGCCCGGACCGCGCTTCGCCGGCCGGGTGCTGGCCGGTCTGCTGATCACCTACCTGTCGCTGATCCCGTTGGTGGTGATCGCCGCGACGTTGACGGCGGCCGAGATCACCCTGCTCCGGTTCCTGCTGGCGCTGGCCACCGTGGCCGTGGTCGCGGTGCCGTTCACCCTGCTGGGGCTCGCCATCGGGTACTCACTGCCGAGCAAGGCGGCGATCGTGGTGGCCCAGGTCGTCTTCTTTCCGATGGCCTTCGGCGGTGGGCTGCTCTCCTCCCCCGGTGACGCGCCCGGCTTCATCGAGGCGATCGCACCGTTCCTGCCCACCCGGGGCGCGGTGGAGCTGATGTGGGCGGCCGTCGGCGACTTCCAGGTCAGCACGTTGTCGCTGGTCATGCTCGGGGTCTGGATGGTGGCGCTGGCCGCGATCGGCGCGTGGGCGTACCGGCGGGACGAGGGTCGCCGGTTCAGTTGACGTTCCGGCCGTTTCCCTCGGGCGGCGGCCGGGCGGTGCCACGATGCCGGTGAGGGCGGTCGAGCGGCGAGCGCCCCGAGCCGAGAGGGGTGGGGAGTGGTCGACGTCGCGCCGGGCACCCCCTGCTGGGCCGATCTGGCCACCCCGGGGCTGGACGCGGCCCGACGGTTCTATCCCGAGCTGTTCGGCTGGACCGGTCGGGTCGATCCCGAACCGGAGGCGGGCGGTTACACCGTCTTCCTGCTCGGTGGGCGACCGGTGGCCGGTGTGGGGCCGCCGGCCGTACCCGACCAGGTGCCGATCTGGTCGACGTACGTCGC
This sequence comes from Micromonospora sp. NPDC002389, assembly GCF_040296095.1. Taxonomy (NCBI): domain Bacteria; kingdom Bacillati; phylum Actinomycetota; class Actinomycetes; order Micromonosporales; family Micromonosporaceae; genus Micromonospora; species Micromonospora sp. NPDC002389. The sequence continues at coordinate 62,929 of NZ_JBEOWP010000009.1, forward strand.
CACCGACGACGCCGACCTGGTCGCCGGCCGCGTGGAGCGGGCCGGCGGGCAGGTGGTGGTACCCCCGTTCGAGGTGTTCGACCGGGGTCGGATGGCGGTGTTCAGCGACCCGGCCGGTGCCGCGTTCAGCGTCTGGCAGCCGATGACCTTCGCCGGGGCCGGCGTCTTCGACGTGCCGGGGGCGATGTGCTGGACCGAGCTGGTCACCCCCGACCCGGACGGGGCACGGGTCTTCTACGAGCTGGTCTTCGGGTGGCAGCCCGAGGAGGAGCCGATGGGGCAGGTCGCCTACACCGGTTGGCGGCTGGGTGACCGCCTGGTGGCCGGGATGATGCCGCCGCTGGGTGCGGAGTTCCCGGCCGACTCACCGGCGTACTGGACGCTGTACTTCTCGGTCGTCGACGCCGACGCCACCGCCGCCCGCGCCGCCGAGCTGGGCGGCACCATCCTCGTCCCGCCCCGGGACATTCCCGCCGGCCGCGTCACCGCCCTACGCGACCCGCACGGCGCCCTCTTCTCCCTCATCGCCCTGATCTCCTGACCGTCCCGCCCTCACCGCCACCCGTCAGCGGGGGCGGGTGGGGAGGACCAGGGGGCCGTGGGGGCCGGGGACGACCGTGACGTGGGCCCGGTAGTAGCGGGCGAGCATCTCCTCGGTGAGCACCTCGGTCGGGGTGCCCTCGGCGACGATCCGGCCGTCGGCCAGCAGCACCATGCGGTCGGCGTACTCGCCGGCGATGGAGAGATCGTGCATGGTGGCCAGCACGGTCAGGCCGTGCGTACGGCGCAACTGGTCGACGAGTTCGAGCACCTCCTGCTGGTGACCGATGTCCAGCGCACTGGTCGGCTCGTCGAGCAGCAGCAGGGTGGCGCCCTGTGCCAGTGCGCGGGCCAGGAAGACCCGCTGCCGCTCACCGCCGGAGAGGGTGGCCAGTTCCCGGCCCTGGAAGCCGGCCAGGTCCAGCCGGCCGAGCACCTCGTGCACCACGGCCAGGTCGGCGGCGGACTCCCGACCCAGCGGCGGGATGTACGGCGTACGCCCGAGCAGGACGTAGTCCAGCACCGCCATTCCGGGCGGTACGACCGGGGACTGGGCCACGGTCGCCACCACCCGGGCCCGTTCGCGGCGGCGCAGGGCGCTGAGCGGCGTACCGAAGAGGTGGACGGCGCCCGGCGCGGCGAGCAGGCCGCCGACGGCCCGCAGCAGGGTCGATTTGCCGGCGCCGTTGGGACCGATCACGGTGACCCACTCGCCGGGCTGGACGGTCAGGTCGACGCCGGCCAGGATCGGTGTGCCGTCCAGGCTGATCCGCAGGTCACGCACCTGCACGGCGGCGGCGCCGGACGCGGTCCGGTCGGCACCTGACGACTCGGGCGCGGTCACGTCAGCACCCGCCGGGCGGTCCGCAGCACCAGGACAAAGAAGGGGCCGCCGAGCAGCGCGGTGACCACCCCGATCGGGATCTCCTGCGGCGCGGCGGCGGTCCGGGCCACCACATCGGTCAACGCCAGGAAGGCACCGCCGAACAGCAACGACAGCGGCAGGATGACCCGGTAGCTCGATCCGGCGAGCAGCCGTACGGTGTGCGGCACGATGATCCCGACGAAGCCGATCAGGCCGGAGGCGGACACCGCGGCGGCGGTGCCCAGCGAGGCGGCGGCGATCAGCAGGTACCGGGAGCGCTGCGGGTGCAGGCCCAGCCCGGCCGCCTCGTCGTCACCCACCGAGAGCACGTCCAACTCCCGCCGGTGCAGCAGGATGACCAGGCTGGTGAACAGGAAGTACGGCAGCACCAGCCGGACGTCGTGCCAACCGGCGGTGGCCAGCCGCCCGAGCAGCCAGGAGTACACCTCCTGGATGCTGTCCGCGTTGCGTTGCAGCAGGTACGTCTGCCCGGCGGAGAGGAACGCGGAGACGGCCACCCCGGCCAGGATCAGCGTGGCCGGCGAACGGCTGCGTCCACCGGCCACGCCGAGCAGGTACGTCATGGCGACCGCACCGAGCGAGCCGACGAAGGCGGCCAGCGGGATGGTGAGCGGGAGCCCGCTGAGCGCACCGCCGGTCGCGGTGCCGAGGGTCAGCACGACGGTGACCGCGAGGCCCGCCCCGGCGGCCACGCCGAGCAGGTACGGGTCAGCCAGCGGGTTGCGGAACACGCCCTGGTAGGCGCCACCGGCCAGGGCCAGCAGTCCACCGACCAGCAGGCCCAGCACCACCCGGGGCAGCCGCAGCTCGGTGACGATGGCGATCTCGCGCTCGGTCAGCCCGCTCTCCAGGCGTACCCCGGGCAGCAGGTTGAGCAGTTCGATCGCGACACTGCCGGGCGGCAGGCTGACCGGCCCGAGCGAGACGCCGGCCACCAGGGCGACGAACACGGCGAGCACGCCGATGGCGAGCCAGCGTTTCCGCAGGCCCGCCGGCCGGGCGACAGGTAAGGAAGGGTCCCTTGCTAACGCCTGGTGCATAGGAAGGGTCCCCTGCTAACGCCTGACGTCGGTCACTCGGCAGCCTTGTTGGTGGCGTCCACGATGGTGCGGAGCAGGTCCACCACGCGCGGGCCCCAGCGCGAGGCGATGTCGTCGTCCAGCTCGACGATCTGGTCGTTCTTGACCGCCTCGATGCCGGACCAGCCGCTGCGCGCCTTGACCGTCGCGGCGCTCTGCTGGCAGCACTTGACATCGGAGAGGAAGACGAAGTCCGGGTTGGCCTGGACGATCACTTCCTGGGAGAGCTGCGGGTAGCCGCCGTTCTTGCCGTCGGCGTCCGCCGCGTCGGCGATGTTCTCCAGGCCCGCGAGGGCATAGATCGAGCCGATGAAGGTCTTGCTGGTGGCGGTGTACAGCTCCGGCCCCAACTCGTGGAAGTAGGTGGGCGCCTGGACCCGCTGCGGCACCTCGGCGACGATCTTGGTGATGTCGTCCTTCATCCGCTGCACCACGTCGGCCGCCGCATCGCCGTTGCCGGTGAGCGTGCCCAGCTCGGTGATCTGCCGGTACGAGTCGTCCAGGGTCTGCGCCGCCGGAGTCAGGTAGACCGGGATCTTGAGCGTGGTGAGCTGGTCGACGATCTTGTTGCGGTCGTCGCTGAGCACCACCAGGTCGGGGTTCTTCGCGGCGACCGCCTCGGCGTTCGGCTGGTAACCGGAGAGGTCCGTCTTCGGCACGTCGGCCGGGAAGTTCGACTGGTCGTCGACGGCGGTGACCTGCGGGCCGGCACCGATGGCGAAGAGCATCTCGGTGGCCGTCGCGGAGAGCGAGACGATCTTCTCGGGACGCTGCTCCAGGGTCAACGACCCGACGGTGACGGGGAAGGCGGCGCCACTCGGGCGCTCGCCGGTGCTGGGTGTCTCGCTGCTGGTCTCGGCGCAGGCACCGAGGGCGAGCGCGGCCACCGCGAGAGTGGCGGCGAAGACCCGGGGGGTACGGCTGAACATCGGTCCTCCTGTCGGTCGAGGAGTGCTGCTTCGCCGACAGGAGCCGGAGCGACCCGTCCGCGAGGCGCCCTTCCTCGAGAGCGCGGATCGCGACGCGCCCCAGGCGACCTGACTCGTCCCCGGCTTCGGGGCATCACAGTTGCGGGACAGCGCCGGTTTCGCACCGGCTTCGCTGCGGCGGGTCGGTACGACGGTAGCGCACGGCGGGACCGCGACCCCGCTGAGCAGGTCGCGGTCCCGGTCATGGGCGGCCACCGGCAGCCCGTCTAGTTCACTGTTGTCCGTTTGGCCCCTGGGACGGGGCCCCGCGCGAGGGGGTGTGGCGAGGCCCCGCCGATTTCAGGAGGCGGTGATGGTGACGTTGTCCACAGCCGCCTCGACCAGGCTGGCCGTCGACGCGTCGGCGGCCTCCACCAGGATCCGGACGGACTGTCCCGCGTACGGGGTGAGGTTGAGGTTGGCCTGGGTCCAGGCGCCGTTGCGGTTGCTCGCCGCACCGGCCTGGGTCAGCAGTGCCGTGGTGCCGCCGTTGTGCACCACGCTGATCCGCAGGTAGTCGGCCGACGACGAGTTGGATCCGTGTGCCAGGTACCAGGCCAGCGACAGGGTCAACGTACCGCTGGACGGCAGGGTGACCGCCGGGGACCGGGCGCTGGTCACGCCGCCGTCCACGTCGTAGTCTCCGGCGGCGCTGCCGGCCAGCCGGCCGGTGACCAGGTCGTTGCTACCGGCGAACGGGGTGAGCTGCTTGGCGCCGCTGGAGTTGGTGGCCTGCGCGGCGCCCCGCTCCCACTGCCCCGACGTCGCGGTGTCGGTGCCGTTGGGGTTGATCGTCCAGCCGGTCGCGGTCTCGAAGGTGTCCGACCAGACCGTGGTCCCGCTGCCACCACCGCAGTACTGCGACTGCTTGCCGATGGCCCGGTAGGGGCAGTCGGCGTACTCGGAGAGGATCAGCACCGCCTCCCGGTTGCGCGAGGTCTGCGCCGGGATGACCTCGTCGGGCGGGTAGAAGCCGCCGCCGGAGGCCGAGCCCGGATACAGCTCGAAGGTGTACGCCCAGATGCCGTGCGTCGCCCACATCCAGTCGATGCTGCTGCCGTCGGTGATGTACAGGTCGCTGGACTGCTGCGGGGTGAAGCCGTTGGTCGCCGCCATCTGCTGGCCGATGGTCGCGAAGGTGTTGTACTGGTCGGCGTTCATCCCGGTGGCGGTGTTGCTGGTCGTGTAGCCGTACGGCCAGAGCACCAGCTCGGAGTAGGTGTGGAAATCGATGTTGGCCTTGATCTGCTGCACTCCGCCGACCACCCGGCTGTTGACGAAGTTGCGCAGCGCCTGCGTCTCCGGAGCGGAGAACGCCGACGGGCCCCGGTAGGTGTCCGACGAGGTCGAGCCGGACGAGCCGCCGCAGCACCCGAAGTTGAAGCTCCAGTTGCGGTTCAGGTCGGTGCCGACGTACGACGAGCCGCTGTTGGGTTGCCGGTTCTTCCGCCAGGACCGGTAGGAGCCGGTGGCGATGTCGTACTCGCTGCCGTCGGGGTTGACGGTCGGCACGATCCAGATCTCCCGGTTGTTGACCAGGCTGGTGATCCGGGAGTCGGAGCCGTAGTTGTCGGTGAAGAGGTTGAGCAGATAGATCGCCATCTCGACGGTCAGGTGCTCGCGGGCGTGCTGCTGGGCGTTGAACAGGATCTCCGGCTCGTTCTCGTCGGTGGCGACGTTGTCGGAGATCTTCACCGCCACCAGGTCCCGGCCCTCGTACGAGCTGCCGATGCTGATCTTGCGGGCGATCGACGGGTGGTCCGCGACGACCTGGTTGACCACGGCGGTCATCTCCGCGTAGTCGTGATAGTTCGCGTCGGCCGGCGGGAAGGCCAACGCGCCGACCTGACCGTCCGTGGCGCCCCGATCGGTGGGCAGGGCGGCGATCGCCTCCAGCCGGAACCCGAGGCGGGTGATCGCGGCGGCCTCGGCGCGGGTGGCCGAGACGTGCAGCACCCCGTGTTCGGAGTAGTCGATCGCGGCACCGGTGCCGGCGATCGCGTTGCGGTCGGCGAGCGTCTTCGGGCCGAGCACCCGGTAGGGCACGGCGGCCGGCTGCTCGTCCCGGTTCGGAGCCGGTCCGGCGGACACCGGTGGTGCGGAGATGGTGAGCAGGCCGAGCCCGGCGGCGACGATGAGCGCCAGGGCACGGCGGACGGGGATCGAACGGAGGGCCATGGATAACCTCCTGGAGGCGCGGGGGTTCCCCGCCCGGTAGCGGACAGCCCACCACCGGTCCCATGGTCATATCAACATCGATCGCTGTCCGGCCCATCCCAGCCGGATCCTCATGCCGACGACATGGTTCCGTCGCCGCAGGTCAGGAGGACGGGCCGCGTCCCGGCTCGGTCGCGGAGCCGGGCTGGTCGGTCGTCCCGCCGTCGGCCTGGCCGCCGGAGACCGTGTCGGTCTCGGCCTGGTCCTCGCCGGCCAGGGCGGACCGCAGCCGCTCCTTCTCCGAGCGGCGCCGCTCGGCGGCGGCGGCCATCTCCTCGGCCATCTGGTCGCGTACGCCCTTGAGCAGGAAGAAGGAGACCGCAGCGGAGAACAGCAGGGCCAGGATCAGCTTGAGGAAGATGTCCATGTCGACCGGCCAGAGGGCCAGCATCACGACCACGAACAGGCCGATCCGGCCGAGGGTGTACTTGGCCGCCGCGCTCACGTCGTACTCCATTCTCCGCCGGGGGCGGCGTCTCTCAGCTCCTCCGTGCGGCCCCGCCGCACGACGCAGGGCGACCTCAGGTCGTCCGGTCGACCAGCCAGCGGACGCCGGGGAACCAGACCAGCGCGTACACGACGGTGAACGTCACCGCCGCCAGACCGCCGGAGAGCAGCGGCGGCAGCCCGGTCACCGCGCCCGCCACCAGCAGGCCGGAGACCACCGCCATCGCCAGCGCCACCAACCCGGCCACCACCCGGGGCGCGCCGAACTCCCAGGCCCGGAAGTCCTCCCAGAACAACCAGACCGCCAGGATCACCGCCAGCCATCCGTTGGCCTGGCCGAAATCACCGGCACCGAACCAGGCGAAGGCGGTGTCGAAGAGCACCAGCACCAGCATCCCGATGACCACCCCGGCCAGGCTGACGCCGAGCAGATCACCCAGGAACCGGATGCGCCCGTCGTCGTCCCGGCGCGGGAACGCGCCCTGCTGCTCGCTCATCGTCGTGCCAGGGTACGCGTCGACTCAGGCCCAGACCTGCTGCGGCTCGGAACGGCGCTCCGCCATGCTCGGCGCGGCGTCGTACTCGCGGACCACCTCGTAGCGGGTGTTCCGCTCGACCGGGCGGAAGCCGGCGTCCCAGATCAGGTGCAGCAGGTCGTCCCGGTGCATCGTGTTCGGCGTCCCGTACGAGTCCGCGTCGTGCGTGATCTTGTATTCGACGACCGAGCCGTCCAGGTCGTCCACGCCGAAGTTGAGCGAGAGCTGGGCCACCGAGAGCCCGTGCATCACCCAGAAGCACTTGACGTGCGGCACGTTGTCGAACAGCAGCCGGGAGACCGCGAAGGTCTTCAACGACTCGGCCGGCGAGGCCATCGTGGTGCGGGCCTGGATCCGGTTACGGATCTTGCCGTCCGCCGAGTCGACGAAGTCGTGCTGGTAGCGCAGCGGGATGAAGACCACGAAGCCACCGGTCTCGTCCTGCAGCTCACGCAGCCGCAGCACGTGGTCGACCCGGTGCCGCGGCTCCTCGATGTGGCCGTAGAGCATGGTCGACGGCGTCTTCATGCCCTTGCTGTGCGCCAGCCGGTGGATCCGCGACCAGTCCTCCCAGTGGCAGGCGTGGTCGACGATGTGCTGGCGGACCTCCCAGTCGAAGATCTCCGCGCCGCCACCGGTCAGCGACTCCAGACCGGCCTCCATCAGCTCGTCGAGGATCGCGTCGGCGGTCAGCCCGCTGATCTTCTCGAACCACTGGACCTCGGTGGCGGTGAACGCCTTGAGCTTGACCTTCGGCAGCGCGGCCTTCAGCTCGCGCAGCACCTTCGGGTAGTAGCGCCAGGGCAGCGTCGGGTGCAGGCCGTTGACGATGTGCAACTCGGTGAGCTGCTCGTCCTCCATCTCCTTGGCCTTGCGGACCGCCTCGTCGATACGCATCGTGTACGCGTCCTTCTCGCCCGGCTTGCGCTGGAAGGAGCAGTACGCGCAGGAGGCGGAGCAGACGTTGGTCAGGTTGAGGTGCCGGTTGACGTTGAACATCACCCGGTCGCCGTTGCGCTCGGTGCGCGCGTGGTGGGCCAGCCGCCCCAACCAGGTCAGGTCGTCGCTGGAGTAGAGCGCGATGCCGTCCTCACGGGTCAGCCGCTCCCCGGCGTACACCTTCGCTTCGAGCTCGCGCTTGAGTCCGGCGTCCATCGAAAGCCCGTCCCTTTCCCCTGCGTCCGCGACCGTTACCGGCCGCAGTCAGAGCCTACGTCGCACACCCGGGCTGCTCACACCGTGGTCCATCGGTGACCAGCGTCTCCCGAACTCACAGTTTTCTTTAACCCGTCCAAACATCGACACCACGCACCAGGTGAGGTAAGACAGGATGGGGCACGCCACACCTCACACCGGTGACGCCTGGCGATCTGGCGACACCTGGCGGTAGCGTCCCCACCGCCGCGTCCGACCCCCGGCGCGGCGTAGCAGGTCCGGACGGGAGCGCAATGGTCGACAGCACGGACGGACAACGGCGACGGCGACGGAGTCCGGTGGTCTCGCCGGTGCTGCGGCCGATGCTCTGGTCCGCCCTGCTCAGCGCCGTCGCCACCGCCGTCCTCGCGGCTCCCGCGTACGCCGAGCCGAGCGTCCCGGTCACGGTGCCCGACACCGGCTCCCGCCCGGCCGTCGCCGGCCAGCTCCAGTTGCCCGGCGCACCGACCGGCGGCACCCCCGGTGTGGTGGCGCCGACCGTCACCCCCGCCGGCAACGCGCTCGAAACTCAGATCAACGCCGTCGAGGCACGGATCGGCGAGCTCGGCACCCAACTCCTCGACCTGCAACAGCAGCGCACCGAGGCCGAGTCCCAGCACACCGCCGCGCAACGCACCCTGGAGTTCGCCCGGGCTGCGGTCACGCAGGCCGAGCAGCGCGCTGACCAGGTCGCTGCCGAGGCGATCAAGGTCGATGCCGCCCAACCGCCCGGCGACTGGGCGGCCACCCTGCGGGACCTGGAACTGCTGCACCGGGCCAACCGGGGTGAGCGCAGCGAGGGCGCCACCGGCCCGGCCGCCGGCCAGGTCAGCCGCGCCCGCGCCGACGAGCAGGTGGCCACGCAGGCGTACACCGCCGCCGAGCAGCGGCTGCGCGGGGTCCAGCAGCAGTACGCCGCCACCCAGCAGTCGCTGCGGGAGGAAGAGGCCAAGCTGGTCAAGTTGCGCGAGGAGAACTCCGCGCAGTTGATCACGCTGGCCCGCCAGCAGGAGGCCGCCGAGCAGCGACTCGGTGCCGACTACGGCGACCAGTCGGCCGACGGGCTGGTCGCGCACCCCACCGCGTTGGCCGCCCTCGCGTACGCCCGCCGCCAGCTCGGCGACCCGTACGTCTGGGGGGCCACCGGGCCGAACTCGTTCGACTGCTCCGGCCTGGTCTGGTCGGCGTACCGGTCGGCCGGGTACTACAAACTGCCGCGGGTCGCCCGCGACCAGTACTACGCGACCCGGTCCCGCACCGTGCCGCGCAACGCGCTGCTCCCCGGCGATCTGATCTTCTTCGCCTCCGGCAGCAGTTGGCGGACCATCCACCACATGGGCATGTACGTCGGCGGCGGCAAGATGATCCACGCACCGACCACCGGCGACGTGGTGAAGATCTCGACGGTGCGCTGGTCCCGGTTTTACGCCGCGACCCGGGTGGTCGGTGCGGTGCCCGCCCCCGCCACGCCCCCCACCCCGTCGCAGCCGCCGGCACCCAAGCCCACTCCGAAGCCGACGCCGAAGCCCACCACCACCCCGAAGCCGACGCCGACGCCGCGCCCCACGTCGCCGTCCCCCTCGCCGACGGGCTCGCCCACGCCGACGCCGACCGACTCCCCCTCCCCCTCGCCGTCGGTGACGCCGTCGCCGACCACCTCGCCGTCGCAGAGCCCGTCGGCCTCGTCCACCCCGAGCACGGAGAGCAGCAGCCTCGCCCCGACGAGCAGCAGCCTCGCCCCGACCACGGCGGCGAGCAGCAGGGCTCCCGAGGAGAGCGCCTCGGCCTCCCCGTCCACCGTCGGCGGTCGCTGACCGGACGGGGCCCGCCGGGGCGATCTTCGGCCCGACCCGCGCGTACACGAGGGACACTGTGCGGGCTACGGGTGTGCCATCCGGTCGGGATGTGGCACGGTGTCACACAGGCACTGCCGGTCCGGGGTACGGATCCGGGTGCGAGCGTGGCACGGAGGACGAGGATGACCGAACACGAGGTTCCGGCGAAGCCGGCCGACCCTGCGTCCACCGCCGCGCCGACCAGCACCGCCGAACCGCCTCCGGCCACCGCCGAGCCTGCACTTTCCAACCCCGAGCCTGCGCCAGCCGCCCCTGAGGCTGCGCCTTCCGCATCCGGCCCGGCGGCCGTCATCGGCACCGCTGCCGACCTCGTCGGCACGGACCCCGCGCCGTCACCGGCGGCGCCGAGCGACCCGGCTCGGCCACCGGCACGCGGCCGGGCGGGAGTCGCCCGCGTGGCCGTCCCGGGGAGTTCGGCGGTCGTCGGCACCGGACCAGCCGTCCCGGCCGCCGGCGGGCCCGGATCCGGCGCTCCCGCGACGGGCGGCGGTACCACGTACCGTGCCGGTTCCCCGGTGTCCCCCGAGGCCGACCGGCCGCCGGTGATCGCCCGAGCGCAGGTCAGTGTGGCCGGCGGCGCGGCGGGTGCCGGCACGACCCAGCCCGCCGATTCGAGCGCACCGCCGGCCGTTGCGGGCGTGAGCGGTGTCACCGGCACCGCCAGCGTCGCGGGCACGAACGGCACCGCCGGCACCACGGGCACGAGTGGAGCCACGAGCAGCACGGGCACCAGCGCTGTCACCGGTGGCACGGGCATGAACAGGGCTGTCGGCAGTGCGGGCGTGAGCGGTGCCGCCAAGGCCGGGACGGCGAGCGTGCCGGGGCAGCGGGAGCCGGTGCCGCCGACTGCGGCACGTGCCAGCGTGCGGGTCGCCGGCATGGGCCAGGTGAGCGCGGACGAGGCCGCAGCCGCCGGTGGTGGCCGGGCCGCCGGGGTCTACCGGTCGACGCCGGTCGCCCCGGAAACGGCCGAGCCCGCCGGACCGGCCGAGCCACCGCAGCCCACGACGCCGGAGCCCCAGCCGGTGCCGGATCCGACACCGGCGGAGCCCGCTCCGACGCCGCCCGCACCGGTGCCGGGACCCAATCCACCGTCACCGACGCCACCCGTCCCGGTGCCCGCACCGCCGACGCCCGGGCCGTACCCGCCGGGACCGGTGCCCGCACCGCCACCCGCTCCCCAGCCGGCACCGCCGGTGCCGGGCCCGCCGTCCCCTCCACCCGGCCCGCCCGTACCGCCGCCACCGCCGCCGCCCGGCCCGATGCCCGCACCGCCGTTCCCGCCGCCACCGGCCACCACCGCCTCGACGACGGCAGCATCGGCCACGGCTACCTCGACCACGGCGGCTGTGGCAGCGTCGGCAGCGGTGCCGTCGGTCACCGCGCCGTCGGCCGCGCCCGGCTCGGCGCCGCCGGTGGTGCCCGCTCCGGCGCTGCCGGTGTGGCCGCCACCGACCACTCCGGCCGGGCGTCGGGACGAGCCGGTCTCCGGCTCAACGGGGGTCGAACCTCGGGTCTCGGCACGGCCTGGGCTGCTTCCGGCCGAGCCGCCGACGGCCCCGCTCGGCACCGACCGGGCCCGGCCGGCTCCGCGCGGCACGGACTCGGACCGGACCCAGCCGGTGCCGCTGGACGACCCCGACGTCACCAGGCCGGTGCCCCGGCCGAACCCGCCGTCGGCGGCGGCCGGGCCACGGGCGGCGGCCGGTCCCGGACCTCGGTCGGACGCCTCCGGTCAGGCCGGATCGGCGACGTACCGTCCCGGCGGGTCCGATCTGAGCGCCTACTACGCGGACGGGTCGGGGGCCAACACCGTGGCCTTCCCGGCCGGCGAGGAGAACTCCGGGTCACTCACCGGTCACATCCTGGCGCAGGGCTGGACGGACACTCCGGCCGAGCGGTCCGGCAGCACCCTGCGGGTGGCGATCGTGCTGGCGGTCGCGCTGGGCCTGCTGGTGGCGTTCAGCGTGCTGGTCGTCCTGCTGACCAACGACGCCCTGAGCGGTCTGACCGGCGCTCTGCCGGGGTGAACGGCGGGTGAGTCCGCCCACTACCCCCATCCGGTCCCCGCGTGGGGACGACACTCGCCGTACACTTGTGGGTGATCACTGACCTGGCGCGCGACCGCGCGCCCATGGGCGTTCTTGCGGACGGATCCGGCGGCGCAGTGCCGTGGCGGGACATCGCGAAGGTGCGCCCCGCTCGAAAGGCATTTCTTGACCACCTCCGCTGCCTCTGGCATGCCCCTGTCCGCCTCCGACGTTCCCACCGATCTGCCGGCCGACGCCGCCGGCCCTGACCAGTCGATCGACTTCGGCGCACTGGGGCTGCCCCAGCCGCTCGTGCGCGCCCTCGCCCGGCAGGGCATCACCACACCCTTCGAGATCCAGCGCGCGACCGTGCCGGACGCCCTCGCCGGGCGCGACGTGCTCGGCCGAGGACAGACCGGCTCGGGCAAGACGCTCGCGTTCGGGCTGCCGCTGCTGGCCCGGGTCGCCGAGGGGGGCCGGGCTCGCCCGATGCGCCCGCGTGCGCTCGTCCTGGTGCCCACCCGGGAACTCGCCATGCAGGTCAACGACGCACTCCTGCCGCTGGGCAAGTCGATCGGCGTCTTCCTGAAGACCGCCGTCGGCGGAGTGCCCTACGACCGTCAGATCGACGCCCTGCGCCGGGGCGTCGAGGTGGTCGTGGCCACCCCGGGTCGACTCGCCGACCTGATCGACCGTGGCGTCTGCCGCCTCGACGACGTCGAGGTCACCGTGCTCGACGAGGCGGACCAGATGGCCGACATGGGCTTCCTTCCCGAGGTCACCGAGTTGCTGGCGAAGACGCCTGCGAACGCCCAGCGACTGCTCTTCTCGGCCACTCTGGACACCGACGTGGACGCGTTGGTCAAACGGTTCATGACCGACCCGGTGACCCACTCCACCGCTCCCGCGACCGCTGCGGTCTCCACCATGGACCACCACCTGCTGCTGATCCCGCCGCAGGAGAAGTTCCCGGTGACCGCGTCGATCGCGGCACGGTCCGGTCGGACCATCGTCTTCGCCCGTACGCAGCTCGGCGTGGACCGGCTGGTCACGCAGCTCGCGGCGGTCGGCGTACGCGCGGGTGGGCTGCACGGCGGCAAGACCCAGCGGATGCGTACCCGCACCCTGGCCGAGTTCCGCGAGGGCCGGACCAACGTGTTGGTGGCGACCGACGTGGCGGCCCGGGGAATCCACGTGGACGGGGTCTCGCTGGTGCTGCACGTCGACCCGCCGAAGGACCCGAAGGACTACCTGCACCGGGCCGGGCGCACCGCGCGGGCCGGAGAGGCGGGCGCGGTGGCGACCCTGGTGCTGCCGAAGCAGCGCCGCACCACTCTGGCGATGCTGGAGAAGGCCGGTGTCGAGCCGGAGCAAACCCGGGTACGCGTCGGTGACGCTGCCCTGGCCGAGCTGACCGGAGCCCGCGAACCGAGCGGGGTGCCGGTACGCGAGGAGCGGGAGGAGCACCGTCGGCCCGGTCGGCCCACCGGAGGCCCGCGCCGCTTCGGCGACCGGCCCGGTGGCGACCGCCGGTTCGGCGACCGCCCGGGAGGCGGGGAGCGCCGGTTCGGCGACCGCGCCTACGGCGACCAGCCACGCGGGGAACGCCGCTACGGCGACCGCAGCTACGGCGACCAGCCGAGCGGCGAGCGCCGCTACGGTGACCGCGCCTACGGCGACCAGCCGCGTGGGGAGCGCCGGTTCGGCGACCGCAGCTACGGCGACCAGCCCCGTGGGGAGCGCCGGTTCGGTGCCGACCGGGGTGGGCGCTCGGAGGTGCGGGGCGAGGACCGGCGCGGATCGGTCGGGCGTCCCCGGGCGCACACCTACTGATCGTCCTTCGGCGCATGCCCTGCCGGGCCGGGCGCGGTGGCGTAACGTCCGAAACATGTCGACCATGCGGAAGTCGCTGCTGTGGACCCGGTCCGACACGGCCGGTGCCGAACACGCCGTGGTCGACGACAGTTCCGGGCTGACCGCGCACGGCACGCAGATCGCCGCCGACCCGGTGCCCTACACCTGCCGCTACCAGGTGGCCACCGACTCCGAGTGGGTCAGTGTCCGCCTGGAGGTCGAGGTCGAGGGTGCCGGGTGGCGGCGGAGCGTACGCCTGGAACGGACGACCGAACGGTGGCGGGTGACCGCCGCCGAGCAGGGTGACCTGGACGCGGCCCTGACCGCTGCCGGGCGGGCCCCGGCCGGGCTGCCCGGCCTGGAGGATCCCGACCGCCTGGCCGACGCCCTCGACGTCGACCTGGGCGGCTCGCCGCTGTTCAACACGCTGCCGGTGCGGCGGCTCGGCCTGACCACCGCGCCCGCCGACACCACGCACCGGATCGACGTGGCCTGGGTGCTGCTGCCGAGTCTGACCGTGCTCCCCGCCGAGCAGGTCTACACCGGGCTGGGCCCGCACCGGTTCCGGTACGCCAGCGACGGCTTCAGCGCCGAGGTCGACGTGGACCAGGACGGCTACGTGCAGCACTACCCCGGTCTGGCGGAGCGCGGCACGCCCCGCTGAGTCGTCGGCCGGCTCAGCCCGGCCAGGAACCGTCGGCCAGGAAGCGCTCCACGGTCGCCAGGTGCGGGGCCAGGTCGAGGCCCTGCCCGGCCACCCACTCGTCGGCGTAGTACGTGTCGGCGTACCGGTCACCGGCGTCGCAGATCAGGGTGACCACCGAGCCGGTGCGCCCGGCGGCGCGCATCTCCGCGATCAGCCCGAAGGCGCCCCACAGGTTGGTGCCGGTCGACCCGCCCACCCGTCGGCCGAGGACGGCCGACCCGGCCCGCATGGCGGCCAGGGAGGCGGCGTCCGGCACCTGCACCATCCGGTCCACCACGGCGGGCAGGAACGACGCCTCCACGGTCGGCCGACCGATCCCCTCGATGCGGGAGCCCCGGCCGGTGCGGACCGACCAGTCGGCCGCCTGCCAGGCGGGATAGAACGCGGAGTTCTCCGGGTCGACCACACAGAGCTTGGTGGGCAGCCGCCGGTAGCGGGCGTACCGGCCGATGGTGGCGCTGGTGCCGCCGGTGCCGGCGCCGACCACCACCCAGGCGGGTACGGGATGGCGTTCCAGGGCGAGCTGCGCGTAGATCGACTCGGCGATGTTGTTGTTGCCCCGCCAGTCGGTCGCCCGTTCGGCGTAGGTGAACTGGTCCATGAAATGCCCGGCGGAGTCCTCGGCGAGCCAGCGCGCCTCGATGACCACCTTGGCCGGGTCCTGCACCAGATGGCACCGCCCGCCCTGGAACTCGATCTGGGCGATCTTCTCCGGCGACGTCGAGGCGGGCATCACCGCGATGAACGGCAACCCCAGCATCCGCGCGAAGTACGCCTCGGAGACCGCCGTGGAGCCCGACGACGCCTCGACGATCGTGGTCTCCGGCCCGATCCGGCCGTTGCAGAGGCCGTACAGGAACAGCGAGCGGGCCAGCCGGTGCTTGAGCGAGCCGGTCGGGTGCACCGACTCGTCCTTGAGATAGAGGTCGATCCCCCACGACCGGGGCAGCGGAAAGGGCAGCAGGTGGGTGTCGGCGGACCGGTTGGCGTCCGCCTCGACGGCGGCGATCGCCTCGGTCACCCACCGCCGGCTTGCCTCGTCGCACCGGTCGAGATGAGTCACGCTCGGAAAGGTAGCAAGCCGCTCAGGACGAGGTCTGCGCCACCGGCTGGGGCCGGTTCTCCCACTTGGTCGACAGGGCGATGCCGGTCCGGGTGGAGGCCACGCCGGGGGTCCGGTTCAGCCGGACGATCAGCCGCTCCAACTCGACGATGGTGCTCACCCGGGCCTTGAGCAGGAAGGACTCGACTCCGGCCATGAAGTAGCAGGACTCGATCTCCGGTATCGCCCGGAACGCCTCCAGCACGTCGTCGGTGTCGGCGCCGGAGTCCTCGACGATGCCGATCAGGGCGGTGACGCCCAGCCCGACGGCCTCCGGCTCGACGTCGGCCCGGTACGCCCGGATGACCCCGCCGGACTCCAGCTTTCCGACCCGTTCGTGCACTGCCGGCGCGGATAGACCGACCTGGCGGGCCAGTTCGGCGTACGACAGGCGGGCGTTGCTCCGGAGCAGGTCCACAAGGCTGCGGTCGATGGCGTCCACGGACTGTAGACCCTAGTCGGCGGCGGGTGACACCGGGACGCCGGTATCCGTTGGGCATGGCAGTGGGTGACAGTTCGCATACCCAGGGTCCGAAGGGCGTGCCGCCGGTAGCATTTACTAACTTCTCACTCAGTGCGTTTTTCGCGTTTGGCGGACAGGCCAGTTCGCTGGTGCTGTAATTGCCATACGTCCCTCATGACGGCTCTGGGCTCGCACCGGCCGGGGGCAGTGTGTTCAGCCGGGGGCTTCGTCGACGCGAGGAGGGGGCTGTGGACACTGGAGATCGCCTGCTGACACCGGGTGAAGTCGCCGCGCTGTTTCGGGTAGACCCGAAGACCGTGACGCGTTGGGCGGCAGCCGGCCGGATCGGCAGTATCCGGACTCCAGGAGGGCACCGCCGGTTTCGGGAATCCGAGGTGCGGGCCCTGCTTGAAGGGGAGGGCATGCTGGAAGAGGCGGACGAGATGGGCAGACCACGCAACAACGGCCCAGCCGCCTCGACCGGCTCAGGTCCGGCCAACGCCGGCATGTACTGAGTGGTGCGGGTCAGGACGCGGACCGGTCGTCAGGTCCGGTCCGCGTTCAACTTCCCCGCCCACCTGCGGAACAGGGTGTGCGGTACGCCGAGGGCGTCGAGCACCTTGCCGGCCACGAAGTCCACGAGCTGGGCCGCCGAGGCGGCGGCTCCCGCGCCGTAGAAGCCGGGGCTGGCCGGCAGCACCACCGCACCGGCGTCGTGCAACGCGATCAGGTGTTCCAGGTGGCTACGGGTCACCGGGGTCTCCCGGGGCACCACCACGACCCGTCGACGCTCCTTGAGGTTGACCTCGGCGGCACGCTGCAACAGGTCCTTGGACAGCCCGATGGCGATGCCGGCGCAGGCTGCCGTGCTGGCGGGCACCACCGCCATGCCACGCACCGGGTACGAGCCGCTGCTCGGCCCGGCCGCCAGGTCACCGGCCGGCCAGTGCCGCACGTCGGCGCCGTCCAGCTCGCGACCGAGCCAGGCGCCCAGGTCGTCGGCCCAGTGGGCGTCCCGGAACGACCTGCCGGTCTCGTCCAGCACGGTCAGTCGGGCGGCCCGGGAGACGATCAGGTCCACCGACTCCCCGGCGTCGAGCAGCCCGCGGACGACTGCGGCCGCGTACGGCGTGCCGGAGGCCCCGGAGACGCCGACCACCCATGGTTCACGCATCCCTCAAGCCTGCCTGGTCACCGTCGACGCCGCTGCGGCACCCCCGGGACCTGCCCTGATCCGGCAGTAGAGGGGCGTTACGCCACCGATGTCCGATCGGGGTGCGGGGGTCATCGCGACCTGGCATGCTGCCTGGTGCCGCACGCGGTACGGCACCTCAGGGGGAGGGATCGGGATGAGTCAGGACGTCCTGCCCTCACTGCGGGACGCCTGTCCGATCCCGTCCCGGCTGTCGCCGTACGCGGACGACGTGCAGGAGTGGTTGATCCACTGGTTGCCGCAGACCGGGCTGACGGTGGACCCGACAACCGCCAGACTGTTGGCCGGGGCCCGCTTCGCCCGCTACGCCGGCCGGCTCTATCCGGACGCCGACGAGCCCGACCTGCGCGTACTCACCGCGCTGTTCACCTGGTTCTTCCTGGTCGACGACGCCTGTGACAAGCCCGACCGGTTCACTCTCGCCGAGATCCGTGGGCTGCGCGACGGCGTACTCGCGGTGCTGCGCGGGCAGACCCGCTCACCGCAGACCGGGCTGGCCGGGCCGATGCGCCGCTTGCTGGTGACCGCCTGGCGGGAGCCGCGCCGCCGGATGCCGGCCCCCTGGCGGGCACGATTCGCCGACGCGGTCGCCCACCACCTCGACGGGACCTGGCAGGAGGCGGCCAACAAGACCGGCGGGCACCGGCCCGGCGTCGCCGAGTACGTCGAGCTGCGCCGCGCCACCTCGGCCGCGTACGTGTCGTATCCGCTGGTCGAGTTCGTCACCGGTCGGCCGCTACCCGACGCGGTCTACCACCATCCGGTGCTGAGCCGGTTCCGGGACCTCGGCAACGACCTGCTCTCCTGGTACAACGACCTGGCCTCGCTGGAGCGCGACGAGGCCACCGCTGGTGGGCACAACCTGGTGCTGGCGACCGCCGCCGAACACCGGCTGTCCCGGGAGGCCGCGATCGAGTCGGTGACCCGGCGCTGGCACACCACGATGCGCGAGTTCGTCGACCAGCGGTCGCGGGTGCAGTCGTTCGGTCCGGCGCTGGACGAGGCCGTCACGGCCCATCTCGACGGGGTGTCGCGGGCCGTGCGCGGCACCATCGACTGGACGCTGGAGAGTGCCCGCTACGCGGGTAAGGAAGGGCCCCTTACTAACGCCTCCGGTAGATAAAGGGTCCCTTCCTAACACCCCAAGCCCCCACCCGAACCCAGCCGGCACCCACGCACGACAGGGCGGCAGGGCGCGCGGCCGAGGGTCAGGGACGCAGGCCGAGCCGGACGACCAGGTCGAGCACGGCGAAGGCGAACAGGGCGATGCCGACGAAACCGTTGGCGGTGAAGAAGGCCCGGTTGACCCGGCTCAGGTCGGTCGGCGTGACCACCAGGTGCTGGTAGCCGAAGGCGACCGCGGTGAGCAGCAGACCGATCCACCAGAGCCAGCCGAAGCCGACCAGCACGCCGAACCATCCGAAGAGCGCGAAGGTCACCACGTGCGAGACCGTGGAGGCGTGCAACGCGAAGCGCAGGCCGTACCGCGACGGCACGCTGTGCACACCGATCTCGCGGTCCACCTCGGCGTCCTGGCAGGCGTAGATCAGATCGAAGCCGCCGATCCACAGGCCGACGGCCGCGCCGAGCAGCCAGGCCGGTCCGGAGCCGGCGAAGGTGCCGGTGACCGCCAGCCAGGCGCCGATCGGGCCGACCGCCTGGGCCACCGCCAGGATGGCGTGCGGCCAGTTGGTGAACCGCTTGCCGTACGGGTAGACCACCAGCGGCACCACGGCCAGCGGCGCGAGCACCAGGCAGAGCGGGTTGAGCAGGGCGGCGGCGGCCAGGAAGACCACCAGGGCGACGCCCGCGCCGGTCCAGGCCGTCCGCAGACTCACCGCCCCGGTGACCAACTCCCGGTTGGCGGTACGCGGATTCCGCGCGTCGATCCGGCGGTCCAGGATGCGGTTCGCGGCCATCGCGAACGTCCGTGCCCCGACCATCGCCACGGTGATCAGCAGCAGGTCGAGCCACCGCACCCGCCCACCGTTGACCTGCATCGCGGTCAACGCCGACAGGTACGCGAACGGCAACGCGAACACCGAGTGCTCGATCGCCACGAGCTTGAGGAAGGACTTCACGCGCCCGGGATGTTCGGCCGGCTCCACGGCGGCGGTCGCCATCAGATGCCGTACTCCTTCCACCGCTTGTCGACCAGCGAGACGACCTCGGGCGACATGGTCATCTCCTCCGGCCAACCCCGGGTGTAGCCCTCGGTGGGCAGCTTGCGGGTGGCGTCGATGCCTGCCTTGCCACCCCAGAACTGCTGGTACGAGGAGTGGTCCAGGTGGTCCACCGGCCCCTCGGTGAGCAGCAGGTCGCGGGCGTAGTCGACGTTGCCGAAGGCGCGGAACGCGACCTCGCGGTAGTCGTGCACGTCGCAGTCCTCGTCCACGATCACGATCAGCTTGGTCAGCGACATCATGTGCGCGCCCCAGATCGCGTTCATCACCTTCTGGGCGTGCTTCGGGTACCGCTTGCGGATCGACACGATCGCGCAGTTGTGGAAGACCCCGGCGGCCGGCAGGTCGTAGTCGACGATGTCCGGGATGAGGAAGCGCAGCAGCGGCGCGAAGATCCGCTCGGTCGCCTTGCCGAGACCGTGGTCCTCCTGCGGCGGCTTCGAGGTGACGATCGTGTGGTAGACCGGGTCACGCTGCATGGTCATCGCCTCGACGTGCAGCACCGGGAACGGCTCGACCGGGGTGTAGAAGCCGGTGTGGTCGCCGAACGGCCCCTCCGGCAGGCGCTCGCCCGGCTCCAGGTAACCCTCCAGCACCACCTGGGCGTGCGCCGGCACCTGCAACGGCACGGTCAGGCAGTCGACCATCTCCACCCGCTCGCCGCGCAGGAACCCGGCGAACAGGTACTCGTCGATGTCGGCGGGGAGCGGCGCGCTGGACGCGTAGCTGACCACCGGGTCGCAGCCGATGGCGATGGCGACCGGCAGCCGCTGGCCGAGCCGCTCGGCGACGGCGTGGTGCGCGGTGGAGTTCTTGTGGATCTGCCAGTGCATGCCCACCGTGTTGTGGCTGTGCTGCTGGAGCCGGTACAGCCCGAGGTTGCGCTTGCCGGTCTCCGGGTGCTTGGTGTGGGTCAGCCCGAAGTTGTGGAAGATCCCGCCGTCGCCCGGCCACACCTGGAGCCCCGGCAGCCGGTTCAGGTCGACGTCGTCCCCCCGGTAGACCACCTGCTGACACGGGGCGGTCTTGACCTTCTTGGGCGGCATCGACTTGAGCTGCATCACCTTGCCCAGGCCGCCCATCATGCCGGAGAAGCCCATCGGCAGCTCCGGCTTGAGCATCTCGCCGATCCGGTTGCCGATCTCGTCCAGCGACTCGACGCCGAGCGCCATCGCGGTGCGCTTCTCGGTGCCGAAGAGGTTGATCGCCACCGGCATCTCGCCCCGGGTGGGCCGCTCGAAGAGCAACGCCGGCCCGTCCGCCCGCACGGTCCGCGTGACGACCTCGCTGATCTCCAGCGTCGGGTCGATGGGTACGCCGACGCGCCGTAGCTCGCCCGCGCGCTCCAGCGTCGCCAGGAAGTCCTTCAGATCGGTGTACGGGAACCCACGAGCCGCCATGCAGCAAGTCTGTCCTACGCACCTGCGAAGTGCCCACGCCGGGTGCTGTGATGTGAAAGGAAGGGCCCCTTGTTAACGCCTCCGGTAGAGCACGGGTCCCCTGCTAACACAGAGCGGCACGGACATTACACACAGCGGCATGGACAGGAGCCGGCCGGGTAATCGAGCACCCAACGAGAGCGGAGTCGATCATGGCTGACGAACGGGTCCCGGCGGGGTTCACGGAGCAGCGGGCGAAGGTCGGCGACATCGCTGTCAACTACATCCGAGGCGGTAGCGGCCCCACGCTGGTGCTGCTGCACGGGTATCCGCAGTCCTGGTACATGTGGCGGCACATACTGCCGGAGTTGGGGCGGTCGTTTGAGGTGATTGCACCGGACCTACGGGGCTTCGGCGGCAGCGACGCCCCGCCGGGCGGGTACGACAAGAAGACCCTCGCCGGTGACCTGCACGGGCTGCTCACCAGCCTGGGCCTGAACCGCGACCTCCGGCTCGTCGGCCACGACATCGGGACCATGGTCGCGTACGCGTACACCGCGGCCCACCCGGACCGGGTGCAGCGGCTGGTACTCAGCGAGGCACCGATCCCCGACGAGGGCATCTACACCTTCCCGGCGCTCACCGCCGCCGGCCCGGGGGTGTGGAACTTCGGCTTCTTCAGCCTCACCAACGGGCTACCGGAACAGCTCGTCGCCGGCCGGGAGGCGCTCTGGGTTGACCGGTTCACCGACTCGCTGATGCTGCGCAAGGGCAGCCTGGACGCGACGGACGTCGAGGAGTACGCCCGGCCCCTACGTGACCCGGCCCACCTACGCGCGAGCTTCGAGTGCTTCCGCGCGTTCGGGCAGGACATCGCGGACAACGCCGAATATCGGAAGTCGATGCTGGCAATGCCGGTGCTCGCCATCGGCGCGCAGGCGAGCCTCGGCCGCCAGGTGGCCGAGCAGGTCCACCGGTACGCCAGTTCGGTGACCGGCGAGGTCGTCGAGGACAGCGGCCACTGGCTCTTCGAGGAACAGTCGGCGGAACTCACCGCCCTGCTGCTGCCCTTCCTCCGAGCCTGACCACCTCGCGGCCTGGGGCATGCGCTGACGGCCTGCCGGGCAGGTCAGCGACGGCGGGCCAGCGCCACGAACGCGCGCCAGGCGGCCGGGCCGAAGATCAGCACGTCGCCGTCACGGTCCTTGCTGTCGCGTACGGCGACCACGCCGGGCAGGTTGTCGGCCACCTCGACGCAGTTGCCGCCGTTGGTGCTGCTCCGGGTACTGGTGCGCCACCGGGCACCGGTCAGCTCCGCCATGACTCCGCCACCTCCGTCAACAACTCGATCGACTGCCGGGGCGGCAGCGCCTCGCCCTGTATCGCCTCCCAGGACGCCCGGATCGCCAGCACGTCCTCGGTGTCGTCGATGACCTGACCCTTGAGTTGGTCATCCAGGTAGGCGACGTCCTCCCCACCGGGAAGGGTAGCCAGCACGAAGGCCCCGGCGACACCTGGATACGCGCCGACCGAGGCGGGCACCACGTGCAGCCGCACCCGGGGCTGTTCGGTGGCCAGCTTGACCAGCCGGCGCAACTGTTCCCGCATCACCAGCGGGCCGCCGACCGGGCGACGCAGCACGTGTTCGTCCAGCACTGCGACGAGCTGCGGCGGTCGCTCGCCGGTCAGCACCGCCTGCCGCTCCAGCCGGGCCGATGCCCGCTGCTCCACCTCCTCCTCGTCGTAGAGGCCGACGCTGCGGAACAACGCGCGGGCGTACGCCGAGGTCTGCAACAGTCCCGGCACCACCGTGTTCTCGAACGAGCGCAGCACGGTCGCCTGCCGCTCGTTGGCCTCCCACTCCCGCATCCACTGCGGCGACCCGAGCCGGACCAGCATCCGGGCGAACGCGCCGCCGGTGTCGAGGGCGGTGTCCGCCAACTCCCAGAAGTCCGGCGGCGGTTTGCGCGCCTCCGTCTCGACCATGGCCACCGTCGACGGCGAATAGTTGATCGCCCGGGCCAGGTCCTCCTGGGTCATCTTCCGCGCCGCCCGCATGTGCCGCAGCTCGTCGATCAATACGCGTGACCGCTCGTCCATCCCCACTCCTCCTCACCAGCGTGTTCCGCGATCCTCACGCCTCTCACCGGCGACCCCGCCCGACGCACAGGGCGACCGGATGCCTTCCGACAGTAGTCGCCTCCTCACCAGACTGTCCCCATCGGAACCGTCCGGATCCGACCCGAAAGGACGGGCGGAACCGAGGCGAGGCCGTCCGGCACGTCGGCGACGGACGGCCCCGCTTCCACCCGCGACGGAACCCCCGGGTCCGCCCCGGCAAGCCGCAGAGCGACGGACGGTCCCGCGTCCACGACGGAGCGGTCCCGCGTCCACCCGTGACGGACCGGCCCCGCTTCCGCCCTGCGACGGACGGCCCCACTTCCGCCGCCGGCAAGCCGGAACGCGGCAGCCGGCCCCACGTGATACCCGTGAAGGGAGACGCAGATGAGTTCGGTGCCGCAAGTCCACGTACCGCTCCGGCCGCTCTGGCTGTGCCGGGCCTGCGGTATGCCGTGGCCCTGCGCGACCGCCCGGCTCACCCTGCTGGCCGACTACCGGGAGAGCCGCGTCGCCCTGTCGATCTACCTGGCCGGGATGCTGTACGACGCCGTGGACGACCTGTATCGACTCGATCCACACAACGTGCCGAAGCCCGCGTCGCTACACGAACGCTTCCTCGGCTGGGCCGCCCCGCGCACACCCCGTCCGCCCGAGACCTCAGCCCGTTGAGCCCACAGCGCGTCGACGTTTGAGGCGACAAGCGGCGGGATATCTCACGGGTGCTGGGTCGGCGGGCGTCGGGGACGGCAGGATTGGCGCATGTCTGACGCGTACGTCGTCGGTGACCCGGACGGGTTGTCACCGCTGCTCATTGGCCTGCGAGACGCTGTCGCCCGGGAGCTGCACGCACAGTTGGCGATGCGTGCCGAGCGCATCGAACTGGCCGACGTGCCGGAGATCGCCTACCAGATCACGTTGCGCGTCGACGAGACTCTGAGCCGCCCCGGCAGGGACTGGTGACTACGGCCCGACCAGGGTCGGCAGCCGGTTCACTCGCCGGAGTAGAGCCGGGCGGCATCGACCAGGACCACGTCCGGTCGGCTGACGGCTAGCTGCCGCAGCTCGTCGGTGAACCCCGCAGCGCTGGCGAGCAACAACCGCGTGTGATCCAGATCGAGACCGGGCCGCCCCCGCAGCAGCTCACGTGCCCGGACCAGCCGTTCGAGATCTGAGCGGCCCACAAGATGTAGAACTACAGTTATAAGAACTGTCGTTCTACATCCTGGGTTCTGTCCTCACAGACCGCCGTAGGAGTGCAGGCCCTCGAAGAAGATGTTCACGCCGAAGAGGTTCATCAGCACCGTCAGGAAGCCGAGGATGGCCAGCCAGGCGGCCACGTTGCGCTTCACGCTCGGCGTCGCGCGGGCGTGCAGGTAACCGGCGTAGATCACCCAGGAGATGAACGACCAGGTCTCCTTCGGGTCCCAGCCCCACGGCCGACCCCAGGCCGCCTCGGCCCAGATCGCCCCGGCGATCACCGCGAAGGTGAACAGCGGGAACGCGAAGGCGTGCAGCACGAAGGTGAGCCGCTCCAGGCTGGCCGCCGCCGGCAACTTCTTCGCCAGCGTGTACGGGAAGCTGCGCTTGCCGCGTTCGTAGCCGGCCCGCATCAGGTACGTCGCGGCCGGCACCGAGCCCAGCAGGAACAGTCCCGAGGCGAAGACGACGGTCGACACGTGCACGATGAACCAGTACGAGTTGAGCGCCGGCACCAGCGGCACGATCGGGGTGTAGAGCACCAGCTCGGCGGTTGCCACCAGCAGCACCATGACCAGGGTCAGGAACAGCCCGAGGCGGCGCAGCGACGGCACCTTCCAGAGCACCACCAGCCAGGCGGAGACGCCGATGAACGAGACCGTGAGAACGAACTCGTACATGTTGCCCCAGGGCATCCGCTCGGCGGCGATGCCCCGGGTGACCAGCCCGACCAGGTGCAGGGCCGCGCCCACGGCGGTGAGGGCCACCGCGATCCACCCGGCGAGTGCGGCCCGCCGCGCGGTGCGTTCGGCAGGGGTACGTGCCACACCGCCGCCGGCTGCTCCGCCACCGGCCCCGGCCACACCGCCGGCCGTACCCGTCGAACCGCCGTCCTCGGCCGCCCCCGCCGCGCTGCCGCTGCCCGCTGCGCCCGTCGCGCCGGAGCCGCCGCCGACCGTCGCGCCGACCAGCTCGCGGGCAGGGACCGCTGCCACCTTGGCGCGCGAGTTGCCGAGGGCGTACTCGACCGCGTGGCTGATCATCGCCAGCAGGTACACCAGGGTGGCGATCGACACCACCTGGTCGGAGAGTGCGGACATCACTCGGCTCCTTCTCGCGCCCCGGCCCGCTCGTCCGGGTCGATGGCCTCGCCGGTCCGCCGGTCGTCGCCGATCGCGGCGACCAGTTGGCTGAACTCGGCGGCGAACCCCGGATGTTCGGTCCGGGGCAGGCCAGCCACCTCGACCAAGCTACTACCGCCCGTCGGAGATCCACTGTCGGGGGGCCCGGACCCGGCGGGCCCGACGCCGGTGGGCACAGCACCGGCGGGCCCGGACCCGGCGGTCCCGGCACCGGCCGGAAGCACCCGGACGAAGATCCGGCGTCGCCGGACGAACAGCGAACCCATCAGCCCGAGGACCAGCCCGACGGAGCTGACCAGCAGCAACATCGTGCCCGGGTCATGCCGTACGGACAGCACGATGTAACGCTCGGTGCCCACGAACTCGACCGTGGTGCCGTCGTCGAGTGTCCAGCTCTCGCCCTTGCGCAGTTCCTTCGAGCCGACCTCGGTGAGCCGGCCGTTGCGGATCTGCCGCTGGTCGAGCTGGTAGACCGAGCCGGGGATGCCGCCGTCGAGGCCCAGGTTGCCCCGGTAGGCGATCAGGCCGAGCAGCGGGTTCTGCTCCGTCGGGTACTCGGAGCGGGTGAACGGGGGCTCCTGCGGCGCGGTCGGCAGGTACAGGCCGGAGAAGGCCATCTGGAGATTCGCGTTCCGCTCTCCGGTGTCCGGGTCGACGTTGGCGTCCGGGAAGGCCGCCAGGCCCTCACCGGTCAGACCCATGTCGCCGGTGGTGAGGAAGGGCACCACGCTGGTTTGCGTGCCGCCGAACCGGTCGGTGTAGCGGATCACCGGAGCGTAGCCGTGGCCCAGCAGATAGACGTTCGCGCCGTCGAGGCGCAGCGGCGAGTTGACCGAGAACTCGGCCGCCCGGGGTGCGCCGCCGTCCTCGTCGACCGTGACCTTGGCGTTGAAGTGCGAGGGCTGACCGCTGGGCAGGAACTCAGCCTCGAACTCGTCGAGCTGCATGCAGAACCGGGGCAGGTCGTCGCCGACGCGTGGGCCGAGTTTCGCCTCGGCGTACTGCTGGCGGGTGTTGCAGAAGACGCCGTCCGAGCCGGAGACGAGCAGCCGGTTGCCGTGCCAGCCGTACCAGGAGCCGAGCGCGACACCGACCAGCAGCAGCACCATCGAGGAGTGGAAGATCAGGTTGCCGGTCTCCTTGAGGTAGCCCTTCTCGGCGGAGATCTCGTCGCCGCGTACCGCCACCCGCCACCGACGGCGTCGCAGCGTCTCGGCGACCGCCGCCGCGCCACCGGCGGGTGCCGGCACCACCGCGTGCTGGGGCAACCGCTCCAGACGCTTCGGTACGGCCGGCGGCCTGGCCCGCATCGCCCGGACGTGGTCGCGCAGCCGGGGCGTGATGCACCCGATCAGCGAGGTGAACAGCAGCAGATAGATCGCCGAGAACCAGACCGAGCTGAACGCCTCGAACGCGCCGATCCGGTCCAGCACCGGGGCGAGCTGCGGGTTCGCGGTGTAGAAGTCCCGGACGTCCTCCGGGTTGACGCCGCGCTGCGGCAGCACCGAACCCGGAATGGCGGCGACCGCGAGCAGGAAGAGCAGCACCAGCGCGGTACGCATGCTGGTGAGCTGCCGCCACGAGTTGCGCAGCAGGGCGAGCAGCGCGTTGGGGCGGCGCCGGGGTGACTCGGCCGGGGCGGCCGGCCGGTCGTCCACCGCGGTCATCAGATGCTCACCTCGAAATCGCCCACCCCGACGGTGGTCTGCAACCAGATCACGACGTTGGTCCACCCGCCGGTGAGCAGGGCCAGCCCGATCAGGATCAGCAGGACGCCGCCGACCCGGGTGACCCAGCGGCTGTGCCGACGGATCGTACGGAAGACCCCGAGCAGGCGGTTGAAGCCGAGCCCGAAGACGATGAACGGTATGCCCAGCCCGAGGCAGTACGCCACCGCGAGCACCACCGCGCGGTCGGTCTGCCCGCTGGTGGTGGCCATGCCGAGCACCGCAGCCAGCGTCGGGCCGGTGCACGGGACCCAGCTCAGGGCGAACACCGCGCCGAGGACGGGTGCGCCGAGCAGGCCGGCGTTCGGCAGGCGGTTGATCCGGAACTCGCGTTGGAAGCCGGGCAGCGCGCCGAGGTAGCCCAGCCCGAGCACCACGATCAGCGCGCCGACGACGATCTCCAGCGCCCGCTCGTAGTCGAAGAAGACCCGGCCGATGCTGCTGAACAGGATCGCGGTGGCGGTGAACACCACGGTGAAGCCGGCGATGAAGAGCAGCGTCCCGGCGAGTACGCGCCCCTTGACCGCCGGGCTGACCCGGGTGCGCTCCCGCAGCGCCGTACCCCCGCCCGAGGTGTTAGGAGGGGACCCCTCCTCTACACCAGGCGTTAGTACGGGGCCCTTCCTTACGTCCCGGCCCTCCAGGTCGGCGCCGGCCAGGCCGGTCACGTACGACAGGTAGCCCGGCATCAGGGGCAGGACGCACGGGGAGAGGAAGCTGACCAGCCCGGCCAGTGCCGCCGCGCCGATCGCCAGCAGCAGCGGCCCCGAGACGGCGAGCTGACCGAACGTCTCGCCCATCAGCGCGGGCCGGACGCCGCAGCGGACTCGGCGGCGATCCGCTCGACGATGGGTTGCAGGCCCTCCTGGCGTACCGCCGCCCGGATCACGGTCGTGATCCGGCCCTCCCGGTCCAGGACCACGGTCGCGGGGATGGTGTTCGGCGGGATGTCCAAATCGAGGGCGAGGCGGCTGCCCGGGTCGAAGATGCTCGGGTAACTGATCCCGAAGCCCTCCTCGAAGGCGATCGCCTTGTCCCGGCTGTCCTGCACGTTGATGCCGAGGAAGGTCACCCCGGAGTCCTTGGTCGCCTGGTAGGTGTTCTCCAGGTCGTCGGCCTCGGCCCGGCACGGCGCGCACCAGGAGCCCCAGAAGTTGACCACGACGACCTGGCCCCGTTGCTGCGTCACGTCGTAGGAACCGCCGTCGAGCAGCTCACCGGCGAGACGGGGCGCGTCGGAACGTTGGTCCGGGGCGCATTCCACGATGCCGCCCGTGTTGTCGCAGGCCGCCTCCCGGCCACCGCCGGTGCAGCCGCTCAGCACCGTCGTGGCGGTCACGGCGGCGAGCAGGCCCACGGCCCACCTACGGGCACCCATCTCAGGCCCCCTTGGCCGTCCGCGCGGTCGGCGAGATCGCCACCAGGTGCGCGGCCGGCTCGGAGTAGCCGATTCCGACGATCTTGGCGCCGTCGAAGTGGAACGTGGTCAGCGAGGCCAGCCCGCACTGCCGACGTCGCGGGTCGTGCCAGAGCCGCTTGCGCTCGACGTGCCGACGCAGCGTCCAGATCGGGAGCTGGTGCGAGACCAGGACGGCCTCCCGCCCCTCAGCGGCGACCCGGGCGGCGTGCAGCGCGGCGAACATCCGCTCGGCGATCACCCGGTACGCCTCCCCCCATGAGGGGGTCACCGGGTCGCGCAGCACCCACCAGTTGCGCGGGTCACGGAAGGAGCCGTCACCGGGTGAGACCTTCTTGCCCTCGAACCAGTTGGCGCTCTCGATGAGCCGTTCGTCGACTCCGACGGGGAGCCCGAACTGGGCGGCGATCGGTTCGGCGGTCTGCTGGGCCCGTTCCAGGGGGCTGGCCACCACGTGCACGACCTCGCGTTCGGCGAGCCCCTGCGCGGCGGCCTTGGCCATCTGGACACCCAGCTCACTGAGGCGGAACCCGGGCAGCCGGCCGTAGAGGATGCCGTCCGGGTTGTACACCTCGCCGTGCCGAAGCACGTGGACCACCGTCTTGCTCACTGTGCTACACCCCTGTCGTCGCTGCCGCCGCGTTGGCCGCCACCGGCAGGGCGGCGGCGATCTGTTCCAGGGCGGCGTCGTCGATCGCCGCCGACACGAACCAGGACTCGAACGCGCTCGGCGGCAGGTAGACCCCGGCCGCGAGCATCGCGTGGAAGAACGCCTTGAACGCGGGCACCTGCTGGGTGCGGGCGCTGTCGTAGTCGACCACGTCGGCGTCCGTGAAGAAGATCGAGAACATGTTGCCCGCGTACGACAGCCGGTGCGGCACCCCGGCGGCGGCCAGTGCGTCGGCGGCGAGCTTGCCCACCACGGCGGCGGTGTCGTCCAGCCGGCGGTACAGCGCCTCGTCGGCCAGCCGCAGCGTGGTCAGACCGGCGGCGCAGGCCAGCGGGTTACCGGAGAGGGTGCCGGCCTGGTAGACCGGCCCGGCCGGAGCCAGTCGCGACATGATCTCCGCGCGCCCGCCGAACGCCGCCGCAGGCAGCCCACCACCCATGACCTTGCCGTACGTCCACAGGTCCGCGTCGACCGGATCGAGGCCGTACCAGCCGGAGCGGGAGACCCGGAACCCGGTCATCACCTCGTCGACGATGAGCAGCGCGCCGTTGGCGTGTGCGATCCGCGCCAGCTGGCCGTTGAAGTCGTCCCGGGGTGCCACCACACCCATGTTGCCCGGCGCCGCCTCGGTGATCACGGCGGCGATGTGCTCGCCCTCGGCGGCGAACGCCTCCTGCACCGCAGCGAGGTCGTTGTACGGCAGCACGATCGTCTCGCTCGCCGCCGCGCCGGTCACACCGGGCGAGTCGGGCAGCCCGAGGGTGGCCACGCCGGAGCCGGCCGCAGCCAGCAGCGCGTCCACGTGCCCGTGGTAGCAACCGGCGAACTTGATGATCTTGGAGCGTCCGGTGTACCCCCGGGCCAGCCGGATCGCCGACATGGTCGCCTCGGTGCCCGAGTTGACCAGGCGTACCTGCTCGACCGGCGTCCGCGCGACGATCTCGGCGGCCAGGTCGACCTCGCCCGGGGTGGGGGTGCCGAAGCTGGTGCCCTGCGCGGCGGCGGCCTGCACGGCCGCGACCACCTCGGGATGGGCGTGGCCGAGGATCAGCGGGCCCCAGGAGCAGACCAGGTCGACGTAGCGTCGCCCGTCCGCGTCGTGGAGCCACGGTCCCTCGCCACGGACCATGAAGCGTGGTGTGCCGCCGACCGCTCGGAAGGCGCGCACGGGGGAGTTCACCCCGCCCGGCACGATGGCGCGGGCGCGGTCGAACAGGGCCTCTGAGGCCGGCGCGTCGACCGGATAGCGGTCGGTTCCGGCGGGAAACACCTCGGTCACGATGCCGCCATTGTGTCAGCGCCCGGCTGCGGATCGGCAGGCACCCCGGATCAGGGTTATCCGGCTCACCTGCGGCACGCTGGGCGGAGGCGGTTCGCCTCGACAGGCCGGGTGCCCGAGATCGCGATAGGCTGACCCGGTGGATCGTGCCGAACTGTCCATCACCGTACACCGGACTGGCGACGAAGCGGTGCTTCGCCTAGCCGGTGAGATCGACATGCTCACGGCCGCCCAGCTGTCGACCGTCGTCAACGAAGTGCTCACCGAACCCCCGCCTCGGATCGTGCTCGATCTCGGCGGGGTCACCTTCTGCGACTCGCAGGGGTTGGGGACGCTCGTGGTCCTCAGCCGCAAGGCCAGCCACGCGCAGAGCCTGCTCCTGCTGACCAACGTGGGCGAGTTCCTGATACGCGTACTGGACATCACGGGCCTGCGTAGCGCCCTGATGATCCGGAACGACGCCCCCACCAGCTAAGACAACGCTCAACCCGGTCCCGACCACGGGCCGCCGGGTCGATCGTGACGTCGCCGGGGACCACCGGGCGGCCGTCCACGGCGACGTCACGATCGGGCGGTGTCAGGGGGTGGTGCCCCAGCGGGCCTGCTCCAGCAGGGCCACCGCCCGCGAGACGGCGTCCGGGTCCTTGTCCGCGCTCCGCAGCAGGGTGCTCGCCTCGTCCACCGCGTCGGTCAGCAGCCGCCACTGGGCGTCGCGCTCCCGCACCATCTCGGACTGCGCGGCCAACTGCCGGGTCTTCGTCCACAGCTCCACGAAGACCGAGACCTTGGCCCGCAGCACCCACGGGTCGAAGGGCTTGGTCAGGTAGTCCACCGCGCCGACCGCGTAGCCGCGCAACGCCAGTTGGGCGTCCCGGTCCGCGGCGGTCAGGAAGATGATGGGTACGTGCCGGGTCCGTTCCCGCCGCTTGATGTGACTGGCCGTCTCGAAGCCGTCCATGTCCGGCATCTGGGCGTCCAGCAGGATCACCGCGAAGTCGTCCACCAGAAGCTGCTTCAGCGCCGCCTCGCCGCTCTCCACCGCGACCGTCTGCACCGGCAGGCCCTGGAGGATCGCCTCCAGGGCCATCAGGTTCTCCCGGCGGTCATCGACCAGCAGCGCCTTCGCCACCTGCGTCACGAGCCCTCCTCGGTGCGGCTGCCACTGATCGAGCTGGTCATCAGTTCGATCAGCTCGTCCAGGTCGACCGGCTTGGTGATGTAGTCGCTGGCCCCGGCCGCGATCGCCGACTCCCGGTCACCGGGCATCGCCTTGGCGGTCAGGAAGACGATCGGCAGGTCCACGAAGCGGTGGTTCCGACGGATCTGCCGGGTCGTCTCGTACCCGTCCTGGTCGGGCATCATCGCGTCCATCAGGACGATGTCCACCTCCGGGTGCTCCGCCAACAGGCGCACCCCGTCGGTGCCGTTGTCGGCGTACAGGACGGTCATGCCGTGCAGTTCGAGCGCGCTGGTCAGGGCGAAGACGTTGCGGACGTCGTCGTCGACGATCAGCACGGTCGCACCGTCGAGCTGCCGGGTCTTGGGTGCCTCCGGCCGCTGCGGCAGCAGCTCCACCGGCGGCATCAGCAGCGACGACGGCAGGCCGGCCCGCTGTGGCGAGGGTGGCGACGGCGCCACCACCGCGTCCGGCGCCAGCACGTCGGGCAGGTACAGCGTGAACGTCGAGCCCTGGCCCGGTGCGGAGGTGACGGTGATCGTGCCGCCGATCAGGCGGGCCAGGTCCCGGCTGATCGACAGCCCCAGACCGGTGCCGCCGTAGCGACGGCTGGTGGTGCCGTCCGCCTGCTGGAACGCCTCGAAGATCAGCGAGAGCTTGTCGTCGGAGATGCCGATGCCGGTGTCGATCACCGTGAACGCGAGCACCTGCCGGGCGTTGGTCAGCGCCGGTACGTCGAACACCGCGTGCTCCGGGGCACGCGCGATGCGAAGCGTCACCGCACCGTTGTCGGTGAACTTGACCGCGTTCGAGAGCAGGTTGCGCAGGATCTGCTGGAGCCGCTGGGCGTCGGTGACCACCGCCGCGGGCAGGTCCTTGCCGACGCGTACCTGGAAGTCCAGGCCCTTCTCGTCGGCCTGCGGCGCGAACGCCTGCTCCACGTAGTTGCGGATCTCCGCGAACCGGATCTCGGTCGGCTCCACGTCCATCCGGCCCGCCTCGATCTTCGACAGGTCGAGGATGTCGTCGATCAGCGAGAGCAGGTCGGACCCGGCCCCGTGGATGGTCCGGGCGAACTCGATCTGCTTGGGGCTGAGGTTCTGCTCCGAGTTCTCGGCGAGCAGCCGGGCCAGCAGCAGCAGCGAGTTCAGCGGCGTACGCAGCTCGTGGCTCATGTTCGCCAGGAACTCCGACTTGTACGCCGAGGCCCGGGTGAGCTGCTGTGCCTTCTCCTCCAGACCGAGCCGGGCCAGTTCGATCTCCCGGTTCTTGGTCTCGATGTTGCCCTTCTGCTCGGAGAGCAGCGTCGCCTTCTCCTCCAGCTCGGCGTTGGTGCGCTGCAACTCCGCCGACTGCTCCTGCAACTCGTGGGCCAGCCGCTGCGACTGGGCCAGCAACTCCTCGGTACGCCGGTTCGCCTGGATGGTGTTGACCGCGATGCCGATGGTGGAGACCAGCCGCTCCAGGAACGCCAGGTGCAGTTCGGAGAAGGGGGTGACGGTGGCGAACTCGATCACGCCGAGCAGTTCGCCCTCGAAGAGGACGGGCAGCACGACCAGGTCGGCCGGCGGAGTGTCGGCCAGACCGGAGCGGAGCGTGATGCGGCCGTCCGGCACCGCGCCGACCCGGATCGTGCGCCGGGAGATCGCCGCCTGACCGACGAGTCCCTCACCGGGCCCGAAGGTGACGTCGTGTCCCCGGGACACATAGCCGTACGAGGCGGTCAGCCGCAGCCGCATCACCCCTTCGGAGTTGTCCGCCAGGAAGAACGCGCCGAGCTGCGCGTCGACCAGCGGCGTCACCTCCTGCATGATCATGCGGCAGACCTCGCCGAGGTCGCGTTGGCCCTGCAACAGACCACCGATGCGGGCCAGGTTGGAGTCGAGCCAACCCTGCTCCGCGTTCTTGTGGGTGGTCTCCCGCAGGGTGACGATCATCTGGTTGATGTTGTCCTTGAGCTCGGCGACCTCGCCCTGTGCCTCGACGGTGATCCGCTGGGTCAGGTCGCCACGGGTCACCGAGGTGGAGACCCGGGCGATGGCGCGAAGCTGGGTGGTCAGCGTCGAGGCGAGCTGGTTGACGTTCTCGGTCAGGTCCCGCCAGGTGCCGGAGACCCCCTTCACCTGCGCCTGACCGCCGAGCTTGCCCTCGCTGCCGACCTCGCGGGCCACCCGCGTGACCTCGTCGGCGAACGACGAGAGCTGATCCACCATCGTGTTGACCGTCGACTTCAACTCCAGGATCTCGCCCTGCGCGTCGACCGTGATCTTCTGCGACAGGTCGCCCTTGGCCACCGCCGTCGTCACCGACGCGATGTTCCGCACCTGACCCGTCAGGTTCGACGCCATCGAGTTCACGTTGTCCGTCAGATCCCGCCAGGTGCCCGAAACGCCCTTCACCTCGGCCTGACCGCCGAGCTTGCCCTCCGTACCCACCTCACGGGCCACCCGCGTGACCTCGTCAGCGAACGACGACAACTGGTCGACCATCGTGTTGACGGTCGACTTCAACTCCAGGATCTCGCCCTGCGCGTCGACCGTGATCTTCTGCGACAGGTCGCCCTTGGCGACGGCGGTGGAGACCTGGGCGATGTTGCGGACCTGGGCGGTCAGGTTGGACGCCATCGAGTTGACGTTGTCGGTGAGGTCGCGCCAGGTGCCGGCGACGCCCTTCACCTGCGCCTGACCGCCGAGCTTGCCCTCGGTGCCCACCTCACGGGCCACCCGGGTGACCTCGTCGGCGAACGACGACAACTGGTCGACCATCGTGTTCACGGTCGACTTCAACTCCAGGATCTCGCCCCGGGCATCCACCGTGATCTTCTGCGACAGGTCACCCTTGGCCACCGCCGTCGTCACCGACGCGATGTTCCGCACCTGACCCGTCAGGTTCGACGCCATCGAGTTCACGTTGTCCGTCAGATCCCGCCAGGTGCCCGATACACCCTTCACCTCGGCCTGACCGCCGAGCTTGCCCTCCGTACCCACCTCACGGGCCACCCGCGTGACCTCGTCGGCAAACGACGACAACTGATCCACCATCGTGTTGACCGTCGACTTCAACTCCAGGATCTCGCCCCGAGCATCCACCGTGATCTTCTGCGACAGGTCACCCTTGGCCACCGCCGTGGACACCTGCGAGATGTTGCGGACCTGGCTGGTCAGGTTGCCGGCGAGCTGGTTGACGTTCTCGGTCAGGTCGCGCCAGGTGCCGGAGACACCGCGTACCTGGGCCTGACCGCCGAGCTTGCCCTCCGTACCCACCTCACGGGCCACCCGGGTCACCTCGTCGGCGAACGACGAGAGCTGGTCGACCATCGTGTTGACGGTGTCCTTGAGTTCCAGGATCTCGCCCTGGGCGGCCACCGTGATCTTCTGCGACAGGTCGCCCCGGGCCACCGCCGTGGAGACCTGGGCGATGTTGCGGACCTGGGCGGTCAGGTTCGATGCCATCGAGTTGACGCTGTCGGTCAGGTCCTTCCAGGTGCCGGCCACGCCGGGCACCTCCGCCTGACCGCCGAGCTTGCCCTCGGTGCCCACCTCGCGGGCCACCCGGGTCACCTGCTCGGCGAAGAGGCGCAGCGTGTCGGTCAGCGAGTTCATCGTGTCGGCCAGCGCCGCCACCTCGCCGCGCGCGCTGACCGTGATCTTCTGCGACAGGTCGCCCTTCGCCACCGCCGTCGCGACCTGGGAGATCGACCGCACCTGGCCGGTCAGGTTCGAGGCCATGGTGTTCACCGAGTCGGTGAGGTCCTTCCAGGTGCCGGCCACCCCGCGTACGTCGGCCTGTCCGCCGAGCTTGCCCTCGGTGCCCACCTCCCGGGCGACCCGGGTCACCTCGTTGGAGAAGGACGAGAGCTGGTCGACCATGGTGTTGACCGTGCGGCCGATGCGCAGGTACTCACCGCGCAGTGGGCGACCGTCGATCTCCAGCGCCATGTGCTGGGAGAGGTCACCGTCGGCGACCGCCACGATGACCCGGGCGATCTCGGTGGTGGGTCGACCCAGGTCGTCGATCAACGAGTTGACCGCGCGCTGCCCCTCCGCCCAGGAGCCGTCCAGCCCCTCCTCGTCCAGGCGTTCGGTCAGCCGACCGTCGCGACCCACGACCCGGCTGATCCGGCGCAGGTCCAGATGCTGCCGCTCCTGGAGCGACACCACGTCGTTGAAGGCGTCGGCCACCTCGCCGGCCGCTCCCGAACGTCGGGGCAGCCTGACCTTGAGATCGCCACCGCGGACCCGTCGCAGCGCCTCGGCCAGCTCGGTGAGGACCGCCTCGTGGTCGGCGGCGGAGGTGTCCGCGATCGCCGACTGTTTCGCCGTGGTCATCATTCCTCGCACTCGCATCGGGGTACACCGGCTCGCGCCGGCCACCCCATCATTGTCCCCGTGACCTCGAAACCGCCACGGCGCACCGCCGTCCGTATTCCGGACCCGACCGGTGATCGGCTTGGCACGAGGCGGGTGCCGGGGCAGGATACGAGGGTGTCAGCGGCGGTGGGGCCAACGACGGACGGGGGCCCGGAGGAGCACGTCCGGCGGGTCCGGCTGCCCGCCGACCGGCGTACGCCGGCCGCCGCGCGGGCCGTCGTCCGGTCCGTACTGGCCGAGGCGAACCTGGACGGACTTCTCAACGAGGCGCTCCTGCTCACCACGGAGCTGTCCACCAACGCGGTCGAGCACGCCCGCACCGAACTCGACATCGAGGTCAGCGCGGACTCGTCCGGGTTGACCGTGACCGTGTCGGATTTCGCCTCCGGGCCGGTCGACGAGCTGACCGTCGGCGTCCGGAACGTGGCGACCGACATCACAGAGGTCGCCGAGCGCGGGCGGGGCCTGCTGCTGGTCGACCACTTCGCCAGCCGTTGGGGCACCACCTACCTGCCCAGCGGCAAGGGCGTGTGGTTCCGGTTGGAGCGCGACGGGCCGCAGCTCGCCCCCCGCCCGGACGACTTCGCCCCGCCGACCGGCCGTTCGGACGGCGCCCACTCCTCCGTGCCGAGCGCCGGGGCGATGAGCGCCCTGATGCAGCCCACCCCCGACCCGTACGCGGACGATCCGCTGCCGGACTTCGCCACCAGCCTGCTGACCCGGGTGGCGGAGATGGTCGGCGCGGCCGGCGGGATGGTGCGCCTGGACCGGGGTGACGGGCACGGCCCACAGGTGATCGCCCGGTACGGTCGGCAGCCCCGCCCCGGCAACGACCTGCTCCGGGTGCCGCTGGCGGTGCACCGCCCGTACGCCGGGGAGCTGGAACTCGACGCGGCGCCCACCGCGTACGCCCGGCCGTTGGCCCTGCTGACCGCCGAGCGACTGTCGCTGCACCTGGAGAACGACCGGCTGCGCCGCGCCGACGTCCGGCGGCAGGCCTGGCTGACCTTCCTCGCCGAGGCCAGTGAGCTGCTCGCCCAGTCCCTGGACGTGGAGCTGACCATGGCGCTCGTCCCGCAGCTCGTGGTGCCCCGGCTCGGCCAGTGGTGTGCCGTGCACACCACCGACGAGTGGGGTCGACTCAAGCTGGCCGCAGCCAGTCACGCCGACGAGTCGATGCTGCCGCAGTTGCACGCCACGCTGCGCGAGGCGGGACCGGACTCGGTCCAGGCCCGGCTACGCGAGGCGAGCCGCAACGGCACCCAGACCCCACTCGGCGCGCCGATGGAGGGCTTCGCCGTGCCGCTGATCGCCCGGGGTCAGCGCCTCGGCACGCTGGCCGTCGGTCGACACCAGCGGCACCGGCACGATCCAGACGAGATCGCGGTGCTGGAGGACGTGGCCCGGCGTGCCGCCCTGGCGATCGAGAACGCCCGCATCCACGCCGAGCGTCGCCGGGTGGCGCAGACGTTGCAGCAGTCGCTGCTGCCGCCGGTCCTGCCGGTGGTGGAGGGCATCGGCTTCGCCGCCGAGTACGTGCCGACCGGCGACGACGCCGAGGTCGGCGGCGACTTCTACGACGTGGTGCCGATGCCGGACGGCCGTTGGCTGGTGGTGATCGGCGACGTCTCCGGCAAGGGAGTGCAGGCCGCGGCGGTCACCGGGCTGGTCCGGGACGTGATCCGGGTGCTGGCCGGGGACGGCAAGCCCCTGCCCGAGGTGCTGTCCCGGCTCAACGAGACGCTTGTCGAGCGGGGCGCCGGGCGGTATTGCACGCTGGCGCTGGCGGCGGTCGGACCGGGCGAGAACGGGCAGCTCGACGTGGGGCTGCACCTCGCCGGCCACGACCGGCCGGTGCTGGTACGCGCGGCGGGTGGCCCGGCCAGGTTCGTCGGCACCGGCGGCACCGCGCTCGGCCTGCTCGACACGATCACCTCGCCGACCCTGGACATCACCCTCGATCCCGGCGACTGCCTGGTCTTCTATACCGACGGGGTGACCGAGCGACGCCGGGGCCGGGAGTTGTTCGGCACCGGTCGGCTCCGGGACGCCGCCGCGCCGCTCGCCGGTTACTCGGCGGACGTGGTGGCGGCCCGGCTGCGCGCCACCGCGATCAACTTCTCGGTCGAGGCGCCCCGGGACGACATCGCCATCCTGGTCCTGCGCAACGACGCGGTCTGACCGCCGGAGCGGCTCGAAGCAGGACCTTCGGCACCACCTGAGCCGCGACGACGAGGCCGCCGGACCTCAGAGGCGCCGGGCTCAAGAGCCGCCGGACCTCAGAGGCCGCCGGGCTCAAGAGCCGCCGGGGCTCAGAGGCCGCCGGGGAGGCGGCCGGGGGCCAGCCGGTGACCCGGGTCGAGGTGCTGCTTGACGGCGCGCAACCGGGCCACGCCGGTCAGCTCGCCCCACAGGTCGACGGCCCGCCGGACGGCGGGCGGCGCGGAGAGCACCAGGCAGCGACCCCGTCGGGCGAGCAGCACGCTGCGCACCGCGACCAGGATCGACGCCACCCGGTCGGGGGCCATCGTGCCGGGCAGCGCGGCGTGCACCACGCCGAGGCCGGCGGAGCCACGGACCGGCACCGGCGAGCCGGCCGCGTCCCGCAACGCATAGACGGCGGCGTGCAGGTCGCTGATCGGCACCTCCAGCCGCAGCGCGGTGTCGCCGGGGGCGAACGGGTAGCTTCGCCACCAGGACGGTGCCGACCGGGCGACGGTGGCCCGGGAACCGAGCATCGACCGGAGCCGGTCGGCGCGCTCCGCCACGTCGGACGGCCCGCCTTCGAGCAGCACCACCAGCGAGCCGGCCCCCGCCGGGCCGGTCGACGGGCGTCCCGTCATGGACGGGTGGCGCGCCATCGACTCGGCCCGGGGGTCCCTCGGCCGGGGTCCCGCACCGGCCGGCAGGTCCACCTCGATGGCAGCCGGGTCGAGCCGGGCGGCGAGCACCGCCCGGACCAGGTCGTGCGCCTCCAGCGGCGTCCACACCGGGCGGGTCACCCAGACCCGGCTGGCCGGCAGGGATTGCACCCGCAGGGTGGCGCTGACCAGCACGCCGAGCGCGCCCTCCGACCCGCACAGCAGCCGGGCCTGGGCCAGCCCGGTCGCCCCGCCACCGGCCTCGGCCAGCTCGCCGTCGGCGGCCAGGTAACGCAGGCCGACGAGCTGGTCGCAGGCGGTGCCGTGCCGGTGTCGCAGCGGACCGGCCTCGTCTGCGGCGAGCACGCCGCCGACCGTGGCGCCGGGTGAGGGCGCGTCCATCGCGAGCCGCTGGCCGGTGCGTTCCAGACTGGCCTGCACCGCGCGCAGCGGCGTGCCGGCGCCGACCTCGGCGGTGCCCCGATCGGCGGACTGGTGACCGATGCCGGCGAGCCGACCGGTGTCGAGCATGATGTCGACCCGTGCCGGCACGGCACCCCAGTCGATCTTGGTGCCGGCGCCACGCGCCACCACCGTCAGATCGTGCCGCGCGGCGAGCCGCAGCACCTCGGCCGCCGCGTGGGCGCCACCGGGCACCGCGACCCAGCGGGCCGGTCGTCCGGCCACCTCGTCGGCCGGGCCGGCGAACCGGGCGAAGCGGGAGCCGCAGATGTCGGTGAGGCGACGGGCGATGTCGAGGGCACCGGACCCGCCGGTGGAACGCGCTGGCAGCATGGCTGCGATCGTACATGTGTTCGAACGACCGAGTGGGGATTTGCGCCGCCCGAGACGCCCGACCTGCCGGTAACGTGGCGCCGTGACCACCGAGACCCCCGTACCCGTAGCCAGGCAGGTGCCGAGCGACCGCGTCCACCACGGCGACACCGTCGTCGACGAGTACGCCTGGCTTGCCACCAAGGACGACCCTGAGACGATCGAGTACCTCAAGGCCGAGAACGCCTGGACCGAGACGCGTACGGCGCACCTCGCTGAGCTGCGCACGGAGCTGTTCGAGGAGATCCGCCGGCGTACCCAGGAGACCGACCTGTCGGTGCCGACCCGCAAGGGCGGGCACTGGTACTACTCCCGGACGGTCGAGGGCAAGCAGTACGGCGTGCACTGCCGCCGTGCGGTCCGCGACGGCGAGACCAGGCCGCCGATCAGCCCCGACGGTGCCCCGTTGGACGGCGAGGAGGTGCTGCTCGACGGCAACCTGCTCGCCGAGGGGCACGACTTCTTCTCGCTGGGTGCCTTCGACGTCAGCCCGGACGGCCGTTTCCTGGCCTTCTCGACCGACTTCTCCGGCAAGGAACGCTTCACCCTCCGGATCAAGGACCTCACCACCGGCGAGCTGCTGCCCGACCAGATCCCGGACACGTTCTACGGCACCGCCTGGGCGGCAGACGCCTCGGTGCTGTTCTACGTGACCGTGGACGACGCCTGGCGTCCGCACCGGGTCTGGCGGCACGTGCTCGGCACGGCCGCCGCCGACGACGTGGTGGTGCACTCCGAGGACGACGAGCGGTTCTGGGTCGGGGTCGAGCTGACCCGCTCGGAGCGGTTCATCCTGATCGACATCGCCAGCAAGATCACCAGCGAGGTACGCGTCATCCCGGCCGGCAACCCCACCGGCGAGCCGGCCGTGATCGCCCCCCGCCGGCAGGGCGTCGAGTACTCGGTGGAGCACCACGGGCACCGGTTCCTGATCCTGCACAACGACGGCGCGGAGGACTTCGCGCTGGCGTACACCTCGGCCGACGCCCCGGGCGACTGGGTGCCGCTGATCGCGCACTCCCCCGGCACCCGGCTGGAGTCCGTCGACGCCTTCGCCGACCACCTGGTCGTGACGCTGCGCGCCAACGGGCTGACCGGGTTGCGGGTGCTGCCGGTCGGCGGCGGCGACGGGCACGACATCGAGTTCCCGGAGCCGCTGCACACCGTCGGGCTGGACTCGAACCCGGAGTACCGCACCGGGCAGGTTCGGCTGCGCTACACCTCGCTGGTCACCCCGGACTCGGTGTACGACTACGACCTGGTGACCCGCGAGATGACGCTGCTGCGGCGGCGACCGGTGCTGCCCGGTCCGGACGGGCGGGAGTACCGCCCGGAGGACTACGAGCAGCACCGGGACTGGGCGCTGGCCGACGACGGCACCAAGGTGCCGATCTCGCTGGTCTGCCGCCGGGACACCCCGCGCGACGGCTCCGCGCCCTGCGTCATCTACGGGTACGGCTCGTACGAGGCCAGCATGGACCCCTGGTTCTCGGTCGGCCGACTGTCCCTGCTGGACCGTGGCGTGATCTTCGCGGTGGCCCACATCCGGGGCGGCGGCGAGCTCGGCCGGAGCTGGTACGAGCAGGGCAAGCTGCTGGCCAAGAAGAACACCTTCACCGATTTCGTGGCCTGTGCCCGGCACCTGGCCAAGGCGGGCTGGACGTCGTCGGACCGACTGCTCGCCCGGGGCGGCTCGGCCGGCGGGCTGCTGATGGGCGCGGTGGCCAACCTCGCGCCGGACGCGTTCACCGCGATCGTCGCGCAGGTGCCGTTCGTGGACGCGCTCAGCACGATCCTCGACCC
The DNA here is from genome assembly GCF_040296095.1 of Micromonospora sp. NPDC002389. Lineage (NCBI taxonomy): Bacteria > Bacillati > Actinomycetota > Actinomycetes > Micromonosporales > Micromonosporaceae > Micromonospora > Micromonospora sp. NPDC002389. The sequence continues at coordinate 104,180 of NZ_JBEOWP010000009.1, forward strand.
GTCGCTGCCGCTGACCGTCACCGAGTGGGAGGAGTGGGGCAACCCGCTCGCCGACCCGGAGGTGTACGCGTACATGAAGTCGTACACCCCGTACGAGAACGTGGCCGACCGCGAGTATCCCGCGATCCTGGCGATGACCAGCCTCAACGACACCCGGGTGCTCTACCACGAGCCGGCCAAGTGGATCGCCCGGCTGCGGGCCGTCGCGCCGCAGGGTGAATACCTGCTCAAGACCGAGATGGAGGCGGGGCACGGCGGGCCCAGCGGACGCTACGACGCCTGGCGCGAGGAGGCGTTCGTCAACGCCTGGACCCTGGACCGACTCGGCCGCGCCTGACCGCCCGCCGGGGCGACACCCGATCCGCCACGGCGCCGGCAGCCCTTGTGCTGCCGGCGCCCTGGGACGGGATCGTCGCGAGTGCTCGGGCGTCAGCGGCGTACGGTGACCGCCGCGCTGGTGGACTTGCCGTCCGCGTACCCCGTCTTGCGGGCGATCACGGTGACGGTGAGTTTCTTGTTGCGCATCGAGGACGTCAGCTTCAACGTCTTGCCCGTCTTACCCTTGATCACCTTTCCGTTCAGCCGCCACTCGTAGCGGTAGGAATCCGCCTTCGGTGACCAGGTGCCGACGGAGGCGGTCACCTTCCGGCCGACCTTGGCCGTACCGGTGACCCGGGGCTTCTTCGTCGCCTTGGGCGCCTTGCCCTTGGCGATCGCGACGGTGGACTTCGAGGTGGCCGTGCCGTTGGGGTGACCGGCCCGGACCGCCGTCACGGTGACCGTGAGCTTCTTTCCGCGCAGGGCGGCGGGGATGGTGAACGATGCACCGGTGGCACCCTTGATCGCGACGCCGTTCGCCGCCCACTGGTACCGGTACGACGTCGGGCTGGGCGTCCAGGTCCCGGTGCCGGCCTTCACGACGCTGCCCACGGCGACCGTTCCGGTGATCGTCGGCGGCTTCGTCGCCTTCGGCGGGGGCGGAGCGGTGATCTGCAGCGTGACCGGCATCGTCACCGAGTACCCGAGCTCGTCGTGCGGGGTCAGCGTCACCGTCGCGGGGCCGGTGGCCGCACCGGCCAGGTCTACGGAGGCCAACATCCGTACACGCTGCCCGTTCACCTGGTGGACCTGCGCCCGCACCGGCTTCCCACCGGCCGGCGTGACCTCGACGACGTCGTCCTTCTGCAGGTCGAAGCCCGTCAGCTCCAGCGTGTGCACTCCGCCGGTGACCACCGAGGGAGGATCCACGTAGCTGAGGGAGACCGGGCGGTGCGCGATCCGGAACCGGTGTTCGGTGACCGACGAGGTGGCGCCTGCCGCCGTCGCACTCCAGGCGAGCAGTTCGTAGTCGCCGACCCCGGGTGGCGTCCAGGAGAGGGTGGCCGTTCCGTCCGGACCGGCCGGGAGGGTGGTCACCAGACCTTCGTTGATCCGGTAACGGAACGCGGTCGTACCCGGCATACCGGCGGTGAAGGTGAAGGAGCCGGGCCACACCCGGCCGACGCCGTCGGCCGGGAACCCGGTCGAGGTGACCGGGGGGCGGTTGGAGACCGACCAGAGGTGAGTGGCGGTACTCGTCTGCACACCGGCGGCGTCCCGGGCATAGACGGTGATGAAGTGGGTGCCCTTGACGGTGGGCAGGAGCTGGAAGGTGGCGCTGCCGTCGGCCCCGGGCGTCAGGGTCTGGCGGCTCGCCGCGTCGGAGTTGACGGTGACCACGTACTCGACCGGGTTCGCCATCCGGGTACGAACGGTGAAGGTGGCGGGTTCCACCCAGCCCACGCCGGGGGTACGCGACACGGTCGGCGTCGCACCGTCGACGCTGTACCCGATGCGGCGGGACGCGGAGATCGTCCCGTCGGCGCTCACACTCTGGACCAGCAGGGATCTGATCTCGTGGTGCGCGGCCGTCCAGGTGAGATCCGCGGTCCCGTCCGGGCGCGCGGCCACACTACCCGCGCCGAGCGTCTGCATCCGCGTGTCGCGCAACTCGTACGTGTAGGACACCACATCCGGCGCCCCCGGCCGCAGGCGTACCGTGCGTGATTCGCCGACCACCAGTTTCGTCCCGTCCTCGCCCGGATCGGCGAGCCGTGGACCGTTGTCCACATCGAACGTGTAGGCCGTCTCGGCCAGTGGCGTACCGTCGGCGATCACGTCCCGGACGTACAGCGTCTGCCTGCCCGCGCGGTCCGGGGTGATCGACGCGCTTCCCTGGCGTGCGGCGACCGGGACGGTGCCGGAGGGACCGTCCTCACCGAGCCGCCAGGCGAACCCCACCGTGTCGGTGCGCCACGAGAGGAACGTGAACCGGCCTGCCACCCCGACGTTGTAGTCGAGGTTGGGTGGGTTGTAGTAGACCGGATACGCGGACGAACTCACCGCCGGTGGACGTGTGCTCTGCTCGGATTGCAGGTTGGCGTCGGCCGCGAGGGCCGGCGCGGACATCGGTACGGCGGCACCGACGGCGCTGAGTGCCGTCACGGTCAGCAGCGCCACGATCCGTCGAATTGAGCGCGAGCGGGTAAGCATTCTGTCCCCCATGGACCGACCGGGTGATCATCACCGGTGGGAGAGTGAGAATGGCAGATGTCACCCCGCCAGGCAAGGCGGAAGTGCCTAGGACGCCGGCACCACCTGGCCGCCCGCGTCTCAGGTGGCGCGCAGTTCCTCCATCGCCGTGTTGGCCCGCAGGAACAGCATCCCCAGCCCGACCGTGACCAGCACCGCGAGCAGCGCGCCGCCACCGACCAGGGCGAGCTGTTCGAGCGGTACGTCCGGCGTGCGCATCACGCGTTCGAGCGCGACGAACTCGACGTGGTACGGGCGGGTGGCCGGATCCTGGCACAGCTCCACAGCGGCCCGGCACACCTCCTGGGTGTAGCCGCCGCTGACCACGTCGCCGGTGAACAGTCGCCCGATCGCGTACCCGACGCCGACCGCGAGCAACACGGCCGGCACCACCGGTGCCAGCACCTGGATGAGGATCGAGGTGCCGATGGTGGCCCGGGGCACCCCGGTGGCCACCAGCGCGGCGTACGCCCGACGACGGGAGACGATGCCCTCCACCAGCGTGACCAGCAGACCCGCCGTGGCGATGGCGACCGCCACGAGGACGGCCAGGTCGATCAGGTCCATGGTGTTCAGATAGAAAGACCGATCGTCGCTGACCGGGCCGCCGAATCCGGCCGCCTGGTTCTCCTCCCGTTCGATCCGCTGCATGAGCTGGAAGTAGGCACGGAACCCCGCCGCACCGGCACCGATGAGAACGCTGGCCAGCAGCGCCGCGAAGGTCCGGCTGCTGCTCCACGGGTCGTCGGTCAACCGGCGGGCGGCCAGCAGTGTCGCCGGTCCTCGGGCGAGTCGGTGCAGCAGCCGCCCGGCGGCGTACGACAGCCATCCGGTGCCGAGCACCACCCCCGTCACGACGCCGAAGAGACCGAGGGTGAAGACGATCGCGATCCAGTCTGTGCCGACGCCTTCGAACGCCTTCCGCAGCGGTTCGGCCAACGCGGCCCCCAGCAGCCCACCGCCGATCAGCAGCGCCGGCCAGGGCCGGGGTGACCGGGTCCGGCCGGCCCGCCGGAACACGCCCAACGGCGTGGTGGTGACCCGGCGCAGCAGCAGCGCGGTGCCCGCCGCCGCGAGCACCGGCAGTCCCAGCGTCACCGCCGCGATCGCCGGCACGGAGGGCAGGACGTCGGTGGGCAGGGCGAGCTGACCGTGGGCGTCCGGACGGTGCAGCAGCTCCCGCGCGCCGAGGTACACCGCCAGTCCGACCAGCGTCCCGACCAGCGCGGCGAGGCCGGTCTCCAGCATCGCGACCCGGGTGACCTGGCCGGGGGTCGCGCCGGCCAGGCGCAGGGCGGCCAGGCGGCGGTCCCGTGCCGGGGCGCCGAGCCGCGCACTCTGCCCGGCCAAGGCCAGCACGGGTACGGCCAGCAGCAGCAACGCGAAGGCGGTGCCGCCGCGCAGCCCCGGCTCGCGCAGCAGCGCGTTCGCGTACTGCTGGGACTGCTCCCAGTCGTGGCCGGGCGGCTTCTCGATGGCCAGCACCGTCATCGCCGCCAGCCCGGCGAGCGCGGCCAGGGTGGCGCTCAGCGCGGTCAGGACCACCCGGGCGGCGTCGGTGCGGTTGCCGGCCAGGGCCAGCCGGGCCGACGTCCCCGGTCTCACCGTGCGCCGCCGGTCAGTGGTGCGTCCAGTCCCAGGCCGGTGTGGTCGATCACGCCGTCGCGCATCACGATCTCGCGGTCGGCGTACGCGGCGATCCGGGGCTCGTGGGTCACCAGCACCACCGCCGTGCCCTGCTCGCGGGTGAGCCGGACGAGTGCGGTGAGCACCTGCTCGCCGGTGAGCGAGTCCAGCGCCCCGGTCGGCTCGTCGGCGAAGAGCACCCGTGGCTCGGTGACCAGGGCGCGGGCGGTAGCGCAGCGCTGTTGCTGGCCGCCGGACATCTCACCCGGCCGCACGTCGGCGCAGTCCACCACGCCCAACCGGTCGAGCCAGGTGAGCGCCGCCGTCCGCGCTGCTCGCCGCCCCGTGCCGGCGAGCAGCAGCGGAAGCGCGACGTTCTCCGCCGCCGTCAGCTCCGGGACGAGCTGACCGAACTGGAACAACACCCCGAACTCGGTACGCCGCAGGCGCGACCGGGCCGCCTCGGACCAGCTGTCGATCCGGTGACCGCGCCAGGTCACCTCACCGGCGTCGGGCCGCAGGATGCCCGCCAGGCAGTGCAGCAGGGTGGACTTGCCGCAGCCGCTCGGCCCGGTCACCGCGACGATCTCGCCCTCGGCGACGTCGATGGTGAGGCCCCGCAGGGCGGGTGTCGGCCCGTACGACTTGACCAGCGCGCGTGCCTGAAGTTGCGTCACGAGTGCACCTCCCGGTGCCAGTCGGCGACCCGCTCCAGGGTGGTGCGCAGCCAGCGCAGGTCGGCGTCGAGATGGGCGATGGCGTAGTCGGCTGCCACGACGTCGTCGACGGTGGCCTCCGGTGCCGTCTTGAGCGCGGTCAGCTCGCGGAGCCGATCGGTGTGGGCCCGCCGCTGCGCGACGAGGTAACTCCGGGCCCGGTCCGCGTCGGCGTCCAGCAGCGCCACCACCACCTTGGCGAAGAGCGCGCTGTTGACGTGCGGCATGGGTGGCTCGACGGTGCCCAACCACTGGTCCAGTGCCGCCCGTCCCTCGTCGGTCAACGCGTAGGCGGTGCGGTCCGGCCCGGCGAGGCGTTCCTGTCCCGCCGGGACCACCAGGCCGTCCCGGAGCAGCCGGTTCAACGTCGCGTAGACCTGCCCGAACGCCAACGGGCGGGCCTGCGGCAACCGCTCGTCGTACGCGCGCTTTAGCTCGTACCCGTGCATGGTGCCGGTGGCGAGCAGCCCGAGCAGAACGTGCGACGTGGACACGACGCCCACTATTCACTCAGCGAATAGTACCCGTCAAGCGCTCCACGCCGAGTCCCGTCCGGTCGCGCCGAGCAGCCGGGACAGCTCCGGCAGGGCAGGGTCGGTGGTCACCTCCTCGGCGAAGACACCCATCTGGCGGCCCTGTGCGCCGAGCTGTGCGACCAACTCGCGCAACACCGGTAGCGCCTCCGGGGCCGCCTCATACGGCCGGCCGGTGGCGACCGCCAGGTCCCAACCGTGCACGGTGAGGTCGAGCAGCGCCATGCCACCGACCACCGGCTGCGGCATCCCCATCCCCGGCGAGACGCCCTCCTCGCTGGCCGGGTCCGACCAGGCCGCGACCAGTCGACGGGTCTCCGCCTCGAATCGGTCCCGCCAGCCCTCGCTCAGGTGATCGGGCTTGTCCGCGAAGGTGACCGGCTGCCGGGCGGCGAGCGCCTGGAAGGCCACCACGACGTCGTACAGATGGTTGAGCAGATCGCGGACGGCGTAGTCCCGGCAGGGCGTCGGCAGGTGCAGTTGGTCGTCCCGGACCGCCCGCACCACCGCCACCGTACGCGGCGCCGCCAGCGCCAGGAGATCGCTAGTCTGAGTCGCCATATGGGCAGCGTATGAGGGTGGTCTTGAAGAAATGCGACAGCTGCGCGGGGACAGCCGGGGCATTCTCGAACCGGCCGGGCTGATGCGGCGGGTCCGGTTCCGTCGGCACCTGCCCGCCGCACCGCTACAGCCCTGGGTCGAGCACTACTGGCTGGTCGACTGGGCTCTGACCGAGCCGTTCGAGCAGCGGGTGGTGGCGCACCCGGCGGTCAACGTGGTGTTCGCGCGCGAGGGTGACGGCCCGGAACGCGCCGAGGTGGCCGGCCCCGGCCTGGGCCTCTTCTCGACCACACTCGCCGGCACCGGACAGGTCTGCGGCATCCAGTTCCGGCCGGGCGGCTTCCACCCGTTCTGGCGTCGCCCGATGGTGGAGTTGACGGGCCGACGCCGGTCGTTCGCGGACCTGGCCGACCACTGGCCGCCGGCCGCCGCACCGAGCCCGGCGATCTGCGCCGGTACGGATGCCGCCCGCTGCCGCGCCCTGGACGACCTGCTGACCGGCTGGCAACCCCGGCCCGCCCCGGTCACCGACGAGGTGATGCGGCTGGCCGAGGCGATTCGGACCGACCGGAACGTACGGCGGGTCGACGGGTTCGCCCGCGACAACGGTCTCTCGGTCCGCCGACTGCAACGCCTCTTCCTCAGCCAGATCGGCGTCGGTCCGAAGTGGATGATCCGCCGCTACCGGCTGCACGAGGCGATCGAGCGGGCGGCCGGCAGCACACCCGACTGGGCCGCCCTCGCCGCCGAACTCGGCTACAGCGACCAGGCACACCTGATCCGCGACTTCACCGCCGTCACCGGTGTCTCTCCCGGCGCGTACGCCGACCAGGACCGCGCTCGGCACCCTGCACGGCGACACTGACCGCGTCGCCACTCGCGCCGACCAAGGCCCGCCAGGGGATCTTGGTGCGAGACGGCCCCCTTGAGGGGCGATTTGGTACCGAGATCCCCAAGGGGACTGCCTGGCTCGGCGACGGGATCGGTCATCGGGTCGACTTGCGGATCCAGCCGAGGAACCGGACGTAGAAATACAGCGGTTCGGGTGGCGCGCCGAGCCGGGTCAGGTCGGCGGTCGCCTCCGTGAGCAGATCGGCCATGTCCAGCGCGAGCAGTCGACCAGGGCCGTAGTCGGCCGCCAGCTCGACTCGGGCCTGCGTACACGGCCAGCCGTGCGCGCAGGCGGCACAGAACCAGAGGGGCTTGACGGGGGCGTGCCGTTGCCTCATTCGGGGCTCCTCCCGGGGGTGCGACGGGCGGCAAGCCCTCGGCCGCCGGGCTCGGCCTCCAGCAGCCGAGGGGCCTACCCCCATCCCAACCCAACATCCACCCCCCTGTCAATGTTGGCGCGCCTCTAAAGGCGTACCCATTCATGCGCGATCCTATTGGCAGGCAATCGTGCGCCTACCTTCCTTGGCATGGGCAAGGACCGTGGGCCTGGGCCTCTGGTGGCCGCTGGCGAGATCCTGGCGATGCTCGGCGTGGGCCGATCCCGCTTCCGCCAGATCGCCGCGCATCCAAACTTCCCGCAGCCGTATCAGGTCCTGTCGGTCGGCAAGATCTGGCTGCGCGCAGACGTCGAGGAATACATCCGCCAGTACCGGCAGCCGCGCCAGGTGGACGACGACGAGCAGGGGTAGACGTACAGCGTGGGCGGCCGCGGCGTGGGTGGTGCGCCTTCGCTTGGCCGGTTCGGAGATAGCTCGTGCGCGGCAGCGGTGTGTGTCCCTGGAGAGCCGGAGTCACGTGCGAGACCACAACATCAGGGATATTGCTGTCTCGCAGCCCACTCGAAGCAACAACATCAGGGATGTTGTGTGGATCTTGGCGGCTCTGACGGGTTCGGCAGGACGAGGCCACGACGCAAACTGGGACGGCTCGAAGGGCTCGGGTACGCCTTCCTGGTCAAGACCCGCTGACGCCGACGCGACCACGACTGGAGGGCCTGCGGCGTGCACCGCCGTGGGCCCCGCCGTCGTTCAGCGGCGGCGGAGGACGACGACGGCGACGTCGTCCTGGATCTCGTGCGGGGCGAGTTCGACGAGCAGGCGCTCGCAGAAGCGGTCCAGGTCGTCGTCCACCCGGGACGCGCTGACCGACAGGGCGGCCAATCCGTCGTCGATGGTGACGTCCCGCCGTTCGATCAGCCCGTCGGTGTAGAAGACCATCGTCGCGCCGGGCGGCAGGACGAACTCCAGGTCGGCCGGGCGGGGAGCGCGTACGCCGAGCAGCGGCGCGGAGTGCTGCACGTACTCGACCTTGCCGTCCTGGTTCATCAACGGCGGCAGGTGCCCGGCACTGGCCAGCCGGACGTGTCCGGTGGACGGGTCCAGCAGCAGTACGCAGATGGTCGCCAGCTCGTTGGGCAGCAGCGTTCGCATCAGCTCGTTGACCCGGTGCAGGATCTCGCCCGGCTGGTGGCCCTCCACCGCGTACGCCCGCACCGCGTGCCGCAGCTCGGCCATGACCGTCGCCGCGTGCAGCGAGTGACCCGCCACGTCGCCGATGGCCAGCAGCAGATGGCCGTCGAGCATCACCAGCTCGTAGAAGTCGCCGCCCACCTCGGTCCGGGCGCTGGCCGGTTCATAGCGGACGGCCAGGTCGAGCCCGGCGATCTCGGGGATGCGGCGCGGCAGCAGGCTGCGTTGCAGGGTCACCGCGATGCGGTGCTCCTCGTCGAAGGAGCGCTGCGCCTCCACCGCCGACGCGATCGCCTGGGCGAGCTGCACCAGCACCGGCGTACGGGCGGTCTGGGTGGCGGTGGGAACCACGACGTAGATCGGCGCGCGGTCCTCGCGCAGCCGGGCGGCGGCCACCGTGACCGTGTCGCCGGTCGTCCAGTCGGTGAGCGCCCAACCGGCGGGGTCCTGCACCGAGACGACGGTGCCGGTCGGTACCCCGGTGTCGTCGACCACCCAGGGCACGATGCCCCCTGCGGCACCGGGACCGGTGGAGACCCCGGCCAGGCAGTCACCGTCGAAGGTCTCGCCGACCACCGCGGCCGGACTCTTGAAGATCTCGGCGGCACCCATGGCCGCCGCCTCCAGCAGCCGGGCGAAGTTCGGCGCGGAGTGCACCGCCAGGGTGGTGTCGGCCAGCAACGTGAGCCGCTCGGCGAGCAGTTCGGCCCGTTGCCGCGCCTGGTAGTAGCGCAGCACCGCGTGGGCGGTGGCGACCAGTTCGTCCGGCTCGATCGGCTCGGCGAGGTAGGCGTCCGCCCCCCGGGTCAGCCCCTGGGTGCGGTCGGTCGCGTCGATCGCGTGCGCGGACACGTGGATCACCGGTAGCGCCGGATGCGCCGACTTGAGCTGCTCGCAGACCTCGAAGCCGCTCATGTCCGGCAGCCGGACGTCGAGCACCACCAGGTCGACCGGCTCCACCCCGACGCGGCGCAACGCCTCGCCGCCAGTCTCGGCTTCCAGCACAGTGAAACCGGCCCGGCTGAGCCAGCTCACCAGCAGGTAGCGCTTGGTCCGACTGTCGTCGACCACCAGCACTGTCGCCGCGCCGTCCACGTCAGGCTCCGTCCGCCGGCAGCGACACCGTGAAGGTGCTGCCCCGGCCGGGCTCGCTGGCCAGGTCGAGGGTGCCGCCGAGCAGGGTCACCAACCGCCGGGCGTACGGCAGGCCGAGGCCGGTGCCGCCGGTCCGGGTCGGGCCGGGCGCCTGGTAGAACTCCTCGAACACCCGCTCGTGCAGCTCTGCGGGGATGCCCGACCCGGTGTCCGCGACGGACAGTCGCCAGCCGCCGTCGTGCCGCTCGGTGCGCAGTCGCACCTCGCCCTGGGAGGTGAACTTCAACCCGTTGTGCAGCAGGTTGCGCAGCACCTGGGCGAGCAGCACCTCGTCGGTCCGCACGGTGGCCGGTGCCGGCGGCTCCTCCACCACCAGCGTCACGTCACCGGCGGTGGGCAGCGCCCGCAGGGTGCCCCGCAACTGCCCGAAGAGGGCCTTGAGGTCCACCTCCGCGATGGCCGGCTCGATCCGACCGGACTCCACCTTCGCCAGGTCGAGCAGTTCGTTGACCAGGGACAGCAGATCCGAGGCGGAGTCACGGATCAGGCCGACCTGGCGCTCCTGGTCGTCGGTGAGCGGGTCGGAGGCCGAGTCGCCAAGCAGCCGGGCCAGCCCGATGACCGCGGTGACCGGGGCCCGTAGCTCGTGGCTGACGTTCGCCAGGAACCGCGTCTTGGACTCGCTCGCGGCCCGCAACTGCGCCGACTTCCCGTCCAGCTCCGCGTAGAGCGCCACCACGCCCCGGTTGGTCGCCTCCAGCTCGTCGGTGAGCTGGTGGTACAGCGCCATCACGCCACGGTTGGTCTGTTCCAGTTCCTCGTTGAGTCGGGCCAGCTCGTCGCGCTGGCTGCGTACCTCGTCGAGGGCGGTGATGAGCTGCGTGTTCTGGGTGGCGAGTTCCTCCTCCGCGGTGCCCGGCGTGCTCTTGGCGAGCCGGGAGCGCAACCGGGCGAGGCGCTCGGGGGTGAGCGCCTGCGCGGTGGCCGGGATCCGTCGCGACATCCTCACGACCGTAACTTGCTCCTCGGCAACCATGCCGAGCGTGTCCACCAGGCGCGCCACCGCGGTCGATTCGGGCTGGTAGCGTCCGGCCGGCAGCGGCGCCACCGGGGCGAGGTCGACACGCAGGTGATGACGGCCGTCCACGGTGTCGGCGACGGCGAAGACCACGTCCGCCCCGCCGACCGCCCGGAGCAGGTCGCGGGCTACCTCGCTGATCGCGGTGGCGATCCGGACCTGGTCCTGGTGCTCCAGGCCGACCGCGCCGGCGACCTCACGGCCACGCTGGCGGACCATGAAGATGTCCTGTTCGACCCGCAGCGCCATCTGCCACAGCGAGACGGCGCTCATGACCAGGACCTCGCCACCAACACCCCGGCGTCGTCGCGCCGGATGCCGGCGTCCCGCAGCAGGGTGGCGGCGATCACCAGCGGCGACCGCCCGGTGAGACCGGGGTATTCCTCCCAGCGCCAGCGGTCCACCACCCCGTCGGAGTGCATCACCAGCAGGCTGTCCGGGCCGAACGGGTAGTCGTACTGCCGGATCACGGGCCGCTGGTGCCCGGCGATGCCGGGCAGCGAGACCAGGCCACGCCGCCGGCCGTCCGCATCGGTGAGCAGACCGTTGATGTTGCCCAGCCCGGCGTACCGCAGCACGCCGCCCGCCGGATCCGGCTCGGCCACCGCGAGAGCCGCGCCACGGGTGTGCGACAGCGCCCGGTGCAGGTGCCCGACCACCTCGGCCGGGGCGGCGGCCGGGGCGTCGCGGAACGCGGCGAGCGCGGCGTCGGTGGCCGCCGCGGCCAGCGGGCCGTGCCCGAGACCGTCGGTGACCAGCACCTGTCGGCGATCGCCGACGATCCGCCACGCGTAACCGTCCCCGCTGACCGTCTCGCCGGTCAGCGGTCGGGTCAGCCCGCCGGCCCAGGAATGGTCGGTGTCCGCGCCGTCGAACACGCGTACCGCGATGACGGTGCCCCGCCCGGGCCAGGAGTACGCGTCGAACCAGCTCGCCTGCCGCACTATCGCGCCCAGGCCGATGCCGAGGGTGCCGGTGGTGGAGTGGCCGTCCCGGGCGGAGTGCGCCAGGTCGGCCATGCCGGGCCCGGAGTCCAGGGCGATCAGCTCGACACCGGCGTCCAGCTCGCGGCGTACCGGCCGGAGCAGCAGTACGCCGTCGTCGGCGTGCTTGATCAGATTGCTGGTCAACTCGGCGGCGACGATGGCCAGGTCGGCGATCCGGCCCTCGGACAGCGCCAGTTGATCCCCCAGGCGTTCGGCCGCCCGCCGCACCGCACTGCCGGCGCTGCCGTTCTCCACGCGGTACCAGGTGCCCCGGTCGGAGACCGGTGCGGCGGTCACCGGGACCACTTGGTGATCGTGATCCGGGTGCCCTGCCCCGGCGCGGTCTGGATGTCGAACTCGTCCACCAGCCGCCGGGCGCCGCTGAGGCCGAGACCGAGACCACCACCGGTGGTGTAACCGTCGGTCAGCGCGAGGTCCAGGTCGGTGATGCCCGGACCGTCGTCCGCGAAGACGATCGTGATGCCGGACCTGCGGCCGTTGTCGACGGCGGCCACCTCGACCGTCCCGCCGCCGCCGTACACCAGTGTGTTCCGGGCCAGTTCGCTGGCTGCGGTGACCACCTTGGTCTGGTCGACAAGCGACAGCTTGACCGCCACCGCCACGGTACGCACCAGTTGCCGGACGCGTACCACGTCCTCGTCGCTGCCGACCGTCTGCGCCTGGGGACGCCCCAGGTCGACGCCGCTGGTCATGGCGACGCCGTCTGCTCGGGATCCGGCCGGTCGTGGAACTCGTCGTCGTGGAAGTCGTCGGCGCGGTCGGCCGCGATGAGTTCCATCCCGCGCTCGACGTTCAGGGCGGTCCGGATGCCGTTGAGCGACAGGCCCAGCTCGACCAGGGTGATGGCGACCGCCGGACGCATCCCGACCACCACCGTCTCGGCGTCCAGCACCCGGGAGATGGAGGCGATGGTGGAGAGCATCCGGCCGACGAAGGAGTCGACGATGTCCAGCGCGGTGATGTCGATGATCACACCGTGACAGCCGGTGGCGACGATCCGCTCGGCCAGGTCCTCCTGGAGGGCCATCGCCGTCTGATCGGACATGTCCACCTGGATGGAGACCAGCAGGATGTCGCCGATCTTGAGGATCGGCACCCGCTCCATCACGCCTCCCGGCGGTGGCGTCGGTTCGCCTCGACGCCGGTGAGTCGCAGTACGTGCCGCAGCGCGTCGGCGAGGCTCGCTTTGGTGGCGATGTCACCGAACTCGATGCCGAGCGCGACGATGGTCTGCGCGATCTGCGGCCGGATGCCGGAGATGATGCAGTCGGCGCCCATCAGCCGGGCCGCCACCACGGTCTTCAGGATGTGCTGGGCGACCTGGGTGTCCACCGCCGGTACGCCGGTGATGTCGATGATCGCGTACGGCGAGCCGGTGTCGACCAGGGTCTGCAGCAGCCGCTCCATCACCACCTGCGCCCGGGCCGAGTCGAGCGTGCCGACCAGCGGCACCGCCACCACACCCTCCCAGAGCTTGACCACCGGGGTGGACAGCTCGAGCAGTTGCTCTGCCTGGTCGGCGATCAGGCTCTCGCGGGTGCGGACGAAGGTCTCGAAGGTGAACAGGCCCATCTGGTCGACAAGTGCCGAGAAGGCGACGAAGTCGCGCAGGTTGCCGGCGCCCTGGTCGGTCTGCATGACCGCCAGCAGGGCCTCCTTGAGGGCGAACACACCGGTGGCGGTCTCGGTGGCGGTGAACCCCTGCCGAGCCTGCCCACGGGACACCTCGGCGAGCACAGCCCGCAGCTCGGTGGCCTCCTCGGCGGCGAGGTCGCCCACGCCCTTGCCGAGCGCGTCCACCAGCGCCCGGTGCAGTTCCTGCACGTGCCGGACCAGTTCGGCCTGGCTGAGCCGACCACGTAGCTGCGCGGCGACAACCTCGGTCCACCGCTGGGTGATCTGTCCGGCCTGACTGGTGAGCAGGTCGGCCAAGCGGCCACTCTCGTCAGCGCTCAACGCCATCGCACTACCCCCTAGACCTGGACCGGCCGGACTCTATCACCGCAGACCCGCAAACTACTTGTCGCAAAGCAAGGGAATGACGGTGGACACCTCATCGTGCTCCCGTTCTGCGTACCAGCCCCTGGGTGGGATACCGTTCCTCCGATAAACAGGAGGTCTGGCATATGTCCCTGACGGTGCACACGGAGCAACGCGGTGACGTGGTCGTGGTGTCGGTCGCGGGTGAGCTGGACATGGCCACCGCACCACAACTTCAGGACCAGATCACCGACCTGCTCGACAAGGGGCGCAGCCGCCTCGTGTTCGATCTGTCGGAGGTCTCGTTCTGCGACTCCACCGGTCTGTCGGTGTTCGTCCGCGCGAAGAACAGCTCCGACGAGGCCGGCGGAGTGGTCCGGCTGGCCGCACCACAACGGGGTGTGTTGCGCATCCTCGAGGTGAGCGGCCTGGTCGAGGTACTGCACACCTATCCGACGGTCGATGAGGCGGTCGCGGGGGAACCCACCCCCACCTCCCCCTGACCCCACCGCGCTACCCACCGGCCACGGCCGGGCCTCGCTCGTCCTCGATGTATCGGGGGCGAGCGATGACAATTCCCGCCCCGGTCTGCACCGCGAGTGCGACCAGCAGGAAGCCCAGCGGCGCCGTCCACCCGCCGGTGGACTCGTGCAGGATCCCGACCAGCAGCGGCCCGAGCGCCGCGATGAGGTACCCGACGCTCTGCGTGAAGGCCGACAACGCGACCGTGCCGTCGGCTGTGCGGGCACGCAGCCCGATGGTGGCCAGGATGAGCGGGAAGGCACCCTGCCCCAGCGCCAGCAGCACCACCCACAGCACCGCCCCGCCACGCGGCGCGAACGCCAGCCCCAGATAGGCCACGCTGGAGGCGGCGGTCAACGCCAGCACCAGCAGCCGCAGGTCACTCAGCCGGCCGGCGAGCGTCGGCATCAGCAACGCGATCGGCACCCCGAGCGCGGTCACCCCGGCCAGCAGCAGGCCGGCGTCCTGCGGCCGGAACCCGGCGTCCCGGAACAGCACGGCCAGCCAGCCCATGATCGCGTACGCGCTCAGCGACTGCGCACCGAAGTACAGCGCCATCGCCCAGCCGAGCCGGGTCCGCCCGGGGCTGATCCGGGCACGGGCCCGGCCGCCGTGCCGACCCACCCGCCGCGCGGCCCCACCGGTCCGCAGCGCCGCCGGCAACCACGGGAGTACGGCCACCGCCGCGAGCGCCGCCCAGACACCGAGCCCGGCCCGCCACGAACCGAAGGCGTGCGCCACCGGCACCGCAGCGGCGGCCGCCGCCGTCGCCCCCACCGTCAACGTCATCATGTACACCCCGGTGACCAGGCCGGTCCGGTGCGGGAAGTACTGCTTGACCAGCATCGGCAGCAGGATGTTCGCCACCGCGATACCGGCCAGCGCGAGCGCGCTGGTGACCAGGAACACCACGGCGGAGTCGGTGAGCACCCGCAGCACCTGCCCGACGGTGAGCGCGATCATCGCCAGCACCAGCAGTCGCGGCGCGGAGAGTCGCCGGACCAGCCACGGCGTGGTCGCCCCCAACCCGGCGAACGCCACGGCCGGCAGGGTGGTGACGACGCCCGCCATCGTGCCGGAGAGCGCCAACCCGACGCGTACCTCGTCCAGCAGCGGGCCGAGGCTGGTCATCGCGGCCCGCAGGTTCAGCGCCACCAGCAACATCCCGACCAGCAGCAGCCATCCCGTACGCGTCCGCTCCGCCCCACCCACCGGCCCGTTCCCGGTCGGGTTGTCCCCGCTCGCAGCGGGTGCGGCGCCAGCGGTCGGGGCAGGGGTGGCGGGGGTGCCGGCGGTTGGCGGAGTCATGACCTCGAACCTACAATCATGGGATGAATTCCTGCGAGTGGCTGTAACCAGTGCCACCAGCGATTGATTCCGCCGTCCCACCTCGGGGCCGACGGACGAACGAGACCATCGCCCGGCTGCGGCGACGGATCATGGCCGGCGAATGGCCGGTGGGCAGCCGCATCCCGACCGAGCCGCAACTCGTCGAGGATCTCGGCGTGGGGCGCAACACGGTCCGCGAGGCGGTCCGGGCACTGGCCCACGCCGGGGTGCTGGAGTGCCGGCAGGGCTCCGGGACCTACGTGCTCTCCACCGACGAACTGGCACCCGTGGTGGCCCGCCGCCTCACCGACGACCGGATGACCGAGGTGATCGAGGTACGCCGCGCCTTCGAGGTGGAGGCCGCCCGGCTCGCCGCGCGCCGACGTACCGCCGAGGACCTGGCCGCCCTCGACGCCGCGCTGGCGGCCCGCGAGGCGGCCTGGCGCGGCGGCCAGGTCGCCGAGTTCGTGGAGGCCGACGTCGCGCTGCACACCGCCGTCGTCGCGGCGGCGCACAACGGCATGCTCGCCGAGCTGTACGCCTCGGTCGCCACCGCCCTGCGCAGCACCGTCACGCAGGCCATGGGCGACGCCCTGACACCGGACCGGCACGTCGACCACGCCCGCCTGGTGGCCGCCATCCGGGCCGGTGACCCGGAGCTGGCGGCCCGGGAGGCTGGCGCTTTCCTGGAGTCCGCACCCAAGGCATAGGTTGTCCTCGACGAAATACCGGACACCTCAGGAGTACGGATGCTCAAGGGCTTCAAGGACTTCATCATGCGCGGCAACGTCGTCGACCTCGCGGTCGGCGTCGTCATCGGTGCCGCGTTCACGGGCGTGGTCACGCAGCTCACCAAGTCGTTCCTGGAACCACTGATCCGCGTCTTCGTGGTGCTGATCACGGGAAGCGACAAGGGCCTCGAGGGTACGGCGCCCGATTTTCGGGGCATCCCGTTCGACTGGGTCGCCTTCGTCAACGCGCTGATCACGTTCCTGCTCACCGCGGCGGCGCTGTACTTCCTGGTCGTCTTCCCGATGAACAAGCTGGCCGAGCGCCGCAAGCGGGGCGAGGAGCCGCCGCCCTCGGCGCCGAGCGAGGAGGTGAAGCTGCTCACCGAGATCCGGGACGCCCTGGTCGCCGCCGGCCGGACCACCCCGGCCCAGCAGCGTGGCGCCCTGGACGACGCGCTCGGTCGCCGGGAGGAACCGCCCAGCGGGCGCTGAACCCGGCACCCGCACATCGGCCCCTGTGGGAATCCCGCAGGGGCCGGCCCGTGTCGAACACATGTTCGATAGAGTCCCGCCATGGAGCAGCGAAAGCACTGGTGGAACGGGAAATGGGGGCGGCTGGCCCGGCGGGACGTCTTCC
This sequence comes from Micromonospora sp. NPDC002389, assembly GCF_040296095.1. NCBI lineage: Bacteria > Bacillati > Actinomycetota > Actinomycetes > Micromonosporales > Micromonosporaceae > Micromonospora > Micromonospora sp. NPDC002389. The sequence goes on from NZ_JBEOWP010000009.1 coordinate 120,986, forward strand.
TCCGAGCGGACGCCGACCGCTGGTACGTGGAACAGCGTGCCGGCGGAGCCGAGGGCGCATCCCGGTTCTACGAGTACGACACCGTCGACGACGCCGAGGAGACGGTACGCGCGCTGCTCCAGGGCCCCGACACCTGGCGCGAACTCTCCCCCCGCCCCCCATCCCCCTGGACCACCCCCACCCCACCCGGTTCGCCCGCCCCCCACCCACCCCACCCACCCCACCCACCATCCCGTTGATCAAGAAGTTTGCGCCCCGCCCCCGCCGCGAGCGCGACCCAAACTTCTTGATCAACCAGGTGGGTGGGGGGTGGGGTGGGTGGGGGGACCGGGTGGGGTGGGAGGGGGTGGGTGGTTTAGGGGGAGTGGGGGGCGGGAACCGCGCGGGGTATGGAGCAGCAGGGCATCGATCAACAGGCCACCGTCTCGCGGGTCACCACCGGCATGCGGGTGGTGGACGCCGCCGGCCTCGACGTCGGCACGGTGGACCTCGTCCAGCGCGGTGACCCGAACGCCGTGACCGTGCAGGCGCCGACCGCCGACCCCGGCAGCAGCCTGGACGAACTGATCGAGTCCGCTGCCACCGAGGAACCCGACGTGCCTGCGGACCTGGCCGCCCGCCTGCTGCGTACCGGCTATCTGAAGGTCTCCACCGAACTGGTCCCCACCGGCGCCGTCTACGTGCTGGCCGACCAGATCAACACCGTCGTCGACGGAGAGGTCCGGCTCGACGTCCTCGCCGCCGACCTCCCCCCGGAGGACTGACCACCGCCTACGCCCCGGCGCCGCTCACGACTTCCGAGTCTGGCCGGGGACAGCGGTCGGCGCGGATTCCGCAGCCGGGCCGGACTCTGCTGCCGGCGCGAACTCCCCGGCCGAAGCAGACCCGGGCACGGACTCCCCGGTCGGAGCGGGCCCGGGCGTCACGGTCGGAGCAGACGCGGCGGGCTCCCCGGCGGAAGCGAATGCGACGGGCTCGGCGGCCGGGGTCGACGGCGTCGGCGTCGGGCGGCGGGAGCGGAAGAGGAGCAGCATCAGGCAGCCGGCCACGAGGCCCCAGAACGCGCCGCCGATGCCGATCAGCGACACCCCGGAGGCGGTGACCACCAGTGTCACCACGGCGGCCTCCCGTGCCGTGGGGTCGGCCAGCGCGGCGGTCAGGGCGGTGGCCAGCGCGCCGAGCAGGGCCAGTCCGGCGACCGCCTCGATCAGTACGGGGGGCGCCCAGCCGACGAGCGTGGTGACCGCCCCGGCACCCAGGCCGAGCAGCGCCAGCCCGATGCCGGCGGTCACCGAGGCGATCCAGCGGCGGTCCGGGTCAGGGTGTGCGTCCGGTCCGGCGGCCAGTGCGGCCGTGATCGCCGCCAGGTTGACCGCGTGGCCACCGGCGGGTGCCACGGCCATGCTTGCCAGCCCGGTGGTCCGCAGCGCCGAGCCGAGCGGGGGCCGGTAGCCGTAGCCGACCAGGACGGCGGTGCCGGGCACGTTCTGCGCGGCCATGGTCACCAGGAACAGCGGGAGCGCCACACCGATCAGCGCCGACAGGCTCCACGCCGGTGCGGTCAGCTCGAACACCGGGCGCAGTCCGCCGGTGCCGCCGCCCGAGGTGGTCAGCGCGATCGCGGCGGCGGCGACCACCAGCGCCCCGGGGACCGCCCAGCGCCGGGCGAAGCGGTGCAGCACCAACCAGGAGATCAGCACCGGAGCGGCGAGGTGGGGCACGTCGACGAGGGCGCGTACCGGTGCGGTGCAGAGCGGCAGCAACACCCCGGCGAGCATGGCCCCGGCGATGGGTTTGGGGATCGCGGCGACGGCGCGGCCGAGCACCGGGAACAGGCCGGCGGCGACGATGAGCAGGCCCGAGACGAGGAACGCGCCGACGGCGACCGGCCACCCGCCGGGGATCGGGCCGGTCGCGATGAGCAGCGCCGCACCGGGTGTGGACCACGCGATGCTCAACGGCATCCGGTGTCGCAGGCCGAGCCAGGCGGCGCAGAGCCCGGAGGCGACGCAGAGGACGAGCAGCCCGGAGGCGGCCTGCGCCTCGCTCGCGCCGGCCGCCCGCAGCCCGGCCAGCACCACCGTGAACGAGCTGGCGAACCCGACCAGCGCGGTCACCACTCCCGCGAGGATCGGCTGTGTCCGTCCCGCCATGACCCCACCCCTTCCCAACCGTTCCGTTTACGGAACAGCGGCGTGTAGCACCATAGCGGGGTGTCGCAGCCACCACCAGATTCGGACACCGTCGCGATCGGTCACCGGGTCCGCGCCCTCCGCGAGGCACGCGGGATCTCGCTCTCCGCGCTGTCCCGGCTGGCCGGGGTGGGCAAGGCGACGCTCTCCGGACTGGAGAACGGCGTCCGCAACCCCACCCTGGAGACGCTGTACGCGATCACCGCACAGCTCGGCGTACCGCTGACCGCAGTGCTCTCCGGGCCGTCGGCCGGGCCGACCGTACGCGGCGCGGCGGTCAGCGCGACGCTGCTGGAGGTCTTCGACGACTCGGACGCCACGTACGAGCTGTACCGGATGCGGGTGGTGCCCGGCCCCGGCCAGCTCTCCCCCGCGCACCAACCCGGGGTGACCGAGCACATCACCGTCTTCGCCGGGGTGCTACGCGCCGGCCCGGTCGACGCGCCGTTGACCGCCGCCGCCGGTGGCCACCTGCGCTGGACGTCCGACGTGCCGCACCTGTACGCCGCCGTCGGCGACGAGGAGGTAGCCGCCAGCCTGCTCCTGCGCTACCCCCGGGTGTAAGGAGGGGACCCCTGCTAACGCCTCGTGTATAGGAAGGGTCCCCTCCTTACATCTCGGCGGGAGTGGGTTCGGCGAGCCGTTGGCGTACCGCCCAGAGCGCCACCTCGGTACGCGAGGCCGAGCCGGTCTTGCGCAGCAGGTTGGACACGTGCACGGTGACCGTCCGCACCGAGATGCCCAGCGCACGGGCCACCTGCTTGTTGGACATCCCGGCGACCAGGCAGTCGAGCACCTCCACCTCCCGCCCGGTCAACTCGGCCGACAAGCCCGACGTCGCCGGACCACCACCGACCGGCGACGCGTCGGACAGCGGCTCGGCCGTCGACGCGCCGGACCCACGCTCGGCCGGCGGGACACCTCGACCGCGAGACCGAGGCCGTACGTCGAACGCGGGCGGGACGTCGGCCGGGGAGAGCAGCGCCTCGGGCGGCTGTCCGGCGTACGCGGCGAGCAGCTCGGTGAGCGCGTACGGGTTGCCGCCGGTGCTCCGCCAGACACCGCGTACCAGTCGACCGGGCAGCGGGTGGCCGGGGTACACCTGGGTCAGCACCTCGGCCACCTCGACCGGGCGCAGCGGCCCGAGGTGCTGGCGTACCGCCCCGGGTACGCCGCAGAGGCGCGCCAGGGTACGGCCGGCGAGTTCCGGGGTGACCGCGTGTGCGGCGGGTCGGGTGGCCACCACCAGCAGGGCGGGAAGGCCGGTGGCGGTGGCCAGTTCGCCGATCAGGTTGAGGCTGGCCGGGTCGAGCGCGTGCAGATCCTCGACCACGATGACGGCCGGGCCGGTGCCGACCAGCACCCGGACGGCCCGTACGGCGAGACGCAGCAGCGTGTCGGGGGCGTAACGCTCACGGGGTGCGGTGGGTTGTTGGGCGAGCCAGGCCAGCGCGTCGGGCGGTACGGTGTCGGCCGGCAGGTCGAGCCGGTCGGGGTCGCGTCCGCTGAGCACGGCGGCCAGCCAGTCGTACGGCGCCGGACTGTGCACCCGGGCGGCGCCGCTGAGCACCACCGCCGGTCGTGGGGTGAGTTCGTCCAGTGCGGCGGCGACCAACAGGCTCTTGCCGACGCCCGCGCCGCCGGTGACGACCACGACGGCCGGTGTTCGACGCCTCCGACCAGCCACGGTGGACCACGTCCGGCCCAGCTCAGCCAGCTCGTCGGCGCGCCCGACCATGGACATCGGCAACATTCCTCAACCCTACGCAGTAGTGCGTAGAGACGCGGGAAGGGTGTTCTTGGCAAGCTTGACCCATGACGCTGATCCTCCGCTCGGCCATCCTCAACGACATCGGCCTGGTCCGCACCAACAACGAGGACTCCGCGCTCGCTGGTGAGCGCCTCGTCGCGGTGGCCGACGGCATGGGTGGGCTGCCCGCCGGTGAGGTCGCCAGCGAGATCGTCATCCGGATCCTGGACGAGCTGATCCCGCCCACCGTCCCGGACGCCGCCGCTGACGCGCTGCGGGCCGTGGTGAGCACCGCCAACCAACGCATCCACGCGGCGATCGCCGCCGAGCCCGCCCGGGACGGCATGGGCACCACGCTCACCGCCGCCCTGCTCGCGGGCGACACGCTGGTGCTGGCGCAGGTCGGTGACTCGCGTTGCTACCTGCTGCGGGAGGGCAAGCTGCGGCAGTTGACCCGGGACGACACGTTCGTGCAGGCGCTCGTCGACCAGGGGACGTTGACCCCGGAGCAGGCCCGGCACCATCCGCAGCGGTCGTTGGTGACGCGTGCGGTGCAGGGGGCGGACGCGCCGCCGACGATGGGTTCGGTGACCGTGGCGGCCGGTGACCGGTTGCTGCTGTGCAGTGACGGGCTCTCCGACTACGTGACCGATGACGCGATCTCCGCTGCGCTGAGCCTGCACACCGACCGCCACCAGTGCGGTGAGCAGTTGGTGAAGCTGGCCCACCAGGCCGGCGCACCGGACAACGTCACCGTGGTGATCTCCGACATCGTGCCGGGCTGAGCCGCCGCCGCCTCGGGACCGCAACGGTCCCGGGGCACTTCCGTGCCCAACTAGGTAGTTGTGCCATCTAGGTAGCGCCACTAGGGTTCGGCGGGTGGATCCCGATCGTCGTGGGCAATGGCTGCGAGGTGTGCTCGACCTCTGCGTGCTGGCCCTGCTGCGCGAGGGCGAGTCCTACGGCTACCAGCTCGCCCAGTCGCTCGACGCCGCAGGCGTCGGGCCGATCCAGGGCGGCACGCTCTATCCGGTGCTGCTGCGGTTGCAGCGCACCGGCCTGGTCACCGCGCAGTGGCGGGAGGGCGGGTCGGGACCGGCCCGCAAGTACTACCAGCTCACCGACGACGGGCGGGCGGCGCTGCACAATGGCGGTAACGCCTGGCTGACGTTCGTGGCGCCGGTGACCGGCATCGTCTCGAAGGGGGTCGAGAGGTGAACTCCGACGACTGGCTGCGGGCGTTCGCGGCCGAGTTGCACCAGCGCCGGGTGGCGACCGACGCCGCCCGGCACGTGGTCGCCGAGGCCGCCACACACCTGCGCGAGGGCGGCGGCGACCCGTGGCAGGTCTTCGGGCCGCCGCAGGCGTACGCCGCCGCGATCGTGGAGAGCATCGGCACCGCGCCCGGCCCGCGTCCCGGGCCGGTGCGTCTGGCCGCCAAGGGCATCACCAAGCGGTACGGGCGGCGTCCGGTGCTGCGGGACGCCTCGCTGACCGTACGGGCCGGACAGATCGCCGCCGTGGTCGGTGCGAACGGCTGCGGCAAGAGCACCTTCCTGCGGATCTGCGCCGGGTTGATCTCACCGGACAGCGGTGACGTGACCGTCTCCGGCCGGCTCGGCTACTGCCCCCAGCAGGGCGGCACCGCCGACTTCCTGCTCCCCGACGAGCACTTCGTGCTGGTCGGCGCCGGTCAGGGTGTGGCTCGTGGTCCGGCCCGGCGGGCAGGTCGGGCAGCGGCCCGGAACCTCGGCTGGGACGCCGACGGCGCCGTGCTCGCCCGCCACCTGTCCGGCGGTACGCGCCAGAAGCTGAACCTGACCATGTCCACCCTCGCCCAACCGGACGTGCTGCTGCTCGACGAGCCGTACCAGGGCTTCGACCAGGGCAGTTACGTCAACCTCTGGGACCAGTTGACCCGGCTGCGCGACGAGGGGAAGGCCATCGTGGTGGTGACGCACCTGCTCAACCAACTCGACCGGGTCGACATCGTGCTCGATCTGACCTCCGCCGAGCAGGGAGGTCGGGCGTGAAGCGGCTGGCCACCGTCGCCGAGATGACGTTGCGGGAACTGGCGCGTCGTCGGGGCGTACTCCTGCTCCTGTTGTTGATGCCGTTGGTCTTCTGGATGATCCGGCGGGACTCGCACGTCGGGCAGTCGATCCGGGCGCTGTTCCTCGGCATCAGTTGGGCGGTCAGCACCGCCGCGCTCTTCGCCACCAGCGCCGCCCGCGAGCTGGAACCCCGGCTCCGGCTCGCCGGCTACCGGCCGCACCACCTGTACCTCGGTCGGATGCTCGGCCTGTGGGCGCTCGGGCTGACCATCGCGGTGCCATTCTTCCTGCTCACCGTGCTCGACACGACCAACCTGCGGTACGCCGGGATCGCCGTGGCGATGCTCTGCTGCGTGGCGGTGGCCGCGCCGTTCGGCATGCTGATCGGCGCCCTGCTCCCCCGCGAGCTGGAGGGCACCCTGCTGCTGCTCACCGTGGTGGCGATGCAGATGCTGCTCGACCCGGCCAGTCAGGGCGCGAAACTCACCCCGTTCTGGTCCAGCCGGGAGATCGCCACCTGGGCGGTGGACCACGTCGACGACGGCTACCTGGCCCGGGGCGTCCTGCACGGACTGGCGGTCACCCTGCTGCTGACCGTGACCGTGGCGGGCGTGTTCAGTGTCCGACTGCGCCGCCGCCGGCACCTGCACCACGCGCCGATCACCTGAGGGGTCCGCGCCCGGGCGCGGACCTCTAGCATCACCTGGTGCGTCTCAGATCCCTTGTCCCCGTGGTCGCGCTCGGTGTCGCCGTCGGTCTGACCGGCTGCGGCGGCCCGTCCGTACCCCGCGCCGACCCGCGAAGCGTCCAACAGCCGGCCTCCGGCGGCGACCCCGCCGAGCCGACCGCCGAGGTACCGCCCGGACAGCACCGGAGTGCCGAGACGAGCCCGTCCGGCCAGGCCGCGCTCAGCACCCCCGCCGCCGCTGCCGACCCGACCAGGGCGGCCGGCAGTCCGGGCGTACGCGACAGCGCGCCCCCGGCCGACGCGGCACCCGTACCCGCCGTGGCCCAGGCGGTCGACACCTCGAACCCGACCCGCACCGTCGGCGACGGCACCCCGGCCAGTTGCACCTCGGCAGCGGTGGTGCGGGCGGTCGCGGCCGGCGGCATCATCACCTTCGACTGCGGCCCCGACCCGCTGACGATCAAGATGGCGGCGACCGCGAAGGTCCGCAACGCCAACGGCCCGAAGGTGGTGCTGGACGGCGGCGGCAAGATCACGCTCAGCGGGCAGGGCAAGCGCCGCATCCTCTACATGAACACCTGCGACGTCCTCCAGGGCTGGACCACCGCACGCTGCCAGAACCAGGACCACCCGCAGCTCACCGTGCAGAACCTGACCTTCGCCGACGGTGACTCCACCGGCCAGCGCGTCGACGGTGGCGGCGGTGGCGCGATCTTCGTACGCGGTGGCCGGCTCAAGGTGGTCGACTCGCACTTCGTCGGCAACCGCTGCGACCGCACCGGCCCCGACGTGGGCGGCGCCGCCATCCGCGTCCTCGACCAGCACGACGGCCAACCCGTGTACGTGACAGGCAGCACCTTCACCGGCGGCTCCTGCGCCAACGGCGGCGCACTGAGCAGCATCGGCGTCTCCTGGGTCATCCTGAACAGCGTGCTGCGCGACAACGCCGCCGTCGGCACCGGCGCCAACCCGGCCCGCTCCGGCACCCCCGGCGGCGGCAGCGGCGGCGCGATCTACACCGACGGCAACGAGTTCTCGGTCCGCGTCGCCGGCACCATGATCGAGGGGAACGACGCCAAGGAGGGCGGCGGGGCGATCTTCTTCGTCAGCAACAACCGCACCGGCACACTGCGCATCGAGAACTCGACCCTGCGCCGCAACCCCAGCCACGGCTTCCAGACCCACCCCGGCATCTTCTACCAGGGCGCCGGCTCCGCCCCCACCATCACCACCTCCACCGTCCGCTGACCCCACCCGTCGTGGCCCGCCCCGCCCGCGGTGGCTTGCCCGCGCGGTGGCTTGCCCCGCCTGCGCCCGTCGTGACCCGCCCCGCCGTGGCCCGCCCCGCCGTGGCCCGCCCCGCCGCGGCCTGCCCGCGTCGATCATGGAGTTGTGGTCCGCATCTTGCCCACTTTCACGGCTTTTGCGGGGGCCACAACTCCATGATCGCAGCAGGCGACAGGCGAGCGAGCGGGGACGCCGCCACACCGTCCATCCACCTGTCGATCATGGAGTTGTGGCGCTCCTTCTGCCCGCTTTCGCAGCTTTCGTGACAGCCACAAGTCCATGATCGCGGGAAGGTGACCGTGCGGCGGGGGCGGGCGCGGGCGCGGGGCGGGGTGGGGTCAGTAGGGGTTGCCCTGGCCGGCGGGGCGGGCCTTGAGGAGGGCGGCGGGGCGGCCGGGCAGGTCGGGGGTGGCGGAGAGCGGCGGGCTGGCCGTGTGGGCGCGCTCGGCCATGCCGGCCACCAACTCCTTGAGCGCGGTGACCGCGTCCACCCGTGGCCGCCAGCCCAGCTCGGTCGCGGCCCGCTCGCTGGACATCAGTGGCGCGCTCAACGCCAGCTCGACCCACCCCGCGTCGACCGGTTGCAGCCGGGCCCGCCAGGTCAGCGCGGCAGCCGTCCGCAGCACCGGGGCGGCCACCGGCACCGTCCAGCCGTGGAAGTGCCGGGCCACCAGCTCCGGCGTCAACACCGGGTCCGCGGCGACGTTGAAGGCGCCGCGCGCGTCACCCAGAATCGCCCGCGCGTACGCGTCGGCCACGTCGTCGGCGTGCACCGCCTGCATCCGCAGCCGACGGTTGGCCGGCACCAACGGCAGCCGCCCGAAGCGGAGCAGCCGCACCGGCACCAGCGGCCCGAGGAAGTAGCGGCTGATCTCCGTACCCGCCTCCCGCTGGAAGATCAGCCCCGGCCGCAGGCGGACCACCCGCAGCCCCGGGTGGGTCCGCTCGATCCCGTCGAGCATTTCCTCCACCGCCGCCTTGTCCCGGCTGTACGACGACGCGGCCACCCCGGTCGCCGGCCACCGCTCGCTGATCGGCAGGTTCTTCGGCCCCGGCGCGTACGCCCCCACCGACGACGCGTACACCAGCGCCGGTACGCCCGCCCGCAGCACCGCGTCCACCACCGCCCGGCTGCCGCCCACGTTGGTACGCCGCAACACCTGCCGGTCGTGGCTCGGCTGGATCTGCCAAGCCAGGTGCACCACCGCGTCCGCCCCGGCGAACACCTCGGTCAACTCGTCGGCGGCACCAGCCCGCCCGATGTCGCACGAGTGCCACCGCACCCCCTCGTACGGCTCACCGGCCCCCGCGTGCGGCAGCCGCCGCGCCACCCCGACGATCTCCACGCCGCGCTCACTCCACAACCGGCGCAGCAGTGCCGTACCCATGTTGCCGCTCGCGCCCACCACCACGATCCGCATGTCCGGTCCGTACCCGGTCAGCCGCTTTCCACGCGTCCCATCTGGCTGCCGCCCGGACGTCGCACCGGGCCGACGGCCTCCGCACGCGCGCCCCGCTCTCCCGACGGTGCTTCCGCGCACGCCCAGCGCCCCTGATTCGACCGACGACGCTCTCCGTGCAGGCCACCCGGCCGGCGGCGCTACCGGGCCAGCAGAGCCCCGATCAGGCAGGCGAACGCCCCGACCGAGCTGCCCGTGCGGACCAGGTTCCAGCGCACCCACGGCACCTCGAACCGACGCCGGACCACCGCCAGGTCGGTGATCCCGTCGACCGACCCGGCGGCGTCCAACTGATCATTGAGCGGCACGTTGCACCGCGCCGTTACACCGAACGTCACCAGGTGCAGGACCAGCGCGGCGACCAACCAAAACAGCACCGCCCCGCCGTCACCGAAATACCCGACGACCGCCACCGCCACCAGCACCGGCCCACCCAGGAACACCGACATGAACCAGCCGTTGATGATCTTCCGGTTGATCGACTGCATGGTGCCGACCAGCGTCCGATCGTCGGTCGCCGCCAACCCCGGCATGACCGAGCAGGCGTACGCGAAGAACAACCCCGCCACCAGCCCCGTGGCCGCCACACCCCCGGCCAGCACCACGACCCGTACGCTCTCCGGCACGCTCGCCTCCCCCAGTCGAACCGACGTCCGAGCCGATCCTGCCAGCCTCGATCCACCAGCCCGCACCGGCGGACATCGACGGCTGCTCGACAGCCGCGAGCCCGTTCCCCGCAGTGTCCGGTAACCTGAGCGCGCGGGCCGCTAGCTCAATGGCAGAGCTGTGGACTTTTAATCCATAGGTTCAGGGTTCGAGTCCCTGGCGGCCCACTTCGATCCTGCATGCGAACCACCGAGCCCTGATGAGGGGCGACGGCTCGCATGCTGTTCACCCTCGTTCGCGGGCAGGGACTCGTTCGCGGGCGGGAAAGGCGGAACGCCGCCGCCCACCGATCCGTGTCGGCGGGCGCTGGGGTGAGCAGCTTCTACTTGTCGAGGTAGTGGCCGTGGCAGGCGGCGATTTCCAGGTCGCCGCCACGGACGCGGTAGATGAGCCGGTGTTCGTCGTTGATGCGGCGGGACGACCATCCAGAGAGCGGGCCTTTGAGCAGTTCGGGCTTGCCGAGACCGGTGCCGTGTGGATCACGTTGAACGTCGAGGATCAGTTTGCTGATGCGGCGGGCCATCTTCACGTCCCGGCGCAACCAGCCGTCGTAGTCCTCCCACGCGTTGGGAGTGAACACGATGCGCAGGCTCACGCGGCTTCCTTGCCGGGTTTCGGAGATGAGGACTTCGAGTCGAGTGAATGCTCCTCGAGTAGGCCGGCATCGGCCTGGGCGATGCTCTCCAGTAGTCGGCGGGCGTTCGAGGCGGAACCAAGAACATGCAGCGTCTCGTTCATGGCGTTCCACTCGTCGAGCGACACGATGACGACAGCCTTGCCACCGCCGCGTGGGATGACGCACTCCTCGGCATCGTCGATCACCGCATCGACCACGGCGGCGAGGTTCTTGCGAACGTCGCTGATTGTCAGCACCTTCATCTTGGCCCCCACGAGCAGAACGTACGGTCGAACGTACGCTCGATGGTACGTCAAGGTTGGAGGCGTCGCCGGGAGGTACCACCTACCTGGCCGAGCGAAACTACCTTGAACTGGTCAAACGTCCCGGTAGCGGATCGCCGGGTGCGTACCGGAAACCGGCAGCTCAGTCCTGGCCGGGACTCGCCACGGGCAATCCCGCTTGCTTGGCGGATTCGAGCAGTCGCCGGTCATAGGTGACAAAGGCGATGAGTGCCGTTCCAGACTCGCTGGTCAGGACCTGGGCCGTGGCGAGATGGATAGCGTCGAGGCTGCGCAGCGTCGATTCGGTGAATGCGGCCGCGGTCGCGCGGATCGTGCTGTCGACTTCCAACCGGAAGAGCCGGCCGACGGTCGCTGGCACTCCGATCAGGGCTTGCGGAGCAGACCGGCGTAGCGCTCTGGGCACTTCCACCTCGACGAGAGCGGATGAGACCAGCGGCGCATCGTCGTGGCTGTTGAGCCAGGAGACCAGGTCGGAGCTGCATGCCTCCTGGCGCACCAGCTTGATGACAGCGGCGGAGTCGAGGTAGATCACCAGCGCTCCTCGTCTCGCATCGCGGCGAGGCTGGCGGCCACATCTGCATTCTCGTCGCCGAGCCTCGGCGGAAGCGGAACCGGACCGCCACCGGTCGGGGCGACCGCCCGTCCCGCAGCCACCAGCTTGGCCAACATCGACCTGTCGTCACTCACAGGAACAAGTCGGGCGATCGGGTGTCCACGGTCGGTGATCTCGACGGTCTCGCCGCCGCTCACCCGAGCCAGCACCTGGCTCGTGTTCTGGTTCAGTTCCCGCACGCCGATGCGCTCCATGGACGCAAGCGTAGAACCGCATGTTCTACTTTTCCAGCTACTCGCATGATCAAGCGGGCGATGGCCTGGTCACACGCGCTATCGGCAGAGGGCGTCGATCTGCGTGTCGAAGTCGGGGAACTCCGCACGTGCCGCCGCGACCACCTCACTCGCCGACCGGCGACGATCCGGTGCGAAGCGCTGCGCGATCTCGGTGAGACGCGGGTCCGGCTGCGGCTCGTGCTCGTGCTCCGGGTGCTGCGCCGCCTCCCAGGGACCGAAGCCGTCCGCCAGCAGCCACAGGTAGCTCCCCAGGTCCGGCGCCACGACCCCGGTCTCGCCCTCGGAGCCGAGGAACACCACCGGCTGCCGTTCGACCGGTTCATCGGCGCGTACCAGCCAGAATGCGGCGAGTCCGCCGGTGCCGTCCTGACCGAAGACGCGGAACTCGGACCCGTCCAGGTCGGTGTTGCCGGTCCAGGACCGCCACCAGTCGGCGGTCTCGTCCGGGTCCATGAACTGCGGGTACGGCTCGAAGTCGACGCCGGCGCCGTCGCGGTAGTCGAACTCTCCGGCATGGGCTTCGGCCAGCGCGGCCGGCAACGTACGACTATCGTCATCCACGCCGGCACCCTAGCGAGCAGCACCGACACCGGCGAGGTGGCGGGGTGGACCTACTCGTCGTGCTCGGGCGGGGTGCGGTCGGTGCCGCGTGCGCGGGTCAGCACCTCCTCGACGGTGAGCGGGCTGCGCGGGTGGTGGCTCAGCGCGAGTGGAGTCCTGATCTTGCGCGGTGCGGCGCCTTCGGCGGCGAGGTAGAACTCGCCGACGGTCAGCCGGGAGATGTCGGGTACGTCCCCGCCCTTGGCGCGGGCCATCTCGCGGGCCGCCTCGATCTGGATCGGGCTGTTCATCAGTCCGTACAGTTGCGTCGCGGCGTTGCCGGGGATGCGGTTGTGCAGGCCCTTCGGTGCTTGGGTCGCGAAGATCAGCCCCAGTCCGTACTTCCGCGCCTGGGCGACCAGGGCCAGCGTGCTCTGGGTGCAGGCGGTCATCGCGCCGGACGGTGCGAAGGTCTGGGCCTCGTCCATGATGAGCAGGCCCAGCAGCGGCCGGTCTCCGGCCGGGTTCCGTTTGATCCAGGCGAAGAGCGCCATCTGGAGTTGGTTGACGAAGCTCTGGCGTACGTCGTCGGAGGGCAGACCGACGAGGCTGACCACGGAGATCCGGGCCCGTTTGCCAGGTGTCGGGGTGAGCAGGACGCCGGGGTCCATCGGGGTGCCCTCGCCGCCGAAGAGCGGATCGTTGACCATGGCGGCGGTCAACGTCTGCGCGAGACCGAGACCGATCTTGTCGGCGTCGTCGAGGTCGATGAGGCCGTCGGGCAGGTCGGTCAGGGTGTCGATGAGTCCCTTCAGACGGGAGCCGCCGCGTCGGCCGTAGTGTTCGACGGCCTTGCGCAGCACGGCCAGGCCCAGGTGTGCCTTGGTGGCCCGGCCGGTGACCAGGGCGCGGGGCGCGAGGGACGCGACGGCCGCCTCCACCGCCTCGCCGAACTCGTCCGGGTCGTCGCGGACGCTGGTGAAGTCGGGCAGCGGTTGGAAGCTCAGTGGGCGGCCCGAGGTACGCCGTGGCGTCCAGACGACGACGTCGGTGTGGGCGAGGTAGTCCTGCGCCTTGGCCTCGTCGCCGGGCCGCCACTGTGCCGGTGGGGTGGGCCAACCTTCGCCGAGGCGGGCCAGGTCGTTGTTGGGGTCGAGGACGATGGCGGAGACGCCCTGGAGGGCGCACTCCTCGACGATGCGGCGGATGAGCACGGTCTTGCCCGAGCCCGAGCCGGCGAAGATCGTGGTGTGTTTGCGGAGTGCTTCGAGCGCCAGCGGCGCGGGCGCGTCGTCGTCGTATCCGTACCCGATCGTGAAAGCCGGCTCGCCCGGCGACCCGGCGGCGGCCGACTGGGCGCTGTCGGTCGGCTGAGCACCGTCGGCATGCTGGGCGCTGTCGGCGGGCGGTGAGGTCGGCTCGCCGTCCGAACCGTCCGAACCGTCCGAACCGTCCGAACCGTCCGAGCCGCCCGAACCGTGCGAGACGTCCGAACCGTGTGAACCGTCCGAACCGTGTGAACCGTCCGAGCCGTCCGAGCCGTCCGTGGTCCAGTTGTCCACGTCGGCGAGCGCGTGTTGCAGGAACTTGAGGTCCCGGGTGGGTCGGCGGTCGGCCAGCCATCCCTGTAGCTCCATGGTGGCCTCACCGAGCATGACCTGTAGCGCCGAGAGGGTACGCAGGTCCTCGTCGTCGATGCCGATGGTCTGCCCACCGGCCTCGGTGAAGGCGGTGGTGGCCTTCCGGGTGCCCGCGCTCGTCGACCATTCGCGGTTACGCAGCAGGAACAGCTTGCGTTTGGGCAGGCCGCCGGTGAGGGCGGCGGAGACGCACGCCTTGCGGAGTCGGGCCAGCGCGGCGTTGCCGTGGTGCTCGTCGCTGATCGCCCGGAAGCACCAGTGCACCTGGTCCTCGGTGCGTTCGTCGAGCGTCAGCCGGAGTCGGGCGTGCAGCGGCGGGTTGGTGCTCGGGGGCGGGTCGACGCTGAACGCCTCTCCGGCCTGACCTCGTTCCAGGATCCACGCGGTCAGCCCGGCGGCGAGCAGCGGCGGCATCGCGGCGTCCTCGGACGTACGCGCCAGCGGTGCGGTGATGTCGGCGGCGGCTCTCAGTTCGGCGAACCGGGCGTCGTAGTGGTCCGTCTCCCCAGCAGAGGCGGTGACCGGGTCGGGCCGGGGTGCGCGAGGTTCCGCGGCGGGCGGCTCGCCGAGGCTGACCAGTTCCCGCAGCTCGTCGTCGGCGAGGCAGGCCCGGATGTGCTGGTCGATCTCGATGAGGAGCTGTCGGGGCGTGAAGGTCCCCGCCTCGGCGAAGGCACGCGGGGACACCGGCCAGGAGGGGTACGGCGGCACGAAGCCGACGTCCTGGTAGCGCAGCGTGAAGCGCTTCTCGATGATCGCTCGGGCGAGGTCGGCGTCGTCGATCCGGCGCAGCTTCGGCATCTCCCGGAACCGGTCGGCCACCGTGTCGGCGGCGGTGGACTTGATGATCGTCCACGAGTTGGGGATGCAGGCCAGGACCGTCAGGGTCCGCCGCGTGGTCTGGCGCAGCGACATCAGTCCGTCCGCCATCCGGGCCAGCATCAGCGCCTGCTCGGGACTCATCGCGGCGGCACCCACCACGGTCGGGTCGCTCTGGATCGCGAGTTGGGCGATCAGCGTGTCGACCTGGTCGATCGCCACCACCGACGGACCGGTGAGCGCCAGCAGCCAGGAGAGTTCCTGCACGATCTGCTGGGCGGTACGCGGGGCACGGCGCATCCCCCAGGCCGCGCGTTCACCGGGCGTCACCTCCTCGGAGCAGGTGAAGTAGTTCTCCGCGACGTCGCGCTGGTTGATGTCCTCGGAGGCGTTCAGCGCCAACGCTCGGGCGGTCTCCTGGCACGTCCGGGCCACGTGTCGGTCGAAGGCACCGAGCCCGTTGAGGAAGGCGTCCAGCGCCGCCCGGGTCAGCTCGGTCTCGCCCATCACGGCTCGGCGGACCGCACGGGGTGCGCCGACCCGCATCGAGAGACGACGCAGCAGCAGCTTGAGTTGGGTCTCCCCGGTGCCGGGCACCGGTCGCTGGAGACCGTCTGTCATGGCGTCCAGCACGCTGTCCCAGAACGTACCGGCGTCCAGCAGGCTGACCAGGAAGAAGTAGCCGCCCTCGTCCTGCACCTGCTGGCGTACCCAACCGAGCAGGTGGGTCTTGCCGGACCCGCGCTGGCCCTGCACGACCAGGCCGAGCGGACTGCCGCCGGTGCCGCTGCGGGCCTCGGCCACGGCGGCGAGCACCTCCCGGAGGACCGGTTCGTGCAGCCCCTCGACGTGGAAGGGCAGTGGCTGCCACACGTCGTCGGGAACCGGTGCCCAGTTGAACCGCAGTGCCGCCAGCGCGGCGTGCTCCGCCTCGCGCATCACACGCCGATCGCCAAGAGGTGGTTGTCCTGCCCGCCGACCCGCAGGGCCGCCGCGATGTCCGCCTCGGTGAGCGTCTTCTGGTTGGACTCGGGGACCAGGGTGACGCCCTCTTCGCGGATGAGCCGGCGCAGCGCGTCGTCCAGGTCGTCCCGCTGCACGTCGGCGAAGAACGGGCGCAGCCGCCGCAGGCTCACCCAGGCGCCGGGTTCGGCGGCGAGCGCACGGTAGGCGCTGACCACGCGGGCCCGCAGCGGCCCGGCCGGCTCGGACGCCGACCCGATCGGCTCGTACGCCGCAGTGGGTGCCGGAGCGCGGACGTCGCTGAGCGCGAAGAGTTCGGTCAGCGTGGCGCAGCCGCTGCGCGCCAGCACGCGGTCACGAAGGTTGCCGTGCAGGGCGGTCAGCGCCGCACCGAGCGCCGATGCCCCGCGCAGCGTGAAGTCGAGCTCGGTCTGCACCCGGACCCAGCCCTTGTCGTCGAGCTGGAGGGCGTAGGTCGAGCCGCTCTTACGGCTGGCCACGTAGTGCAGGCGGGTGAGCTTGTCCCGTTGCGGCTTGCGGACGTCCAGGCCGTACCGCTGACGCAGTTCGGTGTTCAGCACCTCCCGCGCCTCGGCCATGAGCACGACGAGGATCGCGCTCTCGGATGCGGTCAGGTCATCGCCGGCCATGAAGAGGTCCTTCCGGTATGCCCCGGCGACGGTTCCGCAGATACGCACCGATCTGCTGGACCACGGCGCCGACGTCGTGGATTACTCGTGCGTTGGTGAAGCGCAGGACGGCGTACCCGTCCAGTTGGAGCTGGACGTCCCGTTGCCGGTCGGCCTCGAAGCGATCGGGCCGGCAGTGCTCCGGACCGTCGATCTCGACCACGCACCGCTCGTCCGGCCACAGCAGGTCGAGCCGGACCGGTGCGCTCAGTGGATGGGACTGGTGGCTCTGGTTCCATCGCCGCCCGGCCGCCCAGCTCTCGGCGGCCAGCGCCGCTTCGAGCAGCTTCTCGACGTCGCTGGCGGGATGGGGCTTCCCGACGACCGCCTGGCCCGACTGGCCGGCCGGTGCGGGTGACGGCGGCGGCATCTCGACCCGGTACGCCGGGAGCCCTTCGACCCGGGCGGCACCTTCTCCGGTCAGCCAGACGGCCGGGCCACCGTGGTGCACCAGCCACCCGGCCCCGGCCGCGACCACGGCGGCGTCGGCGGCGTCCGGTTCGACCAGCATCACCACCGTGCGCCGACCGAACGCGTCAGCGACGAGGCGGGTCAGCGCGGCGGCCCGGGTACGCAGCGGGAGCGTGGTGGGGGCTCGTCGAGCGCTCACCGCGAAGACGGCCAGGTCCGGCAGGAAGGTGCCCGGGTAGTGGTCACGACGTGCCCGTGCCCCGGCGGCGGCCCGGATTGCGGCCAGGCCGGCGGTGTCCGGCCGGGTCGTCTGCGCCGCTTCCGGCAGCCAGGCCGGCAGCAGCTCGACCGCGACCTGTTCGAGTCGATCCACGGCCGCGTGCACGACGTCGGCCGGCATCGCGTGGCGTACCGAGGGACGGTGCACGACGGCGACCAGTTCCCTCTGGTCACGGGCGATCACCGTGGCCAACGCGTCGATGCGCGCCTCGGGCAGGGCGATCACCCGATCCGAGGGGAGGTCGAACGGATTCCGGCTCATCGCGTCGGGTCCGAAAGATCAGCGAGCGGGGTGGTGAACAGCGTTATCGACCCCTCCCACCATCGACCCCTGACGTCCGGGAACAGGGTACGAATCCGTTTCGGAAAGCGCTACAGCGCTCGGCGCCAGTGGAGTGTCGCCTTCCGGACTTCGGAAGAATTCCCGCTCTCCGATAGCCGCGAACGATGCGATTACCATTCACGGCCGGCGCAAGACCGCCTCGGCGGCGGGTACGACCGACCGTCGACCGAACGGCCCATACCCGGTCGGGTATGCCCGATCGGGCGCTCTTTCCGCCGCCCAGCGGTCCCTTATCGAAACTCTCTCACCTCCGCAGACTCGTCTTCGATGAGACAAGCGGGGGAGAGAGGGGCGGTACCGGTGAGCAGAGCCGTGGCCACGGAAGACGTCGCGCAGCTACCCGAGCTGCCTCTGGAACGTAAATGTCCGTACCAGCCGCCGGAGGAATACCGGGAGCTGCGGGAACGCGGGACGGTCACCCGGGCGCGGCTGTACGACGGCCGTCCGGTCTGGGTGGTCACCGGGTACGCGGCGACCCGGACGATCCTGGCCAGCCCGGACACCAGCGTGGACGTACGGCAGCCGAACATGCCGCTGCCGGTGCCCGGAATGGCGGGGCTGCGGCAGAGCGGTTCGGCGACCATCGAGGCGTTGCTGCGGACCGATCCGCCGGAGCACTCGCGGCAGCGGCGGGCGGTGCTGCCCAGCCTCACCTTCAAGCGGATCAGCGCGTGGGAACCGGAGATCGTCCGGTACACCGACGCCTACCTGGACCGGATGCTGGCCGAGTCGCCGCCGGTGGACCTGCTCGACGTGTTCGCCAAGCCGCTGGTCGCGGAGGTCCTGGGCCGGCTGCTCGGGGTGCCGGAGGCGGACGTCGAGCACTTCCAGACGGTCACCTACAAGCGGTTCAACCCGGTCCGGTCGATGACCGGCTACCTGACCCACCTGCTCACCGACGGTCGGGACGACCTGCGGGACGGTCAACTGCGGGATCTGGCCGAGCGGATCGACGAGGGTGAGCTGACCGTCGAGGAGGCGGCCGGGCTGGGCATCGCCATCGTGCTGGCCGGGCAGGACATCACCGTCAACACGCTGGGCATGAGCGTGCTCACGCTGCTCGCCGAGCGTACCCAGCTCGACCTGCTGCGGGCCGAGCCGGAGCGCTGGCCGGACGCGGTCGAGGAGCTGCTGCGGTACCTGTCGCTGACCGGCGCCACGGTCCGCGTCGCCACCGCCGACCTGGAGGTGGACGGCGAGCTGATCCGGGCCGGTGAGGGCATCGTGCTCCTGCTCCCCGGGGCCAACCGGGACGCGGAGCGGTTCGCCGATCCCGACGTGCTGGACGTACGGCGGGCGGCGCGCGGCCACCTGACCTTCGGCTTCGGCATCCACCAGTGCGTCGGCCAGCACCTGGGACGGCTGGAGCTGCTGATCGCGCTGCGGGCCCTGTTCACCCGGCTTCCCGGTCTGCACCTGGCCGTGGAGGTCGAGCAGATCCCGGTCCGGCAGGGCGTGGTGTTCGGGCTCGGTCGGCTGCCGGTGCGGTGGTGACCCGATGACGGTCCTGCTCACCGTCGCGGCGGAGCGGTGTCTCGGTGCCGGGCACTGCGTCCGGCTCGCGCCGGAGGTGTTCGACGAGGACGACCACGGGACGGTCGTGCTGCTGGTGGCCGAGCCGGAGCCGGATCGGGTCCCGGCCGTCCGGGAGGCCGCACAACTGTGCCCCAACCGAGCGATCTCGATTCAGACGACTCAGCAGGAGCGTGAACGGTGACCAGCTTCAGTGCCCGGATGGAGGTCAACGCCGCGCAGTTCGGCGAGCGGACCGCGTTCACCTACGTGGCCGACCCGATGCGCGACGACGCCCCGATCAGCTACTCGTACGCCCAGATCCACGACGCGGCCCGTCGGGTCGGCGCGCTGTTTCAGGACCGGTTGGGCGCCGGTGACCGGGCGATGCTGCTCTATCCGCCGGGCCCGCAGTTGGCCCTCGCCGTCCTCGGCTGCCTGTACTCCGGGGTGATCCCGATCGTGGTGCCGGTGCCGGACGGGCAGCAGCACCGCAGCCAGCGACTGACCGCGATCGTCCGTAACGCGCGGGCCGCCGCCCTGCTCACCGAGGAGCGGGTGGCCGGTGACGTGACCACCTGGGCGGAGGCGGCCGGGGTGGGCGACCTGCCGCGTCTGGTGACCGACGCGACCGCGCTGCCCGACGTCGGGCGGTTCCGCGCCCTGCCCGACGACCCGGACCGGATCGCCTTCCTCCAGTACACGTCCGGGTCCACCAGCCAGCCCCGGGGCGTGGTGGTGACGCACGGCAACCTGGCCGACAACGCGGGGGTCTACCAGCGCATCCTCGGCGCGCCGTCGGACGCCCGGCACGGCGGCTGGCTGCCGATGCACCACGACTTCGGCCTGATCGGGCTCTTCCTCTCTCCGCTGTACGTCGGCAGCACCACCGTGCACATGCCCGCCTCGGTGTTCCTGCGACACCCGCAGAGCTGGCTGTTCCTGGTCGACCGCTTCGACGTGCAGATCTCCCCGGCGCCCAACTTCGCCTACGAGATGTGCCTGAACCGGATCGCCGAGGAGAGGCTCGCCGGCCTGGACCTGTCCCGCTGGCGGGTGGCGGTCAACGGCGCCGAGCCGGTCCAGGCGAGCACGCTGGCCCGCTTCCGCGACCGGTTCGCGCCCTACGGCCTGCGGCCGGAGGCGATCGGGCCCGGATACGGGCTGGCCGAGGCGACGCTTGCGGTCACCTGCGCCGGGCAGTACCGACTCCCCCGGATCACCCGGGTCGACGCCGCGCACCTGGGCCGGGGGCAGGCCCGACCGGTCGGGCCGGACGCCGACGAGGCAACCCGTGACCTGGTCGGCTGCGGCACGACGTCCGAGATGGACATCCGGATCGTCGATCCGGAGCGCCACGTGCTGCTCCCCGACGGCGAGGTGGGCGAGATCTGGCTGCGCGGCCCGAGCGTCGCGCGCGGGTACTGGGAGAACCCCGAGGCCACGGCCGCCGTCTTCGACGCCGAGACCGCCTGCGGCGAGCGCGGCTTCCTGCGCACCGGCGACCTCGGGGTACGCCTCGACGACGAGCTCTACATCTCCGGGCGGATCAAGGAACTGCTGATCATCCGGGGGCGCAACCTGTACCCGCAGGACCTGGAGGCCGAGGCGCGCACCGTGCATCCCGCGCTGGCGCTCGGTGTCGGTGCCGCGTTCAGCGTGCCGGTGCCCGAGGAGCAGGTGGTCCTGGTGCACGAGGTGCGGGCCGGACGGGCGACGCCGGAGGAGTTGGCCCGGATCTCGGCGGCGGTGCGGCACCGGTTGTCCCGCGAGTTCGGGGTGGAGGCGAGCGTGCTGCTGGTCCGCCCGGGCGGGGTGTCCCGGACCACCAGCGGCAAGATCCAGCGGGTCGCGGTCCGTCGCGCCTTCCAGGAGGGCTCGCTCGCCGGCACGTACGCCGACCTCACGCCGGAGGTCCGTGCCCACCTCGACGCCGCCGACCGGGACCGCGAGCTGGCCGGGGTGGCCCGATGAGCGCCGTCACCACCACCTCGCCGGGCCTGCTGGACGCCGCCCTGGCCACGGCCGAGGCGTTCCGCCCGGACCGGGTCGCCGAGCTGGACCGGACCGAGACGTTCCCCACCGACGCCGTACGACTGCTGGACGAGCTGGGGGTGCCCGACTGGTACGTGCCGGCGCGCTTCGGCGGCGCGTCGACCGATCACGCGCAGCTCGTCGAGGTGGTCCGCACGATCGCCCGGCACGACCTGACCGCCGCGATCGCACACGCCAAGACCTACCTGGGTGCGGTCTGCGTCTGGGTGGCCGGCGACCCGGAGCAGGCCGAACGGCTCGGCGCGCGGGTCCGGGCCGGTGCGGTGGTCTCCTGGGCGCTGACCGAGCGCGAGCACGGCAGCGACCTGGTGGCCGGGGAGCTGACCGCCACCGAGTGCCCGGGCGGGTACCGGCTGGACGGCGAGAAGTGGCCGATCAACAACGCCACCCGGGCCGGGACGATCTGCGTGCTCGCCCGCACCTCGTCCGACGGCGGGGCACGCGGCCACAGCCTGTTCCTGGTCGACAAGGACCGGCTCGCTGCGGGCAGCTACCGCACGTTGCCGAAGGCGCGTACGCACGGCATCCGGGGTGCGGACATCAGCGGCATCGCGTTCGACGGCGCGGTGGTGCCGACCGAGGCGCTGGTCGGGCGGCCGGGCGCGGGTCTGGAGATCGTGCTCAAGGCACTCCAGCTCACCCGGGTGATGGCGGCCGGGCTCTCGCTCGGCGCGATCGACCACGCCCGGGAGCTGACCCTGCGGTACGTGCGGGAGCGGGAACTCTACGGCCGTCGGCTGATCGAGCTGCCGCACGTGCGGCGCAGCTTCGGGGAGATCTCCGCCGCCGCGCTGGTGGCGGAGTCGGTGGTGCTGTTCGCCGGGCGGGCGGCCGGTGCGCTCACCGGCGAGATGAGCGTCTATTCGGCGGTGGCGAAGGCGCTGGCGCCGACCCTGGTCGACGAGGCGATCGCGCGCTGCGGCGAGCTGCTCGGCGCCCGCGCGTTCCTCACCACCGTGTACGCGGACGGCGCGTTCCAGAAGCTGGAACGGGACCACCGCATCGTGGGCATCTTCGACGGCAACACCTTCGTCAACCGGCACTCGCTGATCACCCAGTTCCCGCGTCTGGTGGCCGGATGGCGGCAGCAGGTCCGGGACGTCGCCGGGCTGCGGGGCGTCGAGGTCGGCGCGCCCACCGACCCGGGCCGCCTGGAGCTGTTCTCGCGCGCCGGATGCAGCCTGGTGCAGAGCCTGCCGTTCCTGGTGGAGCAGGTCCGCACGTCGGCACCGGAGAGCGTGGTGCGGCTCGCCGCGCACGTCCTGGACTCCGCCGAGCGGCTGCACGACGAGATGGCCGCCCTGCCGCCGCAGGGCGTGACGGCCGGGGTCGAGGCGTTCGAGCTGGCCCGACGGTACGAGTGGTGCCTGGCCGCCGCTGCCGTACTGCACCGGTGGTCCGCCGAGCCGGCCCGGCCGGAACTGGCCGCCACGCTGGCCCTGATCGTCGGCCGCCTCGGCGGTCTCCGGCCCGATCCCACCGCCTTCGACCGGCTCACCGACGACCTCAAGGAGCTGTCATGACGGCCCCCGCCCGGCTGGACGAGCTGGAACGCCTGCTCGGCGACCCGTCCGACGACGGCAACCCGACCGGCGCCGCCGCCGCGCTGGCCGCCGACGAGAAGGACGAGGTGTTCGGCGCCGCCGAGCGGGCCCTCGACGCGTACTGCCTCAACGCCGAGTTCGTGCCGCGCCGCCACGGCGGGCGGCTGGCCGGGGCCGACGACCTGATCCAGGTGCTGCGGACGGTGTTCCGGCGGGACCCGTCGCTGGGCCTCGGCTACGGCGTCAGCTCGTTCATCTCGTCGGTCAACGTGTGGGCCTCCGGCTCGCCGACGCAGACCCGCTGGGTCGCCGACACGCTGCTCTCGAACCAGAAGATCGCCTCGGCATACCACGAGCTGGCGCACGGCAACGACTTCTCCCGCGCCGAGTTCGCGGCCCGGCCGGGCACGACCGGCGGGTGGCGGCTGACCGGGCGCAAGGAGGTGGTCACCAACGTCAAGCGGGCACGTGGGCTGGTGCTGCTGGCCCGCACCGACGAGCGGCCGGGCAGCCGCAGCCACTCGCAGATCCTGGTGGACAAGCAGACCGTGCCGGACGGCGCGATGCGCGACCTGGCCCGCTACCCGAGCGTGGGCATGCGCGGCGTGCAGTTGGGCGGCATCGAGTTCACCGACTGCCCGGTGGACGACGAGGCGGTGGTGGGTCGGCCCGGTCAGGGCATCGAGACGGCGCTGCGCTCGTTCCAGCTCACCCGCACCGCGATCCCGAGCATGCTCGCCGGTGTCCTCGACTCGGGCCTGCGGTCGACCATGGACTTCGCCGCCGACCGACGCCTCTACGGGCACCGCGTCGCCGACCAGCCCGAGGTCCGGCGGCTGCTCGTCGACGCGTACCTGGATCTGTTGATCTGCGACAGCCTCGGCCTGGTCGCGGCCCGCGCGCTGCACCTGCTGCCCGGCCAGACCAGCATGTACGCCTCCGCCGTGAAGTACCTGGTCGCCAAGCGGCTGATGGACTCGATGCACCAGCTCTCCCTGGTGCTCGGGGCGCACTTCTATCTGCGCGAGGGCCGGTACGCGATCTTCCAGAAGCTGCTGCGCGACCTGGCCCCGGCCGGGTTCGGGCACGCCGCCCGGGTCGCCTGCCTGGGCACCATGCTCCCCCAGGTGCCGCTGCTGGCACGACGCGGCTGGGTGCAGCCGGAGCCGGCCGACCCGGCGCTGTTCCGGATCGGCGAGGAGCTGCCCGAGCTGCCGTTCGAGCGGCTGCGGGTCTCCGCCGGTGGGCTGGACTGCCTGGCCGGGTCGCTGGGCGCGGCCGTCGACCGGCTCGGTGACGGGTCGGAGCAGCAGCGACTCCGTCGGCTGGCCGAGCAGTTCCGGGCCGAACTCGGTGACCTCGCCGAGGCGGGAGCCGCGCTGCGCCCCTCGGACCTGGGCGTGGACGCCCGCGTCGAGGTGCTCGACCTGCCCGCCCGGTACGCCACCGTGCTCGCCGCCTCGGCCTGCCTGAACGTCTGGCTGGCCCGCGACGACGACCCGGCCTGGGTCACCGCGGCGCTGGACCGGCTGGCCCGCAGCCTCGGCCGGGCGGGCGACGACAGCCCCGGCCGCCACCGCGAGCCGCTCTATCAGGAACTGGCCGCCCGGCACGCGGAGCGACGCAGCTTCGACCTGTCCCGCCGGGCGTTGCCGGGGTGACCCGGGAGCCAGTCCGCACCGCCAACCATCCGAGGAAGGAAACCCACATGGCATCCAACGCCGAGGGCGCGGGCGACCTGCGTTCCTGGTTGACCCGCTGCGTCGCGGAGTACCTGCGCCGGCCCGAGGACGAGATCGACCCCACCGTCCGCCTCGCCGAGTACGGCCTGGACTCGGTCTACGCGCTCGCCCTCTGTGGCGACATCGAGACGCACCTGGACATGCGGCTCAGCGAGACCCTGGTCTGGGACCACCCGACCATCGACGAACTGACCGCGCACCTGACCGAACTGATCGCCGAGCAGGAACCCGCGGGTGCCCGGTGACCACCATCGAGGCGGTCTCCGCCTATCTCCCGTCGTCGGTCGTGCCGATCGAGGAGATCGGTGCCGAACTGGCGATGGACCCGAAGCAGGTGGCGACGTTCCGCCGCTTCTACGGGCTGTCCGAGGTGCGCTACGACCCGGACGGCGACCTGGCCCAGATGATGATCAACGCGGCCGGCAAGCTGACCGCGCTGACCGGACGCGAGAGCCAGGTCAGGTACGTGCTCCAGGCCCGCACGTTGCAGACCGTGGCGCCATACCCGGAGAACCCGCTGCACCAGGTCCGCACCGCGCTCGGCCTGGAGCACGCGGTCTCGTTCGCGGTCACCCAGCACGCCTGCGCGTCGGGTCTGCTCGCCGTGCACCTCGCCGGTGAGCTGCTGGCCGCCGACGGCGACCCGGACGCGTTGGCCCTGGTCTTCGCCGGGGAGAAGGCGTTCACCCCCACCGCGCAGCTCATCCCGAACACCACCTTCATGGGCGAGGGTTCGGCCGCCGTACTGGTCGGCCTGGGCGGCGACCACGACCGGCTGCTGGGCTACGCCACCCGCACGTACGGGCAGTTCAACGCCGGTCTGCGGATGGACGCCGCGCGGGCCGCCGAGTTCGAGGCGATCTATCAGGACGGTCTCGCCGAGGTGGTCCTGGCGGCCGTGGCGCAGGCCGGTGTCGCCCTCTCCGACGTGGACCTGATCCTGCCGCACAACGTCAACCGGCTCTCCTGGGTCAGGCTGTGCAAGCAGCTCGGCTACCCGGTGGACCGGGTGCTGCTGGACAACGTCGCCTCGACCGGCCACTGCTTCTGCGCCGACTCCTTCATCAACTACCAGACGGCCCTGGAACTGGAGCGGCTCGCGCCGGGCGACCGCTACCTGATGGTCGCCGTCGGGCTCGGCGCGACCTTCTCCGCCATGGTCTTCGAGCACTAGGAGGCATGATGACCACACCGTTCATACCCCGGCTCAAGACCGCGGTGACCGGCGATCCGGACGCGCGTTTCGTCTTCCTCGGCAACTTCGAGGTGGAGGACGTGTGGGGCGAGGACGAGCCGGGCCTGCCCCGGATGGCGTTCGGCTCCGGCAGCGCGGTGGTGAACCGGATGGACGAGTTCGCGCTGCTGCTCGCCGGACCGGGTGACCGGGTGCTGCTCAAGGCCACCCCCGACCCCGACTACCTGGCCTTCCTCACCGGCCTGGGGGTCCAGCTCCCGGAGATCCACACCGTCTCGGCGCAGAACCCGCAGCACACCGTCAGCCAGGACGTACTCGCCGACTCCGACCTGCTCGGCCGGATGACCGAGTGGGCGGAGCAGGGCGCGTACCTGTCGGTGCACGGCGTCTCGGTGCTGGAGGAGGAGATCGCCGCCCGCACCGGCGTCCGGATCGCCGGCAGCTCCGCGCAGACCTGCAAGGCGGTCAACAGCAAGGTCTACAGCCGGCAGGTCGCCGACGAGGTGGGCCTGCGGCAGCCGGCCGGTCGGGGCTGCGTCACGATCGCCGAGTGGTCGGCGGCGGTGGCCTGGGCCAAGGAGGTCCTCGCCGCCGGCCGCCGGGTGGTGGTGAAGGACGCGTACGGCGTCTCCGGCAAGGGCATCGTCGTGGTCGACGACCCGCGGCGGCTGGACCAGATGGACCGGATGGTGAGCCGCAAGGCGCGCACCACCGGCTCCGACCGGGTCGCCCTGGTGGTGGAGGAGTTCGTGGCCAAGCGGGCCGACCTCAACTACCAGATGACCGTGGGGCGCGACGGCGACGTGCGGTTCGACTTCGTCAAGGAGGCGATCACCGAGTCCGGCGTGCACAAGGGACACCGCATCCCGGCCCGGCTGGACGCGCGCCAGGAGACGGAGATCCGGGAGGCGGCCCGGCTGCTCGGCGAGCGGCTGCACGCCGACGGATACGTCGGGGTGGTCGGCGTGGACGCGATGGTCGGCGACGACGAGCGCCTCTTCCCGGTCACCGAGATCAACGCCCGCAACAACATGTCCACCTACCAACTCCCGTTGCAGGAGCGCTTCGTCCCCGCCGGCTGGGTGGCGCTGGCCCGGCAGTACCCGCTGCGGTTGCCCGAGCCGCTGCCGTTCAAGCGGCTGCACGGGGCGATCGGCGACGTGCTGCTCACCCGGGCTGGCGAGGAGGGCGTCCTGGTGAACAACTTCGCCACGGTCAACGCGGCGGCCGGTGGCGAAGGCGGCTTCGACGGCCGGCTCTACGCGCTGGTCATCGCGCCGACCGAGGAGCGGGTGCGCCAGCTCGACGAACACGTGGCCGGCGTGGTCGCCGGCCTGACCGAAAGGACCGGATCATGACCGCCGAGCACGACGTGCAGGGCATCGGCATCACCGAGTTGGCCGAGCGATTCGGCACGCCGATGTTCGTCTACGACGGCGAGCAGTTGCGGCGGCAGTACCAGGGCCTGCGGGACCGGCTGCACCCCGCCGTGGACATGTTCTTCTCGCTGAAGGCCAACCCCAACCTGTCGGTCTGCGCGGTGCTGCACGGCTACGGCGCGTGCGCCGAGGTGTCGTCGCTGACCGAGCTGATCACCGCGCGGCGGGCCGGGGTGGCACCCCGGGACATCATCTTCCTCGGGCCCGGCAAGAGCCGCGACGAGCTGGCCGCCTGCCTGCGTGAGCAGGTGTACGCGGTGGTCGTCGAGTCCTTCGGCGAGCTGGAACTGCTCAACGAGGTGGCCGCCGAACACGACGTCGTCGCGCCGGTCGCGCTCCGGGTCAACCCGGAGTTCGCGGTCAAGGGCGGCGGCCTGACCATGGGCGGCAAGCCGCGTCAGTTCGGCATCGACGAGGCGCAGCTCTTCGCCGCGCCCGACCTGGGCGCCCTGTCGCACGTCCGGGTGATGGGCGTGCACGCCTATCTCGGCACCCGGATCCTCAGCGAGGAGGTCATCGCCGAGAACACCGCGCGGATCCTGGACCTCGCCGAGCGGCTGGCGCAGCGGCACGGCTTCCCGCTGGAGATGGTCGACATCGGCGGCGGGCTGGGCGTGGCGTACTTCGAGGGCGAGACCGACCTCGACCCGGCCCTGGTGGCCGAGCGGGTGAATCCGGTGGTCGAGGCGTTCCGCGACCGGCATCCGGACACCCGCGTGATCATGGAGCTGGGTCGGTACCTGACCGCGCCCGCCGGCGTGTACGTGGTGGGCGTCCGCTACGTCAAGGAGTCGATGGGCCAGCGCTTCGCCGTCGCCGACGGTGGCACCAACCACCACATGGCGGCCGTCGGGACCGGCTCCTTCGTCAAGCGCAACTACCCGATGGTCCTGCTCAACCGTCCGGCCGAGCCGGCCGTGGCGGAGTGGCAGGTCACCGGCCCGCTCTGCACGCCCAACGACACCATCGGCAAGAACGTGCCGCTGCCGACTGTCCGTCCCGGCGACCTCATCGGAGTGCTGCGCTCCGGGGCGTACGGGCCGACCGCCTCCCCCGTGCACTTCCTCAGCCACGGCTACCCGGCCGAGGTGCTGGTCCACGAGGGACACGCCTACCTGGTCCGGCACCGGGACGACCCGGAGGACCTGCTCAGCCGACAGCCGACGCACGACGAGCTGGCCGCACCGGCCCGGCTCGTGTCGACCGTCACCAGCAACGGACACCCCTCGAACGAAAGGATTCGCGTGTCATGACCGAGACGATTGTGCAGGGGCAGCCCCAGGCTCCGGTGGTGGACGAGGCCGTGGTGGCCAGCGTCCGGACCGCGCTCGCCGCCGTCCTCAAGCGGGACGTCGCCACCATCACCCCGGACACCCGGCTCTTCGACGACCTCGGGCTCGACTCGACCAGCGTGCTGGAACTGCTGCTCGAACTGGAGAACGAGCTCGGCGCCGAGTTCGACCCGGACGACCTGGAGCAGCGGCACTTCGAGACCGTCACCACCCTCTCCGAGTACGTCAACGAGCACGTGAGCCGCTGACCGTGTTCACCACAGTCGCACCACGGCTCGCCGCCGACCGGACCGGCCTCCTGCGGGAGTTGCCGGTCCGGCCGGCGGCGTCCGCCGCCCGCACCTTTCGCGGCAACGGGCCGATCGAGGACGACGGCCTGGACCGCTACCTCGCCGACATGGTGGGCGCCTACGGCCGCTCCTACGACCCGGAGTTCCTCGCCAAGGCCCAGGTCACCTCGTACACGACGATGGCGTCGACGGTGGTGGCCGAGCTGACTCCGGGCGTGGACGCGCTGCGCCGGATCGTCCTCGCGTTCGCCACACCGGACATCGACTCCCGGGCCTCGGCCGGGTGCTACCTGGTCGAGGCGGCACCCGGACGACCGACCGTGTTCTGCGTCAGCGACCAGGGCGCCACCGCGCCGTTCACCGCACTGCGGCTGGCCGCCGACCACCTGCGCGACGCCGCGGCCGACGCCCGTACCGCACTTGTCGTCCTCGACCAGCGCAACCTCCCGTGGGAGGTGGACGCGACCGAGCGGGTACCGGCCGAGGACGTCGCGGTGGCGTACGCCTTCCGGCCGACCGCCCCCGGCGAGGCCGGTGTGCTGCTCGCTCAGCGCACCGAGGTCGACCCGGCGGCGGCAGCGGCGCTGCTGGTCGACGTCCTGGACGAGATCTCGGCCCACGACGGCCGTCCGTTCGAGCTGGTGGCCGGGTACGACGTGCCGGTCACCGCCGAGGTCGCGCTGCGGGCCGAGCGGGTGCACCGGGTCTCACCGGGCGCGCTCTGCACCGGCATCTGGACCACCGCCCGGCGCCTGACCGGCCGGACCGTGCTGGTCGAGTACGACCCGGTGCTGCGCTACCTCAACATACTCGCCTGGGACCCGACGTGGTGACCGCACAGGCGGTCGTCGCGCTGGCCGACTGCCGGACGGTCGCCCGCCGGGACGGACTGGTGGCGGGCTGGGCGGCGCTGGTGACCGCGACCGACGCACCGGAGACGGTGCACGGGCCGCGCGGACACGGGCTGTGCCCGCCCGAGCGGCAGCACCTCTCCGGTGGGACGGACAACCGGCCCGCCGGGTGGGTGCTCGGCCTGACCTGGATGCGGCTCGGCGTCTCGCAGTGGCTGCTCGACCAGGCCCGGGAGTACCTGACCGGCCGGACCACCGGCGGTGTGCCGCTGATCCAGCAGCAACTGGTCCAGGGCAGTCTCGCCGAGATCGTCACCGAGCAGCAGGGCGTCGCCGCGGTCCTCGACGCGCTGGAGCACGACCCGGACCCGTCCCTCGCCGCGTACCTGCACCGGCAGCTCACCGACGCCGACCGCGCGTCGCTGCGGCTGCTCGGTGCCGGCGGCTTCCTCACCGACGGGCCGGGCGGGATCGCGCACCTGTCCGAACTGCTGGCCGACGCGTACCTCGACGGAGTTGACCATGGCGATCATCGAGCCGGATGACCGGCTGCGCGTGCTGCGCGAGCACGCCCGGGAGTGGGCCGCCGAGCTGCGGCCGTACGCCTTCGAGCTGGAACGCGACCCGGACACCGTCTATCGGCACCTGGACCTGCCCGCGGTGAACTACGTGGGCAAGACGATGATCCCCGCACACCTGCAACCGGACCCGATGCGGATCGGCAGGTACACGTACTACGGCAGCACCGCCGTGGAGCGGGTGGTCGCGGCCGAGGAGATCGCCTTCGGCGACGCCGGGATGTTCCTCGCCTCGCCGGGTGCCTCGCTCTCCGGCGTCCTGGTCGGGATGCTCGGCGACGAGGCCCAGCAGGAGTGGTACTTCGGGCGGGTACGGTCGCGTCCCACCTGGACGTTCTTCGCCCTGACCGAGCCGGCGCGCGGCTCGGACGCGATGTCGCTGAGCACCCGGCTGCGCAAGGCTCCGGACGGGTCGGCGACCCTGCACGGCGAGAAGCGGTATGTCGGCAACGCGACCCGCGCCGAGGTGGGCACGGTCTTCGCGCGTACCGGCTCGGGGCCGCTCGGGGTGGTCGCGGTGCTGGTGGAGACGTCGGCCCCCGGCTATCACGCGGAGGCACTGGACACCGTCGGTCTGCGGGGCGCGCAGATCAGCGCGATCCGCCTCGACGGCGTGCCGGTGGCACCCGGCCGGATCCTCGGTGCCCACCTGCCGGCCTCGGCGCGCGGCATGTGGAGCGCACTGCGGACGTTCAACCTGCTGCGCCCCGGGGTGGCCGCCATCGCGTTGGGGATCGCGCGGGCGGCCATCGAGTATGCTCGATCGCAGTCCGGACGGGGTCGGGACGAGCTGGACCGGCTGGGTCACCGCGTACACACCACACGCCAACTGATCCTGCGCGCCGCCCACGAGGTGGACCGGGACGCCCGCAACGGCTACTACGCCTCGGCCGCGAAGGCGCAGGCCGCCCAGCTCGCCGAGGAGGCCACCCAGCAGGCGTTGCGGATCCTCGGCCCGGGCTCCCGGTTCGCGCATCCCTGGCTGGACAAGCTGGCCCGCGACGCACGGGGGGTCGAGTTCATGGAGGGCACCCGCAACGTGCAGCGGCTCACCGTGTCTCACGCACTGACCAAGGGCAGGTTCGACGATGACTGAGTACCGCCGCCAGGTGCTGCGCCAGGCCTCGCCGATGGTTCTCGGCGACCTGGTGGGCGTGCTGGTCCCGCTCGTGGTGGTCGCCCTGATGAGCCGGATGGGCGACGACTCGCTCTACATCCGCTCGTTGTTCACCCCGATCATGTTCGTGATCATCGCCCTGCACGCCGGACTCGCCGTACCGAACCAGGTCGCGTCGGCGCTCAGCGGCGACGACGCCGAGAGCCGCATCCGGGCGCTGGCCGGGTTCGCCCGGATCGGCGCCGTGGCATCGGTCGTGGTGCTGCTGCTGCTCGGTCTGGCCGCCCCTGGGATGGCCCGGTTGTTCGGGGTCGACGCGGGGGCACAGAGCGACTTCGTGTGGTTCGTCCGGTGGGTCTGCCTGGCCGCGCTGCTCGGACTCGGGTCGGTGCTCTGCGGAGCCACCCTGCGGGGCGCGGGACGCCCCCGCGAGGGAGCGGCGGTGCTGCTCGCCGCCGCCGCCGTGGAGATCGTCGGCGTGGCCGCGCTCGGTCTGCCCGGCGGGCTGGGCCTGGGCCTGTGGTCGGTGCCGATCGCCATCGCCGCGTCCGGCGTGGTCGGCAGCGCACTCGGTGGCTACCTGCTGTGGCGTACCGGCGTGTGGCGGCCCGGCACGTCCCTGGCCTGGCGACCCGACCTGCTCGGCCTGCTGGCCGGCGTGGGCCTGCCGGTCTTCGCGTCGTACGTGGCCATCTTCGCCAGCAACTTCGCGCTGACCTGGGTGGTGAGCGCCTTCGGCGCGACCGTGGTGTCCGGCTTCGCGGTGGCGTACGTGGTGCAGAGCGTGGTGATCGTCGCCGGTGTGGCGATCGGCGCGGCCACCGCGATCGTCGCCAACCAGTACCGAGGCGCCGGGGAGAGCCACCGGATGCCCGGCGTGCTGCGCGCCGGCCTCCAGGTGACCGCCGCGTTCTACGTGGTCTGCGCCGTGGTGGTCTGGACCGGCCGGGACTGGCTGGCCCGGGTGACCGCGGCCGACCCGGCGGTGGCCGCCGAGGCGTCCCGCTACCTCGGCATCGTCGCGCCCACCTTCGTGCTGATGGGCCTGGTCCTCGCCGCGCTCACGGTGTTGGAGCAGGTCGGCGGCGGGCCGCTCGCGATCGCCCTGAACGTCGTCTACTTCGGCGGCATCGTGGCGGTCGGCGGTTACCTGGCCCGGTCCGCCGGTGGACCCGAGCCGCTGTACTGGACGATCGCGATCGCCAACCTGTTCGGCATCGCCGCCGTCTTCGCCACCGTCCTCTTCGTCCGACGGCGAGCGGGCACCGCACCCCCGGAGACCACCGAGCACGACCAGGAAGAGCAGGAGGCGGCGGCATGGCGCGAATGACCCGGCAGGCGGTACGCATCGACGGCGAGCGGGGCGTGCTCGCCCCCGCCACCCTGGGCCAGCGCAGCATCTGGGTGGACATCGACCGGCAGATGCCGGACACCTCCTTCTACAACTCGACGGTCTTCACCCCGGTGCCCGACGGGGTGGACCTGCCCGGCGTGCTCGCCGCGCTGGACGCCCTGGTCCGCCGACACGAGGCGCTGCGCACCCTCTTCCATCGGGACCCGGACGGCAACCTGATGCAGCAGGTGATGGCCGCCGGTGAGCTGCCGGTGGAGATCTGCGAGGCCACCGCCGAGGACCCCGACCCACGGGCGCTCGTCGACGACCTGGAGGCACGGGTCCGGGGGCACCGTTTCGACCACACGACCGAGTGGCCGATCCGGCCCGCCGTCGGCGTGCTGGACGGCGCACCCCGGGTCGTGATCACCTGCGTGTCGCACGCGGCCACCGACTACCTGGGTACCCGGGTGATCGGCGCCGAACTGGCCCGGCTGCTGGCCGGCGAGGAGCTGCCACCGCCCGCGATGCAGCCGGTCGAGTTGGCCGAGTTCGAGCGGAGCGAGCCGGGGCGGCGGGTCCAGGAACGCTCGTTGGCCTACTGGCGGGAGCAGTTGGTGACCGCCCCGTCGGCGATCTTCACCCCCCGCAAGCCGGAGGACCCCCGGTACGCCGTCGCCACGCTCAGCTCCAGCGCGGTCAAGCTGGCCCTGGACGCCCTCGCCACCCGGTACGCCACCGGCAGCTCGGTCGTGCTGCTCACCGCCACCGCGAAGGTCCTCGGTCGGCGTACCGGCCACGACCGGGTGCCGATGGTCCTGATCGCGGGAAACCGGCACCGGGCGGAGCTGCGGGGCTACGTCGGCAACCTGGTGCAGGACGTGCCGGCCACGATCGACGTGTCCGCCGAGGACTTCGCCGCGCTGGTCCGGAGCTGCTGGGGCACGGCCATGAAGGCGTACCGCAGCGGGATCAGTGACCGGCAGGAGATCAGCGCGCTGCGCGGCACGCTGGCCGCCACCGCCGACCCGTCCTGCTACTTCAACGACCTGCGACAGGCCGGGCCGGACACGGGCCGGATCGAGGAGGTGACCGCCGAGCGGCTGCGTACCGCCCAGGCGACCAGTCGGCTCACCTTCGGTCCCGGGTACGAGGTGGACGAGCTGACCTTCTTCCTCAAGGTGATCGAGGACGGGCCGGACCGGCTGGAGCTGACCGTACGGGCCGACACCACCCGGCTCGGCCGCAGCGACGCCGCCGAGATCCTGCGGGAGATCGAGGAGTTGCTGGTGACGGTGGCGGCGCAGGAACGGGTCCTGGCGGCCACCGGAGCACCGTGATGCGTCTCGACGGCGTCGTCCACGTCTGGCGGATACCGCTGGGCCGTCCACTCGCCGGTGATCCGGATCCGGCCCGTCTGCTGGACCCGCACGAGCGTCGCCGGGCCGACCGGCTCGGCGACGCTCGCCACCGCCGCCGCTACGTCCACGCGCACGCCACCAGCCGACTGATCCTCGGCGGCTACCTCGGCGTACCGCCGGAGGAGGTGGTCTGGCAGCGGGGTCGGCACGGGAAGCCGGCGCTGCTCGGGCGGCCGGAGACGAAGGTCAACCTGACCCACTCGGCCGACCTGGCCCTGCTGGCGGTCACCACCGGGCGGGAGGTGGGGGTCGACGTGGAGCGCCTGGCCCGGCCGGACCCGGACGGTACGCCGTCACCGTCGGGCCGGCTGGCGACGCGGTTCTATCCGCCGGGCGAGGCGTCCCGGGTCGGCCGCGCTCACGGTCCGGCCCGGGACTGGTGGTACCTGCGCTACTGGACCCGCAAGGAAGCCTGCGTGAAGGCCAGCGGTGGGCGGCTGGTGCAGGGACTCCGGGTACGGGTCGCCGGATCGCAGTCGCACGGTCGCGGCCTGCGCTGCCGGGGCGGGACCGGCCTGCCCGGCCCGTGGATGGTGCGGGATCTCACGCTCGGCGACGGGCACCTGGCCTCGGTCGCGTTGACCGGGACCGCCGACTACCGGGTGGTGGTGCGGACCTGGCCGGGGCTACGCCGGTTCGGCCTGGATGAGCCGTTCCCGCAGGGCGATCGCCACGGCGAGCGTGCGGTTCGGTGAGTCCAGTTTGGTCATGATGCTGCCGACCAGCCGCTTGGCGCCGTGTTCCGAGACACCGAGTCGACGGCCGATCTGCCGGTTGCTCAGCCCCTCGGCGAGCAGCGCCAACGTCTCCCGCTCCCGGGCGGTGAGCACCGGCGCCCGGCTGCGCTCCCGCCTCGTCCGGCCGGTGGCCAGCTTGAGCAGGTGCCGGCTCAGTTCCGCCGGCACCACCAACTGGCCGTCGGCCACCTGCGCCAGCGTGCGGTGCAGCGACTCCGGGGTCAGGTCCGTGGCAAGGAGGTAGCCGTCCGGCGTCAGCCATCGCACGATGTCGACCTGGTCCGGCTCGTCGAGCAGGACAAGGAGCTTGTGCTGCCGCCCGTCGTCGTGCCCTCGCAGCGCGTCGGCACGGCTGAGGGCCCGGGGCGAGGCGATGACCACGTCCGCCCCGTCCGGTCCGGCCCGTAACCGCACCATCGGCACCTGCTGCACGACGGCCGCCACCCCGCGCCGGGTCACCTCGTTGTCGACCACCACGGCGATCGTCAGGTCGTCGGTCGGCAGTGTCGGCCGGTACCCGGCGGACATCACCGGCCAGATCATCTTCTGTACCATTTCCCCCGTCTCGCTTCCGCTCGTTGAAATAGCGTCGCAGGGCCACCATAAACATCCGGCAATGGCCGCAGTAGTGGTAGCTACGGAGGTGGTGGTTCCACCGCGCGAAGGTGGCAGACGGTCTACGACCAAAGTAGTAGAAGCATCTGCCGTTGTTGACGGAGCCGAATTGCCACCCGACTGACCGAGAATAGACGCATCAATGCCGTGTCGCTATTCGAGGGGCGCCGATGTCTATTCAGTCGATTGCGGATCCGCTGTCGAGCGGTTCGCTGTCCCGCGTCGTCGGCCTCTCATTCTCGGAGAGCCGTCCGGTGGTGCAGGCCGTCTTCCAGCTCCGCTTCCTGACCGGCGCGCTGCTGGCCGCACCACCATTTCATCCCACCGCGGTACGGGACCTGACAGTGGGCGCGCTGGCCTGGCTCTGCGCCACCTGGCAGGTGTATCTGCTCAACGGTCTCTGCGACCGCACCGAGGACCGGCACAACGGCTCGGCCCGGCCGCTCGCCACCGGGGCGCTGTCCGCCGCCTCCGCCGGTGGGGCGGCGGCCGCCCTCAGCCTGCTCGCGATGACCCTCGGCCTGCTGGTCTCCCCCGGCTTCGCCGTCCTGGTGGCGGCCATGCTGGCGCTCGGCTGGCTCTACTCGGCCGCACCCCGACCGCAGAAGGCCAACCTGCCCGGCTTCGTCGGCGTGGTGGTGGCCGGCGGCCTGGTCACCTATCTGGCGGGCTGGCACGCGGCCGGCGGCGGCGTACCGGACCCACGGGCGGCGGCGGTGGCCGTGGCGTTGTCGTTCTGGATGGGCCTGGTGGGCATGACCAAGGATCTGCCGGACGTGGCCGGCGACCGGCTGGCCGGCCGGCACACCCTGCCGATCGTGCTGCCCGAACGCGTCGCGCGTGGGCTGCTCGCCACCGGTGCGCTGCTCGTCGCGGCGGGACTGGCCACGGTCGCCGTCGCCGAGCCGACCCTGGTGCCGGCGGCCGGACTGCTGCTGGCCGGCGCGGTGGTGCTGAGCGTCTGCGTACTGACCCGGATCAGCCACGGCGACCGCAGCCGCCGACGCCGCCCCTACCGGGCCTTCATGGTCACCCAGTACGCGGTGCACCTGACGGTGATCGCCCAGTGCCTCGCGAGCTGAGCGACCGCCCCTCCGGTCTCTCCGGGTCAGCGGGAGAGCCGTTGCCCGTCGGAGATGATCCGGCGGGCGACCGCCTTGCGGATCGCGTCCACCCGGGACACGGCGTTCAGCTTGGCGTACGCGTTGGTCAGGTGCCGTTTCACGGTGGCCTCGGTGATGTGCAGCCGGGAGGCGATCTGCTGGTTGCTCAGCGCGCTCGCGGCGAGCACCAGGACCTCCCGCTCCCGCTGGGTCAGCGCCGTACCCGGCCCGCCCGAGCCGGGCGGTCGGCGGTCCAGTTGCTCGACCGTGCCACGCGAGACCGCCAACAGGACGTTCGCCGACGGGCGACGCACCGACCGGACCGCCGCCAGCAACTCGTCCCGCAGGATCGTCTTCAACATGTACGCGCTGGCGCCCGCCTCCAGCACCTCACGGACCAGTTCGGCGTCGTCGTGCATGGTGAGCACGATGATCTGCACCTCCCGGCGCTGGTGCAACACCTGCCGGATGGTCTCCGTGACCCCCGCCCCGGGCATCTCCACGTCCAGCAGCAGCACGTCCGGCTGGTGGGCGACGACCAGCTCGACCGCCTCCGGGCCGCTGCCACCCTCACCGACGATCCGGATGGTCGGGTCCGTGCCGAGCACCTCCTTGAGGCCCTCGCGGAACAGGTTGTGGTCGTCCACCACCACCACGCGGATGGTGCCCGACGTGCTCATCCTTCCGAGCCGTAGAGCGGCACCTCGACCGCGACAACGGTGCCGCTGCCGGGTGCGGAGGTGATGGTGAACCGGCCGTTGAGCAGGTCGGCGCGCTCGGCCATGGACCGGAGCCCGAAACCGGCGGTCTGCGCGTCGATCAGGTCGAAGCCACGACCGTCGTCGATCACCTCGGCGTTGATGGCGTCCTCCGTGGCGACGATCGTGATACGCAGCTCGGTCGCCTCGCCGTGCCGTACCGCGTTGCGGGCGGCCTCGCGCAGGATGAGGTACAGCTCCTCACCGACCTCGCGGGGCATGACCTTGACGTCGCCGGTGACGGTCAGTCCGGTGCGGATGGTGGCCGGCACGCTGGCCGAGAGGTAACCCCGCAGGGCCGGCTCGATGCCGTCCGCGCCGAACGAGCGGCGCAGTTCGGCGGTCAGCTCCTGGACGGTCTGCAACGCCTCCCGCATCTCGTGCATCGCGGCGCCGACCTTGGCGTCGGCCCGGGGCCGGTCGTGCGTGCCGTAGTGGCGGGACAGGTCGAGGTTCTGCAGGGAGAGGCCGATCGAGTGACCGAGCCGGTCGTGCAGGTCGCGGGCGATCCGACGACGCTCCTCGCGGCGTGACGCCTGCAACTTCTCGATCAGGTAGTTCACGTACGCCAGTGAGGAGAGCGACACCCGCCGGGAGATGGCGTCGTGCAGGGCGAGGGCGATGGCCGCGACCCGGGCCGGATCGGTGATGACGTACCGCCGCAGGATGATCGGCAGCGCGACCTCGAAGAGCAGCGCGGCGGCCCGTAACGATTCGATCGGATGGATGTTGCGCAGCGCCCGGTCCACGCCGATCTCGGTGGGCAGCAGCGCGTGATCGACCACCTCGTCGATATCGTCGACACCGGCGGACGGATCGACCGCCGACGCCGGCAGGTCGAATTGCTCCGCCACGTCGGTGACGATCGCGTGGACGTTGCGCCGCAGCTGACCGAGCACCGGCGCATTACGGGTCAGCGCGATCGAGGCGGACTCCAGACGCCTGTGGTGCTCCCGAAAGATCTCTTCGGCCAGTCCGTCGTGCGTACCTGTCTGATAACCCACGTGCTTCCCTGTATTCGATTCCACTGATTAGGCCCACAGATATTCCTACTACGTGTCCCCGCGTGTGGATCCGATTACCGGCTTGTTTCATGGGAGCGCTCCCGAAGCGCTCACTCTAACAGGAGACATGGATCACAGCAAGCAAGGTGCGCGTTTACCGTCGCCGCCCGGGCGCACTGAACGACGGTCCCACCACGGCAGATCGCCGCCGACCGCAGGCAGGGCCGTCGATTTTCGAGCGCCGGCCGTAGCGGCGATAAGACCGTTTTAGGCCGACCGGTCGGCAGATATTCGGAAACCGATGTGTGCGACCCGAGAAGTGATCGATCAAATCGTGGATCACCCCACGTCGAACGGCGAGCAACAAGTGACCGAAAGGGGGAGCCAGGTGCCCGACGATGCCGACGTCGGACCGCCTTTCGTCCGCTGTGGACATCGACTGCCGCCGCGCGGCGCGCCGAGCCGACGGACTGTCGGAGGCGTAGGCCATGCTGCGGCAATGAACTCGTCGCCGCAGTGGCTCAGCCGCTACCGCAAGGGCCAACGGGAGCAGGTCTGGCACGAGCTGCACCAGTGGGGCAGCGGCATCCGGCTCCGCCCCGAGCTGGCCGAGGAGGCGCAGTCGGTCTGCGACGAGATGGCGCGCCGGGCCCGGCAGAACGTCGAGGTCGTGGTGGCGCGGCTGACCGCCGCCGGCTACCGGTTCCACGAGAACGACGACGAGCGGACACCGGTGCCGCGCCCGTACGTCCCGCCGACCACGCAGGCCGACGCGTACGCCGACTGGCTCCGGGACCGGTTCGGCGCGGTGCCGATGACGGTGTGCTCCTGGGTCCGGCTGGTGGGTGACGTGTGGCTGGTCGGCACGCACCCGGAGTGGGCCGACTCGGCATCGGCCGACCCGTTGGTGATCGAGCTGGAGGGATCCCGCCACCCCGACGGGCCGCCCCTGCGCGAGTACCACGACGAGGAGTGGACCGACTGGCAGGAGGCGCAGGCGACCGACGAGGAACCCGGGGTGTTCGTGCTGCCGGTCGCGCCGGACCGGCTGCACAAGGAGAACACCAGCGGCGGCGGGCCGTACGGCTTCGTGCTGCCTGACGGGTGCGTGGACGGGCTCTTCATCGGCGAGACGACCACTTCGTTCGTCGCCTACCTGAACCAGGTCTTCGGCAGCGGCGGCTTTCCCTGGCCGACCGGCTCGGAGGGCGAGTGGCAGATCAAGCGCGGCCTGGCCGAGGACCTGCTCCCACTCTGACCGCTCCCCGCGTCACCCCCGGGCGCGCTCAAGGCCGTCGAAGAGCAGGTCGAGGGTGAACTCGAACTCGATCTGGCTGTCGCACCAGCCGAGCGTGGGATCGTCCGCGTCGTGCGCCTCGGCGGCCACCATCGCCGTCAGGTGGGGCAGCTTCTCGGCCATCGCGGCCAGCTCCGCCTCGGCGACCTCGACGTCGGTCGCCCCACCGGCCGCCGCCGGCCGGAACACCTCCTGGGCGAAGCCGAGCGCGAGACTGCCGAACGCGTGCAGGGCGCGGTGGGCGACCCGGTAGGAGAAACCGCCGTCGCGCAACGTGGCGATGATCTGGTCGTAGTAGGTGTAGACCCCGGGAGGCACGGTCGGGCGGGAGCCGAGCAGGCCGGGCGCCCACGGATGGCGCAGCATCACCGCGCGGGCGGCGAGGAAGCGCTGTCGCAGACGCGTACGCCAGTCGTCGCCGGCCGCCGTCGCGTCGGCGACCTCCGCCGCGGCCTCGATCTCGGCGATGACCCGGCCTGAGTGCCGCTGTCACCACGGCCCCCTGAGTGCCGCTGTCACGACGGCCCCTTGAGTGCGGCCGTCACCGCGACGCCCCGGGTGGGGCGCGGCGGCCCGGCCGGTGACGCGCCCTTGCGCGGGCCGGTCGGGCCGCCGTGTCGTTGATCCGGTTGTGCCCGCCGCCCGCCGGCCACCACGGTGGGGGCGCCGACCACCGGAAGGGACGCCGATGACCAGTGAACGCGAGACCGTGGAGGTCGATCCCACGCTGTTCCAGGCCGTCTACGACTCACCCGCGTCGCTGCCCGGCCGGCACCGCTGGACCACCCCGGAGGCCGACGTCCGGCGGATCGAGAAGCTGCTCGGCATGCCGCCGCGCACCATCGGCGCACCGCTCTGGGTCAGCGGTGACCAGCCGGACTGTCCCAAGTGCGGTCGCCGGATCACCTGGTACGACATCGTCGCCTCGGCGCTGAAGGGCGTCCACGACCCCGCGATGATCGCCACCGTGATCCTCGGCGACCGTCGGTACGTCAACACCGGGCTGCCCGCCGCCATCCCCGGTGTCCGCTGCACCGACTGCCGCTCGCCGATCGACGGGCTACGCAGCTTCAAGTGCCACAACTGGGCGTACGCCTTCGACGACCTGGCCGCCGTACAGCAGCGGATGGCGGGCAGCTAGAAGTTAGGAAGGGACCCTTCCTATACACGAGGCGTTAGTAGGGGACCCTTCCTTACACCGCACCCCCTGCACAGCAACCCCCTGCACTGCGCGGCGCCGGCTCAGGCGGCGGCGCGGCGGGTGGGGCGGCGGCCGGGGGGTGCGGTCGGCTCGTCGCCGAAGTCCGGCACCGGCGGCATCGGGCGGTGCGTCGGGGTGCCGGCGACCACCCGCACCTGCTCGCCGTGGTGCCACAGGTCGACGGTGGTGTCGGCGGGGGCGTCGGGCAGCTCGTAGCGGGCCCCGTCGGCGGTGAGGGTGACCAGCAGCCGGTGCCCGTGCCAGCACAGGCTGAACGCCAGCCGGTCGATCCGGTCCGGCAGCCGGGGATCGAACGAGAGCAGCTCCCGGTCGTCGCGCATGCCACCGAAGCCCTGCACCAGCGCCAGCCACGAGCCGCCCAGCGAGGCCAGGTGCAGCCCGTCGCCCGTCTTGTCGCCGATGTCCAACAGGTCCTGCAACACCGACTCGGCGAACAGGTCGTACGCCAGGTCGAGGTGACCCAGTTCGGCGGCGAGCACCGCCTGCGGCGCGGCGGACAGCGACGAGTCCCGGACCGTACGCGCCTCGTAGTAGGCGAAGTTGGCCGCCTTCTCCTCGGCGGTGAACTCCCCCGGACAGCGCAGCATGGCCAGCACCAGGTCGGCCTGCTTGACCACCTGACGGCGGTACAGCTCCAGATAGGGGAAGTGCAGCAGCAGCGGATAGTCGTCGTCCCCGGTGTCGGCGAAGTTCCACTCCGGTTGGCTGGTGAAGCCGGCCGCCTGCTGGTGCACCCCGCGCTTGGCGTCGTACGGCAGCACCATCGCCTCGGCCGCCGCCCGCCAACCGGCCACCTCGGCCGGGTCCACGCCCAACCGACCGCCCGCCTCCGGGTGCCGCTCGACGGCGTCGGCCGCACCGCGCAGGTTCCGCCGGGCCATCAGGTTGGTGAACGCGTTGTCGTCGACGAGTGCGGCGTACTCGTCCGGGCCGGTGACGCCGAAGATGTGGAAGCCGCCGTCGTCGGTGAAGTGCCCGAAACCGTGCCACAGCCGGGCGCTCTCCACCAGCAGTTCCAGCCCGGCGCCGGCCCGGAACTCCTCGTCGCCGGTGGCAGCGGCGTAGCGCAGCACCGCGTCGGCGATGTCGGCGTTGACGTGCAGCCCAGCGGTGCCGGCGGGCCAGTAGCCGGAGCACTCCTCGCCACCGATGGTCCGCCACGGGAAGGTCGCGCCGGTCAACCGCAGCTCGGCCGCGCGTTCCCGCGCCTGGGGCAGGTGCGCGTACCGCCAGCGCAGGGCGGAACGGGCCACTCCGGGAGCGACGTACGTCAGCACCGGCAGCACGTACTGCTCGGTGTCCCAGAGCACGTGCCCGTCGTACCCGTTACCGGTCAGTCCTTTGGCCGGGATGCTCAACGCGCCGTCCGACCGGCCCGCCTGAATCAGGTGGAACATGGCGAACCGGATCGCCAGTTGCAGTTCCTCGTCACCGTCGAGCAGCACGTCGGCGGTCTGCCAGGCGGTGTCGAGGGCGGCCCGCTGGTCGGCGAGCAGGGTGTCGAAACCCGCCTCGCGGGCGGCGTACGCCTCGGCGGTCACCTGGTCGGCGAGTGCGTCGGTGTCGGTGCCGTCGACCGGCGTCCACTCGTACGCCACGTACTTGGTGAGGCGTACCCGCTCGCCGGGCGCGACCGTCCCGGTGAGGGTGAGTCGGATCCGGTCCTCGGTGGCGTCGGTGCTGGTGGCGATCTCGTCGGGGGTCGACAGCCGGTGCGCCACCGCGACGGCGATCCGCTGGTCACTGTGCTCGGTGCGGTGCACCAGGACGCCATCGGTGCCGTCGGCGTGGTGCCGCTCGGCGATCAGCGGATCGTGGATGGTCGAGGCGGCCCGGGGGTCGTCGGCGCGCTCCGGGACCCGCTCGTTGGCCAGCAGGTCCGCGCAGATCCGCAGCTCCACCGCGTCGTCCAGGGGTTCCACCGTCCAGTCCAGGGCGGCCACCCGGCGACGCGGCAGCGACACCAGCCGGGTGCTGCGGATCCGCACCCCGTGCCCGGCGGGCGAGATCCACTCGGTAACCCGTTCCACCACCCCGGCCCGCAGGTCGAGCACCTGCTCGTGGGTGCGCAGCGTTCCGGTGCGGATGTCCAGCGGCTCCCCGCCGACCCAGAGCCGGACGAGGGTGGCGTTCGGCGCGCTGATCAGCGTGTCGCTGAGCTGCGGGAAGGCGTACCCGTCCTCGGGGTAGTCGAGCTTCCGCCGCTCGTGGAACCCGTTGAGGTAGCTGCCCGGCATCTCGCAGGGGTCGCCTTCGTCGAGGGTTCCGCGCC
This sequence comes from Micromonospora sp. NPDC002389, assembly GCF_040296095.1. Lineage (NCBI taxonomy): Bacteria > Bacillati > Actinomycetota > Actinomycetes > Micromonosporales > Micromonosporaceae > Micromonospora > Micromonospora sp. NPDC002389. The sequence continues at coordinate 163,914 of NZ_JBEOWP010000009.1, forward strand.
AGCCCACCCAACCGTTGCTCAGCGCGAAGATCGATTCGGTCTCGCCGAGTCGGTCCAGGTCGTCCTGGGTACGGACGATCCGCCACCGGTCGTCCGGTGCCGGTGACGGCTGGTCGGGGGTGCTCTGCACAGCGCCTCCTGGGGGTGCGACGACGAGCCCTGCGGACCGTCATTTCCCCGCCGGCCCACGCACCACACCAGGAGCCGACCCGCTCACCACACCAGCAGCAGCGCCCCCAGGGTGCCGAGCACCAGGTACGGCCCGAACGGCAGGTGGCTCGACCAGCGGGCCCGGCCGGTGACCAGCAGGATCAGCGCCACCAGACCGGAGAGGACCAGCGCGAGCAGCAGTCCCGTCACGAGCAGGCTCCAGCCGTACCAGCCGAGCAACGCGCCCGCGCTGAGCGCGAGCTTGGCGTCCCCGATGCCGAACCCGCGCGCACCGAGCAGCAGCGTGGTGACCGCGAAGAAGAGGGCCAGCCCGAGCCCGGCGGCGGTGGCGCGCCACCAGGGCGTGACCCCGGCGCCGGTCAGCGCGGCGACGCCGAGCAGCAGCCAGGTGCCGGCGGCGGCCGGCCAGGTGAGCCGGTCCGGCAGCCGGTGCACCGCGAGGTCGACGAAGACCAGGGGAATCGCGAAGGCCAGCCACCACGCGGCAGCGGCGAGCTCGGCGACCGGCGGGCGGGTCAGCAGCAGCCCAGCGAGGACGGCCACGGCGACCAGCTCGACGCTGCCCGGTGGCGCGCCGACCCGCGCGCCGCATCCGTCGCAGCGGGCGGTCGGCCCGAGCGCAGGCCACGGCCGGGCGAGGCTGATCGGAGCGCCGCAGGCGTCGCAGCCGGAGCGGTTGCCGACCTCGGCGGGTACGGCGAACCGCGCGATCGCGTACCGCATCAGCGGGGTGATCGCCAGCATGGCCAGGGCGCGCCGACCCGGCCGGCGGGTGGCGGGGGCGTCCGGCGGCGGTGGGTGCTCGGCCGGTACCCGCTCGCGCAGCGGCGGGCTCGGGTCGCGCCGGCTCATGCGGCAGACTCCGCAGTCGACCCCACCACGGACCGTAGTGTGTCCGCTCGGTGCGGGTGGTGGAACGAACGTCGGGCCGGGGCTCCTCCGGCACTCGCGCAGTGTCGGCCGAAACGCGCCGGAGAGACTGATGCAATTCCCATGGAATGCAATTGGCGCGAAATCAAGCCCGATATGACCGGGGACAGATCGGACCACATGCCATTTCCCGTCACATGACGAACGGCTGATTGACCGCTCCACGAACGACGGTTCGGCACGACCGACCGTACGCGTCCGCCCGACGCTCCGGGCGTCGCGACCGACGCCCGCAACCTACCGGTAACCACCCGACACCACCACCATTCATGACTCAGCGTGTTCGGTTGAATTGCCTCTGTTGCATCGGCCGGCATCAGCTTATGCTCGCCCCTTGGACGTGGCGCAACCATGTCCACGGGGGCATCACCAGCCAGGCGCTGCATTTCTAGAGATCTAAACAGGTAAATGCGGCTGCGATTCGGGCAGGACCGGGGAAAGCCCCTCCGGTCGCACTACCGCACGCCTGGGAAACGCCGGCGACGGCGGTCGCCGGATCAGCACCGAGGAGGGCACGAAGGTGCGAGCACGGCAGCTCAGCCGCTGGACGGCCGGTCTGGTCGCGGTGGCGGCGGTCGGCACGACCACCGCCTGCGGCGGCGCTCAGGAAACGACCACCACGACAGCGCCCGAGCGACGCGGGACACCGACCGACACACAGCGGGTCGCCGAGGAGAAGGCCGCCGAGAAGGCGGCGCTGGCGGCGTACGCCGGTTATCTCACCGCCTCCCGCACGGCGAGCCGCCGCAGCGACCCGCAATACCCGGAGTTGACCCGCTTCCTCGGTGACCCACTGCTGACCCGGGTCCGGTTGAGTCTGGTCAAGGCTCGCGACAACGGTGCCGTCAGCGCCGGCACGATCCGCTCCGACCCCGCTGTGACCTCGGTCAACCTGGACGCCTCACCGCCCACGGTGGAGATCCAGGACTGCCTCGACGCGACCGGCTACCGGCTGGTCTACCGCTCCGACGAGAAGAAGACCGTGCCCGGCACCCGGGGCTCCCGACACCTGGCCACCGCCACCGCGATGCGCTACCCCGACGGTCGCTGGCTGATCAGCACCGGCGCCGCCCACCGGGACCAGCCGTGCTGACCGCGCGCACGACGCGAGCCATCCGGCGCCTGGACGACACCGGGCGCCTGCGTCCCGGTCGCCGGCTGGTCCGGCGCGCGCTGCTCGGCAGCGCCCTGGCCCTGCTGTTGACCACCGGGCCGGCGGTGCCGGCCCACGCCGACCCCGGCGCCGAGTGCCCGCCCGCCCAGCCGAACTGCAACGTCTGGGACGACGACCCCGGCACCCCCGGTAACGGTGGCAACAACGGCGGTGGCAACAACGGCGGTGACAACGGGGGCGGTGGCAGTGGCGTCTGCCAGTGGAACGGACGCACGATCCCCTGTTACACGGATGAACTGGGCTGGTTCAACAGCAACGACGGCTGCTACTACAAGCTCGCGGAGCCGCAGCCGGAGGCCGAAGAAGGTCACCGGTGGTACACACGCGCCTGCAACGGTGGCGATCTCGGCTCGGTGGATACCGTCCAACTGCCCGAGGCGCCACCCGGCTTCGGGGCCCCGCCGGACCCGGAGGAGTTGGCCCGCCGGGCGTTCGCCTCGATCAGCCTCGTCGCTCCCCGGGCCAGGGTCGCCCCCCGTAAGAGCATCGGGCCCGGCCTGGTCGGCCTGCCGGTCTGGATGTGGGCGGAACGCGGCCCCAATCAGTTCGGCCCGCTGACCGCCTCCGCCTCGGACCGGGGCCTGACGGTGAGCATCCGCGCCGAGGTCGACAGGGTCGTCTGGGAGATGGGCAACGGCGTCGAGGTCACCTGCAAGGGCCCGGGCACCGCGTACGACCGGAATGGCCGACACGCCGGCCAGAAGTCCCCGGACTGCGGCTATCACAGCGGCTACCCGAAGGCCGACACGTACGAGGTCCAGGCGACGACGCACTGGAACGTGACGTGGGAGGGCGGCGACCGGAGGGGCACCATCCCCGGCGTCACCCGCACCACCGGTGTGGTCGAGATCCAGATCAACGAGCTTCAGGTGGTGACCCGATGAGCGTGGCGACCCGTAACGGCAACCCTTCGGTGGACGCGCCGGTCGCCCCACCCCGGGTGGTCCGGCAGCGCCGGGTACGCCCCGGCCTGCTCGGCCTGGCCGTCCTGCTGATCGCCCTCGGCGGCCTGGGCTCGGCGTTCGCGATCACCTCGGTCCGCGCCACCGGCAGCTACCTGGCGGTGGCGCAGACCGTCGAGGTGGGCAGCGTGATCGGCGCGGACGACCTGGTGGCCGTGCAGGTGGCCGGCGGGCAGGGACTCGACCCGGTGCCGTCCGGCCGGCTCGCCGAGGTGATCGGGATGCGGGCGGCCGTCTCGCTCGCCCCGGGGACGCTGCTGACCATGGCCCAGCTCACCGACGACCCGCTGCTCGGCCCCGGTCAGCAGCAGCTCGCCCTCGGGCTGCGCGCGGCCCAGGTCCCCGCACCGAAGCTCCGCCCCGGCGACCAGGTCCTGCTGGTGAGCACCCCGAACAACGACGGCAACAGCAGCGGCGGTGGCTCGTCGAGTGCCACCCGGTTCACCGCGACCGTCACCGACGCGGTCAGCACCGAGGGCCGCGACGAGGTCGTGGTCTATCTGGCCCTGGCCGTTCGGGACGTACCGGCCGTGGTGGCGCTGGCCGCCCAGGATCGGATCGCGGTCGTGCTGACCAAGGCGGCCTGAGCATGGCGATCATCGCGCTGGTCTCGGCCAAGGGCTCGCCGGGGGTGACCACGACGGCGTTGGCCTGCGCGTTGAGCTGGCATCGACGGCTGGTGCTCGCCGAGTGCGACCCGGCTGGCGGCTCGGTGCTCGCCGGCTACCTCGGCGGTGCGCTCGACGGCCCCCGGGGCATCGGCGAGCTGGCCGTCGGCGAGCTGCGCGACGGCAGCCTGGAGTCGACGTTCTGGTCGCAACTGGTCGACCTGGACGCGCCCCGGCGCGAGCGGCTGCTGCTGCCCGGCGTCGTCGACCCGGCCCAGGCGGGCAGCGTCATCCCGCTCTGGCAGCGGTTCGCCGACTACTTCGGCGGGCTGGAGCACGGCGACCCGCCGTACGACGTGCTCGTCGACTGTGGACGGCTGCACGTGGTCGGCACGCCGTGGCCGCTGCTGCGTGCCGCGTCGGTGGTGCTGGTGGTGAGCCGGGCGCAACTGCCCGACCTCTCCGGCACCCGCGCCATGATCCAGACCATCGAACGGGACTTCGCCGAGCACCGGGTGCAGCCCGGCACGCTCCGGCTGCTGCTGGTCGGCGGCGGCCACGGCAAGACCGAGGTCAGCAAGGCGTTGCACACACCGGTCATCGCCCGGTTGCCGCACGATCCGCGTACCGCCGAGGTGCTCAGCCTGGGCGGCACCGTCCGGGCGTCCCGACCGCTGCTGCGCGCGGCCCGTGGCCTGGAGGTACCGGTCGGCGCCCTGCTGGAACGGCGACGGGCCCGACTGGCCTGGCCGGTGACCCAGGGGGTGCCGGATGCGGTTTGAGCCGGTCTCGTCGGACCCCCGCCGGTTGCCACCCGGCGCGACCTCGACCGCGCCGCCGCTGCCACCGGTCAACGGGCGGCACCATCCGCCGATGCCAGTCCCCGTCGCACCGACGGCACCCGAACCGCCACCCCGGCCCCGGGTGGACTTCCAGATCGTCCGCGAGCTGCGCCGGGAGTTGAGCGAGCGACTCACCCGCTGGCAGCGCGGCCGGGAGTTCACCGTCGACGAGGAGGACACCGAGCGCGCCCGGCTCGCGGTCGAACTGGTCGCCGAGTACGCCGACTCGGTACGCCGGGCCGGTACGCCGATGGCCGCAGGCGAGGAGCGGCTGCTGCTCGACCAGGTCACCGCCGAGCTGGCCGGTCTCGGGCGGCTCCAGACGTTGCTCGTCGACGACACCATCGAGGAGGTGCACATCCTCGGCTGCGACCAGGTGCGCATCACCCGGCACGGCGGCGGCGTGGACTGGGCCGACCCGATCGCGGACAGCGACGACGAGCTGGTGGAGATCCTCCAGGCAGCCGCCCGCCGGGCCGGCGCCACCGAGCGTTCGCTCTCCACCTCGAAGCCCACCCTGGACCTGCAACTGCCCGACGGCAGCCGGTTGGCCGCCGTGTTCCTGGTCAGCCACCGCCCTTACGCGGTGATCCGCAAGCACAACACGCTCGACGTGACCCTGGACGACCTGGCCGGGGCGCGGGGCGACCTGGACGAGATGGTCGACCCGCTGCTGCGGGACTTCCTCCGCGCGTCGATGCGCGCCGGGCTGAACATCATGGTCGCCGGGCTGGCCGGTGCCGGTAAGACCACCGTCATCCGGGCGCTGATGAGCGAGATCCCGCCGGACGAGCCGTACGTGCTGCTGGAGGAGAGCCGGGAACTGCTGCCGGCTCGGCGCGGCGCACGGCACCGGGCGGTGATGAGTTTCGAGGCACGGGAGGGGCACGGCGAACGCGGGCCGGACGGCCGCCCGGCCGGTGAGGTGAGCATCGCCGACCTGATCCCGGTCTCGCTGCGGATGGGCGTGCTGCGGATCATCGTCGGCGAGGTGCGGTCCCGGGAGATCGTGCCGATGCTCCAGGCGATGACCACCAGCCGGGGTTCGATGTGCACGATCCACGCGCGTACCCCCGGCGGGGTGAGCGAACGGATCATCGAGTTGGCGCTGGCGCACGGCCGGGAGATGACCGTCGACCAGGCCCGCCGGATGGCGGGCAACGCCCTCGACCTCATCGTCTATGTCAACGTGGAGGACGAGACCGGGATCGGTGGCCGCAAGCACCGGTTCGTCTCGCATGTCGAGGAGGTCCTCGGCGTCGGCGAGGCCAGCCGCATCACCACCACCCAGGTGTTCGGGCCCGGCCCGGACGGCCGGGCCGTCCCCCGGCACCTGCCGGAAAGGATCCGCGACCAACTGCTGCGGGTGGGCTACGACGCCCGGCTGCTCAGCCGCTGGATCGAAGCGGGCCAGGGCGCGTGGCGACGCCCCAAGCAGACCCGACTCGGGCGGCGGTGACCGTGCTCGACAACATCCAACTCATCGCGGTGGTCTCCGGGGCGGCCTGCGTGGCCGGGCTGGTGCTCACGGTCGTCGCGCTGGTCGGCACCCGCCGCCCGCCCGGTCCCGCACCCGGCGCGGGTCCGGGGCTCAGTCGGCTGTGGCGCGGCTCCGGCACCTTGCGTGAACAGCAGACCCACCAGGCGTTGCTGATCGGCGCGGTGGTCGCGGGCGCGCTGGCCTTCCTGGTGACCGGGCTGCCGGTGGTCGGGGTGCTGGTCGCGGTGGCGGTACCCGGCACGCCCTGGCTGTTCTCGGTCGGCCGGGCGGAACGGCGGGCGATCGCCCGGATCGAGGCGGTCGGCGAGTGGACCCGTCGACTCAAGGACGTCTCCTCCACCGGGCAGGGTCTCCAACAGGCGATCATCGGCACCGTCGGCACCGCGCCGGAGGAGATCCAGGAGGAGGTACGTCTGCTCGCCGCCCGGCTCCAGGCCGGTTGGCTGGCCCGTTCCGCTCTGCTGGCGTTCGCCGACGAGATCGGTGACCCGGTCTGCGACCAGGTGGTGGCGGCGCTCATCCTGCACCTGACCGACCGGGGCGAACGCCTCGGCGACGTGCTCGGCTCGATCGCCGCGGCGGCGTCCGCCGAGGTCGCCACCCGACGCGAGATCGAGGCCAAGCGCACCCAACCCCGGTTCGCGGTCCGCTTCCTGACCGGGATGACCCTGGCCACCATCGGGTACGGGCTACTCAACCGCGAGTACGTGCAGCCGTACGACACGCCGTTCGGCCAGGTGGTGATGGCGGTGCTCGGTGCCGCCTTCGTCGGCCTGCTGGCCTGGGTGCGGTCGATGAGCCAGCCGCCGCGACCGGCCCGCTTCCTGCCCGCCCCCGACCCCCGGGAGGTGGTGGCGTGAACCTGCACCTCACCATCGCGGTGCTCAGCGGTGCCGTGGTCGGGCTGGGCGTCTTCCTGATCGTGCGCGAACTGGTGCCGGCGACCCCGGCACTCGGTCCGGCGCTGCGTCGGCTGCACCAGCCGCCGGGGACGGCCCGGCTCGCCCCGGCCGACCGCCGGCTGGACTGGCTGACCGGGCTGGCCCGCTGGCTGCGCCCGCCGCACCGGCAACTGGCCCTGCTCGACCGCACCCCCGAGCAGTACGCCCTCTCCCTCCTGCTGTCCGCGTTGATCGGGCTCGCCGCACCGGCCCTGCTCGGCTTCACGCTGTTCGCCGTGGGCGTCTCGCTGCCGCTGACCGTGCCGGTGCTGGGCAGCATCGGTCTGGCAGTGCTCTGCGCGCTGGTCGCGCACCGGTCGCTGATCGCCCGCGCCGAGGCGGCCCGGGACGAGTTCCGGCAGGCGGTCTGCACCTATCTGGACCTGGTCGCGTTGCAGCTCTCCGCCGCGCACGGCCCGGTGCAGTCGTTGGAACGGGCCGCCGCCATCTGCGAGGGCTGGGTCTTCGACCGGATCTCCGAGGCACTGCGGATGGCCCAGATGCAGATGCACTCGCCGTGGGACGAACTCCGCGACCTCTCCGACCGGATCGGCATCCCGGAGCTGGGCGACGTCGGCGCGATCATGCGCTCGTCCGGCAGCGAGGGCGCCCAGGTGCACGAGACCCTGCGCAGCCGCGCCGACTCGCTGCGCGACCAGATCCGCACCGACAACCTGGCCCGGGCCGAGGGGGTGACCAGCCGACTCGACATTCCCGGCGCGCTGCTGGTCTTCGTCCTGCTCGGCTTCGCCATCTATCCGTTCCTCGCCCGCCTCTGACACTCGACCTCGACCGAAGGAGCCCCGATGTCCGTCCTCACCGAACTGAACGCCGCGCTGGGCGTGCGGCTGACCCACGTACAGACCGCGCTGCGAGCGCGACTTGTGCACCTGCGGGGTGACCGGGGCGACAGCCCGGTGCCGACCGCCGTGATCATCTTCGGCCTGGTGACCGTGGCGTTGGCGGTCACGGCAGCGGCGCTCACCGCCGCCAACAACTGGATGGGCCGCATCCCCGGACCGCCGGCAGCACCATGACGTCGCGCCGCCGCCGCTACGCCGGGTGTCGGATGGTCACGGCCATCCGACACCATCGGCTGCCCGATGACGGCGAGCGCGGCGGCAACCCGGTGGAACTGGCAGTGGCAATGCCGGCAATCCTGATCCTGCTGTTCGGCTCGATCCAGGTCGCCGCCGTCTTCGTGGCCAGGTCCACCGCGCTCAACGCGGCACAGAGCGGAGTCAACGCACAGCGGCTTCACCAGGCTCCAGCCGGCGCCGGCGAGGAACGCGCCGCGCGCTTCCTCACCCAGGCCGGCGACTGGCTGGTCGACTGGGACGACCCGGGACCGGACTGCGCCGTCACGGCAACCGACGTGACCTGCACCGTGACCGGCCGCTCGCTGTCGATCGTGCCGGGCGTCAGCTTCCCCATTCGACAGACCGCACACGGGACGGCGGAACGGTGGACCGCACCATGAGCCGGGGCTCGGTGTCGATCGAAGTGGCCGTTCTGGCGCCCGCGTTCCTGGCCATGATGGTGCTGGCCGGAGTCGCCGGGCGTACCGCGGTGGCCAGCGAGGCGTTGGAGGCGGCGGCACACGACGCCGCCCGCGCGGCCTCCATCTCCCGCGACGCCCGCACCGCTCGCATCGAGGCCCGCGACGCGGTCCGCAGCCAGCTCGACTGGCGGGGGTTGGCCTGCACCGGCCAGCCGGAGGTGACCTTCAGCGGATCGGTCGACGGCCAGCCCACCACCTTGGGCCAGGCGTTCAGCAGTTCCGTCGGGCAGGATGCCACGGTCACCGTGCAGATCGCCTGCACTGTCTCCTACCAGGACATCAGGATCTCCGCCCTGAGAATGCCGAGCGGGAATCGGATCACCGCATCGTTCACCTCGCCGCTGGACCGCTACCGGAGCCGGGGATGACAACCGCGAGGGGCGACGCCGGGCGGGTGAGCATCTTCCTCGCCGTGGCGATGATCGGCGTACTCGGCATCATCGGCATGGCGTTCGACGGCGCCGGTCAGCTCCGCACGCTGCAACGCGCCGAGAACCTGGCCGCCGAGGCGGCCCGGACCGGTGGCCAGGCCATCGACCGGGCGACCGCCATCGAGGGCGGTCCGAAGCGCATCGACCAGACCGAGGCCCGGGCGGCCGTCGCGGACTACCTCGCCGCCGCCGGGGCCACCGGCCACACCGTGACCTTCCCGGTGGTCGACGGCGAGACCGTCATCCGGGTACGGGTGTCCGTCACCTACCGCCGGGCCATGCTCGGCCTCTTCGGCTTCTCCAACACCGTCACCGTCTCCGGTGAGGCGACCGCGCGGGCGCTGACCGGGGCTCCCTAGGGAAGGAAGGTAGCCATGGCCGCATCGGGTGGCACCGCCGTACGGCGGGTCGGTCGGGTGCTGACCGGATTCGGCGCACTGGTGGTGCTGATCGGCCTGCTGGTCGGTGGTCCGATCGCGTTGCTGGCGTTCGCCGGCAACCCGCTGCCGGACCACGTGCCCACACTCGCGGAGATCGGCACCACGCTGACCAGCCGGGACGACGGGCAGCTCTTCCTGCGGGCGCTGGCGATCGTCGGCTGGTTCGGCTGGGCCACCTTCGCGCTGTCGGTGCTCGTGGAGTTGGGCGCGCAGTCGCTGCGCCGCCCGGCACCCCGACTGCCCGGGATGGGTCGGCAGCAGCGAGCGGCGGCGGCCCTGGTCGGCTCGGTCGCGTTGATCATCGCCGCCAGCCCGGCGGCCACGGCCGCCACCACGGCGTACACCGCCCCCGCCTACTCCGCGCCGGCCGCCACCGCGTCGTTCGCCGCACCGGCGACGCTCGCCGGGCCGGCCACGGCGTTCGAGCCGGTGACGTCGCGGACGGAACGCACGACGACCGACGCACCGGTCTACAAGGTGGCGAAGGGCGACTACCTCGGCAAGGTCGCCGACCGCTACCTGGACGACTTCGAGGACTATCGCAAGCTGGCCGCGCTCAACAACCTGCGGGACCCGGACCGGATCCGCCCCGGCCAACTGATCACGCTGCCGGCGGACGCGAACGACCAGGGTGCCCGGCCGCACGCCACCGGCCGGCTGGTCGGTGCGCAGGCCCGTCCCGCGCCCGAGCAGTCGCGTCCGACGCCGTCGAAGCCGTCGCCATCGACACCGACGCCGTCGACGCCGGACGCGGAGCAGTCGGAGTCCGCCACGCCCACGCCGCCGCCTCCCGCCGCCACTCCGCAGGGACGGCCGGCACCGCACGACGAGGCACCGGAGGGGCACCCGCCGGTGGTGACGGTGGGTGCGGCACGGGCCGGTGAACCGGACCGGGTGAACCGTCCGCTCGCCATCTCCGCCGTGCTCGCCGTGGCCAGCATCGTCGGGGCGCAGATCGGTGCGGTGCTGGGCCTGCGGCGTCGCCCGGTGCCCGTGGCCGCCGCCCGGCAGCCGGTCCGGAGCGGCCCGCCCGGTGAGCTGCCGGTCGGCCGCCACCGCAAGGACTGACCGTCCCTACCGCCCCGGTGGTACGGCCGGTGCGGGCCCGCCTCACGGCAGCCGGGCCTCCACCCGTCCCTCGACCACCCGGGTCGGCAGGGTCTGCTGGTCGTTGCCGGACGGGCCGTGCACCACCTCGCCGCCGTTGAGGCGGAAGGTGCTGCCGTGCCACGGACAGACCACGCAGGCGTGGCCGTCGATCTCGGTGACCTCGCCCTCGCCGAGCGGGCCGCTCTGGTGCGGGCAGCGTTCCAGCATCACGGTGACGTCCTCGCCGTGCCGATAGAGGATCACCGAGACGTCGTCCACCTTGCGAGTCACCAGTTGCCGCTGCGGCAGCGTGGCCATCTCGGCTACCGAGTGCCAGCCGTCGCTGATCAGGTGCAGGTCGGAGACGCTCACGTTCACCTGGGCACCCTGCTTGTACGCCAGATGTCCCCCCAGGTACGCGCCGGCTCCGGCGGCACCGAGCCCGAGCCAGCCGAGCGTACGGCCGAGCTGGTGGCGGCCGGAGAACCGCGCGGCCATCGAGCCGGAGTAGAGGACCAGCGCGACGGTGTTCGACGCGGCGTGCACCAGGCCGACCCGACGCTGGTCACGGGAGAGCGCCGCCCAGTCGTTGAGCCCGGCGACAGCCGCCGGCAATGCGCTCACCGTGCCGATCGTGGTGAGCGCGGTGGCCGCCCGCCGCTGACCGGGCATCAGGTCCAGGACGGCCGCGCTCATCCAGGAGCCGACCGGCACCTGCACCATCGCCGGATGCAGCGGATGGCCCAGCCAGACGCCGTGCAGCAGGTCCCGGACCCGCTGTCCGCGCAGGGTGCCCTGCACCGCTCGCTGCAACCGGTCACCGAACCGGTCCAGCCCGGACGCTTGCTCGATCTTCGTCAACAACGCTCGCACCCGCACCGACTTCCCGCCGTACGCGGTCACAAACCGGTCGTCCGGGACGAATCGTCGGCGACCGCGTAGCAGGCCCTCTCGCCCCGCCCCGCCCCGGCACTGCCCCGCCCCGGCACTGCCCGGCCCGGCGATCATGGAGTTGTGGTGGTGGTTTTGACCCTTCTATGGGTATTCATCGGCACCACAACTCCATGATCGACGACGAGCGGGTGGGTCAGTTGCGGTTGATGGTGAAGGTGGACGTGGTGTTGCGGATGTCCTGCCAGTTGTCGCTCAGGCGCAGGTTGGTGAAGGTGACCGAGCCGACCGCCGGGCCCTGACCCGCCTCGGGCATCTCGTTGACCCAGATCCCGAAGCCCGACTTGGCGTCGAAGGCGTCACCGCTGCGCCGGGCACCGCTGATCGACACGTTGGTGAAGATCGTGTCGGTGATCGGGTTCTCCGGTTGGCTGCCCGTGTACTTGGTCTGGAACATGATCCCCGAATAGGTCGGGTCCACGATGTCCACGTCACTGACGCGGATGCCTCGGAACTCCTTGGACGCGGAGAACACCCAGATCGCCGGGAAGGTCTGCGCGCCCCAGAAATGGCCACCCGCCCGGACCAACGAGATGTTCTCGAATCGGGTCGGTGGACTGGACCCGAATCCGACGAACGGATATCCGAAGTCCAGCGAACTGATGGTGATGCCCGAGTACGTCAGCATGTCCGCGATGTAGAGGTTGCGGAACACGTTGTCGTAACCGCCGTACACGGCGATTCCGGCCGCCCGCCAGGTCAACGTGGCGGTCAGGTTCTCGAACACGTTGCCGTGGTTGCCGGTCGACGCCCCCTGGTCGGTCGCGGAGAACAGCGCGAAGGCGTCGTCGCCGTTGGAGCGGCCCTCCGAGTTGCTGACCAGGTTGTCGGTGCTGCCGTTGGTCAGGTTCACCGCGTCGGCGAAGGTGTTCCGGAACCGGCTGTTGGTGATCTTCAGGCCGCTGACGCTCACCCCCCAGTACGCGCAGACCGTGTGCTCGACCCAGACGTTGTCCAGGGTGAGGTCGTCGACGTCCTTGAGTTCGCCCCAGACCTTGCCCGGCCCGTCCTGCCGGACCGTGTAGTTGCCGAAGAACGCCAGGTGGGAGAAGCTCGACCCGCTGGCGCTCGGCTCCACCCGGAAACCGGCGTCGGTGTTCTGCTGCGCCGACGGCGTCTGGAACCGGGTGAACCACATGCCGGCGCCGACCACCTTCACCGCCTTGCCGTACACCTGGAACTTCTGCGCGGTCTCGTACGTGCCGGCGGGTAGGTAGACACCGACCAGGTTGCCGGTCGTATCCATCCGGACCGCGTCCAACGCGCTCTGCACGTCGGCGTGGCTGAACCCGTTGGGCACCCGGTACCGCGCCGGGTCCGGGTTCTCCCGGGGCGTCACCTGCTCCAGGTTGACGAAGTCGACGGCGTACGTGGTGGTGTTCGCCGGGTCCTTCTGCAACCGGATCCGGCTGCCGGCCGGGATGGTGGAGTTGAGCAGCACGTTCGCCTCGTCGTAGAGGTGCCGGGGCGGCCCGGCGCTCGGCGAGTCGCTCGGGCTGGCCTCGGCGCCGTACAGCCAGATGTGCTTCGAGGTGAGGCTGATCGGCTTGTGCAGCACCCCGTTGACATAGATGTTCAGCGTCGAGGTGATCCCGCCGCCGTTCGGGGCGTCCGGGATGGAGAAGCGGGTGACCAGGGCGTTGGCCGGTGCCTTGGTGGTCCACTCGACGTACGCGCCGGTGGTGTTGAGGGTCACCGCCCGGCGGCCGGACGCCTCACCGGCCAGGTCGCCGATGGTCCGGTTCGGCCCGATGACCTGGGCGCCGCCGCCGACCGAGCCCTCCTCGGCCTCGTAGTGGTCGTACGGCAGGTTGGCGCCGCGTCCCACGAACAGCGGACGCTCGCTGGTGTTGTTGGCCCGCTTCACCGGCAGTTCGTTGGCGTCGGCGGCGATCACCACCCGGACGGTGTACCGGCCGTTGGCCGCCGTCCAGGTGCCCAGGTCGGCCGGGTTCGCCGTGGCACCCGCGCCGATGCCGCCGCCCGCCGATCCGGTGAGCGTCCGCACCACCGTGCCGGCGTCGTTCAGCACGGTCAGCGTGATGCCGTGCGACCCGCTCGCCGAGGCGATGGTGCCCTGGTTGCGCAGGGTCACCGTGAAGCGGACGGTGGCGCCCGCGCTGGGCGTGCCCGGTGACCATGTGACCGCCGAGGCGACCAGGTCGGAGCTGGCCACCGGGGCGACCGTCAGCCGGGTCGGGTTGGTGTACGAGTTGTTGCCCTCGTTCTGCTCGATGACCGTGTTGGCCGGGTCGACCGTGGCGCTGAGCTGGTAACTGCCCGCGTTTCGGGCCGCGACGGTGGTCGACACGCTCGTCGACGCACCGGGGGCGAGCGCGCCGACGGCCGCCTGGCCGACCTTCGTCCCGTCCAGGGCGAAGTCGACCGTGGTCGCGCCGGAGGCCAGGGTGCCCGCGTTGCGCACGGTGGCGGTGAGCGTGAGCTGGTCGGTCTCCACCGGGTTGGCCGGGGCGGAGGTCACCGAGGTGACGGTGAGGTCCGGGTTCGGTGCCGGGGTGCCGATCACCTGGAGTTCGGCGACCTGCCCGTTCGACGACCCGGTGTTGGCGGTGAAGGAGAGCCGCACGTCGGCGGCGGTCGCCGACACCGGGATGGTGACCGTGTTGCTGCCCGCCGGGCTGAACGAGTAGTTCGCCGAGCCGACCAGCGTGCTGAAGCCGGAGGCGGACTGCTCCCGGCCGAGCACCGAGAAGGTCTGGGTACGCGGACCCCACGCCGGGTCCGGGTTCAGCTTCACCACGATCGCGCTGACGCTGGCGTTGGCGCCGAGCGCGACCGTCAGCGTGCTCGGGTACGCGCCCGGCGCGCCCTCCCAGTAGGTGGTGACGTCGCCGTCGACGGCGTTGGCCGCAGCGAAGACGTGCACCATCGACGAGGCGGTGGCCGGCTTGCCGGCGGCCAGGTCGGTGCCGCCGGGCGTGCTGCCGACACGGGTCACGGTGTTGCTGTTGGCCGAGACGTTGCCCGCCGCGTCCCTCGCCCGGACGAAGTACGACACCGTCGCACCCGCCGGCTGCGTGTCCGTGTACGTCAGCGTCGTACCCGACACACTCGCCCGCAGGGCACCGTTGGCATACACGTCGTACCCGGTCACCCCGACGTTGTCCGTCGACGCCGACCACGTCAACCGCACCTGCCCACTGCCCGGCTCCGAGAACGCCAGACTGGTCGGCGCGGTGGGTGCCTGGGTGTCGCCGGAGCTGCCGGTGCGGGTGACGGTGTTGCTGTTCGCGGAGACGTTGCCCGCCGCATCCTTCGCCCGGACGAAGTACGACACCGTCGCACCCGCCGGCTGCGTGTCCGTGTACGTCAGCGTCGTACCCGACACACTCGCCCGCAGAGCACCGTTGGCATACACGTCGTACCCGGTCACCCCGACGTTGTCCGTCGACGCCGACCACGTCAACCGCACCTGCCCACTGCCCGGCTCGCTGAACGCCAGACTGGTCGGCGCGGACGGCGGTTGGGTGTCGCCGGTGGCCGGGCCGTACACCTCCAGCTCGGCCAGTTGTCCCGCCGACCAGCCGGTGTTCGCGGTGACCAGCAGGCGGACGTAGCGGGTGGCGGCCGAACCGACGGTGATGGTCACCGTGTTGCCGCTGGTGGGGTTGAAGGCGTACCCGGCGGAGGCGACCAGGGTGGTGAAGCTCGTGCCGGTGGTGCTGCCCTGCACGGTCACCGTCTGGGTTCGCGCGCCCCAGCCGGTGGGCAGCTTGAGCACCAGCCGGTCGACGGTGACCGTGGCGCCCAGGTCCACCTGGATCCACTGCGGGAAGGCGTTGTTCGGGCTCTCCCAGTAGCTGGTCTGGTTGCCGTCGTTGGCGTTGGCGGCGACGTAGACGTCGGCGTGGCCGCTGGCGGACATGCTCCGACCGGCCGCCAGGTTGGTCGAGGACGCGACCGCGCCGTACACCTCCAGCTCGGCAAGTTGCGCGGCGGGCCAGCCGGTGTTCGCGGTGATCGCGATCCGCACGTACCGGGTGCTGGTGGCCGGAAAGTCGAGGGTGACGGTGTTGCCGCCGGCCGGGCTGAAGGCGCGGCCCGCCGAACCGACGATCGTGGCGAAGGCGCTGCCGGTGGTGCTGCCCTGCACCGACAGCGTCTGGGTGCGGGCCTCCCAGCCGGTCGGCAGCTTCAGCTTGACCTGGTCGATGGAGTGGGCGGAGCCGAGGTCGACCTGCACCCACTGCGGGAGGGCGCCACTGCTCTCCCAGTAGGTGCCGGCGTTGCCGTCGGTGACGTTGGCCGCGACGAACGAGCCGTTGACGCTGCTGGCGGTGGCCGCGCGACCGGCGGCCAGGTTGGGCCCACCGGCTGCGGCGGCCGGTGGGGCGGGCGCGGCGGTGAGGACGAGGCCGACCGCGACGAGCACGGCGGTCAGCCGGGTACGGAATCTGGACATGGGGGATCGACACCTTCTTCCGGGGATGTGGAGAGGCGTTACCGGGTGGCGCTCTTGCGGCGTGGGTGGGCCCCGCTTCGGCGTGCGGGGCCCACCCACGGGTCAGGTGGCGTGGACCTCGAACTCGGCGATCTGCGCCGCCGGCCAGCCGGTGTTGCCGGTAACGCTGAGCCGCACGAACCGGCGGTCACCGGCGGACAGGCCGATCGACACCGTGTTGCCGGTGGCCGGGTCGAAGGTGCGGCCCGCCGAGGCGGCGAGCGTGGTCCAGGTGGTGCCGTCGGTCGAGCCGAGCACCGACACCGTCTGGGTACGCGTCTGCCAGGCCGACGACGGTGGCAGCTTGAGCACCACCCGACCCACCCGACGGGCGGTCCCGAGGTCGACGGTGAGCGTCTGCGGGAAGGCGTTGTTGGCGCTCTCCCAGTACGTGCCCGGGTTGCCGTCCACCGCGTTGCCCGCCTGGTAGGTCTGGTTGTGGCTGGACGCGACGACCGGCCGTCCCTGGGCCAGGTTCCCGCCGGGCGGCGGCGTGGTCGGGGGTGGTGTGGTCGGCGGTGGGGTCGTGGGTGGTGGGGTCGTGGGTGGCGGGGTGGTGGGCGGTGGGCTCGTCGGGCCGCCACCCCACTGCGGCTCCGGCCACGGACCGCAGTACGGGGTGGCGGTGTACCAGCCGGAGTTGCCGGCCCCCTGGGTGATCTGGAAGCCGCTGCCCACACAGTTGTGGATCGGGTTGGGCTGGGCGACGCCGGTGGCGCGTACGTTGGTGAAGGAGACCTGGCTCGGTGCCTGCACCTGGAGCGCGTACGTGCCGGTGCCGTCGATGCGGACGTTGGTGAAGCTGATGCCGCTGCTGGCACCCTCGATCCAGTGCAGCGCCGCGTACGAGCTGTCGAGGATGTCGGTGTCGCTGACCTGGATCGACGCGCCCTGGAGCGGCTCGTTCAACGCGGAGAACCAGATCGCGCCGACCCCGAACCGCCAGTTGTAGTCGGAGTTGCCGTTCCGGATCAGCGTGTTGCGCGCCACGGTGATCGTGCCGGCCACGGCGGTCGGCCCCTGCACTCCGGTGTACCGGTTGGCCACGTGGATGCCACCACCGTTGGTGACCGAGTCGGCGGTGACGTTGTCGGTGATCCGGATGTCCCGGCCGCCGTAGGTGACCAGGTGGTTGGCGAGGACGGTCACGCCGATGGTGTTGCGGGTGAACGAGTTGCCCACGTTCGGCACGGTGTCCGCCCACATCGCCAGCGCGTCGTCACCGGTGTTGCGGACGAACGTGTTGGTCACCGTGGAGTTGGTGACACCCCAGTGGAAGTTCACCCCGTCGGCGGTCTGGTCCAGGATCCGGCTGTTGCGGATGGTGAAGTTGTCCATCGGCCCGTCCATCCACGCGCCGACCTTGGTGTGCTGGAGCCAGAGGTTGTCCACCACCGAGTCCGACATCGCCCCGCCGATGGCGTTGACCTGGTCCTCGTCGACGCGTTCCCGGATGTCCCCGATGATGGCGAAGTCACGCAGCACCACGTTGCGGCTGGGCCCACCCGCCTCGTGCGGCCGGATCTCGCCCCGGTAGCCGCCGCCGGTGACGTACTTGCCGTATATGCCGGCGGCCCGCTTGCGGTCGGTGGGGTGCCGGCCGCCGAGCACCGAGTGCCACGGGCCCGCCCCGCGCAGGGTCACCCCGTCGACCACCACGTGGTCCCAGAGGGTGAAGGTGCCCGGCGGGATCCAGACCGTACGCCCCTGGGCCTTTCCGGCGTCGACGGCGGCCTGGAACCGGGCGGTGGAGTCGGTCGCGCCGGTCGGGTCGGCACCGAAGTCGGTGACCACGTCGAGCACGTTCGCCGGTCTGGTGATCGGCGCGGCGACCAGTTCGAAGTCGGCCAGGTCGATGGTGAACGTCGGTGACTGCGCGGTCGACGAGACCTGGAGCCTGATCTTCGTGCCGGTCGGGTAGGTGGTGCCGAACAGGGTCCGGGCCTCGTCGTAGAAGTGGTGCGGGTTGACGTCGCCGGGGTTGTTGTTGAACGGGTAACCGCCGTAGTACCAGCCGTACTTCGAGGTCACCGGCACCGGCTTGACCAGGGTGCCGTTAGCCCGCAGGTCGATCGTGGCATCCCGGCCGGTGCCGGCGGCGTTGTCCGGGAGGCTGTAGCGGAACGTCACCGCGTTCGCGGGTGCGGTGAGGGTGAACTCGACGTACTCCCCGACCGCGTCGAGGGTGACCGCCTCCCGGCCGCTGGCCTCCGACGGCAGCGTGCCGTAGCGGCGGTCCGGGCCGATCCGGGTGCCGGTGTGCGCGGCGTTCTCGGCCTCGTGTTCCACGAACGCGACGGTGGCGCCCCGACCGACGATGTCGAACGGGCTGAGCCCGGCGGCGCGCGCCGGGGTCGCGGTCCCGGCAACGGTGACGACCGTGATGGAGGCGGCGGCGAGGGCGGTGCCGGTGAGGGCGGCCAGCGCGGTACGGAACCGGTGCCCGGGTGGGTGGGGGTGGTGCGGGACGGTGTGGTCGGCCATGAGCGGCGCTCTCCCTTTCCTCAGGTGGCCAGGTCCCCCCGTGGTGGTGGTGCCGGTGTTGCGGTCACCTCCTCGTCGGTGTCGGCCCGTGGCCGGTGTCGGCGGCGGGACGGAGCCGCCGACACCGGGCGCGGGCCTAGGCGGATTCGGGCGCGGTCCGCAGCCAGACGGCGGTGTCCGGCGGCAGCAGGTCGTCGTCGAGCGGCCCGCTGGCGAGCAGCCGCCCGGTGTGCGGCGGCAGCGGCACCGCCACCGAGGAGAGGTTCACCACGCAGGCGAAACCGGGGTCCCGCCGGAACGCCAGCACCCCGTCCGGGGCGGGCAGCCAGGCCATCGGACCGTCGCCGAGCGCCGGTTCGGCCCGGCGGACGGCGATAGCGGCCCGGTACAGCGCCAGCATCGACCGGTCGTCGCCGGCTTGCGCCTCGGCGGTGCGGTCCTTCCAGTCGGCCGGTTGCGGCAGCCACGGCGTGGCCTGCACGCCGTCCGGACTGAAGCCGAACGGCGGCGACTCACCGGACCACGGCAGGGGTACGCGGCAGCCGTCCCGGCCCGGGTCGATCCGTCCGGACCGCTCCCACATCGGGTCCTGACGCAGCTCGTACGGGATGTCCTCGACCTCCCACAGCCCCAGTTCCTCGCCCTGGTAGACGTAGGCGGCGCCGGGTAGCGACAGGGACAGC
Source organism: Micromonospora sp. NPDC002389 (assembly GCF_040296095.1). Taxonomy (NCBI): domain Bacteria; kingdom Bacillati; phylum Actinomycetota; class Actinomycetes; order Micromonosporales; family Micromonosporaceae; genus Micromonospora; species Micromonospora sp. NPDC002389. The sequence continues at coordinate 183,144 of NZ_JBEOWP010000009.1, forward strand.
AGCGCGGCGGCGCGGGCCCGTCGGGTGCCCAGTTCCAGGTCGGTCGGGACGCCCTCGCGTTTGGCGGCGAAGCTGAACGTCGTGTCCGCCCGGCCGTACCGGGTGACGTGCCGGGTGACGTCGTGGTTGGAGAGGACCCAGGTGGCCGGCGCACCGACCGGTGCGTGGGCGTTCAGCGTGCCGTCGATGCTCTCCCGCAGCGCGGCGGCGTCCCAGGCGCAGCCGAGGAAGTCGAAGTTGAACGCCGCGTGCAGTTCGTCCGGCCGCAGGTAGGCGGCGAACCGCTGCCGGTCGGGCAGCCACACCTCCCCGATCAGCGCCCGCTCCCCCGGGTACGCGTCGGCGATCCGCCGCCAGTCCCGGTAGATCTCGTGCACCCCGTCGAGGTCGTGGAACGGGTGCGGCCGGTCCGCCGTCACCTCGGGCAGCGTGGCGTCCTTGACCAGCAGCCCGGCGGAGTCGATCCGGATGCCGTCCACGCCCCGGTCGAACCAGAACCGCAGGACGTCCTCGAACTCGGCGCGGACCCGGGGATGGTCCCAGTTGAAGTCCGGCTGCTCCGGGGCGAACAGGTGCAGGTACCAGTCACCGGGGCGGCCGTCCGGGTCGATGGTCCGGGTCCAGGTGGGGCCGCCGAACTCGCCGACCCAGTCGGTCGGAGGCCGGTCTCCGTCGGGGCCCCGCCCCGGGCGGAACCAGAACAGCTCCCGCTCGGGGGCGTCCGGCCCGCCGGCCAGGGCGGCCCGGAACCAGGGATGCGCGTCGGAGCAGTGGTTCGGCACCACGTCGACGATGGTCCGGATGCCGACCGCGTGCGCCTCGGCGATCAGCGCCTCCACCTCACCCAGCGTGCCGAAGACCGGGTCGATGTCGCGGTAGTCGGCCACGTCGTAACCGGCGTCGGCCATCGGCGAGGGGTACCAGGGGCTGAACCAGATCGCGTCGACACCGAGCGCGGAGAGGTGGCCCAGCCGGGAGCGGATGCCGGCCACGTCGCCGATGCCGTCACCGTTGCCGTCGGCGAAGCTCCGGGGGTACACCTGGTAGATCACCGCGCCTCGCCACCACGGACCGCTGTCTGCTGGGGACACGAGCACCTGCTTTCTGCGTTTGGGGGGCTAGCCCTTGAGGCCGCCGGTGGTCAGGCCGGACATGATGTTCCGTTGGAAGATCAGGAAGATGACCACCGTCGGTATCGCGGCGATCACCGAGGCGGCGATCACCACGTTCATCGGCGTACCGCCGGCGAAGGCGTAGATGCCGACGCTGACCGTCCGGGTCTCCGGCGAGGGCATGACCAGCTTCGGCCAGAGGAAGTCCTTCCAGACGGCGGTCACCGCGAAGATCGAGACCACGCCGAGGATCGGACGGGACATCGGCAGCACGATCGACCAGAGGGTGCGCAGCGGCGACGCCCCGTCCATCAGGGCCGCCGACATCAGGTCCTCCGGGATCGAGTCGAAGAACCGCTTGAGCAGGAAGATGTTGAACGCGTTGGCGACCAGCGGCAGCCAGATCGCGAACGGCGAGTCGAGCAGGCTGATGTTCAGGAGCGGCAGGTCGATCACGGTCACGTACTGCGGGACGATCAGGACCATCGCCGGGATCATCAGCGTGGCCAGCATCAGGCCGAGGATCGCGGAGCCGAGCACCGGCCGCAGCTTCGACAACGAGTACGCCGCGGCGGTGTCGAAGACGAGCTGGAACAGCACCGCACCGGCCGCGTAGTAGAACGTGTTGAACAGCAGCTTGGCCAGGGCCAGGTGATGCCACGCGTCGACGTAGTTGCGCCACTGCGGGTCCTGCGGGACCAGCGTCGGCGGGGTCTGCGCGATCTCCTGGCCGGACTTGAGCGCGCCGGTGACCATCCAGTAGAGCGGACCGAGGAAGACCAGCGTGAAGCCGACGACCACGACGGCGAGCAGCGTCCAGTAGATCGCCCGACCGGGGCCACGCCGGAGCTGCGCCTGCGAGATGAGGGTACGGGTGCCGGAGTCCGGTGCCATGGCGTGTCCTAGTCCTGTTTCGCGGTCAGCCGCAGGTAGACGGCGGAGAAGCCGGCCAGCACGACGAGCATGATCACGCCGAGTGCGGCGGCACCGTTGAGGTCGTTCTGGAAGAACCCGTGCTGATAGATCAGGTACGCGACCGAGGTCGCCGAGTCCTCCGCGCCCGCGCCGTTGGCCAGGATCAGCGGCTCGATGAAGAGCTGCATGGTGGCGACGATCTGGAGCATCGCCAGCAGGGCGAGGATCAGTCGGGTCTGCGGGATGGTGACGTGCCGGATGCGTCGCCAGATCCCGGCGCCGTCCAGTTCGGCGGCCTCGTACTGCTCACCCGGGATGTTCTGCAGGGCGGCCAGATAGATCAGCACCGCGCTGCCCATGTTCATCCAGGTGGACGCGATGACCATGGCGGGCACGGTCATCTCCGGGGACTGCATCCACTGCGAGGTCGGCAGACCCAGCCCCTTGAGGATCGCGTTGAACAGACCGGCGTCTCCGGGGTCGTACGCGTAGAACTTGAACAGGAACAGGGCCGAGGCGGGCGGCAGCATCACCGGCAGGTAGACCAGGATCCGCAGGTATCCCTGGGCGTGCCGGAACTCGTTGAGCAGGATCGCCACGAAGAACGGCACCGCGTACCCGAGGACGAGCGCGAGGCCGGTGAAATAGAAGGTGTTCTGCCAGGCCGTGGCGAAGCTGGGGTCGTCGAGGATGCGCAGGTAGTTGTCCCAGCCGACCCAGGTGGTCTCGCCGCGCCGAGTGCGCTGGAAGCTCATCACCACACCGCGGACCATCGGATACCAGGAGAAGACCGCGAAGCAGAGCACCGCACCGATCAGGAACGCGTGCCCGGTGAGGTTGTCCCGGACCTTGCGGCCGAGGCTCGATCGCGCCGGCCCGGCCGGGGCCGGTGAGCTGGTACGCCCCGGGGCTCGGGTGGCGGCCGGGGCAGAGGTGATCGCCAAGGCAACTCCTGGTGGGGGTGGGACGACCGGGCTGGTACGGCGGGGCGGGGCGGGAGCCGGTTCGCCGACCCCCGCCCGTGCGGGTCAGCCCTGCGCGGCGAGGAGTTGGTTGACCTTGTCCTCGGCCGTCTTGAGCAGCGCATCGATGTCGGCGTTCCGGTTGGTGAGCACCCCGGACATCGCGGCGTCCAGGACCGCGTAGACCGCCTGCGCGTTGCGCGGTTCGCCCTTGATCGGGACCGGGTTCGCCTCGAAGATGGCGAAGTTCGCGGTGTCCACGTTGGCGTTCGCCTTCCGCAGTTCGAGTTCCTGCTTCTGGGCGTCGCTGCCGTTGGTGAACAGCAGCGGCTGCGGCAGACCGACCGGGTAGTTCTGCGGCTTGGCCCGGGCGTAGTCGAGCTGGCCCCTGCCCGGCGTCAGCTTCTGGTACGCGATCCACTTGAGACCGGCCTTGACCTGCTCCGGGGTGAGGTCCTTCTTGAAGAAGTAGCCTTCGCCGCCGCCGAGCGTGCCCAACGCCGTGCCGTCCTGGCCGGGCAGCGGTGCCATCGCCCAGTCCTCGAACTTGCCCTGGAACTGGCTGACGATCGCCTGGGTGGTGTCCGGTGCGCCGACGAACATGCCGACCTTGCCCGCGCCGGCGTTGGTCAGCAGGTCACCCCACTGGAGCAACTGGCGGTCGCCCATGCTGTCGTCGCCGTACCGCATGTCCTTGAGGTTCTGTAGGACCTGGCGGCCCTGGGGGCTGTTGAAGGCGGCCTTCGTGCCGTCCTCGGTCAGCACCTGACCGCCCTGCGAGTAGAGCAGTGCGGTGAAGTGCCAGCCGCCGGTGTTGCCGGCGCTGTACTCGGCGTACCCGGCGATCCCCTTGCCCAGCGCGGAGATCTTCTTGGCCGCCTCGCGGACCTCGCCCCACGTCTTGGGCGGGTTGTTCACGTCGAGCCCGGCCTGCTGGAACAGCACCTTGTTGTAGACCAGGCCCATCGAGTAGTTCTTCACCGGTACGGCGTAGAGCTTGCCATCGTCGGTGAAAACCTCCTTGAGCGCCGGGTCGACGCTGTCCCAGGTCGGGATGGTCTCGGCGGTGGCGTGCGCGGTGATGTCCATCGCCTGGCCGGAGTCGAGCACCTGCTGGAGATCGGTCATGTACCCGTAGAACACGTCGGTCACCGTGCCGCCGGCCAGGCGGGCGGTGAAGTCCGGCGGGTTGTTGCACTGCTCGCCGACGCTGACGCTCTTGACCACGATGTCGGGGTTCTGCCGCTGGAACTCGGCGACGTCCGCGTTCCAGTTCTGGAGCAGTTCCTTCTGCGCGCCGACCGGCTGACAGTCGACGGTGATGGTGACCTTGCCGCTCGCGTCGTCGCCGGCGTCGTCGCTCTTGGTGGAGCACGCCGTGAGGCTGAGCCCGGCCACGAGCGCCAACGCCGCAGCCTTCCGGTACTGCGGTACGGACATCTGTCCATCCCTTCGGGGAACGAAGTGTCGCCGTGAAGTTCGCTGAACCGCGGTGATCGCCACCGCCGCGATGCCTGCTGCTGATCGGTGTCCGCCACGCACCCTGACTCCATGTGATCGACCGGAGGCCGGGTGTGAGTGGAGTCACTGTAGCGAGGGCGACTCATTCCAGCAAGGTTTCGATCTGATGATGAAATTCGGCGACTCTGTGTCGAGAGATATCGACACGGCTGCTCGCCGGCACCACGACGACAGAGGCCGCCGACCGCGAGCAGCGGTCGGCGGCCTCTCGGGTCGCGCGGGGTTACCGGACAGTGGGTGTCGGCCGGGACCGACGTTCCGGACCGGAGGACTGGGTCAGCGGCCGGGCGCGGGCGCGGTCGAGCCGCGCACCACCAGCTCCGGCTCGAAGAGCAACTCGTCGGTGAGCACACCACCGCCCTCGATCTGGGTCACCAGCAGGTCCACGGCGGCCTGCCCCATGGTCTCGATCGGCTGGCGCACCGTGGTCAGCGGCGGGTCGGTGCAGGTCATGAACGCGGAGTCGTCGAAGCCGACCACCGAGACGTCACCCGGCACCGAGCGGCCGAGCCGGCGGACCGCGCGGATCGCGCCGAGGGCCAGCACGTCACTGGCGCAGATCACCCCGGTCACTCCCCGGTCGACCAGTTTGGTCGCGGCGACCCGGGCACCCTCCATGGAGAAGCTGGACCGGGCGACGAACTCGGTGTCGTCGCCCCAGCCGGCGACCCGCCCCAGGGCGGCCAGCTTGCGTCGCGACGGCACGTGGTCCTCCGGGCCGAGCACCAGGCCGATCCGCTCGTGCCCGAGCGAGCGCAGGTGGCCGTACGCCTGCTCGACCGCCACCGCGTCGTCGGTGGAGACGCGGGGGAAGCCCAACTCGTCGACCCCGGCGTTGACCAGTACCACCGGCAGGCCCCGGTCGGTCAGCCGGCGGTAGTGCTCGTGCGAGGCGTCGGCCAACGCGTACGAGCCACCGGCGAAGATGACCCCGGAGACCTGGTGGTCGAGGAGCATCTCCACGTACGCCGACTCGGAGACCCCGCCGATGGTCCGGGCGCAGAGCGCGGGGGTGAACCCGCGTTGCGCCAGTGAACCGGTGACCACCTCGGCGAGCGCCGGGAAGATCGGGTTCTGCAACTCGGGCAGCACCAGACCCACCAGCCGGGCCCGTTCGCCGCGCAGCTTGCTCGGGCGCTCGTAGCCGAGCACGTCCAGGGCGGTGAGCACCGCGGTCCGGGTCGCCTCGGCCACGCCACCGCGGCCGTTGAGCACCCGACTCACGGTGGCTTCGCTGACGCCCGCCTTGCGGGCCACCTCAGTCAACCGTTTCGTCACGGTCGCAATCCTACGTTCTGAGGCTGCAAAAACAGAACAGCAGTTTGTCGCGCACTGACGCAGTACGTCAGATCAGGAGCCCAGATCACGCAACGCTTCGGACACCGCCCGGTGGAAGGTCGGGTACGCGTAGATCATGTGCCGGAGCTGCGCCACCGGCACCGCCGCGTGCACCGCCACCGCCAGACCGGAGAGCACCTCGCCACCGGCCGGTCCGACCGAGGTGGCACCGACCAGCACCCCCTGGTCGGCGTCGGCGACCAGCTTGATGAACCCGGCGCCCTCGGTGCGGTGGATCCACCCCCGGGTGGACGAGGCGAGTTCGGTGAAGCCGACCTGCACGTTGATGCCGCGGTCCCGGGCCTGCTGCTCGGTGAGACCGACCGCGCCGATCTCCGGGTCGGTGAAGGTGACCCGGGGCAGGGCCCGGTAGTCGGCGCGGGGCACCGACCCGGCCACGCCGCTCGACCCGGTGGCCGCCAGCGAACTGGCCACGCCGACCGCGCCACCGACCACACTGGAGGTGCCGCTCGGATCCGCGCCGCCGTCCGCCCGCCGGACGTGGTCGAGCAGGTCGGCGACCACGATGGACGCCTGGTACATGGCGATGTGCGTGAACGCGCCCTCGCCGGTCACGTCGCCGACCGCCCAGATCCCGTCGGTGACGTGCAGCCGGTCGTCCACGGCCAGGTACCGACGGCTCGCGTCGACCCCGACCGTGTCCAGTCCCAACTCGTCGAGGCGGGCGCGGCGGCCGGTCACCACCAGCAGCCGCTCGGCGGTGAACTCCGCGCCGTCCGCACCGTGCAGGGTGAACCCGTCCGGGCCGTGCGCGACCCGGGCCGCGCGTACCCCGGTGTGGATCTCGACTCCGTCGGCGCGCAACGCGGCGGCGGCCACCTCGGACGCCTCCGGCTCCTCCACCGCGAGCACCCGGTCGAACGCCTCGACCACGGTGACGCGTACGCCGAAGCGGGCGAACACCTGGGACAACTCCAGGCCGATCGCCCCGCCGCCCAGCACCAGCAGCGACCTGGGCAACTCCTCGACCTCAATGGCCTCCCGGTTCGTCCAGTACGGCGTACCGGCCAGCCCGTCGATCGGCGGCACCGACGGTGCGGTGCCGGTGCCCAGCACGATCCCGTGCCGGGCCTGGAAGACCCGGTCGCCGACGCGAACCCGACCCGGGCCGTCGAGCCGGCCGCTGCCCCGGACGAAGCGCGCCCCCTTGCCGGTGAGGCGTTCCACGGCGCCCCGGTCGTCCCAGTCGTCGGTGGCCTCCGCGCGGATCCGCTGCGCCACCGGCGCCCAGTCCGGCCGCACCTGGGCGGTGCCGGCCAGCCCGTCGACCCGCCGCGCCTCGGCCAGCGCGTTGGCCGCCCGGATCATCATCTTGCTCGGGATGCAGCCCCAGTACGGGCACTCCCCACCGACCAGGTTCCGCTCGACGCCGACCACGGTGAGACCCGCCTCGGCGAGTCGCCCGGCCACCTCCTCACCACCGACGCCAAGGCCGAGCACGACCACGTCCACGACTTCCGGCTCCACCATGCCGCCAGCATCGCGCACCGGTCGTCTGCCGACCACCCGGCCACGCGGCGCGTCTCAGCGCAGCCAGACCGGATCCACCGCGTGCGCCGCCGTGGGCGGTGGGTAGTCCAGGCTCTCGCGGAGCGCCTCGGGCAGCCGCCACGGCTGGTGCACCGCCTTGCCGGACACCGCCGCCAGCTCCGGCACCCAGCGCCGCACGTACGCGCCCTCCGGGTCGTACCGTTCGGCCTGCCGGATCGGGTTGAACCCCCGGTACGGCCGGGTGTCGTTGCCGGTGCCGGCCACCCACTGCCAGTTGCCCGAGTTGTTCGCCACGTCCCCGTCGAGCAGCCATCGGGAGTAGACCGCCAAGCCGCCGCGCCAGTCCAGGCCGAGCGACTTGGTCAGGTAGCCGGCGGTGATCAGGCGAGCCCGGTTGTGCAACCAGCCCTCCGCCCGCAACTGCCGCATCCCGGCGTCCACGATCGGCACGCCGGTGCGCCCCACCGTCCAGTCGGCGATCGCCTCGTCGTCGTACCGCCACTGCTCGGTGGCGCCGCGCCGGTAGGCCGTCCGGGAGATGTCCGGGAAAGCGGCGGTGACCTGGTAGTAGAAGTCCCGCCAACAGACCTGGCGGACGAACGGCGAGGCGGGGTCACCGGCCCGGTTCGCCACGGTCAGCGGCGACACGCAGCCGAACCGCAGGTAGGGGCTGATCCGGGAGGTGGCGTCACCGGCCATGTCGTCGTGCCGGTCGCCGTAGTCGGCCAGGTGCGGCATCCACCGGTCGAGCCGACGCCGCGCCTCCGTCTCGCCGCCCATCGCCGCGTCCGGCGACTCGCCGTCGGGCAGCGCCGGCAGGCGGCCCACCGCCACCCCGCCCGGCAGCAGCACCCGGGACGGCGCGGCCAGCTCCTCGCGCCACCGCTGCCCGCTCCAGGCCCGGTGGTACGGGCTGAACACCCGGTAGTGGTCACCACCGCTCGGCTTCGTCGCCCCCGGCTCGACCACCGTCAGACCGGGGAAGAAGCGCAGGTGCAGCCGGTGCCGGTCGCACTCGGCGCGCAGCCGGTCGGCCCGTCGGGTGGCGTACCGGGAGACGTCGGCCGACAGCGCCACCGCCTCGGCACCCACCTCCCCGGCCAGCCGGATCGTCTCGGCCACCGGGTCGCCGTGCCGCAGCACCAGGTCACCGCCGAGCCGGCGCAGCGCGTCACGCAGGTCGGCGAGGCTCTGGTGCAGGAAGCGGGTGCGGTTGGGCGACAGTCGCGTCAGCACCGGGTCCAGCACGTACAACGGCACCACCCGGTCGAAGGCGGCACAGGTCGTCGCCAGCGCCGGGTGGTCGTGCACCCGCAGGTCGCGGGTGAACAGCACGACGGCGGTACGCGCGCTCACGACAGCCGGGGCCCGGGCAGCTCGACCGGCGTGCCGGCCGGGGTGAGCAGGGCACGGGAGGCGACCGACATCCGGCGTCGCCGGGGCACGGTGGCCCGCCGGACGAACACGTCGTAGTCCTGGGCGGCCACCTCGTCGAGGATCCCGCCGTACAGCGCGTACGCGGTGCGGATGCAGGCCTGCGAGGCGGAGTCGAGCAGCAGCACCCCCGGTGCGGCGGCGGCGTAGTGGGTCTGGGCGCGGGCCACCTCGTGCCGGATCAACTCCCGCACCGGCTCGGTGGTCCGACCCGCCGCCCGGCAGGCCAGCAGGTCCTCGTGGGTCACCCCGAAGGTCTCCAGGTCCTCCTCCGGCAGGTACGTCCGGCCCCGGTCGAGGTCCTCGGCGACGTCCCGGACGAAGTTGGTGAGCTGGAACGCGAAGCCCAGTTGGCGGGCCGGTTCCCGGGCCGCCGCCGGGGCGGAGCTGCCCAGGATGGGCAGCATCATGGTGCCGATGACCGCCGCCGAGCCCTCCATGTAGTCCAGCAGGTGGGCGTAGGTGCGGTACGAGGTCACGGTCAGGTCCATCGCCATGCTCTTGAGGAACGCGGCGAAGTCCTCCCGGTCCAGGTCGAACACGGCGATGGTGTGCAGCACCGCCGGCAGCAGCGGGTCGTCGACCTGCTCGCCGTGCAGACCGGCGATGAACCGGCCGCCCCAGTCGTCGAGTCGGGCGGCACGGGCCGGCGGCGGCAGCGCCTCTGTCTGGTCGACGATCTCGTCCGCGTACCGAGTGAATCCATATAAGGCGTGCACATGACGCCGTTTCCATGCGGGTAGTAGGCGGGTGGCGAGATAGTAGGTACGCCCGTGGCGTTTGTGCAGCTCACGGCACCTCTCGTAGGCGGCGCTGAGATCCGTCTCCACGAGCCCTCCTCGAAAAATCGACGCACCAATCGACGCAACTTGAAACCTTAGGGTACGCTCAGCCGCATGGCCAGCGACCGACTTACCGGTAACCTGCTTCGCGTGGGGCCTGAGCAGCCGGTCGGGGACGACGATCCGATCCGGGCCGTTCTGGCCGCTTACACCCGGGATCTCGTCACCGCCGTCGACGAGACCCTCACTGACTTCCTGACCGCCGAGGTCGATGCGCTGACCGAAATCGACGCGGCGATGGGCAGTTTCGCCGCAACGGCACGTGACTACGTCCTCGCCGGCGGCAAGCGGGTCCGCCCGACGTTCGCCTACTGGGGATGGCGTGGCGCGGCCAGCGGCGACGAACCGCTGGCCCCGGTGCTACCCGCACTGGCCACGTTGGAGCTGCTGCACACCTTCGCGCTGGTGCACGACGACGTGATGGACGCGTCCGCCACCCGACGCGGCCGACCCACCGCGCACATGGCGGTGGCCGCCCAGCACGCCGCCGCCGGCCGCAACGGCGACTCGGGCCGCTTCGGCGAGGCCGTCGCGGTGCTGATCGGCGACCTCTGCATGGTCTGGGCCGACCAGTTGCTGTCCCGTGCCGCCCTGCCCCCGGGCCGGCTGCTCGCGGTGCGTCGTGGGTACGACCGGATGCGGGTGGAGACCGTCGCCGGGCAGTACCTCGACATCCTCGGCGAGGCCGACCCGGAGAGCTGGTCGGTCGACCGGGCGCTGCGGGTGGCCCGCTACAAGACCGCCAGCTACACCGTCCAGCGTCCGCTGCTCTTCGGCGCCAGCCTGGCCGGCGTCACCGACGACGACCGGCTGACCGCGGCGTACACCGCCTACGGCCTCTGCGTCGGCGAGGCGTTCCAGCTCCGCGACGACCTGCTCGGCGTGTACGGCGACCCGGTCACCACCGGCAAGCCCGCCGGTGACGACCTGCGCACCGGCAAGCCGACCACGCTGCTCGTACTGGCCCGGGAGATGGCCACTCCGGCCCAACTTCGGGAGCTGGACGGCACCGGCGGGCCGGTCACCGGGCCCCAGGTCGCCCGGCTGGCCGAGGTGGTCGTCGACACCGGTGCGGTGGACCGGATCGAGCGGATGATCGACGAGCGGGTCGAGGAGGCCCTGGCGGCGCTCGACACCGCCGCCGTGGACGAGACCGCGCGGGTGGCGCTGGCCGGTCTCGCGGCGGTGGCCACTCACCGGAGGGCATGATGGGGAGATTCTCGGTGCGGACCGTGGACGGGCGTACGGATCGGGTGGTGGTCGTCGGGGCGGGTCTCGGCGGCCTGGCCTGCGCGCTGCACCTGGCCGGCAGCGGACGGCAGGTGACCCTGCTGGAACGTGAGCCGGTGCCGGGCGGACGGGCCGGGCGGCTCAGCGTGGACGGCTACGAGTTCGACACCGGCCCCACCGTGCTCACCATGCCCGACCTGATCGCCGAGGCGCTCGGCGCGGTGGGCGAGGAGCTGTCCGACTGGGTCGACCTGATGCCGCTCGACCCGGCGTACCGCGCCTACTACCCGGACGGCTCCACGCTCGACGTGCTGACCGACACCGCCCGGATGGCGGCGGAGATCTCCCGGGTCTGCGGATCCCGCGAGGCCGACGGCTACCTGCGGTTCGTCGACTTCGCCCGCAACCTGTGGCGGTTGGAGCGGGCCGACTTCATCGACCGCAACCTCGACGCCCCCACCGACCTGCTCACCGCCAACCTGCTCAAGCTGGTCGCCACCGGCGCCTTCCGGCGACTCCAGACCAAGATCGACCAGTTCTTCCGCGACCCGCGTACCCGACGCATCTTCTCCTTCCAGGCGATGTACGCCGGCCTCGCCCCGCACGACGCGCTGGCCATCTATGCGGTCATCGCCTACCTCGACTCGGTCGCCGGGGTCTACTTCCCGCGCGGCGGCATCCACGCGGTCTCCCGGGGGCTGGCCGGCGCCGCCGAGAAGCACGGCGTCAAGATCCAGTACGGCACCACGGTGACCCGGGTGGAGACCGCCAACGGCCGGGCCACCGGCGTGCTGACCGCCGACGGCGAGTTCGTCCCCGCCGACGTGGTGGTCCTCAACCCCGACCTGCCGGTGGCCTACCGCGACCTGCTGCCGGCGACCCGGCAGCGCCGACTGACCTACTCGCCGTCCTGCGTCGTGCTGCACGTCGGCTCGACCCAGGGATACCGGCGCATCGCGCACCACAACATCCATTTCGGGCGCTCCTGGAAGGGCACGTTCGACGAGGTCATCCGGCGCGGCGAGCTGATGACCGACCCGTCCCTGCTGGTCACCAACCCGAGCCGGACGGACCCGTCGGTCGCGCCCGCCGGGCGGCACACCTACTACGTGCTCGCCCCGGTGCCCAACCTGGAACGGGCGCCCTTCGAGTGGCGCGGCGACCTCACCGCCCGGTATTCCGACCAGCTCGTTGCCACCCTCGAGGAACGCGGCTACGTCGGCTTCGGCGCGGGTGTCGAGGTGCTCCGGGCGGTCACCCCGGCCGAGTGGGCGGAGCAGGGCATGGCTGCCGGCACCCCGTTCGCCGCCGCGCACACCCTGTTCCAGACCGGCCCGTTCCGCCCGTCCAACCTGCACCCGTCGCTGTCCAACGTGGTCTTCGTCGGCTCGGGCACGCAGCCCGGCGTCGGAGTGCCTATGGTGCTCATCTCCGGCAAGCTGGCCGCCGGCCGCATCACCGGCGGTGGCCGGTGAACGAAGGATGGCTCTGATGTCACTGTCGCGGGAAGCTCACCTGGTCGAGCTGGTCGACGACGCGGGCCGACGGATCGGGTCGGCCACCGTGGCCGCCGCCCACCAGACCCCCGGTCAACTGCACCGCGCCTTCTCGGTGCTGCTCGTCTCGCCGGACGGGCGGATCCTGCTCCAGCGCCGGGCCGCGGCGAAGACGCGGTTCCCGCTGCGCTGGGCCAACACGTGCTGCGGCCACCCGCAGCCCGGCGAGGACGTCGCCGAGTCCGCCAACCGCCGGTTGCACGAGGAACTCGGCGTCGGTCCGGTGGCGTTGACCGAGGTCGGGGTGCACGTGTACCGCGCCGAGGACCCGTCCACCGGTCGGGTCGAGGTCGAGTACGACCACGTCCTGCGCGGCGAGTTCTCGCCGGACACACCACTGACACCCGAGCCCGCCGAGGTCGCCGAGCTGCGCTGGGTCGACCCCGCGGCACTGACCACCGAGCTCGACCGCGACCCCGACGCGTACGCGCCGTGGCTGGCCGGCGTGGTGGACCGTCTGCTGCACCCCTCGGCCTCGGCCGGCGACGGGTCGGAGCGGTCGGGTGGCCGATGAGGCTCTGAGCGCGGGGGCGGTCGCCCGGCGACTCGGCGTCGCGGTGACCACGCTGCGCACCTGGCACCAGCGCTACGGCCTCGGGCCGAGCGAGCACGTACCCGGGCACCACCGCCGCTACACGGCGGCCGACCTGGCCCGGCTGGAGGTCATGCGACGGCTCACCGGTGAGGGGGTCAGCCCGGCTGAGGCGGCGCGATGGGCCCGACAGACCCCGGCCACGGCGGCGCGCGACGTCGCCCGGCCGAGGACCGCACGGGACGGCGGTGGCAGCACCATCCCGGTGGGCCGTGCCGGTCCGGCGGCGCGCGGTCTGGCCCGCGCCGCGATGCGGCTGGACTCGGTCGCGATCAGCGAGGCGATCTCCCGCAGCCTGGCCACCGAGGGTGTGATCGGCACCTGGGACAGACTGCTGCGCCCGGTGCTCGCCGGGATCGGGCAGCGGCACGCCGCGACCGCCGCGCTGATCGAGGTGGAGCATCTGGTGTCGCGTTGCGTGTCGGCGGCGTTCGCCGCGGCGACGGCCACCCGTCCCGCTCTCGGGCCGCCGCGCATCCTGCTCTCCTGCGCCGACGAGGAGCAGCACAGCCTGCCCCTGGAGGCGCTGGCCGCCGCGCTGACCGAGGCCGGTGTCGGGCACCGGATGCTCGGTGCCCGGGTCCCGGTGGCGGCACTGCTGGACGCCATCGACCGGACCGGACCGGCCGCCGTGGTGGTCTGGTCGCACACCCGGGCCACGGCCGATCCCGCACAGCTCAGCGCCCTGCTCACCGTGCCCCGCCGGCCCCTGCTGGTGCTCGCGGCGGGGCCGGGTTGGCGGGCCGAGAGCCTGCCGGCGGGGGTGATCCGCCCGATCGATCTGACCGAGGCGGTCTCGCTCGTCGTCGCCGTACGCGACTCGCTCGACCGTCCGGCCGCGTCCTGATCGAAATTTTCAGGGTCTTTGCAGCCCTCTGTACGCGTTCAGGGCTTTCGGCCGGCACGGAAAGCGGCGGCGTCCTGACCCGGCGTTTGTCCACTCAAATCGGGTGAACTAGCGTCGGGCAGTCCGTCGAACCCGAACCCCTCTCGGGAGCGAACGATGCGTACCCGTGTCCTGCTCGCGTGTGTCACGAGCCTGGTCCTGCTGGCCACCGGCTGCGGCAGCGGCGGCGACTCGCCCCAGGCGTCCCCGTCCAGTCCTCCTCCGTCGGCCGCCCTGCCTCCGGAGCCGACGCCGACGCCGTCGCTGGCCCCGACCAAGCCTCCGCTGCGGGCGCTGCCGGCGAAGCTGCCGGCCGGGCTGGTCCGCACCACCGGAGCCGAGGGGGTGGCTCTCACCTTCGACGACGGACCCGATCCGACCTGGACGCCCAAGGTGCTGGACCGCCTCAAGAAGGCCGGCGTCACCGCCACCTTCTGTGTGGTCGGCAAGCAGGTCCGCAAGCACCCCGACCTGCTCCGGCGGATCGTCCGGGAAGGGCACCAGCTCTGCAACCACAGCTGGAACCACGATCTCGACCTCGCCCGGCGTCCGGTCGCCGAGATCCGCGCCGACCTGGTCCGGACGAACAAGGAGATCCGGCGGGCGGTACCCGACGCGGAGATCCCGTTCTACCGCCAGCCCGGCGGCCGGTGGACCGCCGAGGTGGTCCGGGTCGCCAAGAAGCTGGACATGCGGTCGCTGCACTGGACGGTGGACCCGCAGGACTGGGCCAGGCCGACCGCCGCCACGATCGAGAAGCGGGTGAAGCGCACCGCCAAGCCCGGAGCGGTGGTGCTGCTGCACGACGGCGGCGGCAATCGGGCCGCCACGCTCGCCGCCTGCACCAAGGTGATCGCCGCCCTGAAGCGCGACCTCGGCATCACCAAGCTCGATTAGACACCGCTCTGAGCTGCGGTTTTGCGAGACGTTGTGGCTGTAGCCATACCGGTTTGGCCGACCGGTGAGACATCACGTATGCTTTCCAAGCCTCCGGCGGGGCCGGATGGGAGCAAGTCCGCTCACGTTGCGAATGTGCAATGATAGCGGGGCCGCCCTCATCGTCTAGCGGCCCAGGACGCCGCCCTTTCAAGGCGGTAGCACGGGTTCGAATCCCGTTGGGGGCACGGTCCGACTTCGGTCGGATGCAACACCAGCTAGGTCCTGTGGAGCAGTTGGAGTGCTCGCCGCCCTGTCAAGGCGGAGGTCGCGGGTTCAAGTCCCGTCAGGACCGCAAGCGCTGACGCCGCGCACCTCGCGCGGCGTTCTGCGTATCGGGGCATGTGACCCTCCCGACGGGGACCCGGTGGGACGGGTAGCATGAGCCGAGCACCACGGCCAGGTAGCTCAGTTGGTACGAGCGTCCGACTGAAAATCGGAAGGTCGGCGGTTCGACCCCGCCCCTGGCCACATAGCCTTTCGCCGGGCTACAGCAACGCCGACCAGCGGATCCGCAGGTCGGCGTCTTGCTTTCCCGGGTACGCGGTCAGTCGTCCTGGCGGCGTTGCGCCAATCCGTTCTGGATCGCGTCCCACACGCTGCGACCCGCGTGCAGGATGCTCTCCCCGGTCTGCTCGGCCAACTGGCGCGCCGTCAACGGCTCGGGCGGTGCGGCGGTGCCCGCTTCCGGCTCCTCGGCCCGGTCCGGCCGCCCGTCGCGCGGCCCGCCCCGATCCGGGCCGGCGCCACCCGGTGTGCTGTCGGCCACCGCCCCGATCGCCCCCACCTGTTGCCCGAGATCATCGGTGGCCCCACCCGGCGCCCCGATCCCGGGATCCGGCGCGGCACCGACCCCGTCGGCGGTCCGACCGACCGCCTGCCCCTGTGGCCCCGCACCCCGACCGGCCGGCGATCCGCCCGCGCGGTCCGTGGCGTACCCGACCGCCGTGCCGCCCACCGGGCCGCCAGCGGGCCGATTCGGAGCGCCGCTCGCTGGGGGGTCGGGGCGTCCACCCCTGGGACCTCTCGCCCGGTGGCCGGGGTGCTCCGCCCCAGCACCGCCCACCGCGTCGGTGGCGGGACGGCCGGTGCGTCCGGCCGACCGGGCGGGTTGCTGTTCCGCTCCGTCCGCCCGTCGGGGCGCGTCGACCACCTGCGGGTTGTGGTCGATCGTGGTGAGCGCGCGGTCGAGGATCGTGACCAGCTTCTCCAGGCGTACCTTGAGCAGGGCCTGGGCCTGTGCCCCGGTGACGTCCAGGTCCACACCCTCCAGGTGGACGCGAGCACCGGCGTCGACCTCCAGCAGGCCGGCCACCCGGGCCCGCAGGGAGAGCGGCGTCCAGCCCGTCGGCGGAGAGCCGGATCGAGTCGACCGACACCCTCGGCACGTCCAGCAGGACGTCGGGCTCCGCCCCCGCAGGCTCGGCGCCGCCCCCGCCGGGACGGTCCCGGTGCATCGCCCCGAGGCGTGGCTCGTGCGGGTGTCCGGCACCGGGTACCGACGCCTGCGGCTGTTCGCCCATGGTCTCCGCTCCGCCCCACCGCCCGGACCACCCCGGGCGGCATCGCGCGGCGGATACCCGCTCCGGGGGCCACCATCCGCCGATGTCCGCAGCACACTGGAATCAACCCGTAAACGGATCTTCCGGCAGGTCTCGGCCTTGCCGGAAGCTGCGCACGCGGGCATCAGCCGGTATGGTCCGGGCCTATGGGACAGGGGATTACCGATCCGGTCGACATCCAGCAGGATCACGAACGGTTCACGATCCACAGCGCCCTGGTCGTCCCGACCACCCCCGAGCAGGCCTACGCGGTCTTCACCAGCAGGCTCGCCGACTGGTGGGTGACGGAGTACACCTGGTCCGGCCCCGAGGCCCTGGCCGAGCTGGGCATGGAGCAACAGGCCGGCGGCATGCTCTACGAGATCGGTCCCTACGGCTTCCGCAACGACTGGGGCCGGGTGCTGACCTGGGATCCGCCCCGGCGGCTGGTGTTCACCTGGCAGATCGGTGCGGACCGCGCGCCGGTGCCCGACCCGGCGCAGGCCAGCGAGGTCGAGGTGCTGTTCACGCCGGAAGGCTCCGACACCACCCTGGTCGAGGTCGCGCACCGGCACTTCGACCGGCACGGCCAAGCCGCCGAGGGCTACCGGCAGGCGCTGACCGCTGGCTGGCACGAGCTGCTGTCCCGGTACGCCACCACGGTGGTCCAGTCCGGCACCTGAGGACGTCGCCCCGACCAGTTCCGCCGATTGTGGCGGCCCGACTCCGCAGGGCGCTCCGGCTCACGCGCCCCGGCACCGCAGGGCGGACCGACTCACCCCGACCGGTGCCGCAGGGTGGCCACCGTCGAACCCGCCAGGGTCAGCAGGCACTCCGGCAGCAGCCCGTCGGCCACCGCCGCACCGAACAGGGCGCGGGCCGTGTCCAGGTCCGAGTTGGCGTACGCGCTGACGAAGCGGGCCACCCAGCGGGCGTCGTACTCGGCCTGGTCGATGTCGGGGAAGTCGAGCGCGCAGGCGCCGGGCGGCACCGGATCACCGACCATCGTCGCGGCCAGGCACCACGCCACGTCGTACGCCCCGACGAGACCGGACCGGTCCACCACCGCGTCGAATGTCCCGACCACGCCGTCGGAGTCGCCGTCGAGCGCCGAACTGAGGATGGCGGTGGCGTCGTCGTACGTCTGCTGTGGCGAGTCGGTCACCCACCGCACGGTAGGGGGCCCGGTCAAGCAACCACCAAAGGTCACTCTCCGTAATGAGCGAGGGCGACCTGCGGATAGACAGGCCTCCACGGTCCCACGGAACGTCACGGCACGTTAGTCTGCGCAGCGGACCTTCGCCGTAGGAAGGACGACGATGCACATGTCACGCGGCTCGCGGGCGGCAATCCTGGCCACCTGCGCCACCCTCCTGCTCGCCACCAGCGCATGCGGGAACGACCAGGCCGAAGAGGCGAACGCCGACCAGGTGCGCCTCTACGGTACGGACGGCAACATGCTCAACTCGTACCCGGAAGAGTTGCAGGATCGCGCCAACCTGGTCGACGGCATGAAGGGCACCACCCCCCTGACTCCGCTGCCGGAGGACTTCAAGAACCGGCTACGGTCCATCGACTCGGGGCTGACCGACTTCCTCTACGCCGCCGAGGCGTACGACGCGGTGGTGATCAGCGCCCTCGCTACGGAGCTCGCCGGCAGCACCAACCCGGCGGCCATCGCCCGGCAGATCGTCGGCGTCACCAACGAGGGCACCCGCTGCGAGACCCCCGCCCGGTGCCTGCGGCTGGCCAGCGACGGCGACGACATCGAGTACCGCAGCGTCTCGATCACCCGCGCCGGGTTCACCGACGCCGGTGAGCCCGCCACCGCCAGCTACGCCACCCTGCACTTCGACAACCAGCAGCTCAACGACGCCAAGACGGAGTTCGTCGGCGCCGGGGACGAGTCGGCCGCGAGCACGAAGTCACCGCCGCGCGGCAACCGGCAGACCAGCACCGCGCCGCTCGTCCTCGGCGGTCTGCTGCCCAAGACCGGCGACCTGGCCCTGGCGTACCCGCCGATCGCGGCCGGTGTGGCGCTGGCGATCAAGGAGATCAACGCGGCCGGCGGTGTGCTCGGCGAGGACGTGGTCTGGATCGACGGCGACGACGGCACCGACCCGACGGTCGCCAAGCGGACGATCGCCAGCCACGTCGACGCCGGGGTGCACGTGATCATCGGCGCCGGTGCTTCCGGGATCTCGGCCGCCGTCCTGCCCGACGTGGTGAAGGCCGGACTCATCCTGTTCTCCCCGTCGAACACCGCCGCGTCGCTGACCGACGCGGACGACAACGGTCTCTACTTCCGCACCGCGCCGCCGGACAGCCTGCAGGGTCGGGCGTTGGCCGACGTGGTCCTCCGCGACGGGCCGCAGAAGATCGCCATCGTGGCCCGTAAGGACGCCTACGGCGAGGGCCTCCAGGAGGCCGTCCGGACCGAGCTGGAGCGGGCCGGTTTCGGTGGCGACAAGGTGAAGCTGCTCGGCTACGAGCCGGGCGAGGGTGCCGACGCCGCACCGATCAACTTCAACGACGGCGCCAAGCAGATCAAGGACTTCGGCGCCGACGCCGTACTCATCATCGGCTTCAGTGAGTCGGCCGCGGTGATCCGGGCCCTGGCGGACGCCGACGTGCCGCTGGCCGCGATGGGCCGCTGACCGATCCGACAGCAACGGCCGCACCGGAACCCTCCGGTGCGGCCGTCGTGGTCTCGCGGTCGGTCTCAGCGTCCGCGACGCCGGTCCAGGAACTCCGTCATCCGGCGGTGCTTCTCGTCGTCCTCGAAGAGCACCGCCTGGCTGACCAGATCCAGGTGCGGATGGGCGGCGGGCGGTGCGTCGACGGCGAGCTTGGTCAGCCGCAGCGCCAGCGCCGAGCCCTTCGCCATCTCGTCGATCAGCTCGTGTGCGGCCGGCAACAGCTCCTCCGGACCCGACACCACCCGGTTGACCAGACCGATCCGGGACGCCTCCGCAGCGTCCACCCGGCGACCGGTGAACAACAACTCCTTGGCCCGGGCCTCGCCGACCAGCGCCGGCAGCCGGTGCGTCGCGCCGGCACCGGCCAGGATGCCGAGCCGCACCTCCGGCTGGCCGAAGACCGCCCGCTCGGTGCAGACCCGGAGATCGCAGGCGTACGCCAGTTCGGCGCCGCCGCCGAGCGCGGGACCGTCGACGGCCGCCACGGTCGGCATCGGCAGCGACCGGATCCGGGCGAACGCGGCCGAGTTGATCGCGGCCAGCGCGTCCAGGCGGCCCCGCTCGCGCAGTTGGCCGATGTCGGCCCCACCGGCGAAGATCCCGTCGGTGCCGCCGGTCAGCAGCAGCATCCGGGGGCGGGCCTCCAGGTCGGCGCAGACCTCGTGCAGCGCGGCGATCAGGTCGGCGTCGATGGCGTTGCGCTTCTCCGGCCGGTCCAGCGTGACCACCAGCCGGTCCGGGCGTTCCTCGACCCGCAGCCCGCCGCTCATCGGGTCGTCCCCGCCCGGTCGGCGGAGGCGCCGCCTGCCTCGGTCCGCGCCGTGCCGTCCGCGCGCACGCCGTCGACCCAGTGGTAGAAGCCCTGCCCGGACTTCTTGCCCAGCCGGCCGGCCGCCACCATCTCCGCCAACAGCGGCGGCGGCGCGAACCGGTCCCCGTACGCGGCCTGGAGGGTGCGGGCGATGTCGAGGCGCACGTCCAGACCCACCAGGTCGGTCAGCTCCAGCGGTCCGACCGGATGCCGGTAGCCGAGCACCATCGCCTTGTCGATGTCGGCCGGGTCGGCCACCCCGTCGGCGACCATCCGGATCGCCTCCAGTCCGAGGGCCACCCCGAGCCGGGAGGTGGCGAAGCCCGGCATGTCGCGTACCACCACCGGGTCCTTGCCCAGCCGGGCGGCGAGCGTGACGGCGGCGGCGGTGGTCTCCGGCGCGGTGGCCGCCCCGACCACGATCTCCAGCAGCGCCATCGCCCAGACCGGGTTGAAGAAGTGCAGCCCGCAGAAGCGCTCGGGCCGGGTCAGTCCCTCGGCCAGCTCGGCGATCGGGATGCTGGAGGTGTTGCTGCCCAGCAGGGCCGGGTGCAGCGCCTCCGCCTCGGCAAGCACGGTCCGTTTCAGGTCGAGCCGTTCCGGCACCGCCTCCACGATCACCTGCGGCTCCGCGGCCACCTCGGCGAGCCCGGCCCGCAGCGAGACGCGTTCCTGGTTCGCGGCGGCCTGCGCCACGGTCAGCTTGCCGCGCCGGACGCCCCGGTCCCACAGCTCGGCGAGCCGGGTCATGGCCGCCGCGCCGCGTTCCCGGTCCACCTCGACCAGTTCCACCGCGTGGCCGGCGCCGGCCGCCACGTACGCGATGCCGAGCCCCATCGTGCCGGCACCCACCACCACGAATCGCTCAGTCACGATGCCACCACCGCAGGGTGACGACGACACGTTCTCCGGCGTCGTCGACGCGCGGGATCGCCGCCACGCCGCAACCGGCCCGTACGCTCCGCTCAGTCATGCTGCGACCCTATGCAGCACCGACCGGGCCCGATGCGTGGGGGCGGACGGGATCGGGTACAGACCGCCGACAGCCAAGGGAAGGACGAACAGATGAGCCAGGCACCGGAGACCACGGGCGACGCGGGCACCCAGGAGACCGTCGAGACGCGCGGCGACGAGCGCATCGAGTTGCTGCGCGCCGACACCAACAACGACGGCCGCACCGACGTCTGGGTGGTCGACACCGACGGTGACGGCAAGGCCGACCTGTTCCAGTTCGACACCGACGGCGACGGCAAGGTGGACGTCACGATGGTCGACATCGACGAGGACGGTCAGCCCGACGAGGTCGTCGACGGCGACGGCGGCCTGCCGCCCGAGCAGCTCCCGCCGACCGTCCAGGTCTGACGTTTCGTGCAAGGAGGGGTCCCCTGCTAACGCCTACGGCATAGCAGGGGACCCCTCCTAACATCCGCAGGATGCGTCAGGCGGCCAGGCGCAGGGTGGCGAGGTAGTACGGGGCGTCCCGGTCGTCCACGTCGGTCAGTCGCCAGGCGGTGCCGCGGACCAGCTCGGCGAGTTCGTCCGGCGAGCAGACCAGGTAGTCGAACCAGGGCGTACCCAGTTCGCGGTAGCGCAGCCGCAGGCGGAGCTGCCCGCCGAGACGGCCCCGCCGACGGTTGCGCTCGTGGTAGCCGCTGTGCACCGGATCGGTGGTGCCGTACGGGTCGGTGCCGTGCGCGATCACCTGCGCCCCGGGGTTGGCCATCGCGGCCATGGCCGCCAGGAAGGCAGGTGCGCGTTCCCGGCCCTCGAACAGGCCCAGGTTGTTGCCGAGCAACAGGAACGTGTCGTAGCGCCGTCCGCCGGCGCAGTGCTCGTCGACCGTGCCGAGCACCAGGTCGCGTACGCCCCGGCGACGGCACACCGCGAGCGCGCCGGGCGAGACGTCCAGCCCGGTCACCGGTACGCCGCGCTCCTGCAACAGCAGCGCGATCCGGCCGGCACCGACGCCGACGTCCAGGGTCGCGCCCCGGACCCGGTCCACGGCCCGGTGGTCGTGTGGTTGCCACTCCTGCGGCCCGGCCAGGTAGTGGGCGGCGGGCGCGCCGTTGACCAGCCCGTCGTCCCGCTCGATGATCTCGATGACCGGTCGGGGCAGTCGCCCGCCGGCCAGCGGCCGGGGACCGACCCCGGTCGCCACCGCCAGCGCGTCGCGCAGCAGTTCTCCGAAGACGTCACCGATCCGTGGTTCCCCCGTCACGTCCGTAACGCTAACGGGCTGCTCAGTCAGGCGCGACGCCCGTATCCTGGGCGACGTGACCACGTTGGACCGCCTCTCGGCGGAGAAGTACATACTCCTCACGACCTTCCGCAAGGACGGCCGCGCGGTGCCGACCCCGGTCTGGGCGGTACGCGACGGCGACGCCCTGGCGGTGTGGTCTGCGGCGGACGCCGGCAAGGTGAAGCGGATCCGACGCAGTGGGGATGTCACGGTGGCGCCGTGCGACGTGCGCGGTCGACCCCATGGCGAGGCGGTGCCCGCCCGGGCGAGCCTCTACGACCCCGGAGCGACCGATCGCATCCGGGGGCTGATCAAGCAGAAGTACCGAGTGATCGGGCGGCTGACGCTGCTCGGCAGCCGACTGCGCCGGGGCACCGGCGGCACGGTGGGGATCCGGGTCGAGCTGACCGGCTGAGCCGGTGCGCGACCGGGCCGCACCGGGTGGCGGACATGACGAAGGGCGACGGATTCGAGAATCCGTCGCCCTTCGTGGTGTCTCTGCTATCTACCGGCCGGTCAGTCCCCCTGGCGCTGCTGCGGGATCTGCCCCTGCAACAGCGCCCTGACCTCGGACTCGCGATACCGGCGGTGGCCGCCCAGGGTCCGGATGGCGCTCAGCTTGCCGGCCTTCGCCCAGCGGGTCACCGTCTTCGGGTCGACACGGAACATCGACGCCACCTCGGCCGGTGTGAGTAGCGGCTCTGGTTCGTGCGTTCGCGATGCCATCGGTCACTCCTCCACATGTAGAGACATCGGCCGGGGTCCCGCCGGCCGACGCGTCTCCCATGGTCCGGCTAGTCCCCGATGTCCGACATGGGCCGAACGGCCGAACGTCCCTAGACGGACGGATGAACCATGCCCGATTTATACGACTTTTACACGCCAGAAAGTACCTTATTCGGACTCATAGTCACGGTTCGTGACGCAACAACTACGAGAGCACCTCATGTTACAGCCCGAAATTTGGGCAAAAGCGGACTAGTTGCAGCGTTCCAGAAGTTGCACGGCCCGCCAGCGCGCGACGAGCTTGTCGTACGCCGCAGACGCCTCTTCCGCCTCGCCTCGCGACAGTCCGGCAAGTCCGGCGGCGACCAGTTCCGCCGAGTCGTCCTCCGCGAGCGTCTCGTCGGAGAGCAACTCGACCAGACCTCCGTAGTCCAGCTCCACCACCGAGCGGGGATGGAACTCCTCCAGCCACCGGGCGGCCTCCTCGACCGCCTCGGTGATGGGCGCGTCCCCCACCGACTTGCGCAGCACCGACAACGCGCGCGACGACCGACGACGCGCCTTGGAGATCTCGGTCCGGAAGCGCAGCGAGCGGCGCTCCGGCGCGGTCACGTGGTGGCGCTCCTGCGCCTCGAACAGCACGAACCACCGCAGCGGCACGCCCCAGGTGGCGATCTGCTCGTGCACCCGGGGTACGCCGTGCTCCAGCACCCGGGCTCCGCTGCGCCAGTCCTCCACCACGGCCTTGGCCTGCCCGGCCAGCACCGGCGGCACGAACGCGTCGGCCAGCACCGCCGGCACCCCGTCCCGGGCGCTCAGCGCGGCCTCGGCCACCCGGATGCGCAGGTTCCACGGGCACACCAGCAGCGTCTCGTCCGTCTCCAGCACGTACGCCTCGTCGGGCAGGTCGGGCAGCCGGGTCCAGCCGGCGCCGAGCGCCTCGATCACCGAGGTCCGCTGCCGGCCCGGCCCCTCCACCGGCGCCACCGCCCGCCCCTGCTCGACGTAGCGCCGCCAGTACGCCTGACGATCGCGATCGAAGGCGGTCAGCGGCTCGTACACGCGCAGGTATGAGGCGAAGAGCGACGGCACGGCGCGATCCTCCCACGAACGGCAAGCCGAGCGTTGCTCGGCGTCACCCGGGTGGTGCCGCGTGGCGAGCCGAAACGAGGGCTCGGAGCCCTCGACGCGCCCTGCGCCGGGGGTGGAGGACGCCCGGTGCGTACGCCCGCTGGGCGGGATGCGGACGCCCGGGAGAGGCCGTGGAACGCCTGCCGATACTAGGCTCGCACCACCGGCAGCATCCCCGCCGGCTCGACCGAGGTCCGCGTCCCACAAGGGCGCCCGCCGACACAGGAGCCAGTCATGGGCGTATTCGCCACTTCCGACGACCCGGAATCCACGGGCCATGAGCAGGTCGTGTTCTGCCAGGACAAGCAGACCGGCCTGAAGGCGATCATCGGGATCTACTCCACCGCACTCGGCCCGGCGCTGGGTGGCACCCGCTTCTACCCGTACGCGAGCGAGGAGGCCGCCCTCGCCGACGTGCTCGACCTGTCCCGCGGCATGGCGTACAAGAACGCTCTCGCCGGGCTGGACCTGGGCGGCGGCAAGGCGGTCATCTGGGGTGACCCCGAGCAGATCAAGAGCGAGGCGCTGCTGCGCGCGTACGGCCGCTTCGTGGAGTCGCTGGGCGGGCGCTACTACACCGCCTGCGACGTGGGCACGTACGTGCCGGACATGGACGTGATCGCCCGCGAGACGCGCTACGTCACCGGCCGCAGCGTCGAGCACGGCGGAGCCGGCGACTCCTCGATCCTCACCGCCTGGGGTGTCTTCCAGGGCATGCGGGCGGCGGCCGAGCACGTCTGGGGGGTCCCCACGCTGCGCGGCAGGCGGGTCGGTGTGGCCGGCCTGGGCAAGGTCGGCAAGTATCTGGTCGGCCACCTGCTGGAGGACGGCGCCGAGGTGGTGGCCACCGACGTGAGCCCCCGCGCGCTGGACTGGGCGCGGACCACCCACCCCGAGGTGACGCTGGTCGAGGACGCGTCCGCGCTGGCCGCCGCCGACATCGACGTGTACGCGCCCTGCGCGCTGGGCGGCGCCCTGGACGACGACACGGTGGGAGCGCTGCGGGCGAAGGTGGTCGCCGGGGCGGCCAACAACCAGCTCGCCCACTCCGGCGTGGAGAAGCTGCTCGCCGACCGGGGCATCCTCTACGCCCCGGACTACGTGGTGAACGCCGGTGGTGTGATCCAGGTCGCGGACGAGATCGAGGGCTTCGACTTCGACCGCGCCAAGCTGCGGGCGACCCGCATCTTCGACACCACGCGGGAGATCCTCCGGCTCGCCGACACCGACGGCGTACCGCCCGCCGTGGCGGCCGACCGGTTGGCCGAGCGGCGGATGGCCGACATCGGCCGGCTGCGCACGATTCACCTGCGGTGACCTCGCCGTACGTTGAGGGCGGGCCGCGTTGCTTCCGCCCTCAACGTACGTATCCGGCTAAACTGAAGATACGACGCGTTCATGGAGATTTACCCCGTGTCAGGACCGTTCCCGGCATCGCTCCTTACCGGGTACAGTGGGTGACGACCGGTTGACCGCCACGCGCGGCGGCGGTCAGCGGTAACCCGAGGTGCCGAACGGTGGCATCCCCATGTACCGTAAGAGCCACGAGAGATGCCTGACGTCATCGGGGCCCGCCTTCGGGCTGCCCCGCATTCTGTGCGAGGGGGTCGAGCCATGGGGCGCGGCCGTGCTAAGGCCAAGCAGACAAAGGTGGCCCGGGAGCTGAAGTATCACTCCCCGAACACCGACCTCGCCGCCTTGCAGCGAGAACTCGGCGGCAGCGGCAAGTCGGACCACCATTTCGACGACGACAAACAGTACGTCGACGATGATGAGGACCACGCCGAGGACGACCCGGACACCTGGGTCCGTCCCACCCGCTGACCCCCGGTCACATCCGAGCACGCGGTAACTCCCCGCGTGCTCACGTATGTGCCCGGCACGGCGGCGGCGTACCACCCGACGCTCAAGGGCCTGCCACGCCCGGAGGTAATCCGGGAACGTGGCGGGCCCTCGACTCCGGCCGGTCAGCGAGGCCGGTTGTTCCAGTTGTAGAACGTCGGGATGTTCTCGAAGTGGTTCCAGGCGCAGACCGCGCTGGCCCCGTCGCCACCCGTCACCTCCGCCCGTAGGCGTCGTGCGTCCTCTGCCTCCTGGAGCAGGGCGGTGAGCCCGGCGGCGGCCTCCCGCACCCGGTCGGTGACCCGGCCGGCCTCGTTACCCCTCACCCGCTCGGGCTCCCGGTGACTTGTGGTCTCGGGCATGATCCAACACTCCCTCCAGTAGGCGGATCTTGCTGTTGCGGCAGTGCTCGGTCTCCGTACCGTCGAAACGGCCCAGCTCGAAGTAGCGGTTGGCCGCGTGGCCTCCGCCACAGAAACCGAAGTACGGGCAGGACGAGCGGCAGGCTTCCACCCCGCTCAGGAACTCGCCGACCCAGCCGGTGCGGGCCGCACCGGCGAGGATCGTGTGCAATGGCGTGGCCAGGACGTTCCCGCTGCTGAAGTCACCGTGGCGCGGATCGGTGAAGCCGGCCAGCTCGGGTGAGAGCACCACCACCGAGCCGTCGTACGCCACGGTGGGGATCGGGTCGAGGCTGGCCGGCAGCAGGCCGTCCGCCGTGCCGTCGAGGACCGCCGCGGCGTACCGCAGCGACCACTCGACCTCCCGCAGATGGATCCGCGGATCACGCCGCCAGGCCGCGACCAGCTCGGCCCAGAACCCGGTCACCGCGGCGGCGTCGTGAGCGTTGTCACGGGTGTTGACGCCCTCGGTCTCCTCGATGTTGACCCCGAGCACCTCGCACCCGAGGTCGAGGAAGTAGGCGTACAGCTCCGCCGCCCGGGCCGGCGACGGGTCGTTCACCACGGCCAGCGCCGAGAACGGCAGTCCGTGCCGGCGCAGCGCCGCCACCCCGCGCACGATCCGGTCGTACGCCGGGTGTCCCGCCCGGGTCACCCGGTCCCCGTTGCGCGCCCGGGGCCCGTCCACGCTGACGCTGACCCGGATCCGGTGCGTCGCGAAGAACTCGCACCACGCGTCGTCGATCAGCGTGGCGTTGGTCTGCACATGGTGCTCCACCTCGGCGGCGAAGGGCGCCATCAACGCCGCCAGCCGCTCCCGGCCCGCCGCGAGCGGCTCTCCGCCGTGCCACACCACGGAGAACCGCCCCGAGGCGGCCCACGGGTTCACCGAGGCGGCCACCGCCTCCGCCACCGCCACCGGCATCCGCCGGTCGGCGGCCCGCAACGGCAGGTAGCAGTACGCGCAATCCAGATTGCAGAGGGTGGTGGGCTGCATCACGACGTACGACGGGACGACGGCCAGACCCCGCATCCCACGCAACGACCGTCCCCGTGCAGCCATCGCCCTCCTCACCGGTTGACGGCTGCCGGGCACGCCACGGCACGGGCGCACCCACAGCTTCGAAGCAGCCCCTCAAGGCGAAGCAGCCTCAAGGCTAGGCCGCGACGGCCACTTGGGTGAACCCCTGACCAGGTGGTTGGACGATCGGTGTCAGATGATCAGCCGCGGGTGTGCTGTCCGATCATCTGCACCTCACCGGTGCCCTCGATGATTTCACCGGCCTGCCACGCGTCCACCCCGCGGCCGGTCAGCGTGGCCAGCGCGCGGTCGGCGTCCTCGGCCGAGACGATCGCGAACATGCCGACGCCCATGTTGAAGGTCGCCTCCATCTCCGGGTCGTCGATCCGTCCCTTGGACTGCACCAGGTCGAAGATCGGCTGCGGCTTCCAGGTGGAGCGGTTGACCACCGCGTCCACGTGCTCGGGCAGGATGCGCACCAGGTTGCCGGGAATGCCACCGCCGGTGACGTGGGCCAGTGACCGCACCTCCGCCTCGGCGATCAGCTTGAGGCAGTCCTGCGCGTAGATCTTGGTGGGGGTCAGCAGCTCCTCGCCGAGGGTGCGCTGCCGGCCGAAGTCGTCGATCACCACGTCCAGCCGCATCCGGCCGGCGCCCAGCAGCACGTGCCGGACCAGGGAGTAGCCGTTGGAGTGCAGGCCGGACGAACGCATGGCGATCACCACGTCGCCCACCTCGACCCGCTCCGGGCTGAGGATCTGGCTCTCCTCCACCACGCCGACGCCGGTGGCCGAGATGTCGTACTCGTCGGGGCGCAGCACACCCGGGTGCTCGGCGGTCTCGCCGCCGAGCAGCGCGCAGCCCGCGTACCGGCAGCCGTCGGCGATACCGGCACCGATCTCGGCGACCCGGTCCGGCACGACCTCGCCGGTGGCGATGTAGTCCAGCAGGAACAGCGGCTCGGCGCCGCAGGCCACCAGGTCGTCGACGACCATCGCGACCAGGTCGATGCCGACCGTGTCGTGGATGTCCATCTGCTGCGCGATCACCAGCTTGGTGCCGACGCCGTCGGTGGAGGAGGCCAGGATCGGGTTCTTGTACTTCGTGGTGTCCAGCCGGAACAGGCCGGCGAAGCCACCCAGGTCGCCCATCACCTCCGGCCGGCGGGTCTGCTTCACCTTGGACTTGAGCAGCTCGACCGCGCGGTCACCCGCCTCGATCGACACGCCGGCGTCCGCGTACGAGACCGAACGTTTGCGAGCGGGGCGGCCGGTGCCGGCCGTCCAGGGCTGGCGGTCGCCGCCGGCGCCGGTCGGGCTGCTACCTGCGCCGCTGCGCTCGGACACGTGCGTCACGGTTCTCCCCTTAGTGGTTCTCGGCGGCCGTGTCGGCGGTGACCGACGCCGCAGCCGGATGGTGCTATGGGCGGTGTGTGGTCGCCGACATCGTCACGTCGGTGCGGGGCGTCGTGCCGGCCTGCTCGCCAGCGTCGACATCGTCGTCGACGCGGTTCGCGACCCGGCGGCTGATCCCTTCGAGCACGTGCTTACCGATCAGGTTGCCGACGGGCAGCTCGATCGGGTACTCCCCGTCGAAGCAGGCCCGACACAGCCGGGTCTTCGGCTGCTCGGTCGCGGCGATCAGACCGGGCAGCGAGACGTAGCCCAACGTGTCAGCGCCGATCGACCGCCGGATGCCCTCGTTGTCGAGGCCGTTGGCGAGCAGCTCGGCGCGGGTGGCGAAGTCGATGCCGTAGAAACAGGGCCAGGAGACCGGCGGTGAGGAGATGCGGACGTGCACCTCCACCGCGCCGGCCTCGCGGAGCATCCGGACGATCGCGCGCTGGGTGTTACCCCGGACGATCGAGTCGTCGACCACGACCAGGCGCTTGCCGCGTACGTTCTCGCGCAGCGGGTTGAGCTTGAGCCGGATACCGAGTTGACGCAGGGTCTGCGACGGCTGGATGAAGGTACGCCCGACGTACGGGTTCTTCATCAGGCCGGCGCCGTAGGTGATGCCGGACTCCTCGGCGTAGCCGATGGCGGCCGGCGTGCCCGACTCGGGCACCGGGATGACCATGTCCGCCTCGACCGGGTGCTCCTTGGCCAACTGGCGGCCGATCTGCACCCGTGCCGAGTGCACGTTGCGCCCGGCGATGGTGGCGTCCGGGCGGGCGATGTAGACGTACTCGAAGAGGCAGCCCTTGGGCTCGGGCGCGGCGAACCGGTTGGACCGCAGCCCCTCGGCGTCGATCGCGATCAGCTCACCGGGCTCGACCTCCCGGACCACGCTCGCACCGACGATGTCCAGCGCTGCGGTCTCGCTGGCCACCACCCAGCCCCGCTCCAGGCGGCCGAGCACCAGCGGACGCACCCCGTGCGGGTCACGGGCGGCGTACAGCGTCGACTCGTCCATGAAGACGAAGCTGAACGCGCCCCGCAACTGCGGCAGCACCTCCAGCGCGGCGGCCTCGACGGAGAGATCCGGGCGGCTGGCCAGCAGCATGGTGACCAGCGAGGTGTCGTTGGTCGAGCCGTCGGTGCCCAGGCCGCGCTCGGCGACCTCACGCTGGAGATCGGCGGTGTTCACCAGGTTGCCGTTGTGGGCCAGCGCGATCGTGGTGCCCGAGCTGGTGGCCCGGATGGTCGGCTGGGCGTTCTCCCAGGTCGAGGCACCGGTGGTCGAGTATCGGGTGTGGCCGATGGCGACGTGCCCGCGCAGGCTCGCCAACGTCGGCTCGTCGAAGACCTGGGCGACCAGGCCGAGATCCTTGTAGACCACCACTCCGGAGCCGTCGCTGACCGCTATCCCGGCTGCCTCCTGGCCCCGGTGCTGCAACGCGTACAGCCCGAAGTAGGTCAGGTTGGCGACCTCCTCCCCGGGCGCCCAGACGCCGAAGACGCCGCACGCGTCCTGGGGGCCTGGTCGTTGGGGATCAAGGTCGTGGCTCAGCCGGCCGTCGCCTCGGGGCACCTGCCGCTCCCTCTTGCTGGTCTGGACTGGCCTGGCGGAGCCACCGGGGCCGCTCCGCGCTGCATCGGCCGGAACCACACTGTCGTCGCCTGACAGTGTACGCGAATCCATGTCGCCACATACAGTCACACTGATACGCCGCAGTGTCATCACGCCACAGGCGTCACTCCAGTTCGAGCGGCAGGTACGCGGACAGATCCGCTCGCGTGCCACTCGCCCGTACGCGACCCTCCGTGACGGCGCGCTCCCAGTCGAGTCTCCCGGCGGCGAGCGCGACCCACGTCTGCGGATCCATCTCCACCGTGTTCGCAGGAGTACCGCGGGTGTGTCGCGGACCCGGAACACACTGAACTGCACCGTAAGGTGGGACACGCACCTCCACCGATCGGCCGGGGGCGCGCTCCGCGAGGGTGGCCAACAGGGCCCTGACCGCCGCTCGGAGCACCGGCCGTTCGGGCGCGCGTCCCTCGTCGAGCGCCGACAGCGCCGCGGCCACTGCGGTGGACTTAATGTACGGAGAGGACACGACGGGACGATACGGCGCGGCTGCCCGGCGCGTCACGATGGCCCTGGGTCGCGCCGATCCGCCCCGACAAGGCATAGTTGCCGACGGCGTATTCGTACCGTGATGTTCCTTCGGCCGGCGCTCGCCGGTACGAGGAGGTCAGTCCGGAAGGCGGTGGACGTGTCAACACACCGACGAGCCTGGCAAAAGCGGGCCGGTGTGGTCGTAGCGCTGATTGTCGGTGCCTTACTCGCCGCCCCCGCCACACCCGCACTCGCCGCGAACCCGGACGTCCAGATCACCAACCTGCCGAACGGCACTCTCCAGTCCGGTCAGCAGACGTCGATGACGTTCCGCGTCAAGAACAACAACGAGCTGCCGACCCCGTTCAGCATCTCCGTCGGCACCTTCAACGGGCTGAGCTGCCAGGGTGACTGCAACATCCCCGCGCGCGTGATCGGTCCCAACGAAGAGGTGTCGATCACGGTCAACCTGGTCGCGGGCGACGTGGCGGCCGGCCAGGAGCGCTCCGGTCGGGTGCGGGTCTCCGCCCGGGCTGGCGGCGACCAGGGCGGCGACGAGCGCGACATGACGGTACGCGGGCCCAACGCCCCGCCCACCTCCCAGGCACCGCAGACCGTGCGGTCCATCGCGGGCAAGGTCGTGGCGCGGTCGGGTGACGCGGTGCCGAACGCGTACGTGCTGCTGGTGGACAGCGCCGGCCGTCAGCGGGACACCACCAGCGACGGCAACGGCAACTTCCGCTTCACCGGCAACAGCGGCAACCCGATCGCGCCCGGTCGGATCGACATCGGCGCGAGCAAGGACGACATCCGGGCCACGGTGAGCTTCACCGCCAACGCGGGCCAGCAGATCAACGGACGGCGGATCACCCTCGCCATCGAGTCCTCGGCCAGCCCGAGCGCCACCCCCTCGGAGAGTGTGTCGGCGGAGCCGACCGAGGACCCGTTCGCGGACGACGAGACCGACGAGACGGAGGCGCCGCCCGGCGACACTCCCGCCGCCCAGGCCCCGGCCGCCAACGAGAGCTCCGGCGGCTTCGGCAACTGGCTGCTGATCCTGCTCGGTGGTCTCTTCGTGGCGATCGGTGTCGGCACGATCGTGCTGCTCTGGATGAAGCGCAAGGAGAACGAGGACGCCGATCCCGATGGTGAGCCCGTCGGTGGGGCGCCGGCCGGTGCGGTTCCGGCAGCCCGGGGCTCGTTCGCCGGGGCGGACGACCAGACCCGGGTGGTGAACCGGGTGGGCTCCACTCCGGACCCGACCATGGTGGGCGGTCCCGGGCTGGCCAACGCGCCGACGATGATGCACCAGCCGGTGGTCGACGACGTCCCGCCGGACCCGTACGGTGCGCCTCCGCAGCCGTACGGCGCGGCGGGCGGGCCGGGACAGGCCTGGTCGGGCGGTTACGGCGACGAGCAGGGCGGCGGCTATGGCGGCGGCCCGGGCTACGGCAACGCCCCGTCCTCCGGCGGCGGATACGGCAACGCCCCCTCGTCGGGCGGTGGCTACGGCACCAGCCCATCCTCGGGTGGCGGCTACGGCAGTCGTGACTACGGTGCGGGCGGCGGTGAGTCCGAGTACCCACCGGCCGGTGGCGGTGGAGCCGGCTACGGCGAGCGGTTCGACGAGCCGACTGGGCGTTACCAGGGCGACGACACCCGCTATCCGGCGCCCGCCGACCCGTACGCGACCGGTATCTACCAGCCGGAGGGCAGCCAGGGCTACGGCCAGGGTGAGCCCGGCGGATACGGCCGGGGCGAGTCCGGCGGTGGCAGCGGATACGGTCCGGGCGAGCCCGGTGGCTACGGCCAGGGCGGCGGCGACGGCCGGGGCTACGGCCAGGGTGACCCGACCGGTGGCTACGGCCAGGGCGAGCCCGGTGGTTACGGCCAAGGCGGCGACGGCACCCGGGGCTACGGCCAGGGTGACCCGACCGGCGGATACGGCCAGGGCGAGCCCGGCGGATACGGCCAAGGCGGCGGCGACGCCACCCGGGGCTACGGTCGGGGCGAGCCGACCGGCGGCTACGGCCACGGCGCGGAGCCGACCGGCGGCTACAACGAGCCCGGAGGCTACGGCCAAGAACCGCCGCAGCAGCCCGGAGGCTACGGCCAGGAGCCGCCGCAGCAGCGCGGTGGCTACGACAACTACAGCGAGCCCACCGGTTACGCCCCGGGCGGCTACGGCCAGGGCGGCGGCTACGGCCAGGAACCCCCGCAGCAGCGCGGAGGCTACGACAACGCCTACGAGCAGGGTGGCTACGGCCAGGGCGGGGGCTACGGCCAGGAACCGCCACGCCAGCGCGGTGGCTACGAGGACAGCTACGAGCAGCAACAACAGCAGGGTGGCGGCTATTACGGCGACCCGGCGCAGACCGGTCGCGGTCGGCCGGACACCCCGGGGCAGGAGCGGGGCGGACGTCGGCTGGACTGGATGGACGACTGATCCACACCCCGTACGCGTCGTCCTGACGCGGAAGCACCGACGACAAGAGCCGCGGACCGGAAGGTTCGCGGCTCTTGTCGTCGGTGGACCGATCGCGGTGTCCGCTGTGACTTGACGGGACGTGTGACCGGACGGGGCGCGGTCAGGCGGCGGAGAAGACGCCCTGTCGCAGCAGCGGGACCACATCGGAGTCGCCGACCCGGACCGCGATCTCGACGTCGTCCGTGAAACCGGCCTCGATCAGCTCGCGGCCGGACACGCAGCCCCGGACCGCCGCAGCTACGTCCGGCGTGCTCGCCAGCGCGGCCAGCGCCATGGCCGCTTCCACCGACAGGCCACCCGGCACTGCGGAGACGGCGTCCAGTACGCAGGCCGCGCCGAGCTGGTCCTCCACCGACGGCCTGAGCGAACCGTCCGGCCACTGCTCTCCGGCGGCGACCACCCCGATCGGGTCGGTGGTCGAGCCGTACCCCTGGCGCAGCAGCCAGCTCCCGACGGCGCGGGCGTTACGCAGGTTGGCCGCCACCACCGGCAGACCGGTGGCGCTGGCGGCGGCACTGATGGCCGACCCGTTCGGGGATGGCAGCACCAACTCGGCGACGAACGGTGCCCGGCTCAGCGCGGCTGGCGACAACGACCACGGATGGTGCGCGGTCTGTCGGCGACCGGTGGCGACCACCGCGCCGATCCGCTGTGCGTAGTCGGCGGCCTGGGCGCCCCAGGGGAACGGGTGCACGCGCATCCCCCGCCCGACGGCCACCTCGACGGTGGTGGTGAACGACAACACGTCCACCACCACCAGTGCCGCGCAGACCCGGCCGAGTTCGGCAGCTCCCGCGAGGCCCCAGTCGAACCGGGCTCCCGATCCGGGTTGGGCGAAGACGGCCGAGGCCACCGCCTCAGCGCTCGTCGGACGCGGCAGGCTGCTCGGTGGCACCGGACTGCGGAGCCTCGGCCCCGGGCCCGTCGGCCGGAGCGTCCCCGGCCGTCGACGTCTCACCGGTAGCGGCCGCCCGGACCGGCGGCGTCGCCCGCTCGGCCGGCCGCTCGGCCACCGTCGCGGTCTCGTCCTCGGTCTCGGCACCCGCCGTCGCCGGCTCCTCGGATGCGGCGACCGGACTGTCGGTCGCCGGCACCTCGTCCGCCACCGCCGCCTCGTCCACCACATCGGCGGTCTCCGACGTCGCGTCGGCGGTCGGTGCCACCTCGGCGGTCTGGGCAACCTCGGCGGTCGGGGCGACGTCGGCCCGGGCCGGCGTCTCGACGGCCTCCGGTGCGGTCACCTCGAACTGCTGCACGCCCCCGAAGATCTTCGGCAGGGTGCCGGTGTGCGCCTCGCGCAGCTCGTCCAGCTCGACCCGGAACTGGCCGTGCACCTCCAGCGCAGCGGCGGTGGAGTCGGTGACCCCGATCAGCTCCCACGGCACGCCGTGCTCGGCGCAGAGCGCGGTGAACGCCTTCTCGTGCCCGCGCGGCACCGAGACCAGCACCCGGCCGGCGGACTCGCTGAACAGGAAGACGAACGGCATCGAGCCGCCCTCGAACCGCTCCGGCACCGCGATCCGCGCGCCGACGTTGTGACGAAGGCAGGACTCCACCAGGCTCTGCGCGAGACCGCCGTCCGAGAGGTCGTGCGCGGAGCTGAGGTGACCGACCCGGGCGGCGGCGGCCAGCAGCCCGGCGAGCTGCTTCTCCCGCGCCAGGTCGACCTGCGGGGGTACGCCGCCGAGGTGCTCGTGGGTGACCCAGGCCCATTCCGAGCCGGAGAGCTCCACGTGCGTCTCGCCGAGCAGGAAGAGCTGGTCGTGGTCGTTGTTGGTGCGCGCGACGAAGCCGGACGCCACCCGTTCGGCCACGTTCTCCAGCACGCCGAGCACGCCGACGACCGGAGTGGGGTGGATGGCCGCCGCACCGGTCTGGTTGTAGAAGCTGACGTTGCCGCCGGTCACCGGGATGCCCAGCTCGGCGCAACCGTCCGCCAGGCCGCGTACGGCCTCGGCGAACTGCCACATCACGCCCGGGTCCTCCGGCGAGCCGAAGTTCAGGCAGTCGGTGACCGCGATCGGCGTCGCACCGGTGACCGCGACGTTGCGGAACGCCTCGGCCAGCGCCAGCTTGGCACCGTGGTACGGGTCGAGCCGGGCGTACCGGCCGTTGCCGTCCACCGAGAGCGCCACGCCCAGGCCGGTCCGCTCGTCGATCCGGATCACGCCCGAGTCCTCCGGCTGGGCGAGCACGGTGTTGCCCAGCACGTACCGGTCGTACTGCTCGGTGACCCAGGTCTTGTCGGCCAGGTTCGGCGAGGCGATCATGCGCAGCAGGGTCTCGCGCAGCGCGTCCGGGTCGGTCGGCCGGGGCAGCGTCTCGGCCCGGTCGGCCTGGAGCAGGATCAGGTCCGCCGGCTCCCGCATCGGGCGGGCGTAGACCGGGCCGTCGTCCACCAGCGAACCCGGCGGCACGTCGACCACGAGGTGGTCCCGCCAGGTGATCAGCAGGCGGCCGGGCTGGCCGTCCGGCTGCGGTGCGGTGACCTCGCCGATGGCGGTGGCCAGCACGCCCCACTTCTCGCAGGTCTTGAGCACCGCGTCGAGCTTGTCCGGCTCGACGACCAGGAGCATCCGCTCCTGCGACTCGCTGGCCAGGATCTCGTGCGGCTCCATCGACGGCTCACGCAGCGGCACCCGCTCCAGCCAGACCCGCATGCCAGTGCCGGCCGCCGCGGCGGTCTCGGTGAGCGCGCAGGTCAGCCCGGCACCGCCGAGGTCCTGGATGCCGGCGACGAGCTGGGCGTCGTACAGCTCCAGGCACGCCTCGATCAGCAGCTTCTCGATGAACGGGTCACCGACCTGCACCGACGGGCGACGCTTCTCACTGCCCTCGCTGAAGGTGGCGCTGGCCAGGACGGAGACACCGCCGATGCCGTCCCGGCCGGTCTTGGCGCCCATCAGCACCACGACGTTGCCGGGGCCGACAGCGGCCTTGTTCTGCAGGCGGCTGACCGGCAGGACGCCGAGGCAGAGCGCGTTGACCAGCGGGTTGCCCTGGTAGCAGGGGTCGAAGACCACCTCACCGCCGATGTTGGGCAGGCCGAGGCAGTTGCCGTACCCGCCGACGCCGGCCACCACGCCGGGCAGCACCCGGGCGGTGTCGGGGTGGTCAGCGGCACCGAAGCGCAGCGGGTCCATCACCGCCACCGGGCGGGCGCCCATGGCCAGGATGTCGCGGACGATGCCGCCGACGCCGGTGGCGGCGCCCTGGTACGGCTCGACGAAGCTCGGGTGGTTGTGCGACTCGACCTTGAAGGTCACCGCCAGCTCGTCGGAGATCTGCACCACACCGGCGTTCTCGCCGATGCCGGCCAGCAGCCGGTCGCTGGGCGGAGCCTTCTCGCCGAACTGCCGCAGGTGGACCTTGCTCGACTTGTAGGAGCAGTGCTCGCTCCACATGATCGAGTACATCGCCAGCTCGGACTGGGTCGGCCGGCGGCCCAGGATGTGCCGGATGCGGTCGTACTCGTCGTCGCGGAGCCCGAGCTCGGCGTACGGCTGGAGCTCGTCCGGGCTGCCGTCGGCGGCCGGGACGGTGTCCACCCCGCCGGTCCAGTCGGTGGCCTCCCGCGCGGCGGCATGCCGGGGCACGGCGGCCGAGGGCGCGGCGGCAGCCGGGTTCGGCTGGACCGGCGCGGCCGGGAATGCCTCCGGGGTCTCCCGTACCGGGTCCGGATGCGTGGTCATGACATCTCCTCGTTGCGCTCGCCGCCGGGGAGGCGGGTGAGCTGACCGTTGATCCCGCAGCCGACGGTCACGCCGGCGTCCCCACCAGGTGCTTGAGCACCGAGGTGAAGAAGCCGAGGCCGTCGAGGGAGGGGCCGGTGAGCGCCTCCACCGCGTGCTCGGGATGCGGCATGATGCCGACCACGTTGCCGGCGGGGTTGGTGATCGCGGCGATGTCGCGCTGCGACCCGTTCGGGTTGCCGCCGAGGTACCGGGCCACGACCCGACCTTCGGCCTCCAGCTCGTCCAGCGTCGCCGGGTCGGCGACGTAGCAACCCTCGCCGTTCTTGACCGGGATCAGCACCTCCTGGCCGGGCTGGAACGCGTTCGTCCAGGCCGTGCCGGTCGTCTCGATCCGCAGGACCTGGTCCCGGTTGCGGAAGTGCAGGTGCTGGTTGCGGGTGAGCGCGCCGGGCAGCAGGTGCGCCTCGCAGAGGATCTGGAAGCCGTTGCAGATGCCGAGCACCGGCAGGCCACCGGCCGCAGCGTCGACGATCTTCTCCATCACCGGGGCGAACCGGGCGATGGCACCGCACCGCAGGTAGTCACCGTAGGAGAAGCCGCCGGGCAGGACGACCGCGTCCACCCCGTGCAGCTCCGCGTCCCCGTGCCAGAGGCGGACCGGCTCCGCGCCGGCGATCCGGACGGCCCGGGCCGCGTCCCCGTCGTCGAGCGAGCCGGGGAACGTCACCACACCGACCCGGGCGGTCACGAGCGGGCGTCCGCGGCTTCGTCGGCCTCGACCAGGTGGACGGTGAAGTCCTCGATGACCGGGTTGGCGAGCAACTTGTCGGCGATCTCCCGGGCCCGGTCCAGGTCCGGTTCACCGGTGAAGTCGATCTCGATCCGCCTGCCGATCCGTACCGAGGCGACGTCGTTGACGCCGAGCCGGGGCAGCGCGTTTGCGACGGCCTGGCCCTGAGGATCGAGGATCTCGGGCTTGAGCATGACGTCGACGACGACGCGAGGCACTGGGCACTCCTGACTGTGTACGCAGTTGGGTGCCGACCCACAACGGGCGAGCGCAGCCAGCCTACCTGGCAGATACGGCGCCAGACGCACCGGCCGGACGCGGTCCGGGCGGTGTCCGACCGTACCCGCGTGGGGCCTTCGGGACCGATACGGGTTCGTTGCAGTCTCGATACGGGTTCGTTGCCGGGTGGCCCGGTCCGGGCAGGTTTCACCCTTCCTCGGGCCGAGACCGGGCACCGATCGGCCCGTTCCGGCACCTCCTCGCCTCGACGCCGGGAGATCCGACTGTTACATCCGATTGTTTCGATGAACCTCTTGTGAAACACCTCACCGGGCCCTACGGTACATCGTCATACGTCGATTCACAGACGTCGCGGTGGCGGTTCACCCCCTCCCGCCAGCGCAGACCGACTCGGCCAACCCGGGTCACCGAACCCCGAAGGAGCCCTACCGATGCGCATCCGATCCCTGATCGTGGCCTTCGCCACAGCCATGGTTGGCGTCGTCGGCGCCAGCTCCGGCGCCGTCGCCTCCCCCGTCAGCCCGTACATCATCGGCGGCGGCACCGTCTCCTCGGCACCGTGGGCGGCGGCGGTGCTCAGCAACGGCTCGTTCACCTGCTCCGGCACGATCATCGCGCCGCAGTGGGTGCTCACCGCCCAGCACTGCATCGGCAGCAACATGTCCGTCCGCGTGGGCAGCGTGAACCGCTCCTCCGGCGGCGTCACCCGCACGGTCAGCGCCACCTACGGACGCTACGACCTGGCCCTGATGCGGTTGTCCAGCGCGGTGAGCACCAGCTACGTCACGCTGGCGACCAGCAACCCGCCGGTCAACTCCACCAACTCGATCTACGGCTGGGGCATGACCTGCTACAGCGGCTGCTCGGCTTCCACCCAGCTCAAGACCGCGTCGGTCCGGGTGACCAGCACCAGCGTCTCCGACGCGTACGGCGGGCAGGCGATCCGGAGCACCCGGGTCAACGGCAACGCCTGGCGGGGCGACTCGGGCGGCCCGCAGTTCTACAACGGCGCGCAGGTCGGGGTCGCCTCGACGGCCGACGGCGTGAACATCCAGAACTACGGCAGTGTCGCGTTCAACCGGGCCTGGATCACCTCGGTGGCCGGTGTCTGACGGTTAGCGCCCGGTCGGCGCGGATGGTGGGCTACGCGCCCGCCGTCCGCGCCGCGTCGTTTTGCAGCATCCGATCAGGTGAACAACCCTCACGTTGTCGACCCGCATCGACTGCCAGCATCAGAAACGTGCTGGTCGTGACGACGGACCAACTTCCCGGCTACGAGATCCGCCAGATCCTCGGCGAGGTGGTCTCCTCCATGGCCAGGACCCGCAACCCCTATCGCGAGGGGGTGAAGAACCTGCGTGGTGGCGCGTACGACCCGTCGGCCCCGGACAACCTCACCCGCTGGCGTACCGACTCGGTGGCGCGGCTCGGCGAGGAGGCCCGGCGACTCGGCGCGAACGCGGTCGTGGGGATGCGGTTCGACAGCCGGGACTGCGGCGAGATGTGGATGGAGATCTGCGCCTACGGCACCGCCGTGATCGTGGCACCGACGGTGCCCGACGTCATGCCGCCGGACCAGCCCCTCGTCGCAGCCGAGACCGCCCAGGACCCGTCCTTCGCCCAGTCTCCGGGCGGCATCGCCGAACCCGCAAGCGCCCCCAACCTCAGCTCCGCCGCCGAAACCCCCACCCGCGACTAACCCCACCCACCGACCCACCCGGCCCCACCCACCCCACCGCCCCTCCCACCCCACCGCCCCGCCCCACCCGCTGGCGTTGATCAAGGAGTTTTGGCCCTCTGGAGTGCTCCTCGGCGACCAAAACTCCTTGATCAACGCCGTCGGGGTGGGGTGGGGTGGGTTAGAGGATTGGTGGGGGGGCGTAGGTGGCGGCGGCGGGGTGGGACTGGACGATCTTGGCGATTCGGGTGGTCACCGCCTGGATCTGGGCGGGAGCGGCACCGACGAAGGCGGCCCGGTCGGCGACCAGGGCGTCGATCTCGGCGCGGGTGAGGCCCAGCCGGGGGTCGGCGGCCAGCCGGTCGAAGAGATCGTTCTCGGCGGCGCCCTGCTCACGCATGGCCAGCGCCACGGCCACCGCGTGCTCCTTGATCGCCTCGTGGGCGGTCTCCCGGCCCACGCCCCGGCGCACCGCCGCCACCAGAATCTTGGTGGTGGCCAGGAACGGGAGGAATCGCTCCAACTCCCGGTTGATCACCGCCGGGTACGCGCCGAACTCGTCGAGCACGGTGAGGAACGTCTGGAACAGCCCGTCGGCGGCGAAGAAGGCGTCCGGCAGGGCCACCCGGCGGACCACCGAGCAGGAGACGTCCCCCTCGTTCCACTGGTCGCCGGCCAACTCGCCGACCATCGACAGGTACCCCCGGATGATCACGGCGAAGCCGTTGACCCGCTCCGACGAGCGGGTGTTCATCTTGTGCGGCATCGCGCTGGAACCGACCTGACCCGGCTTGAAGCCCTCGGTGGCCAACTCCTGCCCGACCATCAGCCGAATCGTGGTGGCCAGCGAGGAGGGTGCCGCGGCCACCTGCGCCAGCGCAGCGATCACGGCCATGTCGATCGAGCGGGGGTAGACCTGCCCGACGCTGTCCAGCACCCGCTGGAAGCCGAGGTGCTCGGCGACCCGCCGCTCCAGCTCGGCGACCTTCTCGGCGTCGCCGTCGAAGAGGTCCAACTGGTCGGCGGCGGTACCCACCGGCCCCTTGATCCCGCGCAGCGGGTACCAGGAGATCAGGTCCTCCAGCCGCTCGTACGCGATGATCAGTTCCTCGGCGGCCGACGCGAAGCGC
Source organism: Micromonospora sp. NPDC002389 (assembly GCF_040296095.1). Classification (NCBI taxonomy): domain Bacteria; kingdom Bacillati; phylum Actinomycetota; class Actinomycetes; order Micromonosporales; family Micromonosporaceae; genus Micromonospora; species Micromonospora sp. NPDC002389. Next base: position 223,913 of record NZ_JBEOWP010000009.1, read on the forward strand.
TTGCCCAGCGTGGTGGCCTGCGCCGCGACGTTGTGCGAACGCCCGGCCATCACCACGTCCGCGTACTCGTGGGCGTGCCAGGCCAGCCGGGCCAGCGTCGCCACCACCCGGTCCCGGATCAGCTCCAACGACCGGCGCACCTGGAGCTGCTCGACGTTCTCGGTGAGGTCCCGCGAGGTCATCCCCTTGTGCACGTGCTCGTGCCCGGCGAGCGCGCTGAACTCCTCGATGCGGGCCTTCACGTCGTGCCGGGTGACCCGCTCCCGGGCCGCGATCGAGTCCAGGTCGACGTCGTCGAGCACCCGCTCGTACGCCTCGACCACCCCGTCGGGCACCGGCACACCGAGATCCCGCTGGGCCTGGAGCACGGCCAGCCAGAGGCGACGCTCCAGCCGGATCTTCTCCTCCGGCGACCAGAGGGCGACCAGCTCGGGTGAGGCGTACCGGTTGGCGAGCACGTTCGGGATCGTCGTCACCCCGCCATTCTCCCGATGCCGCCGCCGCCCGCCCCGACCGGGTACGGCCGACGACCCGGAGGTCAGCGTTCCAGGATCGCGGTCACGCCCTGGCCACCGGCCGCGCAGATCGAGATGAGCCCCCGGCCGCTGCCCTTCTCGGCGAGGAGCTTGGCCAGCGTGGCGACGATCCGGCCGCCGGTGGCCGCGAACGGGTGCCCGGCGGCCAGCGAGGAGCCGTGCACGTTGAGCTTGTCGGTGTCGATGGCGCCGAGCGGGGCGTCCAGGCCGAGGCGGTCCTTGCAGAACTCCGGCGACTCCCAGGCGGCCAGGGTGGCCAGCACCTGCGAGGCGAACGCCTCGTGGATCTCGTAGTAGTCGAAGTCGGCGAGGGTGAGCCCGGCCCGGGCCAGCATCCGGGGCACCGCGTACGCGGGAGCCATCAGCAGCCCCTCGTCGCCGTGCACGAAGTCCACCGCGGCCGTCTCCGACCAGGTGAACCAGGCCAGTACCGGCAGGTGGTGTGCGGTTGCCCACTCCTCGCTGGCCAGCAGCACGGTGGAGGCGCCGTCGGTGAGCGGCGAGGAGTTGCCGGCGGTCATGGTGGCCCGCTCGGCGTCCGGGCCCTTGGCGCCGAAGACCGGCCGCAGCGTGCCGAGCTTCTCCAGCGTGGTGTCGGCGCGGAGATTCGCATCGCGGGTGAGCCCCAGGTAGGGGGTCATCAGGTCGTCGAAGAACCCCTTGTCGTACGCGGCGGCGAGCCGCTGGTGCGAGCGCAGCGCGAGGGCGTCCTGGGCCTGCCGGTCGACGTTCCAGCGCAGCGCGGTCTGTGCGGCGTGCTCGCCCATGGACAGCCCGGTACGCGGTTCGGCGTTGCGCGGGACCTCGGGCTTGAACGGCTGGGCCGGGCGCAGCTTGGCGGCGATCCGCAGCCGCTCGCCCAGCGTCCGGGCCGAGTTGAGCCGGAGCAGGGTGCGGCGCATGTCCTCGTTGACCGCGAGCGGGGCGTCGGAGGTGGTGTCGACCCCGCCGGCGATGCCGACGTCGAGTTGGCCGAGGGCGATCTTGTTGGCAACCAGGATCGCGGCCTCCAGGCCGGTGCCGCAGGCCTGCTGGATGTCGTACGCGGGGGTGCGCGGGTCGAGCTTCGAGCCGAGCACCACCTCGCGGGTGAGGTTGAAGTCCTTGGCGTGCTTGAGCACAGCTCCGGCGACCACCTCGCCGACGCGCTGCCCGGCCAGGCCGAACCGGGCGACCAGCCCGTCCAGGGCGGCGCCGAGCATGTCCGCGTTCGAGGCGTCGGCGTACCGCGAGTTGGAGCGGGCGAAGGGGATCCGGTTGCCGCCGATGACCGCGACCCGTCGAACCTTCTGCACGATCCGCCTCCTCAGGAGTGTTGCCGTACCTTACCCGCCAGTAGGCTACGCCTATGACCGACAGGTACGCGAGTTTTGTCCAGTCGGGCGCCGGCCGGGCGCTGGTCAAGCGTCTCGGGCTGCCCGATCCGCCACGACTTCGCCGACACGCGCCGGGTGAGCCGATCCTCCCCGGGCCGGTCCTGCTCGGCACCTCCACCGGGGGCCGGCTCGCCGAGCCGGTCCGCACGATCCTGGCCGCCGCCGGGCTCGCCCTGCGCGACCCGGCCACCGCCACCCCCGATCCCACCTCCGGCCGTACGCCGACCAGCGCCGCCCTGGTCTACGACGCCACCGGCATCACCGACTCGACCGGGCTGCGGCAACTGCACGACTTCTTCCACCCGCAGGCGCGGGCGGTGCAGCCCAGCGGCCGGGTGATCGTGCTGGGCACCCCGCCCGCCGAGTGCGACACGCCGCGCGAGGCGACCGCCCAGCGGGCCCTGGAGGGGTTGACCCGCAGCATCGGCAAGGAGTTCGGCCGGGGCATCACCGCCCAACTGGTCCACGTCACGCGGGAGGCCGACGAGAGCACCTGGACCAGCCTGGAGGCGACCCTGCGGTTCCTGCTCTCCGGCCGCTCGGCGTACGTGTCGGGGCAGGTGATCCGGGTCGGTGCCGGGCGGGCGAGCGCACCGGTGGACTGGGACCGCCCACTGGACGGGCAGGTGGTGCTGGTCACCGGCGCGGCCCGGGGCATCGGCGCGGCACTGGCCCGGGTGCTGGCCCGGGACGGCGCGACCGTGGTGGCGCTGGACGTGCCGGCCGCCGGGGACGCGCTGGCCGGCGTCGCCAACGAGATCGGCGGCAGCGCCGTACAACTCGACCTGACCGCCGCCGACGCGCCCGCCCGGCTCGCCGATCACCTGGCCGAGCGGCACGGCCGGGTGGACGTGGTGGTGCACAACGCCGGCATCACCCGGGACAAGACCCTGGGCCGGATGGACGCCGACCGCTGGGACCAGGTCATCGACGTCAACCTGTCCAGTCAGGAACGCATCAACGACGTGCTGCTGGACCGGGGCCTGATCCCGGACGGCGGGCGGATCGTCGGCGTCTCCTCGATCGCCGGGATCGCCGGCAACCGGGGCCAGACCAACTACGCCACCAGCAAGGCCGGCGTGATCGGGCTGGTCGACGCGCTGGCTCCGGCGCTGCGCGACCGGGGGATCAGCGTGAACGCGGTCGCACCCGGTTTCATCGAGACCCGGCTGACCGCGCGGATCCCGCTGGTGCTGCGCGAGGCGGGTCGCCGGATGAACAGCCTCTCCCAGGGCGGGTTGCCGGTGGACGTGGCGGAGACCATCGGCTGGCTGGCCTGGCCCGCTTCCGGCGCGGTCAGCGGCAACGTGATCCGGGTCTGCGGCCAGAGCCTGCTGGGGGCGTGATGGCCACGCAACGGGAGCGGGTGACGCTGTCCGCGCTGCCGACGGCCGGGCCGCTGTACCGGCGGGCCCTGCTGGGCGCGGTGCCGGGGCGCGGCGGGCGGCGGACGGACGAGGTGCCAGCGGTGGAACTGGCCGTCGACCGGGTGGCCGTGGACCCGGCCCGGCTGGCCGACTACGACCGGGTCTGCGGGTTCCGGCTCGCCGACCGGCTGCCGGCGACCTTCCCGCACGTGGTGGGCTTCCCGCTGGCGCTGCGCCTGATCACGGCGCCGGACTTCCCGATCCCGCTGACCGGGGTGGTGCACGTGGCCAACCGGATCACCGTGCACCGGCCGGTCACGGTGGCCGACCGGCTGGACTTCACCACGTGGGCGGAGAACCTGCGCCCACACGACCGGGGGCGGCAGGTCGACGTGGTCCTCGTCGGCTCGGTGGACGGGGAGGAGGTCTGGCGCGGCGTCTCGACGTACCTGGGTCGGCAGCGCACCCCGGGCGGCGGCGAGCGGCGCGACCGGGGCGACCGGCCCGCGCCGCCGGCCGCGTCCGCGCGCTGGCGGGTCGAGCCCCGAGTGGGTACGGACTACGCACGCGTCTCCGGCGACCACAACCCGATCCACACCTCCCGGCTGGGCGCGCGGCTGTTCGGCTTCCCTCGGCCGATCGCGCACGGCATGTGGAGCAAGGCCCGCTGCCTGGCGGCGCTGGAGAACCGGCTGCCCGAGGCATACACGGTCGACGTCGCATTCAAGCTGCCGGTGCCGTTGCCCAGCACGGTGGCGTTCAGCGCCACGGCGGCCCAGGCGGGGTGGGAGATCGCCCTGCACGACCAGCGAGGTCGTCCACACCTGACAGGCACGATCCGCTGAGGTGAGGGTCGGGCACTTGCCCGGCCCTCCTTTTCGCGCTAAGTTGTTCTCACATAGAGATGTTCTCAGAGTGAGAGTGATCGAGCGTGAACGAGCAGGACTTCCTCGCCTCCTACGACCCACGCGCCTACCCGGCCGTCGCGGTCACCGCCGACGTGGTCGCACTGACCATCCGGGACGACGCGCTGCACCTGCTGCTGATCCGCCGCGCCGAGCCGCCGTACGCCGGGCACTGGGCGCTGCCCGGCGGCTTCGTCCGCCCCGACGAGGACCCGGCCACCGCCGCCCGCCGGGAGCTGGCCGAGGAGACCGGGCTCGGCGGGGAGCGACTTCGGCGCGTACACGTCGAGCAGCTCGCCAGCTACGGCGCGCCCGAGCGCGACCCCCGGATGCGAGTCGTCTCCATCGCCCACCTCGCCTTCGCCCCCGACCTGCCGGACGCCGCCGCCGGCAGCGACGCCGACGAGGCCGACTGGGTGCCGGTCACCGAGCTGCCCGGCCGCGAGCTCGCCTTCGACCACCGCCGGATCGTCGACGACGGGCTGGAGCGGGCCCGCTCCAAGCTGGAGTACACCCCGCTGGCCACCCGCTTCCTCGCCCCGGAGTTCACCATCGGCGAGCTGCGCGCCGTCTACGAGACGGTCTGGGGTCACCCGCTGCACGCCGGCAACTTCCACCGCAAGGTGCTCTCGGTGCCCGGCTTCGTGGAGAGCACCGGCGCCAACACCGAGCGCGGCGGCAGCCGGGGCGGCCCACGCGCCCGGCTCTACCGGGCCGGTGACGCCCGGCTGCTGCACCCGGCGCTGCTGCGGCCCGCCCGGGAGGAGACGGTGCGATGAGGACCGACGAGGCGATCCGCCTGGTCACCGCCGCCCGCGACGACCACGATCTGTTCGGCGCCGACGCGCCGGAACGCCGCTACCGGGAGCTGGTCACCGCCCTGCACCCCGACCGGCTGGACCGGGCCGCCCCGGGCGTACGCGCCGAGGCCACCGACGCGTTCGTCCGGGTCACCACCCGCTGGCGCGCCCGCCGGGTGACCGTGCTGCACGGCTACCGCTGCGGCGCACCGGCGTACTCGGGGGACCTCGCCGACCTCTACGACGTGGGCGGGGACCGGCTGCTCAAGCTGCCCCGCGAGGCCAGCGACAACGACCTGATGATCCGCGAGCAGCGCGCGTTGCGCCGACTCGCCGACCACGGCGACCCGCGCTGGCTGCCGTACGTACCCCGGCTTGTCGACACGTTCGCGCACCAGGACCCGGCCACCGGGGCGGAACGCCAGGTCACCGTGCTCGCCACCGCACCCGGCCTGCGCAGCCTGGTCGACGTGCGGCGCGCGTACCCGGACGGGCTGGACGCCCGCGACGTGGCCTGGATGTGGCGACGGCTGCTGGTCGCGCTCGGCCTGGCCCACCGGGCCGGCGTGGTGCACGGCGCGGTGCTGCCGCCGCACGTGCTGATCGAGCCGGACGCGCACGGCGTGGTGCTGGTCGACTGGTGCTTCGCCACCGAGCCCGGCGGCGTCGTGCCCGCGCTGGTCCCCGACCACCAGGAGTGGTATCCGGCCGAGGTCACCGCGCGTCGACCGTGCGGGCCGGGCACCGACATCGACATGGCCACCCGGTGCATGACCTGGCTGATGGGCCACCACGCCCCGGACGAACTGCTCGCCTTCGCAGCGGGCTGTCGGCAGCGGTCGCTGTCGAACCGCCCCGACGACGCCTGGCGACTGCTCGGCGAATTCGACGAGGTGCTGCACCGGCTCTACGGGCCGCGCACCTTCCGACCCTTCACCCTCAACCCCTAAGGAGGCTGCCATGGGCAGCGGAATGTGGTCCACCGACGTGTACACCGCCGCCGACCGGTACCGCCGGGCCACCGGCAAGAGCGCGTTCTCGTACAGCGACAGCGGCGCCAAGGTGGTGCACCCGCAACTGGACCCGCGCGGCGCGACGCGGGAGAGCCGCGACTCGGCCGAGCACCCGCGGTCGACCCCGGTCACGGTGCTGTTCGACGTGACCGGCTCGATGGGGCACGTGCCCCGCACCCTCCAGGCCAAGCTGCCGCAACTGCTGGGGCTGCTGCTGCGCCAGGGGTACGCCCGCGACCCGCAGATCATGTTCGGCGCGATCGGCGACGCCACCTGCGACCGGGTGCCGTTGCAGGTCGGCCAGTTCGAGTCCGACAACCGGATGGACGAGGACCTCGGGCGGATCGTGCTGGAGGGCGGCGGTGGCGGCCAGATGAAGGAGTCCTACGAGCTGGCGCTCTACTACATGGCCCGACGGACGGTCACCGACAGCTGGGAGAAGCGGGGCCGACGCGGCTACCTCTTCATCATCGGCGACGAGCTGGCGTACCCGGCGGTCAAGGCCGCCGAGGTGGCCCGCCTGATCGGCGACGACCCGCGCGAGGACGTGCCGGTGCGGCAGATCGTCGACGAGGTGACGCGCCGCTGGGACACGTACTACCTGCTCCCGGCCGGCAGCCACTACTCGGGCAACCGCAAGGTGCTCGACTTCTGGCGCGGCCTGCTCGGCCAGAACGCCCTAGAGTTGGACGACCTCGACGCGGTCTGCGAGACGATCGCGCTCACCGTCGGCCTCGGTGAGCAGGCCATCGACCTCGACACCGGCCTGCGGGACCTGGACCGCACCGGCTCGACGGCCACCCGCACGGTGTCGAAGGCGCTGGCCCGGCTGAACGGGGCACGGCGCGCCGAGGTGGCCGATCTGCCGGCCACCCGGACCACCGGCGGCGGGGTCGTCCGGCTGTGAACGAACTGGTGACCGCTGCGCGCCCGGGTGTCCCGGCACCCGGGCGCGACCCGGCGGGGGGTGTCCCGGGCCCCAGGCGCGACCCGGCGGGCAATGCGGCGGGCGGCCCGGCGTGCGGTGCGGCGGGCGGCCCGGTCGGCGGGTCGGGTCCGGAGCACGCGATCGTGGTCGACCTCGGGTACGGCGACGCCGGCAAGGGCACGGTGGTCGACTGGCTCTGCGCCACCCGGCCGGTGCACACCGTGGTCCGGTTCAACGGGGGTGCGCAGGCGGCGCACAACGTCGTCCGGCCCGACGGCCGGCACCACACGTTCGCGCAGTTCGGGGCCGGCACCTTCCACCCCGGCGTACGCACCCACCTGTCCCGGCACGTCGTGGTGGACCCGTTGGCGCTCGCCGCCGAGGCCGACCACCTCGCCGCCGTCGGGGTGCCCGACGCGTTCGACCGGTTGACCGTGGACGGGGCGGCGCTGCTCGCCACCCCGTACCACCGGGCCGCCAACCGGGCCCGGGAGACGGCCCGGGGAGCCGACCGGCACGGTTCCTGCGGGCAGGGGGTGGGCGAGACCGTCGCGTACGGGCTCGCCTACCCCGACGAGGCACCCCGGGTCGCGGACTGCCGCAGCCCGGAGGTGCTGCGCCGCCGCTTGACCGCACTCCGGGACCGGCTCACCGCCGAACTCGGCCCGCTGGACGCCCCACCGGTCGCGGACTGCCTGCCGGCCTACCAGGCGTTCGCCGAGCGGGTGGCGATCGTCGACGGCTCCTGGCTGGCCGGGGCGCTGCGGGCCGGCCCGTGCGTGTTCGAGGGCGCCCAGGGGGTGCTGCTGGACGAGTGGCACGGCTTCCACCCGTACACCACGTGGAGCACCACCACCTTCGCCAACGCCGAGGCCCTGCTGGCCGAGGCCGGGCTGGGCGGTTCGGCGCTGCGGATCGGGGTACTGCGTACCGTCACCACCCGGCACGGTCCCGGGCCGCTGGTCACCGAGGACCCGTCGCTGCCGCTGGCCGACCCGCACAACCCGACGAACCCCTGGCAGGGCCGCTTCCGGTTCGGCCACTTCGACGCCGTCGCGCACGCGTACGCCCTGGCGGTCGCGGGCGGGGTGGACGGCCTGGCGCTGACCCACCTGGACCTCGCCGAACGCGGGCTCGACCTGCGATTCTGTCGCCGCTACGACGGCCTGGACCGGCTGGTCCCGGGCCCGGCCGGCGACCTCGACCGGCAGGCCGCCCTCACCGCCCGCCTGCTGCGGGCGCGCCCGCACTACGACGACGTCGCTGCGGCCGACTGGCCTGAGGCGGTCGGCGAGGCGCTGGGCGCTCCGGTGCTCCTCACCTCGCACGGCCCCACCTCCGACGAGAAGGAGGTTCGTAAGGAAGGGCACCTTATTAACGCCTGGTGTAGAGGAAGGGCCCCTTCTTAACAGCCCGTGCCCTGAGCATGGAGGCATGGAGGCCGCGCTCGACCTGCTCCGGCAGACACTCACCTCACCCTGGGTGTATCTGCTGATCTTCGGGCTCACCGCGGTCGACGCGTTCTTCCCGCTGGTGCCCTCGGAGGCGGCGGTCATCAGCGTCACCGTGCTCGCCACCGGTGGACAGCCGAACCTGGCGCTGATCGTCGTGGTGGCCACGCTCGGCGCGACCGCCGGCGACCACATCTCGTACGGGATCGGACGCGGCGGCGGATCGCGCCGGCTGGACGACTCACCGGTGGACAGCCGGCGCCGGGCCGGATCGGAGTGGGCCCGGCGGGCGGTCGACCTGCGTGGCGGCGTCATCCTCATCGCCGCCCGTTACGTCCCCGGCGGGCGGACGGCGGTCACCCTGGCCATGGGCGCCGTCCGCTATCCGCTGCGCAGGTTCCTCCTCTTCGACCTGATCGGCTGCGGCTCGTGGGCGCTGTACGGCGTCCTGCTCGGCATCTTCGGCGGGCTCGCCTTCGAAGAGCACCCGCTGCACGGCATCCTGGCCGGCATCGGGCTCTCGATCTCGGTGACGCTGCTGGTCGAGTTGATCCGCTGGCTCCGGCACCGGGCGCACCGGCGGGCTACGAGCGGTGCCGAGCCCGGTTGTTAGCAGGGGACCCCTGCTCTACCGCAGGCGTTAGCAGGGGGCCCTTCCTTACACCTCGGGCGGGTGCCAGCTCGCGCCGTGCAGGAGTTGCCCGGCCCCCAGCCAGGCGGCGTTCATCATCCGGGTCGCGGTCTTCTCCGGGTCGGCCTCGGGGTGGTCGGCGAGCCAGTCGCCCAGCGACTCGGTCGCCCCGACCAGCGCGTACGCGACCACTTCCAACTCGGTCTCGGCAGCCGTACGTCCCTCGGCGCGCAGTGCGTGGTCCAACATTCCGGCGACCACCTCGACCATCCTGGCCCGCATCTGGGCCAGTTCCCGAGCGAACGGCTGCTCGGCGCGGGCCTGCCGATAGAGCACCGACCAGCCGTCGCGGTGTGCGCCGACGAAGCCGAAGAACGCCCGCAGGCCACGCCAGAGTCGCTCGTCGGCGGGCAGGTCGGGGACGGCCGCCCCGGCGATGGCCTCCATCATCCGGGTGCCCTCGCGGTGTAGGCAGGCGACGAAGAGTTCCTCCTTGGTGCCCAGGTACGCGTACACCATGGGTTTGGAGATGCTCGCGTCCTCGGCGATCTCGTCCATGCTGGCGCCGTGGTAGCCGCGCCGGGAGAAGACCCGCACGGCGGCGTCGAGCATCTGCTGCTCGCGTACGGCCCGGGGGAGGCGCTTGAAGGCGGGTGTCGCGGACACCTTGCGAGCATACCTACCGGTGCGTAGGGTTACGCCTGAGTAACCACTGTTCGAGAGGTGCGTTCCATGACTGACTTCGACCCGGCCGCCTTCGCCAACATGGGCCCGAAGGAGTTCGCCCAGCTCGTCAAGAGCACCCCGGATAGCAAGCTCGCCGAGATCATGTCGGGTGAACTGCGCGGCAAGATCCTCGGCGAGGTCTTCGGGCGGATGCCCCAGATCTTCCGCGCGGATCGGGCCGGTTCCACCAACGCGGTGATCCACTGGAACATCACCGGCGCCCCCGACGGCGGCACCGACACGTACGAGGTGGTCGTCGCCGACGGCACCTGCACTGTCAACGAGACCCCGCAGCACGAGCCGCGGCTGGCCCTGACGCTCGGCCCGGTCGAGTTCCTGAAGATCGTCTCGGGCGGCGCCAACCCGGTCATGATGTTCATGACCGGCAAGCTCAAGGCAAAGGGTGACCTGGGGCTGGCCGCCAACATCGCCAACCTCTTCGACATCCCCAAGGCCTGAGATGGTCGAATTCTCGCTCGACCTGAACGAGGAACAGCGGGATCTGCGCGACTGGGTGCACGGCTTCGCCAGCGAGGTCGTGCGCCCGGCCGCCGCCGAGTGGGACGCCCGGGAGGAGACTCCCTGGCCGATCATCGGCGAGGCGGCCAAGGTCGGCCTGTACGGCTTCGAGTTCCTCGCCACCTGCTGGGCCGACCCCACCGGGCTCTCCCTGCCGATCGCCAGCGAGGAGTTGTTCTGGGGCGACGCCGGAATCGGGCTGAGCATCTTCGGCACCTCGCTCGCGGTCGCCGCCATCTACGGCAGCGGCACGCCCGACCAGCTCGTCGAGTGGGTGCCGCAGTGCTTCGGTGACGTCGACTCACCGGCGGTCGCCGCGTTCTGCTCGTCCGAGCCGGAGGCCGGTTCGGACGTCTCCGCGATGCGTACCCGGGCCGAGTACGACGAGGCGACCGACGAGTGGGTGCTGCGCGGCCAGAAGGCGTACGCCACCAACGGTGGGATCGCCGCCGTGCACGTGGTCACCGCCTCGGTCGACCCCGAGCTGGGCTCGCGAGGTCAGGCCGCATTCGTCGTACCCCCTGGCACCGCCGGCCTCTCCGCCACCCGCAAGCTGCGCAAACTCGGCCTGCGGGCGTCGCACACGGCGGACGTCTTCCTCGACGACGTCCGGGTGCCCGGACGGTGCCTGCTCGGCGGCCGGGAGGCGCTTCAGGAGCGACTGGCCCGGGCCCGGTCCGGGCAGCGCGCCTCCGGCCAGGCCGCGATGCGGACGTTCGAGCTGTCCCGACCCACCGTCGGCGCCCAGGCGCTCGGCGTGGCCCGGGCCGCCTACGAGTACGCCCTGGACTACGCCCGGGACCGGGTCCAGTTCGGCCGCCCGATCATCACCAACCAGGCGGTCGCCTTCGCGCTCGCCGACATGAAGACGGAGATCGACGCCGCCCGGCTGCTGGTCTGGCGGGCCTCCTGGATGGGCCGCAACAACCGGCCGTTCACTGCGGGCGAGGGGTCGATGTCCAAGCTCAAGGCGGGTGAGGTGGCCGTGTCGGTCACCGAGAAGGCGGTCCAGTTACTCGGCGGGGCCGGCTTCCTCCGTGACCACCCGGTCGAGCGGTGGTATCGGGACGCCAAGATCTACACCATTTTCGAGGGCACCTCCGAGATCCAGCGCCTGGTCATCTCCCGGGCGATCTCCGGGATGCAGATCCGCTGACGGCCGACACGGACCCTAAGGGACTGTCCTCAGGGGAGCTTCGGGCCGATCCCGGATATCCTCCGCCCCACCGGCTCGGCAGGCTCGCTCCATGAAACTCACCAGACGCAGTCTCGTCGCCGGAGTCACCGTCGGCGCGCTGCTGGCCGGTGCCCTGGCGGCACCCGCCGGCGCCGCCCACCGCGACTGCCCGGCCGGCACCCTCGATCCCACGAGCCTGATCACGGCCGTCGGCGAGCTCCCCGACGCCGAACTCACCACCACCAGCGCCCAACTGCGGGTCACCACGCCGACCGGCTGCTTCAAGGGCACCTTCGGCGTACGCGATCTGCGCTCCTCTGCTCCGGTACCGGCGGACGCCCGGATCCGGATCGGCAGCGTCACCAAGGTCTTCACCGCCGTCGTGGTCTACCAACTGGTGGCGGAGGGCCAGTTGCGCCTCGACGAGCCGGTACGCCCGTACCTGCCGGACCTGATCCCGGCCGACTGGCCGACGGTGACCGTGCGGCAGTTGCTCGCCCACACCAGCGGCCTGCCCAGCCCGGTCCTGCCCGACGGACTGGACTGGCAGATCGAGCACCGCTTCGACCGCTGGACGCCTGAGCAGATCGTCCGCACGGCACTGACGAACCCGACCGAGTACGCCCCCGGCACGGCCCAGCGCTACACCAACATGGGTTACGTCGTCGCCGGCATCCTGATCGAACGGGTGACCGGCAGGTCGTACGCGGAGCAGATGCGGCAACGGATCTTCCGGCCGCTCGGCATGCGTGACACGTACGCCCCGGGCGTCGCCACCGGGATCCGTGGCCCGCACGTACGGGGCTACCAGCAGGTGAGCCGCGACGGGCGCACGGAACTCGTGGACGCGACGCGCTGGAGTCAGACCTTCACGCCCGCCTCGGGCGACCTGATCTCGACCGTCGCCGACCTGGACCGGTTCGCCGCCGCCCTGTTCGGTGGCCGGCTGCTCGCCCCCGCGCAGCAACGTGAGCTGTTCACCCACCCGTGGGCGGGTGCGGGGTACAGCAACGGTGGCCTCTCCTCGATCCGCCTTCCCGACGGCCGGGTGTTCTGGGGCAAGTCCGGCGCCCGGTACGGCTACCAGGCGGCCGTCGGCGCCCTGGACGACGGTGGCGTGCGGTTCGTGTTCGGCGCCAGCCCGACCGACGCCAAGTCCGAGGGGCAGTCGGCGCTCGTCCAGCGGGTGTTGGGCGCCGCCCTGGCGCTCGCCTGAGCGCAGCCGCAACCCTGAATGTTAGGAGGGGTCCCCTGCTATACCGGAGGCGTTAGCAGGGGACCCTTCCTTACACATCAGGCCTCAGCGCTCGCTGGCACGACCTATCGCGGCGGTGACTCCGCTGACCCGGTCGGCGAGCAGGCCGAGCGCGCCCACCGCGCGATCGACCGGATCGTCGCCGCCCCCGCCCAGGGCCTTCGAGCGCTGGAAGGCGTCCTTCACCTCGACCCACCGGGCGGCCTGCTCGGGAGTGAGCCGGCCGCGCAGCTCGGCGAGCTTGAGCAGGTTCGCCTCCGCACCCGCTGCGAGCGTCTGCGCCTCGCCCAGGTAGTGGTCGTCGATCACCGCCTCCAGCTCCTCGTCGGTGAGCACCGGCACGATCCGCTCGGCGAGCTTGTTCATGTTCCGGTACGAGCCCTGTAGCTGGAACTGCGGCTCGGTGCGGGCGTCGTCGGACTGGGCCGCCGAGGCGATGTACGCCTGGTTGTTGGCCAGCACCACCTGCTGCACCCGCAGCATCTTGCGCAGCACCGAGACCATCTGTTCCAACTCCACCGGCTGGTACGGGTGGGAGAGCTGGTCGGCGCGGACCGAGTCGTCCCCGCGTGCCATCCGGACCAGCAGTTCCAGGTCGCCCCGGTCCCTCCCGGAAAGCGGCGCCAGCACCGCGTTGGCGGTGAGCGCGTTCTCGATGTAGCTGAGCGCGAACGCCTCCTCCCGCCCGGAGAGCACGTCACCGAGGTTCCACACGTCGGCCCGGTTGGCCAGCATGTCCGGAATCCGGAACCGCTTCCCCGACTCGGTGTACGGGTTACCGGCCATGCAGACCGCGAACCGCTTGCCGCGCAGGTCGTACGTGCGGGTGCGGCCCTCCCAGACGCCCTCCATCCGGCGCTGCCCGTCACAGAGCGAGATGAACTTCTGCAACAGCTCCGGGTTGGTGTGCTGGATGTCGTCCAGATAGAGCAGCACGTTGTTGCCCAGCTCCAGCGCGAAGGAGATCTTCTCGACCTCCTGTCGGGCGGTGGCGTCGGGTGCCTCGGCCGGGTCCAGCGAGGTGACCTTGGTGCCCAGGGCCGGCCCGTTGACCTTGACGAAGACGAGTCCGAGCCGGCTGGCCACGTACTCCATCAGGGTCGTCTTGCCGTACCCGGGCGGTGAGATCAGCAGCAACAGGCCGGACTGGTCGACCCGCTTGCCGTCCCCGGTGGCACCGAGCTGCCGGGCCAGGTTGTCGCCGATCAGCGGCAGGTAGACCTCGTCGAGCAGCCGGTTGCGGACGAAGGCGTTCATCACCTTCGGCCGGTACTCCTCCAGCCGCAGGCGGTCCCGCTCGGCGTCCACCAGCGCGTTGCGTCGCCGCTGGTAGTCCCGATATGCGGGGACCAGGTCGGTGCGGAACGTCCGGGTCCGGGCCAGCATCTCGTCCAGCCGTACGTCGAGCGTGGAGCCCTCGATGCGCGGGTGCGCGCCGAGCAGCCCGCCGACCGACTCGGTCATCGTCGCGGTGCTGTCCTGCCGGGCCGGTTCGGCACCGCACAGCTCGACGGCGACCGCCTCCGGCAGGTCGTACCCGGAGAGGTTGCCGTCGTCGGTGGCCAGGAACGCGGTCAGCCACGCCTCCACCAACTGGTGACGGCCGGCGAGGTCGTCACCGAGGGCCCGCAGGTCGTCGTCGAACTCGCGGGACGAGCGCGACTGCGGGCCGCCGAGTGCCCGGCGGAACCGGTCCAGCAGTGCGCGGGCCCCACCGCCGGTGACGAACCGCACCGGCGGCGAGGACAACTCCTCGAACAGGTACTCGCCGGCCACCGCCGTCCCACCGGGCGGCACCGGAAGTCCGGCGGACCGCAGGAACGTCTCGGCCGCCTCGGCGAGCTGTGCGCCGAGCCGGTCGGCGGCGTCCTCGCCCTCGGGGCGGCCGAACCGCTGCCGGGCGCGGGCCAGCGAGGCGGCCCGGGCGGTCCAGGCGGACCGGGTCGGCTCGTCGGTGCCGTACCGCCAGAACACCTGCGCGGCGGCCCGGTCGGCCGGCGGGTAGCGCAGCAGCCCTGCACCGGCGTGCAGGCGCAGCAAAACCCGCAGGATCTCGGCGGCGTCGTGGTCGTGCACGCCCCGCTCGTACCCCTCGTCGTAGCGGGTCTCGGCGATCCGCCGCACCAGGTCCCGCAGCCCGTTGGCGTCCACCGCCGCGCTGTGCAGCGCGTCCAGGGTGAGCCCGTCGCGGCCCGCCTCGGCGGCGGCCAGGATCGCGGTGGCCAGGTACTCGGCCCGGTACACCTGCGCCGACTCGGAGACCAGCAGTTGGTCCCAGAACCGCCGGGTCTGCTGGAACTCCTCGTCACGCACCGGTGCGCGGTAGTCGGTGCCGGTCACCGCCACCACCATGCGGCCCTCGGCCGGCACCACCGCCACGTCCACCGGTTGGGTGTTCACCGCGAAGCGGTGCCGGCCCAGCCGGATCGTCTCGCCGCCGTCGGCGTACAGGTCGAGGCGGTCGCGCAGACCGCGTCCGGACTCCTGGCGAGCGGCCCGGATCCGGCCGTCGAGCTCCTCGGCCCGCACCGCGTCGCCGAGGGTACGCAGCTCCTCCACCACCGAGCGGAGCTTGCCCACCATCGGGTCGGCCGCGAAGTAGGTGTTGATCTCGTCGAGCGAACCGAGCGTGCCGGCCCGCCGCTGCACGCTGACCAGGATCCGCTCGGCCGACCCGACCAGCCGGTCGGCCCGCCGGGACCGCTCGTCCAGCAACGCCTGCTTGCGTGCCGAGAACGCCTCGTAGATGTCGGTACGCCGGGTCGACAGCTCGGTGAGGAAGTCGTCGAACTCCCCGAACCGGGACTCCAGCTCCTCCACCCGCAGCAGCAGCCGGCCGAGTTGCTCGTCGCAGCGTTCGGCGGTGTCCGCCGCCGCCAGCGCCCCGGTGACCGCCTGCCCGAGCAGGGCGAACTCGGCGGCGAAACCGGCCCGGCCCTCGACCGCGGCCAGCTCCTGGCGCCGCTTGTCGAGCACCGCCCGGGCCCGGTTGACCGCGCCCAGGACCTCGCCGACCCGGCCCAGGATGCCGGTCCGCACGGTCGCGTCGGCGATGTCCAGCCCGCCCACCACGTCGGTGATGGTCTGGAGACCGTCGGTACGGGCGGCCAGCTCGTCGCGGACGGTGCCGGCCTCGGCCACCGTGCCGATCTCGGCGGCCCGCGCGGCGAGTCGGTCCACCTCCTGCTGGTAACCGGTGAACGCCTCGTCGCGACGGAGGAACTCCACCGCGCGCCGGCCGGCCACCGACAGTTCCTCGTCCAGCCGGGCGGCCAGCTCGTCGATCCGGTCGTGGTCGACGTACCGCAGTTCGCGCAGCGACTCCAGGTGTCCGCGCGCCCGACGCAACCCACCGAGCTGGGTGACCCAGTCGTCGGCGGTCAGCGGTGCCTCGCCCCGGGCCCGGCGGGCCAGCGAGGCGATCTGCTCGGCGCTCTCGTCCAGCTCCGCGCGGGCCTGCTCGGTGAGCGTACGGACCTTCTCGTGCTCCTCCAGCACGGAGCTGGCGGTACGCCGCAAGCCGCTCAGCGGGGTGGCCAGGTCACCCAGCTCGTCCTCGCCGAGCCAGTGGTAGTGGTCGGTGATCCGGGCACAGGCCGCGATCAGCGCCTCGTACACCCCGGCGGTGGCGCTGCCCTGCACCATCCGCGCCGCCGAGAGGCAGTC
The DNA here is from genome assembly GCF_040296095.1 of Micromonospora sp. NPDC002389. NCBI lineage: Bacteria > Bacillati > Actinomycetota > Actinomycetes > Micromonosporales > Micromonosporaceae > Micromonospora > Micromonospora sp. NPDC002389. The sequence continues at coordinate 240,263 of NZ_JBEOWP010000009.1, forward strand.
CGAGATGCCGCGTACCAGGTCGGCGTTGCCGATCCGCTCCAGCGGACCGGTGCCGGCCGGCTGCGCCGCCGCGTACGCGTCGGAGACGTACGGCGTCTGCCAGATCTGCATCGGGTGGACCCGGGTCGGCTCCTCGGAGACGGCCCGGAACACCACGAGCGTGCCGTCGTCGAACAGGGAGAAGCCGTGGCACGGGATCGGCGCGGCCACCTCCTTGCGGATCGCGTTGTACGGCAGCAGCAGCGAGCGGCCCTCGGCCCGGGCGTGGAAGACGTAGAGCACGTCCTCACCGTTCGGCGACCGCACCGCCCGCTCGAACTCCAGGTCGGCGACCTCGGTGTCGAAGGTCCGGGTGACGCCGGTGGCCAGGTGGTAGCCGCCCGGGAAGATGATGCCGTGGTCCTCGGGCAGCCGCTGGCAGGCCACCCCGATGCCGTCGAGGCGGACCACCTCCCGGCTGAGCGTGTTGAAGACCAGGTGCCGCCACTGCGTCTCCTTGTACGGCAGGATCCGCAGCAGGATCAGCGGCCCCACCCGCGCCCACTGCACGTCGGCGTCGGCCAGGCTCTGCAACGGCTCGTCCACCGGCTCGCTGTAGATGCCCTCGCCGTCTTCGGTGTTGTTCTCCACCTTGACGGTCAGCGTGCCGCCCACCGTCTCGACGAAGATCTCGCCGTCGATGTCGATGTGCGGGTGCCGGCCGAGGACGTGGTCCTGCCGGGTCGTCTCGATCCACTCGAAGTCGTGGCTCGGCGGGAAGACGTGGTCCCGCTCCCCCCGGCTGTCCAGGTACTCCGGGATGCCGTCCACGCCGACCTGCCAGCGCAGCACCCGGATGTCCTCGGTACGCGGCCCGGTCTGGAACACCGCCAGCAGCCGGGCGTCGACCCGGCGCAGTTGCAGCAGGCGCGCCTGCCGGTAGTAGCGGTACAGCTCGCTGAAGTCCCGGACGAACTGCGGGTGACGCAGCAGGCCGGGTAGCTCGTCCTGACCGGCCTCGTCGAACCGGAAGGCGACCTCCTCCGATTCTCCCTCGCGCTGTTCGCGGGTGAATCGGTGCAGCGAGAAGACGTCGTCGACGGTCGTCTCCGGCTTCAGGCCGATGAAGACGTTGTAGCCGAACAGCATCAGCCCGCCGACCGGGACGATGTCCCGGGGCACGCAGTTGTGCTCGGTACGGATCCGCTCGGTGCTCAGCAGCCGCAGCTCGGTGCTGCCGAAGACCTCCAAGCGGCGGGCGTTGAGCGACTCGGCCCGCCGGGCCAGCTCGGCGGCCTGTCCGGCGAGGCGCTTGCGCAGCACCTCGTAGCTGCCGTCGTCCAACCCGGGCCGGGTACCGCCGTCCGACACGACCTCGGCCGGATCGGGTCCGTCGCCGGACCGGCCCGCCGGGGCCGGCCCGGCGGCACCGGGCATACGCCCGGTGGTCGCCGGACCGGCGGTCGGCTCACTCACCGGCGGACTGCCGCGAACCGGTCAGGGCGGCGACCGGGGTGTCCGCCACACCCAGGCGCTGCGCGGCCTTCAGCAGTTCCTGGAGCTTGCCCTTGTCGGCGCCGCCGGAGCGCATCTGCTGCGCCAGGAACGCCGAGAGCGTGAGGTTCTGCACGTCGGCGGTGTTCAGCGAACCGATCATCCGGGTCAGGTCGTCGGTGAAGCTGGCGCTGCCGTCCAGCCACGGCTGGGTGAGGTTCTTCGCCACGTCCGAGTGGGCCACGAAGCTGTCCACGCTCTTGCCGAACGAGATCGAGCTGAGCAGCCGGTCGAAGAAGACGCTGTCCCCACCGACGATGTCGATGTTCGCCTTCTCCAACCCGGTGGCCACCAGCGTGGCCTGCGCCTCGGCGACCTGCCGCTGGGTGTCCAGCCCGGCGAGCCGGACCTCCTTCTCCAGCTCCAGACGCAGCCGGTACTCCTCGTGCTCGCGGGTCGCGTCGTCCAGCGCGGCCATCGCGGCGGCCTTCTCGGTGAGACCCTCGGCCTCGCCCTTCAGCTTCTCGCGCACCGCCTCGGCGGCGGCCACCGCCTTCTCGCGCTCCACGGCGGCCTCGGCCCGACCGACCTTCTCGATCGCCTCGGCGCTGCGCTCCTGCACCTGCACCTCGGCCAGGCCGGCGGCTGCCGACTCGGCCTGGATGCCCTCGGCCAGCCGGATCTTCGCCCGGGTGTCCAGCTCCGCTGCCTGCTGCCGGGCCTCGGCCAGCACCAGTTCCTCGCGGGCCTTGTGCTTCGCCGCCGCCTCGGCGGCCTCCGCCGCCTTGATGTCCTTGACCAGGCTCTCCTGCGCCTCGGCCTCGGCCTGGATGACCAGCGCCTGGCGGGTCCGCTCGGCCTCCTCGACCACGCGCAGCCGCTTGATGTTCTCTTCCTGCTCGGCCACGGTCTTCTCCACCGCGATCCGCTCCCGGACGACCTCGGCGATGGCCCGCTTCTCGGCCTCCACCTCCTTGTCCTTGGCGATCGTGCTCAGCTCGGTCTCCCGCTCCCGGCCGATCACCTCCAGCATGCGGTCCTTCTCGATCCGCTCGGTCTCGATGGCGATGACCCGCTCGCGGTTCTTCTCCGCGACCGCGATCTCCCGAGCCCGGTTCTCGTGCTGGATGCCCAACTGCTCGTCGGTGCGGATGTTCGCCGTCTCGGCCCGCAGCCGCTCCTCGGCGCGTACCCGGGTGGTCTCGGCCTGCTCGCGGGCCCGCACGGTCTCGATCTCGCGCTGCTGCTTGGCCTCGGCGTCGGCCTGCCGCCGCTCCAGTTCGAGGATCGCCTCCTTGGCGTCCACGTTCTGGCGGGTGATCTCCTTCTCCTCGCTGCGCCGGAACTCGTTGGTCCGGACGTGCTCCTGCGTGGTCAGCTCGGTGATCTTCCGGATGCCCTGCGCGTCGAGGATGTTCTTCGGGTCGAGCTGCGACATCGGCGTCTGCTCGAGGAAGTCGATCGCCGCGTCCTCCAGGCTGTAGCCGTTGAGGTCGGTGCCGATGACCCGGATGATCTGGTCGCGGAACTCGTCACGCTTGGTGTAGAGGTCGACGAAGTCGAGCTGCTTGCCGACCGTCTTCAGCGCCTCGGAGAACTTCGCGTTGAACAGCTCCTGGAGGGTCTCCCGGTCGCTGGCCCGCGCGGTGCCGATCGCCTGCGCCACCTTGATGACGTCCTCGTTCGTCTTGTTCACGCGAACGAAGAAGGTGATCCGGATGTCGGCCCGGATGTTGTCGCGGCAGATCAGACCCTCGTTACCGGTCCGTTCGATGTCGATCGTCTTGACCGAGATGTCCATGACCTCGGCCTTGTGCAGTACGGGCATCACCACCGCGCCGGTGAAGGTCACGTCGACCCGCCGGATCTTGGAGATGATCAGTGCCTTGCCCTGCTCGACCTTGCGGAACAGCCGACTGACCATGAACACCACGCCGAGCGCGACGAGCAGGACGACGGCGAGGAGTACACCGATTCCGGTGGTGATCACTTCCATGATTGGGCGCGCGGACGGCGGCAGCCGGCGGCGGGGCCGGGGCGGGACGCCGCGCATCCTCCTTTCGAGGGATGTCAGGGGCAGCATGGCGGACGGGCCGGACGAAGGGGGTTCGCACCGGCCGCCTCGGATGAGGTCGGGGTGATCCGCGCGGAAGCGGACTCACCAGGGGCGATTACTCGGGGGCATGTCTCAGGGGGTCGAAGGTGGGCCCGGCGGGCATCACCCAGAAGAACTCACCCTCGGTGTCGTAGTCGTAGATCAACGCGGAACTGCCGGCCGTCATCTTCTCGTCGCCCGGCTGCCGGACCTGCACCACCGCCGACGAGCCGTCCGCCGCCGTCACCTCGGCCTGACCGAAGTCGGCGGTGACCGTACCGGTCCGCACCACGCAGAGGCGGCCGACGAAGGTGTTCCGGCTGGCGTCCGAGTCGGTCGGGAAGAGACGTCCCAACGGCACCGCGATCAGCCGGGTCACCGCGTACGCGCAGAACGCCGCGGCCAGCAGCACGCCGACCGAGACCGCGATCCGGGTGCCGGCGCCGAGCCCGATGCCGTCGAGCAGCGCGGTACCGGCCAGGCTGACGAACCAGGCCACCGCGACGAGCAGGGAGAAGATGATCGCACTGGGTACGCCACCGAGCCCGAGCCCGGCGAGGAACGTACCGGGTCCGCCGTCGACGTCCAGGTCGTCGCCCAGATCCAGCACCCCGGTCAGCACCAGCAGCCAGTAGCCGACGACGACCACGAGCAGGAAGCTGAACAGCACGGTGGGGAAACTGAGTGCCGTGGCCAGAAAGCCGGTCACCTTGTCCTCCTCCCCGCACCCGGCGGCCCGACCAGGCCACCGGCACGATGATCGTGACACGGGATGTCAACCGCACGGTCAGGGCCGATCGGCCGGTCCACCCGGTCTGACCGGCCAAGATCAGCCCAGGTTGGCCTCGACGAGCGCATCCAGCGTCGCCGCACGGACCTGCGGCGTGTCCCCGGTCACGGAGACGAACAGGGTACGCCCGTCGGGAAGCCACGCCGACAGGTACGCCGTCGAGGTCGCCACGTCGTCCGTGGCCAACACCTGCGCCACAGTCGCCACGGTCACCTCGCGGGGCACCCCGGGCAGTCCCAGCGCCGCCTCGAAGTCGAAGACCGCGACCACCCGGATCACCGGGCCGGCACCCTCGTACGCCACCCGGTCGCCGCTCGGCACCGCCTGCGGGCGGGCCATCCGCAGCACCGCCTCGGCAGGGTCGGCCGGTCGCAGATAGGCCGGCAGGCCACGCAGTTCGGGCACGGCGGGGCCGGCGGGTGCCGCGACCTGCGGCGCGGGTGCCGGTCGGCCGGCGGTCACCACGGTGAAGACCCCCAAGCCGACCACCGTGCACAAGGCCAGCGCCACGGCGACGGCCTGGAGACGGCGACGACGACGCAGGCGGGCCCGCACCGCCGGCAGCGGATCCGGACCGGACGGGTACCGGTCGGGCTCGTCGTCCCAGACCTCGCGGAGCGCGTCCCGGACGTCGGTCATCCCGCCACCTTCCGACCGGCTTCGGCACGGACGCTCGACAGACCCGGGCGGATCGCGTCGAGCGCCCGGTGCCGCAGCGACCGGACGGTCGCCGGGCGTCGCCCGATCGCCTCGGCAATCGCCGCGTCGTCCAGATCGTCGAGGTACGCCATGACGAGCACCGCCCGTTGCGCGGGCGGCAACCCCGCCAGCAGTCGACGCAGCAGGTCGCCGTCCTCGACGCCGTCGCCGGACCAGCCGTCCTCGACGCCGTCGCCGGACCAGCCGTCGTCGACGCGATCGGACCCATGCCCGGTGACGCGACCGAGACCGACCTCGGTGCTGCTGCCGGTCCCACCGTCGGCGGCCAGCGGTGACGCTGCCGGGGTGAGCCGGATGCGGCGGACCAGCGTCCGGAGCCGACCGATGTGCAGTCGGATCATCGTGATCTTGGCGTATTCGAACGGGTTGCCGTCGGCGAACACGCGATGCCACACCCCGGCCACCCGGACGTAGGTCTCCTGGAGGAGATCCTCCGCCTGGTCCGGGTCGGCGGCGACCGCACGTGCGTACCGGCGCAACGCCGGAGTGGACCGGCGAACGAACGTCTCGAACTCGTCGGCTTCCATCCCACCTCCCTCGCCACTAAACACGCTGCGGGGAGGTCGTTGCGTTGCGGCCCGTCGACCAGAACCGCCGACCGTTCGGCCACCGACGTCCGGCGCGGCGGCTCGCCCGACGGCACCATCAGGGCGGCCGGACAGCCGACCGACCGGTCGGGCCGCCAGTCCGGTCGAAGCCGCCGAGCCCAGCCGACGCCACCGGACTGGGCGAGGCCGCCGGACAGGGCGAGGCCGCCGAGCCCGATCGACACACCGCCGGACCCGTCGACACCGCCGAGCCCGGCCGACGCCGCCGGACTGGGCGACGCCGCCAGGGCCGGTCGACACACCGCCGGGCCGGTCGACACACCGCCGGAGCTGCCGGGGCCGGTTCGGTGGGATCAGGCGGGGAGCGTGATCCTGCCGTCGATCGCGGACGACGCGATGTCACCACGGTGGTGCGACCCGGCGAGCGTGATGCCGCGTACCAGTTGGTAGGCGGCGTCGCGCGCGGCGGCCAGGTCGGGGCCGGTGGCCGTACCGCAGAGGACGCGGCCGCCGGCGGAGAGCAGGGCACCGTCGGCGGCCCGGCGGGCGGTGCCGGCGTGGATGACGCCCGGGCGGTCCGCGCCGGTGATCACGTCACCGGTACGCGGCGGGGCCGGGTAACCCTCGGCGGCCACCACGACGGTGACCGCCGCGCCGTCGTGCCAGCGCAGCGGCGGGTGCTCGGCCAGCATGCCGGTGGCGGCGGCGTGCAGCAGACCGGCCAGTGGCGTCTCCAGCAGGGCGAGCACCACCTGGGTCTCCGGGTCACCGAAGCGGGCGTTGAACTCGATCACCCGGGGACCGTCGGCGGTGATCGCCAGCCCGACGTAGAGCAGGCCGGCGAAGGGCTTGCCCCGACGCCGCATCTCGGCCAGCGTGGGGTGCACGACGTCGCGCATCACGTCGTCGACCAGGTCGGACGGCGCCCAGGGCAGCGGCGCATAGGCACCCATGCCGCCGGTGTTCGGGCCGGTGTCACCGTCACCGACCCGCTTGAAGTCCTGCGCGGGCAGCAGCGGCACCGCGGCCTCGCCGTCGGTCACCACGAACAGCGAGACCTCCGGCCCGGCCAGGTACTCCTCGACGACCACCCGACCGCACTCGGCGGCGTGCCGCAGCGCGGCGTCGCGGTCCTCGGTCACCACCACGCCCTTGCCGGCGGCGAGCCCGTCGTTCTTCACCACGTACGGCGGCCCGAACTCGTCCAGGGCAGCGGCCGTACCCGCCTCGCCGGTGCAGGTGTGGGCGCGGGCCGTGGGCACCCCGGCGGCCGTCATCACGTCCTTGGCGAACGTCTTGGAGCCCTCCAACTGCGCCGCCTCGGCCGACGGACCGAACACCGCGATGCCCTTGGCCCGCAGCGCGTCGGCGACTCCGGCGACCAGCGGCGCCTCCGGCCCGATCACGACCAGGTCGGCAGCCACCTCGACCGCCAGCCCCGCCACGGATTCGGGATCCGTCGCCACGACCTCCCGCAGCTCGGCCACGCCTGCGATCCCGGGATTCCCCGGTGCCGCGATCACCTGCTCGACGGTCGGATCCTCGGCGAGCCGCAGCGCAAGCGCGTGCTCCCGTCCACCACTACCCAGCAACAGAACACGCACAGCCGGCATCCTACCCACCGCCCCCGCCGCCCCTGTTGATCAAGAAGTTCGCGTCTCAATTTCGGCGTCTCGACGCTCAAACTTCTTGATCAACCGGGTGGCGAGGGTGGGGTGGGGGTGGGGGTGGGCAGCCGGGGTTAGTGGGGGGTGCGGAGGGCTTGTTTGACGGTTTGCGGGATGTAGTCGGGGTGGAGGGTGTCGGACCAGGTGAAACGGAGGATGCGCCAGCCGGCGTTGACCAGGCGGTTCTGTCGCATCCGGTCCGCGTAGATCGCCTGTGGTCCGTCGTGCGGCACTCTGCCGTCCGCCTCGGCGATCAGGCGGGCCCGGCGCCAGCCCAGGTCACCGACGCCCAGGAGCCAGTCGTCCTCGTCTCGAACCTCGACCTGGAGTACGTCCGGCGGGACACCGCCGTCGACGCACCGCAGCCGGGCACGCGTCTCCAGCGGCGACTGGGCCCGGCCGTCCGTCTCGGTGAGGTGCCGCCGGGCGGCGACAGCACCGCGCCGTCCGGCGATCAGAGCGGGGATCGACGCCAGGTCCGCCTCGGTGAGCAGCCGCCGGTTGAGCGCCGAGTCCAGGACGCAGACGGCGGGGTACCGGTCCGCGCGCAGGATGACGTCGGCGACGGTACGCACAGCGGTGGTGACCGGCACACCGGCCAGCACGTCGACATCGTCCGGACCCAACGTCAACTGGTGTACGACGAGTTCCGGATCGGTACGCCGCTGCGGGCGCGGGCACTGCACCGGCACCGAGACGTGGATCTCGGACGCGGCACGCAGCCCGGCGATCCCGTGCAACTCGGCGGCGGTCCCCATTACGGCCACCGCCCCCGGCCCCAGACTGTCCACCGCCGCCCGGATCCGGGCCCGTCGTAGCGCCAACGGGTCAGATTCGGGGGACGGTGCGAAGCGCCCTCGGGCCAGCCTGACCCACCGCCCCGACCGGACCAGATGGCGGATCTGCCCCCGGGTGAACCCCGCCGACAGCGCCTGTTCCACCGTCACCACACCGCTTCGCGCCCCGAATCCCGTCTCCCCCATCCCCCCACCCCACCGCCCACACCCCCCACTCCTCCACCCCTGTGGATAACCCGCCGCCCTCTGTGGACAACCTCCGCCGCCAGCGGGGTTGATCAAGGGATTTGGGTCACGCGGGGCCCCTCACCGCGACCAAAACTTCTTGATCAACACGGAGAGGGGTGGGTGGGGTGGGGAGCGGTTAGGGGAGGAGGGGGTGGCGGGTTACGTTTTCCTCGCGGCCGGGGCCTACGCCTACGACGCTGACGCGGGTGTTGCAGAGCTGCTCGATGCGGGCGATGTAGCGCCGGGCGTTCTCGGGGAGGTCGTCCTCGGTCCGCGCCTTGGTGATGTCCTCCCACCAGCCGTCGTGCTCTTCGTAGATCGGCGTGGCGTGGTGGAAGTCGGTCTGGGTCATCGGCATGTCGTCGACGCGCTTGCCGTTGATCTCGTAGCCGACGCAGATCGGCACGGTGGCCAGGCCGGTGAGCACGTCCAGCTTCGTGACGACCAGGTCGGTGACGCCGTTGAGGCGGCAGGCGTACCGGGCCACCACCGCGTCGAACCAGCCGCAGCGGCGCTCCCGGCCGGTGGTGGTGCCGTACTCGTGGCCGACCTTGCGCAGGTGCGCGCCGTTGTCGTCGAACAGCTCGGTCGGGAACGGACCCGAACCGACCCGGGTGGTGTACGCCTTGCTCACCGCGATCACCTTCGTGATCGCGGTCGGCGGGATGCCCGCACCCACGCACGCGCCGCCGGCCGTCGGGTTCGACGAGGTGACGAAGGGGTACGTGCCGTGGTCCATGTCGAGCATGGTGGCCTGGGCGCCTTCGAGGAGTACGGTGTCGCCACGGTCCAGGGCGTCCCAGAGCATCGAGCGGGTCTCCGCGATGTACGGCCGCAGCCGCTCCGCGTACTCCAGGTACTCCTCGATGGTGGCGTCGACGTCCCCCGCCTTGCGGTTGTAGACCTTGAACAGCACCTGGTTCTTCTCGCGCAGCGCGAGTTCCAGCTTCTTGCGGAAGATGCCCGGGTCGAGCAGGTCCTGCACCCGGATGCCCATCCGGGCGACCTTGTCGCCGTACGCGGGGCCGATGCCCCGGCCGGTGGTGCCGATGCGGGAGCTGCCGAGGTAGCGCTCGACCACCCGGTCCAGCGCCCGGTGGTGCGGCATGATCAGGTGCGCGTCGCCGGAGATGCGCAGCCGGGAGACGTCCACGCCGCGCTCGGCGAGCCCGTCGATCTCGGTCAGCAGCACCTTGGGGTCGACCACCACGCCGTTGCCGATGACGATCACGGCGTTCGGGGAGAGTGCGCCCGAGGGCATGAGGTGCAGCGCGTACTTCTGGCCGTCAGGGGTGATCACGGTGTGCCCGGCGTTGTTGCCGCCGGAGTAGCGCACGACGTAGTCGACCCGCTCACCCAGTTGGTCGGTAACCTTGCCCTTGCCCTCGTCACCCCACTGAGCGCCGATGAGCACGATCGCTGGCATCTCTTCGCCTCCAGAAGGCTCGGGTGCCAGATGGCGACCGGTCAGCGAGCCCGGGGTGTCAGGTTAACAAGTAGTGACGGCACGACCGGCAGGGGTCGCGCCGAGAGGCAGGAGGGGCCTACCCGTGTACGACGTGGTGCTGCTCACCCTCGGCTCGGAGCGGGACGCTCCCGGGGCCGGGTGTGGCAGCGGCGGAGCCTGTTGTGGCGGAGCGCCCGAGGCTGCCCCGGACCGCCCGGAACGCTGCGAGACTCCGCGCGTACCGGTGCTGGCCTGCGCGGACGCACTGACCGCCCGAGGCGCGCGAGTCGAGACGGTGACCGCCCGCTCGGACGCGGAGATCGACGAGGTGCTGGCCCGACTGGACGCGCCGCCGCGTCCGGACGGGCTCACCTGGCCCGACCCGGACTCCAAGATCCGTCTCGTGGTGGCAGTCGCCGGTGACGCACAGTTGCGGGCCGTGATACGCCGGTTGGTCCGGCGGTACGCCCCACCGCCGAGTCGTCGTCCGGCCGACCTGGCCGACGGCCGGACCGTGCCGGACCTGCCGCCGGTCGGCGTACTCCCGCTGGATCCGGCCCGCAGCACGACGCACCGGGACCTCGCCGCGCAGCTCGGCCTCCCCCGTGATCCGGCGGCGGTGGCCGCCGCCGTGCTCGACGGCACGCCCCGCCGACTGGACCTGCTGCGCAACGACGGCGGCTCGGTGACGCTGGACGGGGCGCTGCTCGGTGCCGCCGCCGAGGACGGACGCCCGTTGCACTGGCGTGGTCGGGTGGAGGTGGACGACGCGGTGCTCTCCCACGGCGACGACCCGCTGCTGGCCTGCGCGATCGGCAACGCCGCCGGGTACGCCCGGCTCGACGACGTCACCCTGCTCGCCGCGCCCGACCCCACGGACGGGCTGGTCGAGGTGGCGGTGGCGGTCCCGGTGGTGACCCGGTCGCGGCTGGGTCGCCGACGGGTACGCCTGGAGGTGCGCCGGGCCCGGGGCCGGGCGGTGTCCGTGTTGCCCCGGGACGAGGGTGCGCTGCCGTATCTGGACGACGGCGTGGAGGGGCAGTTGACCCGTAAGCGGTCCTGGTGGACCGAGTCGGGTGCCTGGGCGGTCTGGGCCGTCTGACCCCACCCCGCGTCGGCGGCCGAGGTCGGCCGGTGGGCCTATCCTCGGCAGAGGGAATGGGGGAGGAACCGTGGTGGACGAGAACGCCGACCGGGCGCACGTGCCCGGCCAGCAAGGGGCACCGGAACGGGACATCGAACCACTCTGGCCGCCGGATCAGGTCGAGGGCTTCGGCACGCCCGCATGGGCGACCCCGCCGACGCCGCCCACCGCGCCGTCCGCTCCTGACCGGTCGGCCTACCCGGTGCCGCCGACCGCCGGTCAGCCGGGTCATCCGTCATCGACCGGCCAGCCGGGCGGCCCGCCCTCGCCCGCCGACTACCCGTCGCTGACCGCCGGTGTCGGCGGCGAGGCGGGGACGACGGGTCCCGGATGGGCGCCCGCGCCGCCGCCCGTCGGTGGCCAGCCGAGTGTGCCGCCGCCCGTCGGCGGACAGCCGAGTGTGCCGCCGCCCGTGGCCAGCGGGCAGGCGAGTGTGCCACCGCCCGTGGTCGGCGGACGGGCGAGTGTGCCGCCGCCCACCGGCTGGGCACCCGCGCCGACGCCGCAGCCGGAGCACGGCCGGGTCGACCTGGACCTGCCGTTCACTCTCGACCGGCCGACCTCGCTCGCGCCTCCGCGCGACGACACGCCCGGCAACGCTGGTGCGGCGGCCGTTCCCGGCCCGCGTCCCGCCACCGACTCCGACCCGGCCGCCGCCGGTGGGCCGGACCCGGACGGCGGACCCGAGGCGGCGACGGCGGAGACCTCGGCGAGCGGTGGCGACCACCTCGACGGCGACGGCGACGGCCCGCCGCCGGTTCGGCCGTCGACGAAGTCGCCCTGGGCGCAACCACCGCAGCGCCCCACCGCAGGCTCGCCGGAGGGCAGCGACCCGTCCGGGACCGTTGACCGTGCGCCACGTCCCGGTTGGGCCACCGGCGTGCAGCCGCTCCCGCCGGTGCCGTCGGCAGCCGGGCCCGGTCGGCCGGTGCCGCCGCAGGCCGGGACGTACCCCGTGCCGGCACCGCAGCACGGCACCCCGGTGCCGCCGCCGCACCGTGACTCGATCCCGATGCCGCATGTCGGCCCGCTCCCCGAGCACCAGGGCGCGGCGGTGCCGCCCGTGCCGCAGCACGGCGTGCCCATGCCGCCGCCCCAGCCCGGCATGTTCCCGCCCCAGCCCGGAGCAGTGCCGCCCCAGCCCGGTGCAGTGCCGCCCCAGCCCGGAGCAGTGCCACCGCAGGCTGGTTCGCTGCCGCCCCAGCCTGGCGCGGTCCCGCCACAGCCGGACGGCTCGGCGTACCCGCCTCCGCACCAGCCGGACGGCCCGGGGTACCCGGCGCCGCACCAGGCGGACTCTCCGCCCGGCCCGTTCCCGCCGCAGCCGGCCTGGAACCCGGCGCCCTGGCAGCAGGGCGCGCCACCGCCGACGGCGGCACCCCCGGCACCGCAACTGCCCCACCCGGCCGCGAACCCGACGCCCGTCGGCTACCCGGATCCGGCCTGGAACCCGGCCGAGCCGGGCGTCCCGCCCACCGCCGAGGACTTCGCCCGACGGCGGCAGGTCCGTCCCGCCGACCCGGTCGCCACGATGGGCGTACGGGCGGTGGTGAACCGCACCGGCCTGGTGAAACTGCCGCCCGGCCGGCAGGAACTGGAACTCAAGCGGGACATCGAGACGGTCCGCCGCAACTTCGGCGGACTCCGGCAGGTGACCGTGGTCAACCCGAAGGGTGGGGCGGGCAAGACCGTCGCCATCCTGCTGCTCGCGATGACGTTCGGTCAGAAGCGCGGCGGGTACGTGCTGGCCTGGGACAACAACGAGACCCAGGGCACCCTCGGCATGCGTGCCCAGCAGGACTTCCACTCGCGTACGGTGCGGGACCTGCTACGCGACCTGGGGCAGTTCCACGGAGCGCACGGGCGGGTCGGTGACCTGTCGCAGTACGTCCGTTCGCAGGGCGAGGGGATGTTCGACGTCCTCGCCTCCGACGAGTCGGCCACCGGCGGCGAGATGCTCACCGCCTCGGCCTTCGGCGAGATCCGAGAGGTGGTCAGCCGGTTCTACAAGCTGATCTTCGTGGATACCGGCAACAACGTACGGGCGCAGAACTGGCAGGCCGCGATGGACGCGACCGACCAACTGGTGGTCACCATGTCGGCCCGTAACGACTCGGCCGAGACCGCCGCCCGGATGCTCGACCACCTGGAGCAGAGCGGTCGGCAACGGCTGGTCCGGCAGGCGGTCACAGTGGTCTCCATGCCGCCGTCCCGCAAGGAGATCGACCTGCCCGCGATCCAGGAGCACTTCGCCGCGCGTACCCGGGGCGTGCTGCTGGCTCCGTACGAGCGGCTCATCGACACCGGCGAGCCGATCCGGTACGCCCAGCTCTCGTCGGCGACCCGGGACGCCTGGCTCAAGATCGCCGCCTCGGTCGCCGAGGGGCTCTAGACCGCTCCAGACCCCGGCCGCGCAGTCTCGGCGGTGGGCGTCACGTCGAACCGCCGGCCCACGGAGCACCTGCTCCGAGCCGGCGGCTCGGCGGACGGTCAGTTACTGGCCAGCGCGTCGGCGGCAGCCGGGTCACAGTCGCGGAGGAACTGGGCACAACGGGCGGCCTCGTCCGCCTCACCGATCGCGTCGGCGGCGCGGGACAGCACATAGAGGCAGCGCAGGAAGCCCCGGTTCGGCTCGTGCGACCAGGGCACCGGCCCGTGCCCCTTCCAGCCGCTGCGGCGCAACTGGTCGAGTCCCCGGTGGTAACCGGTGCGGGCGTACGCGTACGCGGCGACGACCTGGCCCTCGGCGAGAGCGCGGGCGGCCAACGCGGCCCAGGCGGCGCTGTGCGTCGGGAACCGGGCGGCCACCGCGGCCAACGCCTCGTCGCCGCCGTCCTGCTCGGCCGTGGCCAGCGTGGAGTCGGCCTCGTCGTGTGCGGGCAGGAGCGTGGCCGGGGGCTCCGGCAAGAGGTTCTGCATCGTCCCATTCAACCCGCTTCCGTCCAGGGCCCGCGAGGGGGTCCGGCGAGCCGACTGGCTGAACGGCCGAGAGGTCCGTCACGCCTGCGGCCCATGCCGCCGCCGGGTCCTTTCCACTACAACTAAAAGTCCGGAGCCTCCCCAGGAACCGGAGTTGCGGGAGCTCGGCCAGGCCGCCGGGCTCCCGCCCCCTTTTCTCACCGGATCGGGGCCAGCTCGGGCACGGTTGCGGCAACCGGGCAGGATGGCCGGGTGCCGACCCCACCCCCTGCGGACGTCATCGAGCCGCACACCTGGTTGAACGAGATCCAGACCCGGGCCGAACTCGATCGGCGGCTCGCCGACGGAACCCTGGTCGGGCTGACCGTCCAGGGGCTCCGGCTGGACCTGGACCCGGTCCCCGACCTGCGCGACATCGAGGTCGCCGGAACCCTCTTCGTCGGCTGCCGCTTCGCCTCCCGGCAGGTCGGCGCCGATCTGGTCCGACGGGGCGCGAACGTGGTGCCGCCCTTCTCCGGCCTGCCGTACCCGACCCAGCCGCCGCACCTCTACACCCCCGAGGAACTGGCCGCCGGCTTCACCGAGGGCGGCTTCGAGGCGATGTACGACAGCCGCGTGTACGCGCACTTCCGGGCGCACGGCGGGGCGCTGCCCGACGTACGCGAGGCGCTCGGCCAGCGGCTGCACGACCACGGCGTGGACAACGCGCTGGCCGACGCCACCCGGGCCTGGCTGACCACGCACGGGCCGCAGTCCGTGGTCGGGGTGATGGGCGGGCACGCGGTACGCCGGGGCAGCGCGCCGTACCGGACGGCCGCAGTCCTGGGCTGGGAGCTGGCGCGGGCCCACCGCCTGGTGGTGACCGGCGGCGGCCCGGGTGTGATGGAGGCCGCCAACCTGGGCGCGTACCTGTCGACCCGACCGGCCGAGGACCTGACCGCCGCCATCGACCTGCTCGCCACCGCACCAGACTTCACCGACCACGACCGCTACACGGCGGCGGCGCTGCGGGTCCGGGAGTTGTTCGGTCGCTCGGTCACGCCACCGGAGGACGGCGCGGAGCCGGCCGTCGCGTACCGGGCCGACTCGGCCGCGCTGACCACCGGCGACCTGGACTGGGCCAACTGTGGCGGGCTGGCCGTGCCGACCTGGCTCTACGGCCACGAACCGGCGAACCTGTTCGCCGGCCGGATCGCCAAGTACTTCTCGAACGCCATCCGCGAGGACACCATCCTGCGGCTGGCCCGGGGCGGGATCGTCTTCGCGCCCGGTCGGGCAGGCACCGTGCAGGAGGTGTTCCAGGCGGCCACCAAGACCTACTACGGCACGGACGGGGCCAGCGGGGCGTACGTGTTCCTGGACCGCGAGTACTGGACGACCGAACTGCCGGTGGAGTCGCTGCTGAGGCCGCTGCTGGCCACGTCACCCTTCGGCGACCTGTCCGGCACCGTGCACCTCACCGACGACGTGCACGAGGCGGTCCGCCTGCTCCTGCGCTCGTCGTCCTGAGCGACCTCCTGTGGTGAAAGGAGGGGACCCCTGCTATACACCAGGCGTTAGTAGGGGTCCCCTCCTTACACGCGAAGCCCAGAAACACGACGGCGGCCGGCTCCGTGGGAGGAACCGGCCGCCGTCGGCGGCGACGTCAGGACGTCACTTGGTCATCGTGGTGCCGGTCGAGCGCAGGTGCTCGCAGGCCTCCGCGACCCGGGCGGCCATGCCGGCCTCGGCGGCCTTGCCCCACACCCGGGGGTCGTACAGCTTCTTGTTGCCGACCTCGCCGTCGACCTTGAGTACGCCGTCGTAGTTGCGGAACATGTGGTCCGCCACCGGACGGGAGAAGGTGTACTGGGTGTCGGTGTCGATGTTCATCTTCACCACGCCGTAGTCCAGCGACTCGCGGATCTCGGAGAGCAGCGATCCGGATCCACCGTGGAAGACCAGGCTGAGCGGCTTGTCCTTGCCGTACTTGGCACCGACGGCGTCCTGGATCTGCTTCAGCACCTCGGGCCGCAGCTTGACGTTGCCCGGCTTGTAGACACCGTGCACGTTGCCGAAGGTCAGGGCGGCCATGTAGCGGCCCTTCTCACCCAGGCCGAGCGCCTCGACCATGGCGAGACCGTCCTCGACCGTGGTGTAGAGCTTGTCGTTGATCGCGTTCTCGACGCCGTCCTCTTCACCGCCGACGACGCCGACCTCGATCTCCAGGACGATCTTGCCCTTGGCGGCCTCGGCGAGAAGCTGCTCGGCGATCTCCAGGTTCTCCGCGACCGGCACGGCCGAGCCGTCCCACATGTGCGACTGGAAGAGCGGCTCCTGGCCGTTCTTGACCCGCTCCTGCGAGATGGCCATGAGCGGCCGGACGAACTTGTCCAGCTTGTCCTTCGGGCAGTGGTCGGTGTGCAGCGCGATGTTGACCGGGTACTTCTTGGCCACCTCGTGCGCGTACGCGGCGAACGCCACCGCGCCGGTGACCATGTCCTTCACCGACGGGCCGGAGAGGTACTCGGCGCCACCGGTGGAGACCTGGATGATGCCGTCGCTCTCCGCGTCGGCGAAGCCCTTGAGCGCCGCGTTGAGCGTCTGCGACGACGTCACGTTGATCGCCGGGTACGCGTACCGGCCGGCCTTGGCGCGGTCCAGCATCTCGGCGTAAGCCTCGGGGGAAGCGATGGGCATGTCGAACGCTCCTTACTTGCCGCTGACGGCCGTGCGGCCGCCGCTCTTCTTGCGCCGGCCGATCGGCCGCCTGTCGACGGTCGGCCGGGCAGCCGCGCGAAACTCCGTTGGCGGTCGGCCGGATGGCCGCCTGATCTCCATTGGTGCGCCGGACCGCGCTGTCCTACGCGGGAAGTATCCCGTAGCTGGACCGGCCCGGCACAACCGGCCCGGTGCCGGGCGACTCACCGACGGTCCGCGCGGTCCGGCACCACGACACTGATCAGCCAGGTGGCCACCGCCATCACGATGGCTCCCCAGAAGGCGGGCCAGAAGCCGTCCACGTGGAACGGCAGGCGGAGGGTGCCGGCGATCCAGTCCGTCAGCAGGAACAACAGCGCGTTGACCACCAGCGCGAACAGGCCCAGGGTCAACAGATAGAAGACGCAGCCCACCACCTTGATCAACGGCTTGAGCACCGCGTTGACCACGCCGAAGATCAGCGCCACGATCAGCAGGGTGAACACGGTGTCGTAGCCGGTCCGCCCGGTCACCTCGACCCCGGGCACGATCAGAGTGGTGATCCACAGCGCGACGGCGGTCGTCACCAGCCGGATGAGGAAGCCCACGGGACCATCCTGGCACCGGGGCGAGCCGCCGGTGGGGCGATTCGCCCGACTGGGCCGCACCTCCGGCGTACCCTTCGCCCCGCCGGGTGGCGTGCCGGTTCCCAGCGCGACACCGGCACAGCCCGTACCGTGGAGCGGGTACCGTCCACCGACATCCCGGAGGCACCGAATGGGCCAGCCCGGCGAGGACTTCGCCCCCGGCGACCACCTCAGCGCTGACGAACGCGACCTGGAGGCCGAGCCGGCCGACGCGGTCGAGCAGGCCACGGTGGTCAACCCCGCAGAGGTCGAGGACGAACCGCACCGCGGCCTGGAGGTCGACGACTGGGACGCCATGGAGCAGGCCCGGGTAGTAGCCCCCGACGAAGACGACTACCGCTGACCCTCCCGCACCTCCCCTCCCCCGAGACTTCCCGCTGAGCAGCAGCCCACCCTGCAAGCTCCCACCGAGCAGCAGCCCGCCTGCAAGCTCCCACTGAGCAGCACGCCCCCCTCTCGTCCTCCGACGGCGCGTGCGCACGTCAGGTTTCCGGGGAGCCCCACCTGCGCAGGGATCAAGCCTGACCGCCCGGAGCGGGTGGGGCTCCCCGGAAACCCCCACCGCAACCACCCCCAAAAACCAAACAGCGCAAGATCGACGAACCTGGCACGATGAACCGCGTGCTGCTCACCCTGACCACCACGCACCACCCCGCGACCGACCTGGGGCACCTGCTGGTCAAGCACCCCGACCGGACGCACGCCTTCGACGTGCCCGTCGGCACCGCGCACGTCTTCTATCCCGAGGCCGACGAGCGGCGCTGCACCGCCGCGCTGCTGCTCGACGTCGACCCGGCGAAGCTGGCCGCGCAGGGTCGGGGTCGGGGTCGGCACTCGGCCACCGCGCCGGAGACCTTCACCCTCGGGCGGTACGTCAACGACCGGCAGTACGCCGCGTCCAGCCTGCTCGCCTCGGCGCTGTCGCGGGTGTTCCGGTCGGCGCTGCGCGGCGAGTCGCGGGACCGCCCGGAGTTGGCGGGTACGGCCATCCCGCTGGAGGTACGGGTGCCGGTGCTGCGCTGCCGGGGCGGTGCCGACGTGGCCGTACGCCTCTTCTCTCCACTCGGGTGGGCCGTCACCGCGACCGCCGTCCCGCTCGACGAGGAGTTCCCGGAGTGGGGCGACAGCCGGTACGTCGATCTGACCCTCACCGGCACGCTGCGGGTGGCCGACGCGCTCAACCACCTGTACGTCCTGCTGCCCGTGCTGGACGACGCGAAGCACTACTGGGTGGCCCCGGACGAGGTCGACAAGCTGCTGCGGGCGGGTGCGGGCTGGCTCGGTGAGCACCCGGAGCGGGCGCTGATCGTCCGCCGCTATCTGGCGCACCAGCGGGCGCTGGCCGGTGCGGCGTTGGAGCGGCTGGCCGCCCTGCGGCCCGCCGACGAGCCGGCGGTGGAGGACGACGCGGATGACGTGTCTGCCCACCGGGCCGGAAACCGGGCGTCGTTGGCCGCGCGACGCCGGACGGCGGTGCACGCGGCGCTGGTGGAGTCCGGGGCGCATCGGGTGCTGGACCTGGGCTGCGGCGGCGGCGCGTTGCTGGCCACGCTGATCGGGGACCGCCGGTTCACCGAGATCGTCGGCACCGACGTCTCCGCCCAGGCGCTCGCGTCGGCCGTCCGGCGGCTGCGGCTGGACCGGCTGCCGGAGCGTCAGCGTGACCGGGTGGCGTTGCGGCAGTCCGCGTTGACCTACCGGGACGACCGGCTGCGCGGGTACGACGCGGCGGTGCTGATGGAGGTGGTCGAGCACGTCGATCCGCCTCGGTTGCCGGCGCTGGAGGACAGCGTGTTCGGGTACGCCCGACCGGCGACGGTCGTGGTGACCACGCCGAACGTCGAGCACAACGTGCGGTACGAGGGGTTGCCGCCGGGTGCCTTCCGGCATCCCGACCACCGCTTCGAGTGGTCCCGCGCCGAGTTCGCCGACTGGGTACGCCGGATCTGCGCGACGTACGGCTACACGGCTGCCTCGTCCGGTGTCGGCGACGACGACCCGGAGGTGGGCGCACCCACTCAACTCGCCGTGTTCACCCGGATCTGACTGTTAATAAGGGGCCCTTGCTCTACCGGAGGCGTTAATAAGGTGCCCTTCCTTACTCCAATGAGCAGGAGTGGTGATGAGCGTCCTGGACATTCCCGAGCTGGCCCTGGTGGCGCTCGTCGGAGTCTCGGGCTCCGGCAAGTCGACGTTCGCCGGTCGGCACTTCGCGCCCAGCCAGGTGCTCTCCTCCGACGCGTTCCGGGCGATGGTCGCCGACGACGAGAACGACCAGTCGGCCTCCGCCGACGCCTTCGACGCGCTGCACTACGTGGCCGCCAAGCGACTGCGCGCCGGCCGGCTCACCGTGGTCGACGCCACCAACCTTCAGCCGCACGCCCGGGCCGCCCTGGTCCGGGTCGCCCGGGAACACGACGTGCTGCCGGTCGCGATCGTGCTCGACGTGCCGGAGGCGCTGGCCTGGGAGCGTACCGAGGCGCGCAGCGACCGCACCTTCGGTCGGCAGGTGCTCGCCCGGATGTCCCGCGACCTGCGTCGCGGCTACGGCCAGTTGGCCCGGGAGGGCTTCCGCAAGGTGCACGTCCTGCGCGGGACCGACGAGATCGACCGCGCCGAGATCCGGTACGAGCGGATGTTCAACGACCGGCGCGAGCTGACCGGGCCGTTCGACATCGTCGGTGACGTGCACGGCTGTCGGGCCGAACTGGAGACGCTGCTGCTCCGGCTGGGCTGGCGACTGCACCACGACGAGGCGGGCCGCGCGGTGGACGCGACCCACCCGTCGGGGCGTACCGCCGTGTTCGTCGGTGACCTGGTGGACCGCGGCCCGGACTCGCCCGGGGTACTCCGTCTGGTGATGGGGATGGTCGCGGCCGGGCACGCGCTCTGCGTACCCGGCAACCACGAGCAGAAGCTGCTGCGCAAGCTGCGCGGGCGCAACGTGAAGGTGGCGCACGGCCTGGCCGAGACGCTGGACCAGTTGGCGGCCGAGCCGGCCGAGTTCACCGCCGAGGTGGCCACCTTCGTCGACGGGCTGGTCAGCCACTACCTGCTCGACGGCGGCCGGCTGGTGGTCGCGCACGCCGGGCTCAAGGAGGAGTACCAGGGCCGGGCCTCCGGCCGGGTACGCGCCTTCGCGCTGTACGGCGAGACGACCGGCGAGACCGACGAGTACGGCCTGCCGGTGCGCTACCCGTGGGCCCGCGAGTACCGGGGTGCGGCCACCGTCGTCTACGGCCACACCCCCACGCCCGAGCCGGAGTGGATCAACAACACCATCTGCATCGACACCGGGTGCGTCTTCGGAGGGCGGCTGACCGCGCTGCGCTACCCGGAGCGCGAGCTGGTCTCGGTGCCGGCAGAACGCGAGTGGTACGCCCCGGTGCGCCCGCTCGTCGCCGCCCCGTCCCGCCCGGACGCGGTGCTGGAGCTGACCGACGTGACCGGGCGGCGGCACGTGGAGCACACGTACGGCTCGTTGACGGTGCCGGCGGAGAACGCCGCGGCCGCGTTGGAGGTGATGAGCCGCTTCGCGGTCGACCCGCGCTGGCTGGCCTGGTTGCCGCCGACCATGGCACCGTGCTCGACGTCCCGCGTCGACGGCTACCTGGAACACCCGACGGAGGCGTTCGCCGACTACCGGGCGGCCGGGGTGGACCGGGTGGTCTGCGAGGAGAAGCACATGGGCTCCCGCGCGGTGGTGCTGGTCTGCCGGGAGCCGGACGGCGGCCCGTTCGGGCCGGGCGGCGGGATCGTCCACACCCGCACCGGACGGCCGTTCTTCGGCGGTCCGCTGGACACCGAACTGCTCGACCGGGTCCGCGCAGCGGTGACCGCCGCCGGGCTGTGGGCGGAGTTGGAGACCGACTGGCTGTTGCTCGACTGTGAGCTGCTGCCCTGGTCGGCCAAGGCCGGTGGCCTGATCCGGGAGCAGTACGCCGGGGTGGGTGCCGCCGGCCGGGCCGCCCTGCCGGCGACACTGGCCGCGGTGGACGCCGCCGCCGCGCGTGGGCTGGACGTGACCGCGCTGCGCGACCGGACCGCCCGTCGCCTGGACGACGTGCTCGCCTACACGTCCGCCTACCGGGCGTACGTGGGGCCGACCGACGGACTGCGCGGGGTGACGCTGGCCCCGTTCGCGGTGCTGGCCGGTGGTTCTGCCGGGTACGCCGACCGCGACCACGGCTGGCACCTGGCCCAGGCCGACCGACTCTGCGCGGCGGACCCGGAGTTCTTCACCCCGACCCGACGCCAGGTGGTCGACCTCGGCGACGCGGACGCGGTGCAGGCCGCGACCCGCTGGTGGCTGGAGCTGACCGAGGCCGGTGGCGAGGGCATGGTGGTCAAGCCGTACGCCGGTCCGGCGGCCCGCAGCGAGCGGGGCTCGCTGCTCCAGCCGGGCATCAAGTGCCGGGGACGGGAGTACCTGCGGATCATCTACGGTCCCGGCTACACCGAGCCGGCGGAGTTGGCCGCGCTGCGCAAGCGGTCCCTGGGACGCAAACGCGGGATGGCGCTGCGGGAGCACGGGCTCGGACTGGCCGCGTTGGACGCGTTGGTCGACGGCGCTCCGCTGTGGCGTCGGCACGAGTTGGTGTTCGCGATCCTGGCGTGCGAGTCCGAGCCGGTGGACCCCCGCCTCTGACGCCACCAGGGCGCCGCTCGCGGCCCCGGTAACCTGGGCGGCCGTGGCGGGCGCCACCCAGGCGACCGGGCGAGCGAGGCAGGAGACCGATTCTTAATGGCATTGGGCGAACGGGTAGGCCATGTCCTGCGCGGTGGGGCCATCGGCGTGGCGGAGGCCGTGCCGGGGGTCAGCGGTGGCACCATCGCGCTGGTCACCGGGGTGTACGAACGGCTGATCGTGTCCGCCGGCCACGTGGTGAACGCCGTCCGGTACGCAGCGTCGGACGTACCTCGGGGGCGTGGCTGGACGCGGGCGGGACACCAGATGCGGCAGGCCCACTGGGACGTGGTGATCCCGTTGATGATCGGGATGGTGCCCGGCCTGCTGCTCGCCGCGAAGCTGCTGGAGCCGTTACTGACCGGCTACCCCGAACACACCCGTGGC
Organism: Micromonospora sp. NPDC002389; assembly: GCF_040296095.1. Classification (NCBI taxonomy): domain Bacteria; kingdom Bacillati; phylum Actinomycetota; class Actinomycetes; order Micromonosporales; family Micromonosporaceae; genus Micromonospora; species Micromonospora sp. NPDC002389. The sequence goes on from NZ_JBEOWP010000009.1 coordinate 262,491, forward strand.
CTCTTCCTCGGCCTGGTGCTCGCCTCGGTGCTGGTGCCGGTCTCGATGGTCGGCAAGCCGTGGCGGCGGCGCGAGGTGGTCGGCCTGGTGATCGCCGCGGCGGCCGCGTTCGCGCTCACCGGCCTGCCACAGGCCACCCTCGAACCACGCCCGATGATCCTGCTGATCGCGGCGGCGGTGGCGGTCTGCGCGCTGGTGATGCCCGGCGTCTCCGGATCGTTCCTGCTGCTGACCGTCGGTCTCTACGAACCGACCATCGCCGCCCTCAACGACCGAGACTGGGGCTACCTCGCGATCTTCGCCACCGGCATGGTCATCGGCCTGTCGCTCTTCGTCAAGCTGCTCCAGTGGCTGCTGGACAAGCATCGCCGGATGACTCTGGCGGTGATGTCCGGCGCGCTAATCGGCAGCCTGCGCTCGCTGTGGCCATGGCAGTCCGAGGACCGGACCCTGCAGGCGCCCGGCGACGGCATCCTGGCCATCACCGCGCTGTTCCTGCTGGGCTTCGCCGTGGTCCTGGCCATGGTGATCGCCGAGCGGCGCCGGGTGAACCGGGCCGCCCAGGCGCTCACCGAGGCGTACGAGCCGACGCAGGTGCGCTGACGTCCACCGCTTGGTGGCTGCCCGGCTGGGCGGCCACCAAGCGGTTTCGGTTCAGCGAGCCTTCTTGGTGGCCCGCTTCCGCGGCGGAGTCAGCAGGTCGGCGATCGTCGCGATCGCGCTCGGGACCAGCCGGTAGTAGGCCCACACACCGCGCTTCTCCCGCTCCAGCAAGCCGGCCTCGGTGAGGATACGCAGGTGGTGGCTGACGGTCGGCTGGGAGAGTCCGAGCGGTGCGGTCAAGTCGCACACGCACGCCTCACCCTCGGGCGCCGACTGGATCAGGCTGAGCAGCCGCAGCCGGGCGGGGTCGGCAAGGGCCTTGAGGACCCCTGCCAGCCGCTCGGCGTCGGCGCGTTCGATCGGCTCGCCGGCAAGCGGCGAGATCTGAGGCATAGTCATTTCGGCCAACGCAGTTCCCACGTATTCCATCCTTCCACCAGCAGCATCGATCCGGCTGCATATCAGCAGATCCGAATCGGCAGACTTTTACGCCACAAGGCCGAGGTCAGCCAACGTATAGGCCGCCCGATAGGGCAGTCCGGCGGCTCGCACCGCGTCGCCGGCGCCACGATCAACGATAACCGCCACCCCCACCACGTCGGCCCCGGCCTCGCGAAGGGCCTCGACGGCGGTCATCACACTTCCGCCGGTGGTGGAGGTGTCCTCCACCGCCAGCACCCGACGTCCGGACACGTCGGGACCTTCGATTCGGCGTTGCAACCCGTGCGCCTTGCCCGCTTTCCGCACCACGAACGCGTCCAACGGACGGCCGGTCGCGTGCAGCATCGACATGGCGATCGGGTCGGCGCCCAATGTCAGGCCACCGACTGCGTCGTACGACCAGTCGGCGGTCAACTCTCGCATCACCCGACCGACCAAAGGGGCCGCCCGGTTATGGAGCGTGATGCGACGCAGATCGACGTACCAGTCGGCCTCCTGCCCGGAGGAGAGCACTACCCGACCGTGGACCACAGCCAGGTCGGAGATGAATTTACGCAGGTCGTCGTGGTCCCCCATGGCGATAGAGGGTACTGCGCAAGTCTGTGTGCCGGGTGGACGGGCCACCCGGGGCAACCCTTCCGGGGGACAGATGAGTGGCGATGTCCGACTACGCTACGTCGATCGGCGGTTCGGATCGGGTGATGTCGCGCTCGCCGCCGCCGTACCGGTCGACGACGTGCGGCGGTCAACCGCGATCGCGGCCGATGCGCCCACGGGTGTCCCGGGCGACCCGGTCCAGCAATCCGCGTGGGGCGTGCCGCAGACCGGCTACGGCAAGTTTGTATTTCCACGATGGAACGCTGACCAACTTGCCTTTTCGCAGGTCACGCAAGGCTTCCGCGACCACGTCGGGCGCGCTGAGCCACAACCACTCGGGAGTTTTCGACATGTCGATGCCGGCTCGCTGGTGGAATTCGGTCCGCGTGTAGCCGGGACAGAGCGCCATCACGCGTACGCCGAAGGGGCGGGCGGACTGGCCGACGGACTCGCTGAAGTTCGTGACCCACGCCTTGCTGGCGGAGTACGTCGATCCCGGCATGATCGCACCGAAACCAGCGACGGAAGAGACATTAATCACTGCCCCATCCCGTCGTTCGGTCATCGTACGCAGCGCAGCGAGTGTCAATCGCATCACCGCGTGCACGTTGAGCCGGAGCAGTCGGGTCTCGTCCTCAAGGCTCGACCTGAGGAACGGCTTGTTCAGACTGATCCCCGCGTTGTTGACCAGAAGCCCCACCGGCGGGGCGGCGGCGAGCCGTCGCTCCACCTCGGCACAGCCGTCGTCGGTGGACAGGTCGGCCGGCACGGTCTCGGTCTCGACGCCGTACCGGCCGGTCAGCTCGGCGGCCTGCGCGGCGAGTCGCTCAGCGTCCCGGGCGACCAGCACCAGGTGCCATCCGTCGGAAGCGAGCCGATCGGCGAAGGCCGCCCCGATCCCCGCCGTCGCCCCGGTGACCAACGCCCACCGCTTGCTGCTCGACTGGTCGGGCGTCACTGGTCTGCTCACCTCGGCGGGTACGGGTACGACGGTGGCTGGGGGTGGTGCGGGGGCACCGGGCGGCGACGGAACCAGGCGTGGGCGGACGGCATCGCCAGCAGTACGGCTACCACAAGGTAACCGAGCACCTGCGCGACCGAAAGAGTCGTGGTGATCGGAATCCACCACGACGGGTAGGCGTCCGCCACCAGGGCGACGAGTTCGGCGGCGGCCTGGTCGTCGCCGAAGTCCAGGGGGGTGGCGCGTTGGACCAGGAGGGTTCCGATGCCGCAGCAACCGAGGAGCATCCCGAGCCCGGCGACCACCCAGGTGGAGACCCGGGCGGCGGGCCGACCGCCGATCAGGCCCACCGCGAGACCGGCGAGGAGCAGAGCCGCGAGCACGCTCAGCACGGCGGCCCCGACCACCACCCCCCGCAGCAGGGTCACCATCGCGTCGACCTGGGCGGAGTCGGCCGACGTACCCACGGCCGCCGCGCGGAACCGGGACCCGGTGCCGCCGACGATGCTCAGGCCGGCCACGGCGTACCCGAGCGCACCCACCGCCATCACCGCCAGCACCACCACGGCCGTCACGACCACGGCCGGCCGACGCGGCGGCGCCTGTTCGGGGTACGACACGACAAGTCCCTCCGGTAGGTGTTCGGGTTGCAACCTACTCGGAGGGACCGTCGCAGTCGTGCCTAACTCACCGGCGGTCAGTTCGGCCGGTCGGTCGGCGGCTGATCGCCGGGGTGTCCCGGACCGCCGGCCTGCGGAGGCTGCGCACCAGGGCCACCGGCGGGCGGCTGACCGGGAGTGGGCGGGTAGCCCGGCTCGGCCGACTGCGGCGAGGCACCCGGGTAGCCGGGCGCCTGCGGGTAACCGGGCTGGCTCGGGTAGTTGCCGCCGGGCATCGGGGGCTCCCACTGCTGGGTCGGCTTGCGGAAGAACTCGTTCGCCTTCGGCAGCGCCAGCAGGATCAGCGCGGCCAGCAGCGCGAGCAGGCTGATCACACCGAGCAGGAGACTGACCGGGGTGACCCAGCCGGGCAGCGCCTCCTCCAGCCGGCGCTGGACCTCGTCAGCGCTCGGCATGTCGCCGGTGGTTTCGCCACCGGGCATGCTCATGCCGCCGGCCAGCCCACTGAGCAGGCTGAAACCGGTGCAGCAGAGCATGATGCCGCCGACGACCCAGGTGGCGATCCGGGCACCGTTCTTTCCGCGCAGGTTCAGCAGGCCGAGGCCGAACAACGCGAGCGCCACGACGAGCAGGAAGATGGCGGTGGCGACGCCGAAGACGACGGCGACGTCGGCGAGGTTCTCCGCTCCTTCGACACTCGTGCCGCGGTACGCCTCGTCCATCACGTCACGGACCGTGCCGATCGTGGCCAGCGTGACGACCACACTGATCAGTTGGCAGATCGCGAAGAGCAACAGCAAGTAGGTGGATATCGTCACCACACCCGGCCGCTGCCGGACCGGGGTGTTCTGCGGGTCGACCATCTTTCTCCCTCCGTGGAACGCGACTCACCGTATCGGCTGCTGGCCAACCCGGCACGGCACGACGCCGTCTGGGCGGGCGCGTCGGCTCAGGAGCGGTGTACCCAGATCCGTCCTCGGTGATGTCGTCGTAGGTCGCTGTCGAGCTGAACCGGATCTGCTCTCACGAGCCGCGCCCCTGCGGGTACACGGTCACGTCGCCCGGATCCAACCGGTGGCCGAGGGCGACCTCCCAGCCCGACTCGCCGTACGCCTCGAAGGTGAGCCGCGCTCCGCCCGGTGCCCGATAGTCGTGGTAGCGCACGGTCCCGCTCGGGGCGAGTCCGGTCACACCGGTCGCGGTGTACCGGGCCTGGCCGGACTCGTGCCAGACGTACCGTCGCCCGGCGGCGTCGACCGCCGGGGCTCCGACGGTCCGCACCCTCCCCGGCTGGGGTTCCCAGAGCACCAGCTCGAACTCCGGGTTCTCGGCCACCGACAGCCGGTACCGCCCGCTGTCGTCGTCGAGCAGGTGCTCGGCCCAGCTCCACTCGCCCTCGACCAACCGGATCGATCCGCGCACCGCGTACGACAGGTCACCGATCTCGACGATGTCGCCGACCCCGATGCGACGCGGATCGGTCCTCGGCCCGCTGGTGGCACGCCGGCCGGGCTCGGCCGTCGGCCGACGCCGGCCCCGCCGCCGGGCCACGACCGCGACGACGGCCAGCGCGGCCAGCAGACACCCGAGCGCGATCACCAGGTACGCCGTCACGTCGTCCACCCGTCACCTCCCCAGGTACGTCGGTGACGACGGTAGCCGTGACCGGCGCGGGTGGAGTCGTCGCCGGCCGACTATCGCCCGTTCCCGCCCGAATCCGGAGCCGATCGGTCGCCCCGGTCACCGTCGCCCGGGTCAGCGGCGCCCGGGTCAGCGGCCGAGGGTGCGGCCTGCTCACCCGACGGCGCAGGTTGTCCGTCCGACAACGCGGCCTGCTCGCCTGCCGGTGCGGACTGACCGGGCTGACCGGGCTGACCGGGCGGCGACGGGTAGCCCGGCGGGACCGGATGGCCAGTGGGCACGGGATAGCCCGGCGGGACCGGATAGCCCGGAGGCACGGGAAAGCCGGGAGGCACGGGAAAGCCCGGGGGCACCGGATAGCCGGGGGGCACGACGTAGCCGGTCGGGACGGGACCGCCGAACGGCGCGGGCTGGCCGGGCGGGACCGGGAAGCCGGGCGGCATCGGATAACCAGGTGCGGGATAGCCGGGTACGGGATAGCCGGGTGCGGGATAGGGCGTCGGGAGAGGGTAGGTGGCGAGGTAGGCGTTCGGGATGTCGCCTCCGGCGGTCAGTGGCACGGCCGCCTCGGGCTTCGGCACGAACCAACGGTTGGCCGGCGGAATCGCCAACAGCAGCACGACCACCACGGTGAGGGCCAGCACCGTCAGCACACCGAGACCGGCCAGCGGGAAGAACACCATCTCGAAGGTGCGCGGCTCGCCGTACAGCACCTCGAAGAACTCCGACTCCTGCCAGAACTCGTCGTCCGGCGGTGGGGCCTCCCCGACATCGACCGCCCCGCTGGCGGCGAACGCGATGAACGGGACGAAGAAGAAGCCGGCGCACGCCTGGAAGAAGCAGAGCAGCAGCTCGGCACCGCTGGCCGCGAAGACCATGACCCGGGCGACGTTGCTGCCCCGGCGGACGCCGACTGCGGTCAGCGCCATCCAGAGCCCCAGGGCCAGGGCGGGGATGCCGAAGACCAGCGACATGGTCACGCTGCTGACCCGCTCGGCGCGTACCTCGTCGGGGTCGGCGTTCGGCACCTGGCGTGCCGCCCGGTCGATCGCGGCGTCCCACTGGAACGCCTCGACGACGATCAGCGCGACGAGTCCGAAGAGGATCAGCGCGATGGTGAGCTGCAACCAGAAGGCCGCGGTGACGGTCCCGGGGCGGGGCGGGCGAGGCGGAGGTACGGCGGCCGGATCTTCGGCGGTCGCAGTCATGGCACGGAGCGTAGGAGGACCGGACAAGATTCGGCAGCACCGATCGGACGGAGCCGACCGGCCGTCAGATCATGAATCGTCGAGTCGTCGGGCGGCGTACTCGCCGACCGTGGTGCGGTCCAGCACGCAACCGACGGCGGTGTCCACCTCCGCCGGGTCGGAACGCAGCCTGGTCCAGGCCGTCCGGCCGGCCGCCGGGTCGAGCTGTTCCAGCAGCGTGGCGGCGTACACCCGGGCCGCCGGGGAGCCGGTGGTGAGCAGGCGGTCGAGCTGCCCGCGTACCTCGTCGGGGTGATCCGCCGCGATCGCCGCGACGCGCTGGTAGGCCTCGGTCTCCGGCAGCGTCGCGCCCGCGATCCCGACCCCGCCGAACGCGACGCGGTCGGCGGCGGCGAGCGCCGTGACGGCAGCGGTCAGCTCCGGGTCCTTCTTGCGCCCGATCCCGAACATGTCTCCATCCTCACCCGGCCGGCCCGCCGCCGCCCGCTGAGACGGGGCGGCGGCGGGGTCCGGCGTCGTGGGTACGGGTCAGGCGGCGCTCACCGACAGGCCGTCCTTGGCGTCGGCGAGCTCCACCCGCACCGTGTCGCCGTCGCGGATCTGGCCGGCGAGCAGCGCCTTTGCTAGCTGGTCGCCGATCGCCGACTGGACCAGTCGACGCAGCGGCCGGGCACCGTAGATCGGGTCGTACCCGTGCTCGGCGAGCCAGCTCCGCGCGGCGTCGGTGACGTCCAGCGAGAGCCGACGGTCGGCCAGTCGCTTGCGCAGGCGGGCCAACTGGATGTCCACGATGGAGCGCAGGTCGTCGCCCTGGAGCGCGGCGAAGACCACGATGTCATCGAGCCGGTTGAGGAACTCCGGCTTGAAGTGCGACCGGACCACCGCGAGGACGCCCTCCCGGCGCTGCTCCTCGGCGAGGGTCAGATCGCTGATCACCGCCGAACCGAGGTTCGAGGTGAGGATCAGGATCGCGTTGCGGAAGTCGACGGTACGACCCTGGCCGTCGGTGAGCCGACCGTCGTCGAGCACCTGGAGCAGGATGTCGAAGACGTCCGGGTGGGCCTTCTCCACCTCGTCGAGCAGGATCACCGAGTACGGCCGGCGGCGCACCGCCTCGGTGAGCTGGCCGCCCTCCTCGTAGCCGACGTAGCCGGGCGGAGCGCCGACCAGACGGGCCACCGAGTGCTTCTCGCCGTACTCGCTCATGTCGATGCGGACCATCGCCCGCTCGTCGTCGAAGAGGAACTCGGCGAGCGCCTTGGCCAGCTCGGTCTTGCCCACACCCGTCGGGCCGAGGAAGAGGAAGCTGCCGGTCGGGCGGTCCGGGTCGGCGACACCGGCACGGGCCCGGCGTACCGCGTCGGAGACCGCGCCGACCGCCTCGGCCTGGCCGACGACGCGCTCGCGCAGCGAATCCTCCATCCGGAGCAGCTTGGCGGTCTCCCCCTCCAGCAGTCGACCGGCGGGGATGCCGGTCCAGGAGGCGACGACCGCGGCGATGTCGTCCGCGCCGACCTCCTCCTTGAGCATCGCGCCTGCGGACTGCAACCGGGCGAGTTCCTCCTCGGCCTTCGTCAGCTCGGCCTGAAGGGAAGGGATGCGCCCGTAACGCAGCTCGGCGGCGCGTTCCAGCTCGCCGTCACGCTCGGCCCGCTCGGCTTCGCCACCCAACCGCTCCAACTCCTCCTTGGCGGTGGAGAGCTTGGTGATGTGACTCTTCTCCAGGTGCCACCGCTCGGAGAGCGCGGTGAGCTGCTCGCGCTTGTCGGCCAGCTCCTTGCGCAGCCGTTCCAGGCGCTCGGCGGAGGCGGCGTCCGGCTCCTTGGCCAGCGCCATCTCCTCGATCTCCAGCCGGCGGACCGCCCGCTCGATCTCGTCCACCTCGACCGGCCGGGAGTCGATCTCCATCCGGAGCCGGGACGCGGACTCGTCGACCAGGTCGATCGCCTTGTCCGGCAGGAAGCGGTCGGTGATGTACCGGTCGGAGAGCGCGGCGGCGGCGACCAGGGCGGCGTCGGTGATGCGTACACCGTGGTGGACCTCGTAGCGCTCCTTGAGCCCACGCAGGATGCCGATGGTGTCCTCGACGGTGGGCTCACCGACCAGCACCGGCTGGAAGCGCCGCTCCAGGGCCGGGTCCTTCTCGATGTGCTCGCGGTACTCGTCCAGCGTGGTCGCGCCGACCATGCGCAGCTCGCCCCGGGCCAGCATCGGCTTGAGCATGTTGCCGGCGTCCATCGAGCCCTCGCCCTTGCCCGCGCCGACCACCGTGTGCAGCTCGTCGAGGAACGTGATGACCTGCCCGTCGGAGTTCTTGATCTCCTCCAGGACGGACTTGAGGCGCTCCTCGAACTGGCCCCGGTACTGCGCACCGGCGACCATCGCGCCGAGGTCGAGCGAGACGAGCTTCTTGTCGCGCAGCGACTCGGGTACGTCACCGGCGACGATCCGCTGGGCCAGGCCCTCGACGATGGCGGTCTTGCCGACACCGGGCTCGCCGATCAGCACCGGGTTGTTCTTGGTACGCCGGGACAGCACCTGGATCACCCGACGGATCTCGGAGTCCCGCCCGATCACCGGGTCGATCTTGCCGTCCCGCGCGCTGGCGGTCAGGTCGACGCCGTACTTGGCCAGCGCCTGGTAGGTCTGCTCCGGGTCGGCGGTGGTGACCCGACGGTCGCCGCCGCGCACCGTCGGGAACGCCGCGACCAGCGTCTCCTCGGTCGCACCGGCGGACTTGAGCGCACCGGAGACGGCACCGCCGACGCGGGCCAGCCCGGCCAGCAGATGCTCGGTGGAGGTGTACTCGTCGCCGAGCGGCCGGGCGATCTGCTCGGCGGCCCCGATGGCGTTGACGAACTCGCGGGCCAGGGTGGGCTCCGCGATGCTGGACCCTCGCGCGGCGGGCAGCGCGTCGACCGCTCGCTGGGCGGCCCGGCGCAGCTCGGCGGGGTCGGCCCCGACGGCGCGCAGCAGACCGGCAGCGGTCGAACCCTCGGTGTCCAGCAGCGACAGCAGCAGGTGCCACGGCTCCACGGTGGCGTGCCCGCGCTGGTTGGCCAGGGCGACGGCACCGGTGATGGTCTCGCGGCTCTTGGTGGTGAGGCGTTCGGTGTTCATGGGCTCCCCTGGATCGGTGTGTCCACTGGTACCGACAGAACCAGAGTTGAGCCTATTCCGCTCAACCCTGAGGGTGTGACATCCGCCACTCCACCCCATTCGCGAGCCCTGCGGAACTACCCAAAGAAACTACTAATCTGCATATCGGGTCAGAACTTTATGTAGTTTGCCGGGCCTCCTCAGCCAGTTGGCCGACCGGGCACGTGTCGCCAGCATCACCGCCTCGTCCGCCATCGAGGGTGTCGTGGTCCCCGACGGCGCACGGGCCGACCGCATCCTCGCCGGCCGTGTCACCAACCTCCGCACTCGCAGCGAGCAGGAACTCGCCGGCTACCGGGACGCCCAGGACTACCTGTTCCAACGGTCGTGGCAGCCACTGAACTCGGGACTTCTGCTGCACCTGCACAGGCTGCTGTTCGCGCACACCCCCGCAGAGGAAGGCCAGTTCAAACGCCTGGCGTCCTGAACCTCCGCCGCTGGTCAACGCGCGTGCCGGGCCCTGTCGAGCTGAACCGTCTGTGCTGTCAACGCGGCAGTCGGGTCGTGCAGGGGCTCCGATGGTCCGTGTGCAGGACGCAGCGCCGCCCACCATCGAGCGGACGGTCGCAGAAGACCCAGTGCCGGACGTGCTGCTCGTCCTCGGCGGAGACGGTGATGCCGCCCAGTTCGATCGGCGCGACGAATCGCAGTGCGCGCCCGGCCACCCGGGCGAGGATTCTGGCACGGTTCAGGTCGGCGGCGGCGACCGGCAAGTGGATCACAAACCGCCCGGTCACGACAGGTGCTTCGCACGAGCCAACTGCGACTGCCAGTCGCGCAGCGCCAGCCGGAACCGATCGGCCTCGCCCCGGCTGTCGGCCAGCGCCGCGTACAGCGCATCCAGGTCGTTCGCGACCCGGTCGAGGAACGCGGCGACCTCGGCCGGGTCCGCACCGTGTCGGCGCATCGTGAAGGTGCGGGTTCGCACCTGCCCCGACCGCAACGGAAGGTACGCGTCCGAGCGGTGGGTACCGCCCCTCGGTCGACTCGTCGGTACTCCGACGCCGACCCGATGCGTCGGCGGACGTCCGGCTCGGCGGCGCAGGAACGGTCGCAGCAGCATCAGCATGTGAACCCGCCTCTCCACGGCACCCGAGATTTGGATGGGCGGCCCGGCCCGGCACCGTCGATCGACCGGACCGCCCCGCCCCACCACCGCAGCCCGGTTCGGCAGTACGACAGCAGGGCCCGCGAGTAGGCCGAGGCGGGCCACGGGGATACCCGCCTCGGCCAGATGAGCGCCCCAGTGCCATCCGGAAGCGTTCACAGGGAACCTGCAATTGGTACCAGTTGTAGGTCAACGACCAACCTCCGATTGCTTGAGATTGGTGGTCCCCGCGTGATCGAATGGGCATGCCATCCGGGGAGTGTGTATGCCCAAGCAGCAGTACCAGGTGCTCGCAGACGAACTGCGGAGCAAGATCGAATCAGGTGAGTGGCCGCCCGGCACGAAGCTGCCGAGCAGAGCCCAGCTCTGCAAGGAGTACGGTGTCTCGGACACCGTGGTCGGCAAGGCCATGATGATCCTGCGCGCGACTGGACTCACCGAGACGCTGGAGGGTGTCGGCGTGTTCGTAGCCGGCAAACAGTAGGTCCTGGGGCGGGATGCCCTTGGAGGGATCGGTGCCTACCAGGAGTTGTTGCCATGCCCCGAGTTTCCGATCGCCAGCGCATCGCACAGGACATCCGAGACAAGATCCGCTCTGGGGACTATTCGCCCGGAGCCAAGTTGCCGTCCCTGCGCGAGATGACCGCGCACTACGGGGTCTCGGCAGAACCAGTGCGGTCCGCCCTCTTGATTTTGCAGGCCGAGGGCCTGATCGAAGGTCACCAGGGCAAGGGCACGTACGTCCGAAAGCCATCCGAGTAGGACCCGAGCGTTTCCTGAAGCGGGTCACTCCGTCTCGATGGTCACCGCAGTCCAGACCTGGTCGCCGATGAAACCCGTGCCGAGCAGGACGCCCTCGGGCCCTCTGGCGAAGGCCGTGCCGTCGGGCAGCATCCGCAGGTGATGTTCGTCGGTCAGCGGCCAGGGCAGATCGACGTACTGGCCGCCGACCAACGCGCCCGCACCTCGCGGACTGAGCACCGCCACGACTCCGGGGGCCAGCGGGACGGCCTGCCCCGTCTCCGGGTGCCCCTTGTCAGCCACCTTCTCCCAGGCGGCACCGTACTGCCGCCATACCGCCGGAAACCCGATGCGATCGGGACGCTCGCCGACCAGCCACAGCTCACTCTGTACGCGCACCACTCGGAGCACACCCACCGCGCCGTCGAACTCCACCGGGGTCGGCCGCCAACTCCGTCCCTCGTCGAGGGAGATCGCCGCGTACGGTCGGCCGTCGTCGGCTCCGGCTGCCACCACCGGACCACGGTGCTCCCCGTCCGGACCCGAGATCTGCCAGTCGCTTTCCACTACCGACTGCACCACGGGCAGCTTCGGCTGGGCACGTAGTGGGCGGAGGGTGCGCCCCGTCCAGCGGCCCACCTTTCCCGAGCTCTCGTCGCGCTGGAAGCGGCCCTGGGCCGCCTGCCACTCCCGGGGCGGAGCCTCGCCCGGAGTGTGCCGGAAGGTGTCCCCGCGATCGGTGGACGTCCACCACCCCACCTGCGGTGCGTACAGGGCCAGGATCCCTTCGGCGGTGTAGAGCTGCTGGACGTCGCCGTCCCGCTGCTGGGTGGTGTCCGACTGCGGGTGGCGCAGTTGCTGCCAGGACCGGCCGCCGTCGCGGGTCGACCAGAGCAGCGCCGGGCAGTCCCGACCGGGCGTCTGGTCGTCGCACGAGGCGAAGAGGGCGTATCCGTTCTCGGCGTTCACGAACTCGATGAACGGCTGGGCGTACCGCTGCGGAACGGCCAGGCGAGTGGTGCGAGTCTCCGCGACGGGCGCCGGAACGGCGGTGACCTGCGAGGGTTCGGGGGCCGGGGCGCTGCGCCGGATGTCCCCGATCGAGCATCCCGCCAGCAGCGTGAACAGCGGGAGAACCGCCAGGCAACGAGTTCGTCGGGCGGTCATGCGGCCTCCGTCGCGAGAGTAGCCTGAGCCCGTGCGAGCACGCGTCGAGCAGACCGCTCAACCGAGCACCGGCGTACGCCACGACATGATGACGGAATTCGGCCGCCCGCTGGGGGCACCCTCCCGCCGCTGGGACGTCCTCGGCGCGTCCCGGTCGTCCGCCGTGCGCTCACCGGTCGGCTGAGCCTCGGATGCACGACTTCACCAACCTGCTCATCCAGGTCGGCGCGTTGCTGTTCCTGCTCGGGCTGCTCGGCCGGCTCGGCCGGCGGATCGGGCTCTCGCCGATTCCGCTGTACCTGCTGGCCGGTCTGGTCCTCGGCCACGGCGGCGTGCTGGAGCTGCACGCCAGCGAGGACTTCTTCGCGATCGGCGCGGAGATCGGCGTAATCCTGCTGCTGCTGATGCTCGGCCTGGAGTACTCGGCCGACGAGCTGGTCGGCAACCTGCGGTCGGCCGCACCGGCAGGGGTGCTCGACGCGGTGCTCAACGCGCTGCCGGGTGCGGCGTTCGCGCTGCTGCTCGGCTGGGGCTGGGTGGCCGCGGTGGTGCTCGGCGGGATCACCTGGATCTCGTCCTCCGGGGTGATCGCCAAGATCCTGTCGGACCTGGGTCGGCTCGGTAACCGGGAGACGCCGGTGGTCCTGTCGGTGCTGGTGGTCGAGGACCTCGCGATGGCGTTCTACCTGCCATTGGTGACCGCGCTGCTGGCCGGGGTCGGGCTGGTCAAGGGTGGGGTCGCACTCGGCGTCGCGGTGCTGACGGTGGTCGTCGTGCTGGTGGTGGCGCTCCGCTACGGCGATCTCGTCTCCCGGGCCATGTCCGCCGACCACCCCGAGTCGCTGCTGCTGGGTGTGCTCGGCCTGACCCTGCTGGTCGCCGGGGTCGCCGCGAAGCTCCAGGTGTCGGCGGCGGTCGGTGCCTTCCTGGTCGGCATCGCACTCTCCGGGCCGGTGGCCCACCACGCCACCGAGCTGCTGACGCCGTTGCGCGACCTGTTCGCCGCCGTCTTCTTCGTATTCTTCGGGCTCGCCACCGACCCTCGGCACATTCCGCCGGTGCTGCTGCCCGCAGTACTGCTCGCCCTGGTCACCATCGCCACCAAGACGCTGACCGGCTACCTGGCCGCGAGGCGGGTCGGCGTCACCGAGCCGGGACGCTGGCGGGCCGGGTTGACCCTGGTGCCCCGAGGGGAGTTCTCCATCGTCATCGCCGGCCTCGCGGTGAGCGCCGGCACCGTGTCGCCGAAACTGGCCGCCCTGGCCGCCACGTACGTATTGATCACGGTGGTGACCGGGCCGGTGCTGGCCCGACTGCCCGACGCCGCCGGGTTCAAGCGCTGGTCGCGGCGGCGGGCGGCGATGCAGCAAGCCGGAGCGGCAACGCCGGATCGACCATGACCGGTAACGACCTACTGACTGAAAGTGATCGCAGGTCGTCCGGGCCACCCCGGCCAGGCAACCGATGCCGAATTGCTTTCCGTAGGGGCTACCCGTACTCACGGGTACCGCGTTACCGTTTCGCCCCAGCAGCCGGGGTTCGCGGGGGGCGGACGCCCCGGCGCCGACGCGAGCGGAAGGTTGGCCGGTGAGCGTGCAGGAATCAACGTTCCACGGCTTCGCCAACCCCGTCGACCCGAGTCCGGCGGAGTTGCGATCGTGGGCGTACCAGCCCGACTCGGTGCCGTTGACGTCCATGCCACCCGACTGGGACCTGCTGGTCTCCGGCGACCGGCTGGTGATGACGCTGTTCGACCTGGCGATGGACGCGCACTGCCCGGCCCGCCGGTTCGCGCTGCACTGCCTCTACATCTATGCCGCCGACGGGATCCGGACGAACTTCCGGGCACACCCGAAGCGACGCTTCCGCAAGCTGGTCGACCAGGCCGAGCGCAACGGCGACGAGATGATGCGCACTTGGGCGCACAACAGCCGGGTCCTGCTGTCGCGGCCGGAGCTGTTCGTGTATCGCGAGTGGTGTGAAGGTGGGTTGGTTCGCGAGGGTCGGCGGCTTTAGTGGTTGCTGTGGGGGGTGTGGCCCTACCGTGCCCGGCTCCGGGCGGTCAGGCTTGATCCCTGCGCCGGGCACGGTAGGGCCACACCCGGCGAGCGGAGAGACTGCCGCCGACACCCGCTGGGGGTGGACGTCTGTTGGGCGAGACCTTGGCGTGCCTGGGCAGCCGGGGGCGTGACTTGGGGGGTGTCGACGGGCCGGGAACCCCCGTGGCTCCCGGCCCGTACGTCTGTGGCCCCTCTTCGGTCTTCAGCGGGGTGGGCCGCCGTGTTCTCGGCGGTGCTGGTCGGTCCGTACCCGGCCGGCGCCGTGACCGGCTCGGCCCTGGCCTGGACCGGCGGACCGGCTGCCCGACTGGGTAGGGCCGGTGGATCGGCCGCCCTGGCCGCTGAACCGACCGCTGCGGACCTGGTCGGCGAACCGCCCCTTGGTGATCCGGTCGAAACGCCGTTGGACGTTCTCGGCCAACCTGTCGAATCGGCGTTCCGCCTGTTCGGCCACCTTCTTCGCCGCGTCCGTCATGGCTCCCCCCGCCAGCACCCAAGTCCGAATTGAGTTATTTGGGCCTGATTTTCAGGGTAACGGAGCCAGGTTGGGGACGGGGTGGATTCGGCCGGGTCCTGGCCGCGAACACGATCCCGCCCCGGCGCAGACACGATTCGGCCCCGGCGCGGTTGTCACCGCACCGGGGCCGGATCGATCGTCAGCGGCCGGGGCTGCGTCGGGGACGCCAGACCACCAGGGCCGTGGAGGTCTGGTTGGTCGGCACCAGGTCACGACCCGGGAAGCGGGCCAGCGACTCCAGCTCGGCGATCCGGCGGTACGCGGCCTCCAGCTCGGCCTCCAGGTGGGCGACCCGCTGCTGTGCCTGCTCGAACAGCCGCTCCAAGCCGATGATCCGCTTGATCCCGGCCAGGTTGACGCCGTCGTCCTGGCTGAGCCGCTGCACCTCGCGCAGCAGGACCACGTCCCGCACGCTGTAGCGGCGACCGCCACCGGCCGCCCGGCCGGCCTGCACCAGGCCCAGCCGGTCGTACTGTCGCAACGTCTGCGGGTGCATCCCCGCCATCCGCGCCGCGACCGAGATCATCAGCACCTTGGCCTCGTAGGTGGGGTCATCCGAACCGACGAACCCGTCCATCCCGTTCACCTCCGCACCGCTTCACCGATCATCCGCTCCGACGCACCCGCGCGTCGAGATGTTCCCGCGCCGCCGGCGGGGTCTGCTCGGCGAACGTCTCCAGGGCCGCGCGTGCCTCGTCGGAGACCCGGGCCGGCACCACCACGTCGAGCGTGACGAGCAGGTCCCCGGTCTGGCCGTCCCGACGGCTGACCCCCTTGCCCCGGGCCCGCAGGATCCGGCCACTCGGCGTACCCGCCGGCACCCGCAGGGTCACCGCGCCGTCGAGCGTCGGCACCCGCAGGTCGGTGCCGAGCACCGCCTCGGTGAAGGTGATCGGCACGGTCAGCGTGAGGTCGTCACCGGAGCGCCCGAACAGCTCGTCCGGCCGCACCTTGACGTGCACGAACAGGTCTCCCGCCGGGCCGCCGCGCTCGCCCGGCTCGCCCCGGCCCGCCAGCCGGATCCGCTGCCCGTCGGCCACTCCGGCGGGGAAACGGACGTTGAGCGTACGGGCCTTGGTGACGCCGCCCGTGCCCTGGCACTCCGGGCACTTCTCGTCGACCACGGTCCCGGCGCCCTGACAGTTGCGGCAGGGCTCGGCGAGGCTGAACGCACCCTGGTTGCGGTGGTTCACCCCGGCACCGTGGCAGACCTGGCAGGTCCTCGGCACGGTGCCCGGCTTCGCACCGTTGCCGTGGCAGGTGTCGCAGACCCCCGGTGCCCGCAACGTCAGCGGCAGGGTCACCCCCCGGACCGCGTCGTCGAAGTCGAGCGCCACCTCGGTCTCGATGTCGCGTCCCCGGGCCGGGCCGGTGGCGCCTCCGCCACCCGCGCCGCCCGAGAAGATCGAGCTGAACAGGTCCGAGATGCCGCCACCGGCGAACCGGCCACCGCCGGCCGACTGCGCGTTGCCGAACAGGTCGGAGACGTCGAACGGCATGCCGCCGGGCTGGCCTCCCGGGCGGGCACCGCGCCGGAACGCGCCCGAGCCGAACAACGAGCGCATCTCGTCGTACTCGCGGCGTTTGGCGTCGTCACCGAGCACCGCGTACGCCTCGGAGACCGACTTGAAGCGCTCCTCGGCCTTGGGGTCACCGGGGTTGTGGTCCGGGTGCGACTCGCGGGCGAGCTTGCGGTACACCTTCTTGATCTCGTCAGCGGAGGCGGTCTTCGCCACGCCCAGGACCGCGTAGTAGTCCTTCTCGATCCAGTCCTTGGAACTCAACCGTCCACCTCCTCCCCACCTCCGGCTCCGGGCCGTCCCGCCCGCCGGAGTTCGGCGGGTGGGACGGCCCGGTCACCGTCGTGCACTATTCCGGGTCGGCGACCGCGACCATCGCGGGCCGCAACAGCCGCTCACCGATCTGGTAGCCCCGACGCATCACCTGCACGCAGGTGGGCTCGGTGACGTCGGCCGAGGTCTGGTGCGCCACGGCCTCGTGCAGCGTCGGGTCGAACGGGTCGCCCTGCTCGCCGAACGGGGTCAGCCCGAACTTGCCCAGCGCGGTGGTGAGTTGCTCGGCCACCGAACCGAACGGACCGACCAGGTCGCCGTGTTCCCGGGCCCGGTCCAGGTCGTCCAGGATCGGCAGCAGCGCGGCCAGCACCGAGCCGGTCGCCTGCTCGGTGACCAGGCCACGGTCCCGCTCGACCCGCTTGCGGTAGTTGGCGTACTCGGCGGTCACCCGTTGCAGGTCCCGAGTGCGCTCCTCCAGGTCGGCGCGGAGCGCCTCCACCTCGGCACCGAGCCCACGACCGGCCGCCTCGGACGGCTCCCCGACCGGCTTGGCCGGGGAGTCCACCACCGGCGGGCCCTCGGTGGTCGGTTCGCTCAGCGCCTCGGCCTCGACCTCGATCGCGTCGACCACGACCTCGGCGTCCTCGACCAGCCCCTCGGCAGGTACGTCGGAGCCGGCGTCGGCCGCCGTCCCCTCCGGCTCGCGGGTCTGGCTGATCTTGCGGTTGTTGCGGATGACGACGCGCGGCGTCTCACCGGCGGCCGGCTCGGACGCCGAGCCACCCGGCACCGACCCGGTGTCGCCCGGGTCAGCGGCTCGTGGCTTCTCCGTCATACGACTACCTCATCCCTTTGCCCGTGCAGATCGCCTCGACCAGGACCGTCACTTCTTGTCCTCGTCCACGATCTCCGCGTCGACCACGTCGTCCGCGCCGGGCCGCGCACCGCCGGCCGGACCGCCGGTGGCACCGGCACCAGCCGCACCAGCACCAGTGGCACCAGCACCGGCCGCGCCGCCCGCCTCGCCGCCCGGAGCCTGCTCGGCCTGCTGCGCGTAGAGCAGCGAGCCCGCCTCCTGGGAGACCTGCGCCAGCCGCTCGTGCGCCGACTTGATCTTATCGATGTCGCTGCCGCCGAGCGCGCCGCGCAGCTCACCGAGCGCCTCGTTCAGCTTGTCGCGGTTCTCCGCGGGCAGCTTGTCGCCGTTCTCGGCGAGGAACTTCTCGGTCTGCCACTGGAGGGCCTCGGCGACGTTGCGGCTCTCGGCCTCGTCGCGACGACGCTTGTCCTCCTCGGCGTGCTCCTCGGCGTCCCGGCGCATCCGCTCGATGTCATCCTTCGGCAGCGAGGAGCCGCCGGTGATGGTCATCTTCTGCTCCTTGCCGGTGCCCAGGTCCTTGGCGTGCACGTTGACGATGCCGTTGGCGTCGATGTCGAAGGTGACCTCGATCTGCGGCACGCCACGCGGGGCCGGCGGGAGACCGGTCAGCTCGAAGGTGCCGAGCTTCTTGTTGTACGCGGCGATCTCGCGCTCACCCTGGAAGACCTGGATCAGCACCGACGGCTGGTTGTCGTCGGCGGTGGTGAACACCTCGGACCGCTTGGTCGGGATGGTGGTGTTGCGCTCGATCAGCTTGGTGAAGATGCCGCCCTTGGTCTCGATGCCCAGGCTCAGCGGGGTCACGTCGAGCAGCAGGACGTCCTTGACCTCGCCCTTGAGCACACCGGCCTGGAGGGCGGCGCCGACGGCGACGACCTCGTCCGGGTTGACGCCCTTGTTCGGGTCGCGGCCGGTGAGCTGCTTGACCAGCTCGGTCACGGCCGGCATCCGGGTCGAGCCACCGACCAGGATCACGTGCTCGACGTCCGAGACCTTGATCCCGGCGTCCTTGACCGCCTGCTCGAACGGGCCCTTGCAGCGGTCCAGCAGGTCCTGCGTCATCCGCTGGAACTCGGCGCGGCTGAGCGTCACGTCCAGGTGCAGCGGGCCGGCGGAGCCGGCGGTGATGTACGGCAGGTTGATGTTGCTGGTGGTGGCGGCGGACAGCTCGATCTTGGCCTTCTCGGCGGCCTCCTTGAGCCGCTGCATCGCCATCTTGTCCTGCGACAGGTCGATGCCGTGCTCGCCCCGGAAGGTCTTCACCAGGTGGTCGATGATGCGCTGGTCCCAGTCGTCACCGCCGAGCAGGTTGTCACCGCTGGTCGACTTGACCTCGATGACGCCCTCGGCCAGCTCCAGCAGCGACACGTCGAAGGTGCCGCCACCGAGGTCGAAGACCAGGACGGTCTGCTCCTTGGAGCCCTTGTCCAGGCCGTACGCCAGGGCGGCCGCGGTCGGCTCGTTCACGATCCGCAGCACGTTGAAGCCGGCGATCTCGCCGGCTTCCTTCGTGGCCTGACGCTGGCCGTCGTTGAAGTACGCCGGGACGGTGATCACCGCGTCGGTGATCTGCTCGCCCAGGTACGCCTCGGCGTCCCGCTTGAGCTTCATCAGCGTCCGGGCCGAGATCTCCTGCGGGGTGTACTTCTTGCCGTCGATGTCGACGGACCAGTTGGTGCCGATCTCCCGCTTGACCGAGCGGATCGTCCGGTCCGGGTTCGTCACCGCCTGGCGCTTGGCCACCTCGCCGACGAGCACCTCGCCGTTGCGGGCGAACGCGACGATCGACGGGGTCGTCCGCGAGCCCTCGGCATTGGCGATGACGGTGGGCTCACCGCCCTCCAGGACGCTGACGCAGGAGTTCGTCGTGCCGAGGTCGATACCGACCGCACGTGCCATCTTCGCTTCCTCGCTTCGTAACGTTGTGCAGGTGACGGGCCCCCCGTCGCCCTGACCGGCGGTGTCGCCCACAGCGACCCCACCTCAAGTTGAGTGAACTTGACTCAATAGTGCCACGCCTCCCGGAATCGTCAAGTCAGGGTTGAGTCGGGTTGGCGCAAGTCACCGTTCGATACCGACTGGTTGTCTTACCTTGTGTCGGTCGGGCACGCTTTAGCGGTGACGACGAACGGCGATTCCGCCTCACCTTTCGGCACGCCCGCCGTCGCAGCCCGCACCGGCTCCACCGGCGGGGAGGACCGGCCCGCGGCATTCGGGGACGACGCCCTGCCCGACGCGCTGACCAGCCTGCGGGCCGCGATCGGAGCGGCGCGTTTCCCGCTGGTCCTGCCCTCGGCGGAGCCCGCCGGCCGGACCGCCGCCGCTCTCGCCGACCAGCTCGACGACTACCTGATACCCCGGCTCTCCCGCCTCGACGCGCCGCTGCTCGTGGTGGTCGGCGGGTCCACCGGCGCCGGCAAATCGACCCTGGTGAACAGCCTGGTCCAGGCGCGGGTCAGCGCCGCCGGGGTGCTGCGGCCGACCACCCGCTCCCCGGTCCTGGTCTGCAATCCGGCCGACTCGCCCTGGTTCCGTCGCGGGGAACTGCTGCCCGGCCTGACCCGCACCAACCAGCCCAGCGACGACCCCCGCTCGCTGCATCTGGTCACCGCCCCGGCCCTGGCCCCCGGGCTGGCGTTCCTGGACGCCCCCGACATCGACTCGGTGGTCGACGCCAACCGCGCGTTGGCCAACCAACTGCTCGCCGCCGCCGACCTCTGGCTCTTCGTCACCACCGCCGCCCGGTACGCCGACGCCGTGCCCTGGGAGCTGCTGCACGGGGCGCGGGCGCGGGGCGCGGTCATCGCGCTGGTGCTCGACCGGGTGCCCGCCGAGGCCACCGACGAGGTCGCCGCCCATCTCGCCGAGATGCTGGCCGAGCAGGACCTCGGCGCGGCACCGTTGTTCGTCCTGCCGGAGACCTGGGTCGACGGCCAGGGGCTGCTGCCGGACCGGGTCACCGCGCCGCTGGCGGACTGGTTCGCCCGGCTGGCCGCCGACGCGGACGCGCGCGCGGCGGTGGTCCGGCAGACGCTGGGCGGCGCACTGGCCGCGCTGGCGCCGTCGGTCGAGAGTCTGGCCGTCGCCGCCGACGAGCAGGTGACCGCCGCCGACGCCCTCGACGAACGGGTGCTGGCCGCCTACCGGGCCGCGAACCGGATGGTCGAGCAGGGCCTGCGCGACGGGCGGCTGCTCCGCGGCGAGGTGCTGGCCCGGTGGCAGGAGTTCATCGGCACCAGCGACTTCTTCCGCAGCCTGGAGGCGCGGATCGGGCGGCTCCGCGACCGCCTCACGGCGACGTTCAGCCGACGCCCGGCCCCCGCCGTCGAGTTGCGCGACGCCATCGAGTCCCAGTTGACGACGTTGCTGCGGGGCGTGGCGGCCGAGGCGGCCGAGCACGCGTACACCGGGTGGAAGGCGCATCCGGCGGGTGCCGCACTGCTCACCCCGGATCTGGCGCACCACTCGGCCGACCTGCCCGAGCGGGCCGAGCGGCTGGTCCGGAACTGGCAACGCGGGGTGCTGGACCTGGTTCGGGCCGAGGGCGGTGACCGGCGCTTCGTGGCCCGCACGGCGGCGTACGCGGTCAACGCCACCGGGTTGGCCGTCATGATCGCGGTGTTCGCCTCGACGGCGTTCATCCCGACCGGCCTGGAGGTCGCCACCGGGGCCGGCACCACCGTCGCCGGCCAGGCCGTACTTCAGGCGATCTTCGGTGACCAGGCCGTGCGGACGCTGGCCGCGAAGGCTCGGGAGGACCTGCTGGACCGGGTACGCGCGCTGCTCGACGAGGAGGCCGCCCGGTATCTGGACCGGACCGACCAGGCCCGGCCGGCGGCCCGGCACGCGACGGCGCTGCGCGAGGCGGCCACCCAGGTGGAGGCGGCCCGGACGCGCAGCGGTTTCGCCACGGACGATCGCAGTGGGGCGGCGGCGTGATGGGCATGGGGGGACGCCTCCGCGAGGCGTTGCGGATCAGCGACGGACGGGTGGACGCGGACCAGTTGGCCGCCCGGTTGGAGGCGGTGCACCGCTTCCTCGGCCTCGTCGACGGATACCTTCCCGACACCCCGCTGAGCCCGGCGCGCACCCTGGTGGAACGGGCCGGCACCCGGTTGTCGCTCTCCCGCGACCACACCGTCGTCGCGCTGGCCGGTGCCACCGGCAGCGGCAAGTCGAGCCTGTTCAACGCGATGGCCGGCAGGAACCTGTCGCAGGTCGGGGTACGCCGCCCCACCACCGGCGTGACCCACGCCTGCGTGTGGGGCCCGCTCGACGGCGGCACCCGGTTGCTCGACTGGCTCGGCGTGCTGCCCAAGCACCGGTTCGTCCGGGAGAGCCTGCTCGACGGCGACGACGAGTCCACCCTGCACGGGCTGATCCTGCTCGACCTGCCGGACTTCGACTCGGTGCAGCACGCGCACCGCCTGGAGGTGGACCGGCTGCTCGGCCTGGTCGACCTGGTGATCTGGGTGGTCGACCCGGAGAAGTACGCCGACCGGGTGGTGCACGCCGCCTACCTGCGCGAGTTCCAGCGGCACCGGGACGTCACCCTGGTCGTGCTCAACCAGGCCGACCGGTTGCCCCCGACCGAGGTGCCCCGGGTGCTGGCCGACCTGCGCCGATTGCTCGACGCGGACGGGCTGGACGGCGTGCCGCTGCTGGCCACCACGATCGTCGACCCGAGCGGCCACGAGGTGCTGCGGACGGAACTGGAACGCACGGTCGCCGAGCGGCAGGCGGCACTGCGTCGCCTCACCGGCGACCTGGACGCGGTCGTGGACACGTTGGACGGGATGGTCGGGGCACCCCGGTCGGCCCTCGCCGCCGACGATCCCGCCGTGGCCAAGCTGGACCGGGCGTTGAGCGCGGTTGCCGGGGTGCCGACCGTGCTCAGTGCGGTCGAGCAGGCGTACCGGCACCGGGCCGCGTCGAGCACCGGCTGGCCGCTGGTGCGGTGCTGGCGGCGGCTGCGCCCCGATCCGCTGCGCCGGCTGCACCTGACCGGTGCACAGCCCGCCGGGGACGACCCCGAGCAGGCCCTGGCCGCCGCGACGTCCGTACCCGAGCCCGGTGCGGCCGACAAGTCGGCGCTGGCCCTGGCGCTGCGTACGGTGGCGGAGCGGGCCGGTGAGGGATTGCCGAGCGCCTGGCCGGCGGCGGTGAGCGCGGCGGCCCGCTCGCGCCTCGCCGACCTGCCGGACGCGCTGGACCGCGCACTCGCCGACACCGACCTGGGCCTGAACCGCCCCCGCACCTGGTGGCGTCTGGTCGGCGGGTTGCAGTGGGTGGTGACCGTCGCGGCGGTGGCCGGACTGGCCTGGCTGTTCCTCGGCTACGCGCTGCGGATCCTGGGCCTGCCCGAGCTGGAGCATCCGATGGTCGGCGAGGTGCCGGTGCCGACGCTGCTGCTGCTCGGCGGATTGCTGTCCGGGCTGCTGCTGGCCGCCCTGACCCGGCCGATCAGCCGGTGGGCGGCCCGTCGGGCACGCCGCCGCGCCGAGACCCGGCTGACCAGGGCGATGGGCCAGGTCGGCGAGGAGTACGTGCTGTCACCGGTGCGAGCCGTGATCGCCGCGCATGCCGACGCGCGGACCGTGCTGGAGGTCGCCCGGCACCGCTGAGCCTCGGTCAGGGCCACGCCGGTCGGTTGGCTCGGCACGTGACTGCGTGACCGGCGGCGTAGTGTCGGGTCATGGCCACGCCACAGACCCCCTACGACGCGGTGCTGCACGCCGCTCGCGACGTGACCAAGCTCGATACGGCGCTGGACGCGGAGATGCTCGGCGCGGCACTGCTGGGCAGCGTCTACGAGGTGGCGGAGACCGACCGGGAGACGGCGATCCGCGAGTTCGTGGGCGGGTTCCTCGCCGCCACCTCGCGACGGCGGACCGCCGCGGCGACCACCGTCCGCGCGGTCTTCGCCGCCCTGGTCCCGGACGCCACCGGCGCTGACCGGGTACGCCCCGGCGCCACCGCACCGGCCTGGTCCGGGCAGCTCGGCAAGGTGCACCTCACCGGCGCCTGGGCGTACGGCGACGTGTACGGCGACCAGACCTCCTACCTGGCCACCTTCGCCTACGACGACGCCACCGGCGGGCCGGAGCACGCGCTGGTGGCCCTGGTCGACCACAACATCGGCATCACCAAGGACGTCTTCGTCGGCGGGCCGGCCGCCCGGATCCTCGACCAGGTCCGGCAGCTCTGCACCGACGACGAACTGACCTGGTTCCGGGAGGAGGACCCGACCCGGATGCGTGACGAGGTGGGCCGTCACCTGGCGGTGACCGACCGCCTGGGGCAGTTGCCGGGCGCGGGCTCGCTCGCCACCGACCGCGCCCTGGTCGGGGCCCGGCTGGCGCTGCTACCGGCCACACCGTCGGCATCGGACCGGCCGGACGACGAACCGCTCACGGAGACCGAGCGGTCCGACCTGATCCGACGTTTCCTGGCCTCGCCGGAGGCGGCGCGGGCCGGGCTGGACAGCATCGACGGCGGGGATCTCGCTTCCCTGCACTTCTGCCTGGGCCTGCTGCTCGACCACGCGGCCACCTTCCCGGACACCGACCCGCTGCGGTGGAGCCCCACCGTGGCCGGGCTGTTCCTGCTCGACTGGGTGCACCGGCGGGCCGTACTGGACATGGACGACGCGGCGATGCTGCCCCGGGTGTTGCGCGCCTTCACCACGTACGCGGCCCGCAAGCGGGGACTGCCGGCGTCGGCGGTGTCCGCGACGGACACCGCGATCGAGGAGATGGTGCCGGAGTTCGTCCGGCTCTACGCCACCGGTGAGCGGCGCAGCCCGGCGACCGCCGCCGTCGCCCAGTTGATGGCCGACGGCGTCGACCCGGACGACCCGGCCGCCCTGGACGCCTGGATCGAGGCCAACCGGCACCGCCTCGCCGACGACGGCTGACCGCGTCACGGCTCGACCAGGGTGAGTCGGCGGGGTGCGACGTCGACGGTGAGGCGCTGCCCCCAGTCGAGCGTGAGCCGGTCGGCCTCCAGCCCGTCGGCGAAGACCACCAGGCCGTCGGACTCGGCGGTCAACTCCAGCCGGTCGCCGTCGTCGAGGCGGCCGGCGGTGAGGCTCACCCCGGTCACCGGGGACGGCCACGCCTCCCGGACGAACCAGCACAGGGCCGCCTCCTCCGGGGCGGGCGGGCGCGGCGCACCCGGACGGTCCCGCGCGATGGACGCACACCAGCCGGTCGCCCCCGTACCGCTGCCCACCACCACGCCGGAGGAGGAGTGCCGTTCCCGACGCTCCCGCCCGTCCACCGGCACCGAGAGCAGATAGCGGGCGGACTGGTGGGAGGCGTGGCCGACGTACACCTCGTTGAGGCCGAGGAGTTCCTGCCCGTCGTCCAGGGCGGCGCGGACCATCGCCCGGGACCGGGTCGTCGCGCGCTGCGCCGCCACCGCCGGCAGCAGCGCGGTCAGCCCGTCCGCCCGGTGCCGGACCAGCACCCCGGCGTTGCGGCCCGGCTCCGGGTCGACGCCGATCACCGGCTGCCCGGTCAGGTACTTCGCCACGTTCGCGACCAGACCGTCCGGCCCGACGGCCACCACGACGTCCTCCGGCGCGAACAGGAAGCGCGGCAGGTCGTCGCGGTCCACCGCGCCGCGCCGCCAGTCCGCCGGCACGGCGGCGCCGACGGTGGTCAGCGCCGCCGCCAGTGCCTCGTGCCGGTCGATCACCTCGGTCAGCGACCGTCCCCGGGCGGCCAGGTACCACTCGGCGGCGGCCCGGGTGCCGTGCCGGGCCAGCAGCTCGTCCAGCTCGCTGCGCCGGCTGACCACCACCACGCGGGGGGCCAGCCCCGACCCGGCCCACCCGTCGGGGGCGCTCATCGGCCCGGGGCCAGCCGGCCGAGCAGGTCGGTCAGCATGTCCGGCGTGACGGTGAGCTGGCCGATCTGCGGCAACTGACCGGCGAGTTCCCGGACGGTCAGGGCCCGCAGCACCTCCGGCGGCAGCTCCGCGTACGCGGCCAGGCGGGCCGCCTCCGCCTCGGCCTCGGCGTGCCCGACGGCGCGTACGCCCTCGGCCTTCGCGGCGGCCAGCATCCGGTCCTTCTCGGCCTCGGCGGCGGCGAGCACCCGGGCCCGGTCGGCGGCAGCGGCGTCGGCCACCTTGTCCCGCTCGGCCCGACCCTGGGCGGCGGCCAGTTCGGCGGCGGCCTCCAGCTCGGCGCGGCGGTGGGTGTTCGCCCCGTGCTGCTCGACGAGCTGCTGCTCGCGCCGGGCCAGCTCGATCTTGTTCTGGAGCTCGTTCTCGGCGATCGCGCGCTCCTGCTCGACGGCCTGCGCCCGACGGGCGTACGTGGCCCGGTCGGCCTGGACCTGCACCGCCTCCCGGGTGGGGGTCTGCAGGGCGCGTTCCAGCTCCGGCTCGGGCCGGATCGCCACCACCCGGGCGCTGACCACGGCCACCCCGATGTCGGCCAGCCGGGCCTCGGTGGCCAGCGCGTCGGAGACCGCCTCGCGGACCGGCGCGACGGTGGTCAGCGCCTCGGCTAGCGGCACCCGGGCGAGCAGGTCGAGGGCGGGTTGCTGGGCCAGCTCGGCCAGCAGGGTGGCCACCTGGTCCAGCGGGCGGGCCCGGGCCTTGCCGGTGCGCGGGTCGACCGAGAAGTCGAGCCGACCGGCGGCCAGCGCCGGGTCGGCGACGCGGTAGGTGACGGTGGCCTGCACGGTGATGTCGGCGAAGTCGCCGGTGCGGGCGTGGAAGAGCAGCGGCAGCTCGCGGTCGTCCACCGGCACCTCGCTGAGCACGGCGCGCAGTGGGCGATACCAGAACGACTGGCCCACTCCCTCGCGACGGATCCGGCCGCCCACGTGCAGGCGCACCCAACTGGTCGGAGTGCCACGCAGGTGGCGCAGGAACAGTCGCCTCGTCACGTCGGCCATGACTCTCGCCTCCCTTTGTCGTCCCCATGACGATAAAGGGTCTGCTACTTTGTCGTCAAGGTGGTGATAAAGAGATGACCGAGTACCCGCCGTTCGCGGTGACCGTCGACCTGGTCGTGCTGACCGTGCGCGCGGAGCAGCTCTGCGTCCTGCTGGTCCGGCGCGGCATCGAGCCGTACCTGGACAGGTGGGCGCTGCCCGGCGGGTTCGTCGGGATCGACGAGGACCTGGCCGACGCCGCCACCCGGGAGTTGGCCGAGGAGACCGGCCTGGCCGAGCCGGCCGGGCACCTGGAGCAACTCGGCACGTACGGCCGTCCCGACCGGGACCCGCGCGGCCGGGTCGTCACCGTGGCCTGGCTGGCACTCCTGCCCGACCAGGCCAACCCGGTGGCCGGTACGGACGCCGCCTCGGCCGACTGGTTCCCGCTGGCGCGACTGGTCCCCGGTCAGCTCGCCTTCGACCACGAGCGGATCCTGGCCGACGGGCTGGAACGGGCCCGGGCCAAGCTGGAGTACACCCCGTTGGCCGCCGCGTTCTGCCCGCCCGAGTTCACGGTGGCCCAGCTCCGGGCGGTCTACGAGACGGTCTGGGGGACCTCCCTCGACCCGCGCAACTTCCATCGCAAGGTGACCGGCACGCCGGGCTTCCTGGACCCGGTCGGCCGCTCCACCGAGGGCGAACGGGGTCGACCGGCACAACTGTTCCGGCGCGGCCCGGCCGCGATCCTGCACCCACCGATGCTGCGGCCCGACCCGCCACGCCCGAGCGAGGGCTGAAGCCCCGGACCCTCAGCGCTGCGCCGGCTTGTGCGCGCGTGGCTTCGGCCGTTCAGGCGGCCCTCAGCGCTCGGACGCGGGCCCGGTGGACTCCGACGCACACCCCCGCTTGCGCAGCCGGAACCGGGCGCGCGACCGGGCACTGCCGTTGCCGTCGGACGGCGGCAGCACCGGCCCGGGCAGGAGGCTGGACGGCGGGTCGGCCGGATCGGCCGGGGTGGTCGGGCCGCCCGACGGCGGGTCACCCGTCTCCGTCGGTCCGTCCGAGGCGGTCGGATCGGTCGAGGCGGTCGGGCCGGTGGACTCCGACGGGTCCGGCGTGGTGCCCGGGTCGGTGGAGATGCTCGGGTCGACCGACGCCGTCGGGGAGGAGGGCGGATCGGTCGGCGAGGGCGACGCGGTCGGCGGCGACGGACTCGGCGAGGGGGTGGGCCTCGGCGTACGGCTCGGCGTCGGTATGGGCGCCGGGGCCGGTGTGGTGGCGGGCGGCCGGGGCGCGGGCAGCGGGGCCGGCGGCTCCGGGCGGTGGACCGGCGGCGGCGCGTACGGCAGGGCGGCCGGCATCGGACGCCGCTCCGGCCCGGGGTCGGTGGGCGGCGCGGCCGGGCCGACCGACGGCAGCGCGGGCGCCACGGTCGTCGGGATACCGCCGGGCGGCGGCGGGATCACCACTGGGCCGACCGAGGGCGTCGGGATGAACGGCGGCGTACTGCTGCCCGGCAGGGCGGTGCTGCCGACCGTCGCCGACCCGGTGCTGATCGCGGCCAGCACCGGCATCGAGGCCGTACCGGCGAGCAGCGCCACGGTCAGCAGGTAGCCCCGCGACGGCGTGGCGGTACGCGCGGCACGGTGGGCGCCCACCACCCGGCGATAGCCGCCGGGTGCCCGGTGCCGGCCGAGGAACGGCCCCCCGGGACCCTCACCTGGTTCGGACACCACGCACTCCTCGTCGTCGACCCTGGCCGGGGCCGTCGACGCGGCCCCGGCGGACCGCCTGAGCTGGTTCGGGGGCCCGCCCGATCAGCGTGGTTCAGTGACTCTGCGTCGGCCAACCCCACACCGCGTGTCGACACGCTTATCTGGCCGAATGGTGGCAAACCATCACCGGATCGGTCGCGCGTCGCACGACCCGGCACTCCGGTATTTCAGGTAACGAACCGGGCCCAACCTGGGACGCGGGGCAGGTGGAGTGTGGGGCGGCTCACCTCTGATGCGAATATGGAGTCACGACGGCAGCGCAGCCGGGACCTCCGCGCACCCACGCGGTAGGCGCGACTGGGCGTCGGCGCTCCCGAACCGGGTTCAGCCAAGAATCCGGCTCACGCCGCGCGGCAACCCCCACCGGGGCTATGCGTGGCCGCCAGGAACCGATCCCGGCACCAGCCGGGGCGGGCGCACGAGTCGCGCGGCCGGGTGACCCCCCGGTGCCGACGCAGACACGACAGGGAGAGACGGATGGCAAAGGGCGACCCCGGGGCCGGCCCCCGCGGCCGGCGAGCCGCACCCCGATCCAGGAAAGCCGCGACCGGCGACCCGGAACTCGTACAACTGCTCACCCCCGAGGGTGTGCGCGTCGACAGCGTGACCGGCCCGGACGGCGTCGAGTACCGCGTCGACTTCACCGACGAGGAGTACCGCGGCCTCTATCGCGACCTCGTGCTGGTGCGGAAGCTGGACGCCGAGGCGACCGCCCTGCAACGGCAGGGCGAGCTGGGCATCTGGGCGAGCCTGCTCGGCCAGGAGGCGGCCCAGGTCGGTTCCGGCCGGGCGCTGCGGACCCAGGACATGGCGTTCCCCACCTACCGCGAGCACGGCGTGCTCTATTGCCGGGGCATCGACCCGATCATGCCGCTGGGCCTGTTCCGCGGGGTCGACCAGGGCGGTTGGGACCCGAACGAGTTCAAGTTCAACATGTACACGATCGTCATCGGGGCGCAGACCCTGCACGCGACCGGGTACGCCATGGGCGTCGCGATGGACGGCAAGACCGGCACCGACGACGGCGAGGCGGTCATCGCGTACTTCGGTGACGGCGCCACCAGCCAGGGCGACGTCAACGAGTCGTTCGTCTGGGCCGGCGTGTTCAACGCCCCGCTGGTGTTCTTCTGCCAGAACAACCAGTACGCCATCTCCGAGCCGCTGGAGCGGCAGACCCGCATCCCCCTGTACCGCCGCGCCGCCGGCTTCGGCTTCCCCGGCATCCGGGTGGACGGCAACGACGTGCTGGCCACGTACGCGGTGACCCGGCACGCGCTGGACAACGCCCGGCACGGGCAGGGCCCGAGCCTGATCGAGGCGTACACGTACCGGATGGGGGCGCACACCACCTCCGACGACCCGACCCGCTACCGGATCGCCAGCGAGGTGGAGGCCTGGCAGGCCAAGGACCCGATCGCCCGGGTGAAGGCGTTCCTGGAGCGCGAGAAGGTCGCCGACGCCGGCTTCTTCACCGAGGTCGACGAGCAGGCCCGCCGCGAGGCCGTGGACCTGCGGGAGCGGGTGCTGGCCATGCCGAACCCGGAGCCCACCACGCTCTTCGACCACGTCTACCCCAACGGGTCGCCGCTGCTGGACGAGCAGCGAGCGGAGTTCAGCCGGTACCTGGAGTCGTTCGAGGGGAGCGCGCACTGATGGCCACGGAGACGCTCACCCTCGGCAAGGCCCTCAACACCGGTCTGCGCCGCGCCCTGGAGAACGACCCGAAGGTCGTCATCATGGGCGAGGACGTCGGCAAGCTCGGCGGCGTCTTCCGGATCACCGACGGGTTGCAGAAGGACTTCGGCGACCAGCGGGTGATCGACACCCCGCTCGCCGAGTCGGGCATCATCGGCACCGCGGTCGGTCTGGCCATCCGCGGCTACCGCCCGGTCTGCGAGATCCAGTTCGACGGCTTCGTCTACCCCGCGTACGACCAGATCGTGTCGCAGGTGGCGAAGATGCACTACCGCTCGCGCGGCAAGCTGAACATCCCGATGGTGATCCGGATCCCGTTCGGCGGCGGCATCGGCGCGGTGGAGCACCACTCGGAGTCGCCCGAGGCGTACTTCGCGCACACCGCCGGGCTGAAGGTCGTCTCCTGCGCCAGCCCGCAGGACGCGTACGTGATGATCCAGCAGGCGGTCGCCTCGGACGATCCGATCGTGTTCCTGGAGCCGAAGCGGCGCTACTGGGAGAAGGGGCAGGTCGACCTGGACGCCCCGCTGTCCGAGGCGTACCCGCTGCACTCGGCGCGGGTGGTGCGGGCCGGCAGCGACGTCACCCTGCTCGCGTACGGCCCGATGGTCCGGACCTGCCTGGACGCGGCGACCGCCGCCGCCGAGGACGGCCGCGACCTGGAGGTCATCGACCTGCGCACGCTCTCCCCGCTGGACCTCGGCGTGGTCTACGAGTCGGTGCGGCGCACCGGCCGGGCGGTGGTGGTGCACGAGGCACCGTCCAACGTGGGTCTCGGCGCGGAGGTCGCGGCCCGGATCACCGAGGAGTGCTTCTACTCGCTGGAATCCCCGGTGCTCCGGGTGACCGGCTTCGACACCCCCTACCCGGCCGCCCGGCTGGAGGAGGAGTTCCTGCCCGACCTCGACCGGGTGCTCGACGCCGTCGACCGCACCTTCGGCTGGTGAGCGGCATGTCCCGGATCAAGGAGTTCAACCTGCCCGACCTGGGCGAGGGCCTGACCGAGGGCGAGATCCTCGGCTGGCTGGTCAAGGTGGGCGACACCATCGAGCTGAACCAGCCGATCGTCGAGGTGGAGACCGCCAAGGCGGCGGTGGAGATCCCGGCGAAGTGGGCCGGTCAGGTGCACGCGATCTTCCACCCGGAGGGCACCACGGTCGAGGTCGGTACGCCGATCATCGCGATCGACACCGACCCGGGCGCCGGGCCGATCGAGTCCTCGACGACCGGCGCGCCCGCCGGCGACCTGCCCACTCCCTCGGCGGCCTCGTTGGCCGCCGTCGAGGTGGCGCCGGCCGAGGGTGCGGTGGAGCCGGGCCTGATCGGCGGCCCGGCACCGGGTGGCCGGACCGCTGTCCTGGTCGGCTACGGCCCACGGACCACCACGGCCAAGCGCCGGCCCCGCAAGGGCGCCGTCCCGGCCCAGGCCACCGCCGCCCCGGTCGCGCCCGCCCCGGTCACGCCCGCTGCGGCTCCGGTCGTGCCGGCCCCGGCGGTCAACGGCAACGGTCGGCTGGCGGGCGCAGTGCTGGCCAAGCCGCCGGTGCGCAAGCTCGCCAAGGATCTCGGCGTGGACCTGAGCACGCTGACCGGGTCCGGGCCGTCGGGTTCGATCACCCGGGAGGACGTGCAGCGGGCGGCGACCCCGGCGGCGGAGCCGCTCGCGGTCACCGCCTCGGGTCCGGCGGCGGCGAGCTTCGGCGCCGACCGCGAGCAGCGCATCCCGGTCAAGGGGGTACGCAAGCTCACCGCCGAGAACATGTCCCGGTCCGCTTTCACCGCCCCGCACGTCACGGAGTTCCTGACCGTGGACGTGACCCGGGCGATGAAGGCGCTGGACCGGCTGCGCGGACGGCGGGAGTGGCGGGACGTACGCGTCTCGCCGTTGCTGTTGGTCGCCAAGGCGGTGCTGCTGGCGGTCAAGCGTCACCCGATGGTCAACTCGACGTGGGCCGGTGACGAGATCGTCGTCAAGGAGTACGTCAACCTCGGCATCGCGGCGGCCACCGAGCGGGGCCTGATCGTGCCGAACGTCAAGGACGCCGGTCGACTCACGCTGCGCGAGCTGGCCGACGCGTTGACCGACCTGGTGCAGACCGCCAAGGCCGGGAAGACCTCGCCGGCCGACATGTCCGGCGGCACCCTGACCATCACCAACGTCGGAGTGTTCGGGGTGGACACCGGCACGCCGATCCTGCCGCCGGGCGAGTCGGCGATCCTGGCCTTCGGCGCGGTCCGGGAGATGCCCTGGGTGCACAAGGGCAAGGTCAAGCCGCGCCTGGTCGCCACGCTCGGCCTCTCCTTCGACCACCGCATCATCGACGGTGAGTTGGGCTCGAAGTTCCTGCGCGACATCGGCGACTTCCTCGCCGACCCGGAGGCGGCGCTGCTCGCCTGGACCTGATCGGCTCCACGACGGCCGGTGTGCACGGGTGAACGCCCGGCACACCGGCCGTTGCCGTTGGTTGACGAAACACTCTTCACAGAAGGCAGTCGACCTAAGATTCGTAGGCTGGTGGCTCAGCTCACCTAATAATCGCTGGATGTTCCGCCCTGCTTGCGGTTCAATAGAGACATCGAGGGGCCGACAACCGAATAGCAGGAGGAGAACCCCCATGAGCATGATCGAGCGAATCCGTAGCCGCCGCGACGCCAGCCGCCGCGCCCGCGCCATCGAGCGGGCCCTGCGCTCCGCCAACTCGCCGGCGGTCCGTGACGAGATCCTCGTCATCGCCCAGCGTCACATGCACTGACGCCACACGACGTTAATCACCTCCTCCAGATCGACGCCCCGCCCGGGCACCCCGGGCGGGGCGTCGGCGTTCCACCGGCCATTGACACCGGGATACCGCCCCGCCGCAGCGCCCGGTACGGTGGGGCACGGTCGTCGTCCACGGCCGAGAGTGGTCGAGGCGATAGAAGCACCTCGACACCGATCGGCGACGGACGGTGACGACGGACGCTCCCCGGGAGCCCATCGGCGGCCACCGGGATACGGTGCGGGGAGCCGGCACGGCCGGTACGCCGGCACCGCCGGCTGCCCTGCCGAGACCATCGGCGACGGCGGCCGACATGTGATGGAGGAGGCGTACACATGACGTCCGAGGGCCCGCACCGCCCCGGCCAGGAGCCGGACGAGGTGCCGCCGGGCGGCGGACCGGTGCCATACGGCGACCGATCGGCTCAGCCGGACGGCGGGTACACCGCAACCGCCCCCGACCTCGGCTGGGCTCCCCCACCGCCCGCGCGACCCGACGCACCCGCACCCTCCTGGGCGAACCAGCAGGGTGCCCAGTGGGGCAGCGCGCAGGCGACCCGACAGGCGGACGCCCCGCCCCCCGGCAACTGGGACCAGTCTCCTGCGCAGCAGTGGCCGGGCCAGGCCGACCAGGCCCCGCCGGCCTGGGCGACGCCCGCCGCGCAGTCCACTCCGGACCAGCCCGCCTGGGCCACCGGCGGACAGCAGAACCCTGCCTGGGGCACCCCCACCACATCGGACGCTCCACAGCAGCCGGAGTGGACGCCCCACCAGCCCACGTCCGGGCAGCCCGACTGGGCCACCGCGCAACCGACCTCCGGCCAGCCGACCTCCGGACCGACCAACGGCTGGGGTGGCGGCCAGCAGCCGGAGTGGGCGACCGCACCACGAGACGACGATCACACCCCCGGCTGGGCCGCCACGGCGTCCCCGCCCGAGCCGGCCCAGCCCGAGTGGGCGCCGGCCGACCCGCCGGCACCGGTACGCGCCGAGCCGCCGGCACGGGCCACCGCGCAGGTGCCGCCGCCCCACCCGGCACCGCACCAGCCCGGCGTCGACGAGCCGGGCCGACCCGGCGCGTGGCAGCCCGAGCAGCAGGACCAGCCCGCCTGGGCCACCGGCCAGCAGCGCGAGCCCGCCCCCGGCTGGCCCGGCGACCAGCAGGCCGAGAGCTGGCAGCAGAGCGGTGACCGCCCGCCGCAGCCCGACTGGGCCACCCCGCAGCCGGACGCACCGGCCGACTGGGCGAGCGCCCGTGCGGCGGCCGAGGAGCGGCCGCAGTGGTCGACGCCGTCCCCGGAGCAGTCCGCCCCGGCGTGGGCCCCGTCCGAGCCCGCCACCGGATCGGCCCGACCCGCCGACGCCGGTCCGCCCCCGACCTGGGCGCCCGGCGGAGAGCCGCTGCCCTCGCGTACCGCCGCCGACCGGCCCGGTCTGACCGACGTGGAGCCGTGGGCGCCCGGTGAGGCGTGGGGCAGCAGCGGCGCTGCGGACTCCGGTCGGACCGACGTCGACCCTGCGGCGGGTCGGTCCGGGGACACCCCGATCTACCAGCCCGCGCCGGCCCCCGGCATCTCGCCGAGCAACAAGGTGCCGTTGCCGCCGCAGGAGCAGCGGGTGCCCGGTGCCAGCCTGGCCGCCGTGCCGCCCGCCGACTACGGCCAACCGCCGGCGTACGGCACCGACCAGTCCGGACCCGGCGACCAGCCGGGCGGCGGCATGGCCTGGGGACAGCCCGAGCCACGGCACGACGACCCGCAGGCCTCGGCCGCTCCGGTCATCCCCGCGCCCCGCACCAGCCCCGAGGCCGGCCGGGCCGTCCCGCCGACGGCCGCCGCCGGTGGGGTCTCCGCGAGCGCGTCGGTGCCGCTGGCCAGCCGGGTGACGCCGCCCGCCGACCACTCGGCACACCCCGCCGGGCCGCCCGCTGCGCAGTCGCGGGTGTACGGCCGCCCCGCCCGCCCCGAGTCCGGCGAGTCGACTCCGGAGCGGGACGAGTCGCCGGTACCCCGGTTCGACCAGAGCCCGGACCCCCACTTCACCGACCGCGAGCCGCCGGCCGGCGGGCCGGGCGTCTACTCCGGGTCGGCTGCTCCCGGCTCCCCGGTGGCACCACCGGCCTTCCCGGCCGGGATGCCTTCCTTCGCTGACTCGCCGCCGACCAACCGCCCGGTCAACGGCACCAAGCCGCACCCGGAGCCGGAGCGTCCCGCCGACCCGTTCGGCGGCCCGCCCGGCGGTGACGGCTTCGGCGGCCCGCCGGGTGGCGACGGCTTCGGTGGCCCGCCCGGCGGCGACCGCTTCGGCGGGCACCCCGGTGGCGACCCGTTCGGCGGTCCGGGTGCCGCCCCCTCCTTCGGTGGCGCACCCGGTGACCGCTTCGGCGGCCCCGGCAACGACCCCTTCGGCGCTCCGCCCAGCAACGACCCCTTTGGCGCTCCGCCCGGCGGTGACCGCTTCGGGGCTCCGGGCGGCGAGTCCTTCGGTGGTCCGTCCGAGCGTCCGGGCGGCACCTACGGTGCCAAGCGTCCCGAGCCGGGCGC
This sequence comes from Micromonospora sp. NPDC002389, assembly GCF_040296095.1. Classification (NCBI taxonomy): domain Bacteria; kingdom Bacillati; phylum Actinomycetota; class Actinomycetes; order Micromonosporales; family Micromonosporaceae; genus Micromonospora; species Micromonospora sp. NPDC002389. The sequence goes on from NZ_JBEOWP010000009.1 coordinate 297,655, forward strand.
CGACCACACTGCGGCGTTCCCGCCGCCGGGGCAGTCGCCGCCGGCGTGGGGCGCGAACACCGGCACCGGCTCCGGGCCGTCCGATCCGGAGCAGGGTCGCTTCGACTCCTTCAAGCCGGTGGCCGAACCGGCTCCGGAGACCCCGGCGCCGAAGGTCCGCAACGGTCGGGTCCTCGCCGCGGTGCTGGTCGCCGCAGTGCTCATCCTGGCCATCCCGCTCGGTCTGCTGCTGCTCCTCGGCAAGATCGGTGGATCGAACGAGGCAGGTGCCTTCGACCCGGCGGTCGGCTCCTGCGTCAAGCGGTCCGGCAACAGCGCGGTGTCCGCCAACTGTGACGAGACCGACGCCTTCACCGTGGTGTCCAAGGTCGAGACCCGGGAGAGCTGCCCCGACCCGGCGATGCCGCTGGTGGAGCTCCGGGGCGTCTCGTCGAACCCGTTCCTCTGCCTGAAGCCGGCGACCGAGAGCTGATCACGTCACACCGAGGGCGGGGCACGGTGACCGTGTCCCGCCCTCGGTGTTCGTACCCGCAGCGCACGGGCACCGAGGTCCGGCCGGTAGGGCACGATGGGGTGCATGAGTGCACGCGTACGAGCACCCGAGCTCCGGGGTCGGGCCTGGTTGAACACCGGTGGCAAGGACCTGCGTCTGGCGGATCTGCGGGGTCGCATCACCGTCCTGGACTTCTGGACCTTCTGCTGCATCAACTGCCTGCACGTGCTGGACGAGCTGCGGCCGCTCGAAGAGAAGTACGCCGACGTCCTCGTGGTGATCGGCGTGCACTCACCCAAGTTCGAGCACGAGAAGGACCCGGACGCCCTGGCCGCCGCCGTCGAGCGGTACGGCGTGCACCACCCGGTGCTCGACGACCCCGAGCTGGACATGTGGCAGCAGTACGCGGCCCGTGCCTGGCCGACCCTCGCCGTGGTCGACCCGGAGGGGTACGTGGTGGCCACGATGGCCGGTGAGGGTCACGCCGAAGGGCTGGCCCGACTGATCGACGAGCTGATCGCCACCCACGAGGCCAAGGGCACCCTGCGGCGGGGCGACGGCCCGTACGTGCCGCCGGCCGAGCCACGGACGACACTGCGCTTCCCCGGCAAGGCGGTGGCCCTGCCCGACGGCGGCCTGCTGGTGTCGGACTCGGCCCGGCACCGGGTGGTCGAGCTGGCCGACGACGGCGAGACGGTGGTCCGCACCATCGGCACCGGCAGCCGGGGCCGGGGCGACGGACCGGCCGAGGCCGCCACCTTCTCCGAGCCGCAGGGCCTGTGCCTGCTGCCCGAGCACGTCGCCGAGGTCGCCGGTTACGACCTGGTGGTCGCCGACACCGTCAACCACCTGCTGCGCGGCGTACGACTGGCCACCGGCGAGGTGGTCACCGTGGCCGGCACCGGCCGTCAGTGGCGTTCCACGGTCGACGACCACGCGCACGACGCGCTCTCGATCGACCTCTCCTCCCCCTGGGACCTCGCCTGGTACGACGACCGCATCGTCATCGCGATGGCCGGCATCCACCAGCTCTGGTGGTTCGACCCGATCAAGCGCACCGCCGGGATGTACGCCGGCACCACCGTGGAGGCGCTGCGGGACGGGCCGCTGGACGAGGCGTGGCTGGCCCAGCCGTCCGGGCTCTCGGTCTCCGCCGACGGCACCCGCCTCTGGGTGGCCGACAGCGAGACCAGCGCCGTCCGGTACGTCGAGAACGGCGTCCTGCGTACCGCCGTGGGTCAGGGGTTGTTCGACTTCGGTCACGTGGACGGCCCGGCGGCGCAGGCGCTGCTCCAGCACCCGCTCGGCGTCTGCGCGCTGCCCGACGGGTCGGTGCTGATCGCCGACACCTACAACGGCGCGGTCCGCCGCTACGACCCCGCGACCGAGCGGGTCTCCACGGTGGCCACCGAACTCGGCGAACCAAGCGACCTCGTGCTCACGCCCGACGGCGCGGTACTGGTGGTGGAGTCGTCCGCGCACCGGATCACCCGGTTGGCCCCGGGTGCGCTCTCGGCGGCCGGCGCGGACACCGTCGACGGCCCACGGCACCGCACCGAACGCAAGCCGACCGACCTGGCCGCCGGGGAGGTCGTACTGGACGTCGTCTTCACTCCGGCGCCGGGGCAGAAGCTGGACGAGACGTACGGCCCGTCGACCCGCCTGGTGGTCTCCGCGTCGCCGCCGGAGCTGCTGATGGAGGGAGCAGGCACCGGCACCGACCTGTCCCGCCGTCTGGTGATCGACGGTGCGGTGACCGACGGCGTGCTCCAGGTGACCGCCCAGGCGGCCACCTGTGACGCGGACGTCGAGCACGCGGCGTGCCACCTGACCCGGCAGGACTGGGGCGTGCCGGTGCGGGTGGTCCCCGACGGTGACACCCGCCTCCCGCTGGTGCTGCGCGGCATGGACGCCGGCTGATTGGTGTAAGGAAGGGCCCCCTGTTAACGCCTGCGGTATAGCAGGGGACCCCTCCTAACATCGCTCAACATCACTCAGCTGAACGCGGTCGGCGTCACTCCGGCGTCGATCAGGGCGGCGCGGACGAGTTCTGCGGCGGCCACCGCGCCGGGGCTGTCGCCGTGCAGGCAGATCGACTCGACGACACACGGGATCACGCTCCCGTCGACGGCCGTCACCGCCCGCTCGGTGGCCATCCGCACCGCCCGGTTCGCCACCTCCTGAGGGTCGCTGACCAGCGCGTCGGGCGAGGTACGCGGCACCAGCCGACCGTTGGGCAGATAGTTGCGGTCGGCGAACCCCTCGGACACCACGCGCATGCCGGCACCCTGGGCGAGCTGGGCCAGCACCGAACCGGGCGGGCAGAGCAGCGGCAGGTCCCGGTCGAAGTCGTCGACCGCCGCGACGATCGCCGCCGCCGGCATCTCCTCGCACGCCGCCGCGTGATAGAGCGCCCCGTGCGGCTTGAGGTAGCGGACCCGGGTGCGGTACGCCCGGCAGAACGCATTGAGCGCGCCGAGCTGATAGAGCACCTCGTCCCGCAGCTCGGCGAACTCGTACGCAATGGCCCGCCGACCGAAACCGGCGAGGTCCCGGTAGCCGACCTGCGCACCGATAGCCACCCCCCGCTGCGCCGCAGTGGCACAGACCCGACGCATCGTGGGCGCGTCCCCGGCGTGGAAGCCGCAGGCGACGTTGGCGGAGGTGATCAAATCAAGCAGGGCCTCGTCGTCGCCGAGCGGCCAGATACCGAATCCCTCACCGAGGTCAGCGTTCAGGTCCATGAAATCTGACCGTAGTGCCTGGACGGGCCTGAGCGAGCGGGGTCACGTCGTCCACCACCGCGATGACCGGATAGCCGCCGGTGGTGGGATGGTCGGCGAGGAAGACCAGCGGTTGGCCGTCCGCCGGCACCTGCACCGCGCCAAGAATGATGCCCTCGCTGGGCAGCTCACCGGCCACCGCGCGGGGCAGCGGCGCGCCGGACAGTCGCGCACCGACCCGGTTGCTCAACGGACTCACCTGGTACGCCGTGCCGAGCAACCGGTCCAGCGCGGCCGGGGTGAACCAGTCCTGCCGAGGGCCGAGCCGCACCGTCAGGTGCAGCTCCGCCGGGAACGGCAGCGGCACGGTGAGGTCGACCGGCGCGGGCGGACCGGGCACGACACCCAGCGGCAGCAGATCGCCGTCGCGCAGCGCTGCCGGTCCGAGCCCGGCGAGCGTGTCGGTGGACCGGCTGCCCAGCACCGGGTCCACCGCGATGCCCCCGGCCACCGCCAACCAGCAGCGCAGACCCCGTCGGGCGGGACCTATCCGGAGCACCGTCCCGCTCGGCACGGCCAGCGGGCGACCGGTGTCGCCGGGCCGCGTACCGATCCACACGTCGGCCTCGGCGCCCACCACCGCGACCGTGGCGGCCCGGTTCATCCGCAGGTCACAGCCGGTCAGGGTAATCTCCAGTCCGGCCGCCGACTCCGCATTGCCGACCAGGCGGTTGGCCAGCCGCAACGCCGCCGGGTCGAGCGCACCGGCACGCGGCACCCCTAGATGCGCCCAGCCGACGCGTCCCTGGTCCTGCACCGTGGTCAACGCCCCAGCCCGCAGCACCTCGACGGTCGCCGCCTCGGCGCGCTGCGGACCACGGGCCGTTCCGCCGGTCACGCCGGCACCAGCCGGACGCGAGTACCGGGCGTGAGCAGCGCGGGCGGCTCCGCCGTCACGTCGAACAGGGTCAGCCCGGTCCGTCCGACCAGCAGCCAGCCGCCGGGCGAGGCGGTCGGATAGATCCCGGCGTACGGCCCGGCCAGCCCGACCGAACCGGCCGGCACCCGGGGGCGGGGGGTGGCCAGCCGGGGCACCGCCAGTTCGGCGGGCAACCCGGTCAGGTACCCGAAGCCGGGCGCGAAGCCGCAGAACGCCACCCGGAACTCGGTGTCCCGCAGCCGACGCACCACCGCCGGTACGTCCACCCGCCACAGTTCGGCAACGCGCGGCAGATCCTCGCCGTCGAAGCTGACCGGCACCTCGACCAGCCCACCGACACCACCCCACCCCGCCCCTTCCCTTGTCCCGGCCCCTGTCCCGGCCCCCACCGAGGATCCCAACGCCGCAGCCTCCGTCGCGGCCTCATGCTCCATCGCGGCCTCATGCTCCATCGCGGGCTCACCGCGTCGATCATGAAGTTGTGGTCGAGAATTTGTCTCGCTGTGTGGCTCTTTGTCGCAGCCACAATCCCATGATCGACGGGGTGAAGTGGCGCAGTCCGCGCTGGGCTCGGGGTTGGGGTCGGGCGCGAGCGCGGGGTCGGGCGCGAGTTGGAGGGTGGGGGTCCAGTCGGCTATGCGGGTGGCGGTTGCCTCCAGGTCCGGTACGCCGTCGAGCAGGACGGTCGTGGCGGCCGGGACGATCTCGTCGGCGACCAGGTCACCCTTCTCGCGGCGACGCCACAGCTCGGCTCGCCACGCCTCGACCAGCCCGGCGACCGTCCTGCCACCGCTCGGAGAGCCGCCCGCCGGGGAGCCTTCCGCCGAAGAACCGCCCCTCGGGGAACCGCCCGTCGGAGAGCCGCCCGTCGGAGAGCCGCCCGTCGGAGAGCCGCCCGTCGGGGAACCGCCCGTCGGAGAGCCGTCGTTCAAAAGGCCCTCCCTCGGGAAACCGTCCGCCGGAGAACCCTCCCTCGGAGAGCCGCCGGTCAGGGAACCACCGGAAGGCAAGCCGCCGGTCGGGGGACCGTTGCCGGCATCGCTGCTCGGGGCGGCGGCCACGCCAGGTTCGGGGGTCGGCGGTGGGGTTAGGTCGAGCAGGAGGGCGTGCGCGCCGACCGGTCTGATCCGCATGTCGCTATCCTGGCCGACGGTCGCCCACCGGCGCGTCGACTGCTGGTCGGACGGCGTGACGCGTTGCACTACCCGAAGGTAACCTACGGTGTCGTAACCTGATTCCGTGACCACCTCAGCACGGCCCCGGCTCAAGCCAGCCGACATCGGGAAACCCCGGATGCGCGGCTGGCTGCACACGTACGCGTTCTTCGTCGCACTGATCTGCGGCATCGTGCTCTGCTCGATCGCCGCCGCCCGCCCCGGCTGGACACCCCTGATCAGCACCGCCGTCTACAGCCTCACCATCTGCGGCCTCTTCGGTACCAGCGCGCTCTATCACCGTCGAGTGTGGTCGACACGCGGGTACCAGGTGATGCGCCGCATGGACCACTCGATGATCTTCTTGTTCATCGCCGGTACGTACACACCGTTCTGCGTCCTGTTGCTGGAGACCCGCGCCGCCGTAATCATGCTCTCGGTGGTCTGGGGCGGGGCCCTGGGCGGGGTGGCGCTGAAACTGATCTGGCCGCACGCGTCACGGTGGCTCTCCGCTCCGCTCTATTTGGCACTCGGCTGGGTGTCCGTGGGAATGCTGCCGGACATCCTGCGCCACGGCGGGGTCACCGCCCTGGTGCTGCTGGCCGTGGGCGGTGGCATCTACACCGTCGGCGCGGTCTTCTACGCGCTGCGCCGGCCGAACCCGTGGCCCACGGTCTTCGGTCATCACGAGTTCTTCCACGCCTGCACACTGGTCGCGGCGATCTGCCACCACATCGCGATCTACTTCGCGCTGTTCGCCTGAGCGGACGCGGGCGGTACGACGGCGCAGTTGGTACGACGGACGCAGACAGCAGAGCGGCCGCGGGTGACACGACAACGGGGTGGCGGATCGTTCCCGCCACCCCGGTTGCGTCTCGGAGGGGTCAGACCATCGGGTCGGGTCGGCGCACCTCGCGGTACTCCTGCACCACCCGGTTGTCCTGCACGGGAACGGCGCGCTCGGCGACCACCCGCTCCTCGCGCACCGGAGCGACGACCGGACGACGCCGCGAGTTCCAGAAATAGAGGGTGACGAGCAGCCCGGCCACACCGGCGAGCATCAGCACCCAGCCGACGACGCTCAGGTTGAGCCAGCCGAGGTCCGCCTCCACGGCGAACGCGAAGATCGCGCCCAGCGCGATCAGGAAGATACTGCCACCGATGCCCATGTTGTCGTCTCCTTGGCTCGAAGCTGCATTCCACTCCGCCGCGGCCATGGATGAGGTTGCGGCATCGAGGGACATACCCCGGCACGGAGATCGCCAATCGGGCAAGCTGGTGGCATGACGGACGCCTCGGGACAGCCACGCTCGCTCGTGCTGCTACGGCATGCCAAGGCCGAACAGCCCACGGCGGACGGCCCGGACATCGTGCGGCCGCTGAGTGCGCGAGGACGTGCCGACGCGGCGGCCGCAGGCTTCTGGCTCGCCCGGCACGGGCTGCTGCCGGAGTTGGTGATCTGCTCCGCCGCGCTGCGGACGCGGCAGACCTGGCACCACGTCGAGATGGGCATGACCGGCTCGCCGCCGGAGGGTGGACCGGCCGGGCCGTACCCGATCGTCCGCTACGAACCGGACGCGTACGAGGCACACCCGGAGGACCTGCTGACGTTGCTGCGCCGGGTCGAGCCGGCTATCGGCACGGTCCTGCTGATCGCCCACAACCCCGGCATCTCGCTGCTGTCCGAGTCGCTCGATCCGCAGGGTGCCGACCCGGACGGGCTACGCACCAGTGACCTGGTGCGGCACCGGCCCACGATGCCCTGGGCGGAGCTGGGACGCGGTACGGCCCCGATCGACGTCCGACACACCGCACGCGGCTGACCGGGCCGGGGCGACACCGGCCCCATCACTACCGAGGTGCCGCCGACGGTCCGGATCAGCGCGGCGACACCGCCTTGGACCAGATCGGGCACAGCGACACCGCCCCGGGCCGGATCGGGCACAACGACACCACCCCGGGCCGAACCAGCGCGGCGACACCGACCCGGAGCAGATCAGCGCGGCGACGTCGACGGTGGCGGCGCGGTCGGCGGCGGACGGATCAGCTCGGCGGCGCGGTCGGCGGTGGCGGATCGGGAGGCGGCGGCATCATCGCGGTCGGATGGGAGAGCCGGTTCTCCTCCACGATCAGGGTCCGGGCCCGCTTGCGGCGGTCCTGCCAGAACCAGAGCGTGGTGAGCAGTACGGTCAGCCCGGCCAGGATGAAGACCCAGCCGACCGCCCGCAGGTCGACCCACCAAACGTTGGCCCTGATGGCGAACGTCAGGATCGCGCCGATCGCGATCAGGAAGATTCCACTACCAATGCCCATGTGCGCGGCACTCCCCCGTGCGGTTGCTCTGGGCGTACTCGGACTGGTCAGCGACGGTTACCCGTCCGCCGCAGGGTTACCCGCGCCGCCGACCGGCGAACACGACCCGGCACACGGCGCGGTGGTCCCGGACGCGAGGCCCGTCCCGAAGCTTCCGTTGTGCGAGGTGGGTGGAGTTGTTGTCGCCAGAGCGACAACAACTCCACCCACCTCCCCGGCGAGCCCACCGAAACCCATGCCGTCTACCGAACATATGAGGCTTTTATCCGCTATGACCAAGGCATCGGCTCGGGACACCTGGACCTGACACCGCGAAGGCCCCAGGCCCGCGACGTGCCGAGGAAAGGGGAGCGCCGCAGGAACGGGAGCGCCGCAGGAACGAGAGCGCCGCAGGAACGAGAGCGCCGCAGGAACGAGAGCGCCGCAGGAACGAGAGCGCCGCAGGAACGAGAGCGCCGCAGGAACGAGAGCAGCCGGTGGGGCATGTGCCCCACCGGCTGTCCCGTTGCTGCGGCTTCGCGTCACCGCACGGTGCCGACCCGACGGATCAGAACGCCTCCTCCGGGATGTCCATGATGTCCAGGTCGGTGCCCTCGACGATGCGCCGGTCCGCGCCGATGCGGGGCAGCACCTCGCGGGCGAAGAACCGGGCGGCGGCCACCTTGCCGGTGTAGAACGCCTTGTCGGTCGCGGAGACCTCGCCGGCCAGCGCCTTCAGCGCCACGTCCGCCTGCTTCTGCAGCAGCCAGCCGACCACCACGTCGCCGAGCGCCAGCAGGAACCGGCGGCTGCTCAGCCCCACCTTGTAGAGGGACCGGGCGTCGCCGCCCTGCGCCTCGCCCAGCCAGTCGGTCATCACACCGAGCATGCTCTGGATCTCGGCGAGGGCCTTGCCGAGCGCCTGCCGCTCCTCCTTGAGCTGACCGTTGCCGGCCTCGGTGGTGATGAACTCCTGGATCTCCCCGGCGACCGCCATCAGCGCCTTGCCGTTGTCCCGGACGATCTTCCGGAAGATCAGGTCGAGGCTCTGGATCGCGGTGGTGCCCTCGTACAGGGTGTCGATCTTGGCGTCCCGGACGTACTGCTCCAGCGGGTAGTCCTGGAGGAAGCCGGAGCCACCGAAGGTCTGCAACGACTCGTGCCCGAGCATCTCGTACGCCCGCTCCGAGCCGACGCCCTTGACCAGCGGCAGCAGCAGGTCGTTGACCCGCTTCGCCAGCGTGGTGGCCTTCTCGTCACCGGCCGCCTCGGCGAGGGCGATCTTGTCCTGCCAGGACGCGGTGTAGAGCACCAGGGCGCGCAGACCCTCGGCGTACGACTTCTGCAGCAGCAGCGACCGGCGGACGTCCGGGTGGTGGGTGATGGTGACGCGGGGAGCGCTCTTGTCGGCCTGCTGGACCAGGTCGGCGCCCTGCACCCGGTTCTTGGCGTACTCCAGGGCGTTCAGGTAGCCGGTGGAGAGGGTGGCGATCGCCTTGGTGCCGACCAGCATCCGGGCGTACTCGATGATCATGAACATCTGCCGGATGCCGTCGTGCTTCTCGCCCAGCAGCCAGCCCTTGGCCGGTACGCCGTGCTCGCCGAAGGTCAGCTCGCAGGTGTTGGAGACCTTCAGGCCCATCTTGTGCTCGACGTTGGTGGCGAAGACGCCGTTGCGCTCGCCCAGCTCGCCGCTGTCCTCGTCGAAGAAATAGTTCGGGACCACGAACAGCGACAGGCCCTTGGTGCCGGGGCCACCCACGCCCTCCACGCCGACCGGACGGGCCAGGACGTAGTGGACGATGTTGTCGCTCAGGTCGTGCTCACCGGAGGTGATGAAGCGCTTGACGCCCTCGATGTGCCACGAGCCGTCCGGCTGGGGGATGGCCCGCGCGCGACCGGCGCCCACGTCCGAGCCGGCGTCCGGCTCGGTGAGCACCATCGTGGAGCCCCACTGACGGTCGATGAAGAGCTTGGCCCACTTCTTCTGCTGCTCGGTGCCCTCGACGTGCAGCACGTGCGCGAAGGACGGGCCGGAGGCGTACATCCAGACCGGGGCGTTCGAGCCGAGCACCAGCTCGGCGAGCGCCCACCACAGCGCCCGGGGGGCGTTGGTGCCGCCCAGCTCCGGGGGGAGGTCCAGGCGCCAGAACTCGGAGTCCATGAACGCCTGGTACGACTTCTTGAACGACTCCGGCAGCGGCGCGGTGTGGCTGGCCGGGTCGAAGACCGGCGGGTTGCGGTCACCGTCGGTGTAGCTGGCGGCAAGGTCTTCGCGGGCCAGGCGGTCCATCTCGGCGAGGAAGCTCCGCGCCGTGTCGACGTCGAGCTCGGAGTACGGCTCCTGGCCGAACGACCGGTCCGCCCCGAACACCTCGAACAGGTTGAACTCGAGGTCCCGAAGGTTGCTCTTGTAGTGGGTCATGTCGCTGGCCCCGCTTCCGGACAGGTGTTACCGATCAGTAACCCCAGACTCTATTACCGACGGGTAGGCAGCGACAACCCACATACCGAAGTGACAGGGATTACACACTTGCCGTTCAGGTTCCGGCCAGCCGCCACCGACCGATCTCCGGGTCAGCTCGGGTCAGCCCTCGGCCGCCCCGACCTCCCAGCTCGGCACCGCCGCAGTCGCCCCACCCGGCGAGCCCGTGTACTCCATCAGGACCAGCGCGATGTCGTCGTCCAGCCGGCCGTGCACCCACTCCACCAGGGCGGTCTCCAGCGAGGCCAGGCCGTCGCCCACCGTGCCGTGCCCGAGCAGCCGCCACGCCCGGTCGGCGGTCGGGAAGAACTCACCGTCCCGGCGGGCCTCGCCGAGCCCGTCGGTGAACAGCAGCAGGCGGTCACCCGGCTCCAACCGTTCCACCCGGGGGCGGACCACCGGCATGAAGCCCAGCGGCGGTGCCGGCGCGGGCGGTTCGAGCGGAATCACCGCGCCCCGGCGCAGCAGCAGCGGCGCGGGATGTCCACAGTTGACGATGGTGAGCGTGCCGCCCCGCTCCTCCACCAGCGCGGCGGTGACGAAGTCCTCGTCGCCCACGCTGCGGGCCACCGCCCGGTCCAGGTCCGCGACCACCCCGCGCAGGTCCGACCGCTCGTACGCCACATGCCGGTAGGAGCCCAGCACGATGCTGGCCAGCCGGACCGCCTCCAGGCCCTTGCCGCGTACGTCACCGATGATCATGCGTACGCCGTACGGGGTGTCGATCGCCTCGTAGAGGTCCCCGCCGATCTCCGCCTTGGCCGTGGAGGAGATGTACCGTCCGGCCACCGACAGCGTGCCCACCCGGGGACCGAGCGGACGCAGCACCGCCTGCTGGGCCACCGCGGCGAGCTTGGACAACTCGGCGATCTGCTCGGCCTGTCGTTGACGTACCGCCGCCACCGCCGCCGCGATCCCGGTGCCCAGCGCGATGCCCGCCACCGCGACGGCGGTGGAGAGCGAGACGTTCTCCTCGGCCAACGCGAACGAGGCGCCGAGCACGGAGGCGGCGGCACCGACACCGAGCACGATCCGCCAGGACGCCAGCGCGGCGGCCAGGAACGGAGCGGCCACCATCAGCGCGATGTAGTTCGCCGCCCGGCCGTCGGCCAGCTCCACGGCGGAGACGAGCGCGAGCAGGACAAGGGCCGCGCCGAGGCCGGCGCGGGATCCGGGACTCAGCCGGCCACGGCCCGGCTGGAGGAGTTGCGTACGTACACCCGACAGCATGCCCGATGGACGTGAACGAAAAAATGAACCTGACCCGTCGGACGAGAATGATCTGGCCGCGAGGATCATCCCGCGCGCCGATCGCCGCCCGGACGTGCTCAGCCCAGCACCTCGTAGCGCACCTGGATGTGACCGAGGTCGTGCGAGGCGATCTCGCCGAACGCGGCACGGGACAGGTCCAGGCAGCGCCCCTCGATGAACGGTCCACGGTCGTTGATGCGTACGGTGATCGACTTGCCGTTGGCGGGGTTGGTCACGCGGACCCGGGTGTCGAACGGCAGGGTCTTGTGCGCGGCGGTCATCGCCTCCGGGTTGAACGCCTCCCCGTTGGCGGTCACCTGGCCCTGCCAATAGAAGGAGGCGCCGCACGAGCCGGTGTCCACCACCGGGCGGGCGGTCGTCTTCGTGGCCGTCGGCTTCGGCGTCGGGCTGGCCGTACGCGTCTTGCTCCGCGACGGCGCCTGCGTGGTCCGGACCGGCGTCGGGCTCGCCGTGGCGCTCGGCGAGGCGCTGGCGCTCGGGCTCGGGCTCGGGCTGGCGCTCGGCGACGCGCTCGGCGAGCCGGTCGCCGGGTCGGTGGCGTCCGGGATGGTCGGCAGGTCGATCGCGGTCGGGCGGGCTGGCTCCGAGTCACCGGCCAGGCGCACTGCACCGACCGTCCCGCCGACGGCGAGCGCTACGGCCAGCACCGCCGTGGCCGTCAACCCGGCCGGCGAGGTGATCCTGCGGGTACGGGAGTGCCTACCAGTCACCGGCCCGGTCCTTTCCTTGGCAGATCAAATCGGGTCGGACCATAACGAGAGAAGCACATCCGACGTCAACGTGATCATGATGGTATGACCGTAAATGCGGCGATACGTGAAGCCGATCATCCGATCCAAGGTGGGCCAGCCGGCCCCCGCAGCCGTGAGCTGCCGCTGGCCCCCGCCCGTGGAGCTGTCGTCGGCCCGCCCGCGATGGGCCGACACCGGCGCCGCCACGGGCTCTCGCTGCCTGCGCAGGAGTGGCGTGCCGCAGGATGAGGGAATGTCCGCCGAGTTGAGAGCCCGCCTGGTCGAGCTGTTCCGCTGGATCGACCCCGGTCCCGGGGCAAGCCACCTGGTCAGCGACGTCTCTGGCTGGTGGCGCGATCCCGACGTACTCGCCGCTCTCGGTCCTGCGCTCGTCGCACCGTTCCGGGCCGCCCGGCCCACCGTGGTCGTCTCCCCGGCCGTCACCGGCTTCCTGCTCGGCCCGCTGGCCGCCACCGCCCTCGGCGTCGGGTTCGTGGCGGCACACAAGCCCGGCGACGGCCGACTGCCCGCCGGGCCGCTGACCTGGGCGCAGAGCCCGCCCGACTTCCGGGGCCGGCAGGTCGACCTGGCCGTACGCGACCGACACCTGGGCCCCGGCGACCGGGTGCTGGTGGTGGACGACTGGGTAGCGACGGCCGCCCAGGTTCGCGCGCTCTACGACATCTGCGCTGCCCGGGGTGCCGAGGCACTCGGCACCTGCGCGGTGGTGGTCGACTGCGAACCGGCGCTGAGCGCCGAACTCCGCATAAGCGGCTTGCTCACCAGCGCCGACTTGTGAAAGGAAGGGCACCTTATTAACGCCTCGTGCATAGCAGGGGTCTCCTGCTAACAACCGAACCCCGCAGCGCCGCCGCCGGGAACCCGCCGCCGCCGAACACCAGCCGCCGAACACCCGCCATCGCGGAGCACCAGCCGCCCGCCGGAAAACGGCACCCGGCCGAACCGAGCGGGTCAGCGGACGAAGTCCTCCACCACCGTGCAGACCTTGCCGAGCACCTCGGCGGACCGGGCCAACGGCCCCGGCACCATCAGCGCGTGGTCGGCGGCCGTGATCTCCAGTACGTGCGGGGTCAACCGGCGAGCGATCCCACCGTCCCAGGACGAGTCGGCCGTACCCCCCACCAGCAGAAACGGCGCGGTCGACCGGCGCAGCGCGTCGACCACCTCGCCCCGGTGCAGCAGCGGCGTCAGCCAGACGGCGGGCAGCCGCCGCTCGACGGCCAGCGGCGCGGCCAGCGAGCCGAGCGACTTGCCGACCAGCAGGTCGGTGCGCTCGGTCAACGTCGGCGCGACCTCGTCGCAGACCCACCGGCCGATGGTGTTCGGGTCGAAGTCCTCCGGCACCTGCCAGGCGATGCCGTGCAGCCCGAAACCGAGCCGACGCAGCGCCTCGCCCAGATAGAGGAAGAGCGGATACCGGGTGTCGTAGCCGCGTCCGGGAATGAGCACCGCGCGTCGGTCCGCCATCGACATCTCCTCGTTCGTCGGGCATCGACCGTACCGCTCCCACGCGGACTCTCCACCCGTCGAGAACCCACCGGAACCCGTCGCCCCGGCCGGTAACCTCGCGTCATGTGGCCACGCGTCGGCGGACTACGCACCCTCGCCCTCGGCACGCCCGGCGAGCTTCGCGCGAGGCTCAACACCCTGGTCCTGGCCGGGGTGAAGACCGCCACCGCCGGCTTGCTCACCGAGTACGCCGAGGAGCGCGAAGACCTGGAGCATGTCGGCGAACGACTGGTCGTGGTCGACGACCAGGACTCCCTGGTGGCCGTGGTCCAGGTGACCGGTGTGGAGGTGACTCGCTTCGCCGAGGTGACCTGGGACTTCGCCCGCTCCGAGGGAGAGGGCGACCGCTCGATCGAGGAGTGGCGGGCCGGGCACGCCGCCTACTGGGCCCGGCTCGGCACGCCGGTCACCGACGACACCGAGATCGTCTGCGTACGCTTCCGGCTGGTGGGCCGAGGCGACGAAGGCGCGTACGGGACGTAGGGCGCCTCAGCCGCGCAGCTCGGGCAGCAGCCGGGTGGCCACGTCGACAAGTACCGCCTCGTCGCCCGCGTACCAACTGCTCTCCCGGGGCCAGTGCGTGATCACGTCGGTGAAACCCAACTCCGCCGCGCGGCCCACCTGGTCGGCGAAGAACTGCGCGCTGCCCAACGAGAAGGCCGGTGCCGAGTCCAGCGAGAGGTAGCGGCCCAGGCTGGCCGGGTCACGCCCGTCGGCGGCGAGCCGGGCGTCCATCCGGGCCACCAGCTCGGCCACCCCGTCCCACCACTCGCCCAGGTCGTCGACGTCCGGGCCGGTGGTCACCCAGCCCTGCCCGAACCGACTGACCAGCCGCATCGACCGGGGACCGTTGGCGGCCATCACGAACGGCACCCGGGGCTCCTGTACGCAGCCCGGGTTGTTCCGCGCGTCCACCGCCGCGAACCAGTCGCCCCGCCAGGTCGTACCGTCGGTGCGCAGGATCGCGTCGAGCAACTCGGCGAACTCGGCGAACCGCTCCACCCGCTGTCGCGGCGGCAGCGTCTCGCCACCGAGCACCGCCGAGTCGAAGCCGATGCCGCCCGCGCCGAGCCCGAGCAGCACCCGCCCGTCGGATACGTCGTCGAGCGAGGTCACCTGCCGGGCGAAGGCCGCCGGATGCCGGAAGTTCGGGGACGCGACGAGCGTGCCGAGCCGGATCCGCGAGGTCACCGTCGCGGCGGCGGTCAGCGTACCCATCGAGTCGAACCACGGGCCGTCCACCAGATCCCGCCAGCCCAGGTGGTCGTACGTCCAGGCGTGGTCGAAGCCCCACTCCTCCGCCTGCTGCCACCGGTGGCGCGCCACCGACCACCGCTGGTCGGGCAGGATCACGATGCCGAATCTCATGATCGCCAGAGTACGGCGACCAGCCTGCGGCCTCAGCCGAGCCGGCCTGCCTGAGGGCTCAGCCCAGCCGGTCGAGGAAGTCCAGCGTGCGACCGATCAGCAGCTCGGCGGCGGACTCGTCGTAGTCGACGCTGCCCGCATCGGCGAAGAGGTGCCCGGCACCGGGGTAGAGATACAGCTCCGCGCCGTCGATCTCGTCCGCCATCGCCCGCATCGCCGGCACCTCGGCCCACTCGTCGTCGGCCATCGCGTGCATCTGCACCGGCGTACCGTCCGGCCACGGGCCGAAGTTCTCCGGCGGCACCACGCCGTAGAGCAGCAGCGCGCCCAGGGCACCCGGCCGGGTCTGGGCGAGCGACTGCGCCGGCAGGTTCCCGAGCGAGCAGCCCGCGTAGACGATCCGTTCAGGCAGCCCCTCGGCCGCCGCCGTCCCGCGCCGGATGATCTCCCCGAACCCGATCGACTCGGCGTGCGCGACCCCCTCGTCGACCGTGCCGAAGGTGGCACCGTCATACAGGTCAGGGGTGTGCACGGTGTGCCCGGCGGCCCGCCACCGGTCGGCCAGCGCCAGGAACCCCGGCGTCTGCCCCTGCGCATGGTGGAACAGCAGAATCTCGACCATGCGACCACCGTACGACCGCCGTCCGACATGAGCCGGGAGCGGCCACCACCTCGTCCCGGTGACACAGCCGCCAGATCTCGCCATCAGTCATGGACGGCAGCGTAGAAGTCCGCCACATCCCATGATCGTCACTGCTTTCCCGGCACGGCGTCGCGCATCAGGCCTCGGTCTCCACATAGTTCGCCAGGTCCGCCTCGATTCCGGCCGCCGTGAAGAAGGCAGCCGGTTCGAACCCCTCCGCGCGATGCACCGCCTGCACGGCAGCACGGGCCGAGGGCAGATCGTCCGCAGACGACCACCGCACAATGGTGACTGCGTTGAAGCGACCCGGGCCGGAGTGCTGTTCCAGCAGGGCATCGTCGAGGAATCCCGGCTGATCCCGCAGGATCGCGTGAGTTCGCCGTACGTGTCGCCAGAACTCCGCGCGCGCGGGTTCCGGGACGTCGAACTTGTCCACTCGGTAGACGACGGTCATGCCGCCCTCCTTCGTGCCGAAGATCGGTCAGACCGAGGCTAAAACCTCAACCCGACTTGAGATCAACAGTTCGTAGCGACAACCCTCACCGCGATGAAATGCTCGCGCTGGTGCCGACTCCTAGTTCTTCCACCCGGACATGCCGGACGAGGCGGCCTCGCTTGCGGGCCGCCTTGCCGTGTCGCTGGCTCTCCGTGCGTTTGAGTGAGGGTGGTGTCGGTGCTGACCGTGCGACAATGAGTGGCGGTGTGTGGTGGAGGAGGTGAGTCGTGATGTCGAGCAATGCGGAGCGGATGCCCGAGTGGCCGACTGCTGAGCATGTGCCGGTGGAGGAGTTGGCCCGTCGTCAGGGTGTGCGGCCGGTCGCCTCCGTCGACGACCTGGCTCGGCCGGACCTGTTCGAGTCCGACGACGAGTTGGACGAATTCCTGGCCGACCTGTACGCCTCTCGGCGGGCCAGCGCGGCGTGAGCCCGGTCGTCCTGGACACCGACGTGGCGTCGGCGATCCTGAGGGGTCGGCTGCATGACCGGCTTCGTGCCCGGTTAGCGGGTAAGACCCTGTGCATCACGTTCGTCACGCTCGGGGAGTTGACCAAGTGGACCGCGCTGCGGAGCTGGGGGCCGCGCAAGCTGGCCGACCTGGCACAGTGGCGATCCGGGGTGGTGGTGCTGCCCTTCGATGAGTCGGTGGCGACGACCTGGGGGCATCTCCAGGCGCGGGCGCAGCATCGGGGGCGTCCCCGCCCGACGAATGACTCCTGGATCGCGGCCTGCTGCTTGGTCGACCGGCTGCCGTTGGCGACCTTCAACAGCAAGGACTACGCCGACTTCGCCGAGTACGACGGGCTACGCCTGTTCGACGTCTCGTAGCTCCACCGCTCCTGGCCTGACGTGGCCGAACTGCACTGGCTGGTCCTGCCGTCAACTGGCCGGACCGCTTACCCGGTGGGAAGCCGCGAAGCGGCGCAGTAATCGATCGACCCGACCTCAGCGGCGGCCGGCCACCCCGCGATCGTGCCTCCGCCTCCGTGAGTACAGATCAGGACAGCGCTGCGGGCGAGCGTCCGCCGGATGAACCCTGCTGGGAGACGCGCCTCCACCGTCCGCATCATCGGCAACGTCGCACTGGTCGCCGGACTGCTGGTCTCGGTCATCACGCTGTCGAGCGACCCCGGGTCGGCTGAGCCACACGTCCTGGCGGGTCTCCTCGTTGCCATAGGGATCGGGCTGCGCATCGAAGCCGCGATCAGGGACTTCCGTGCATGACCACCTGGACCCGAAGTGCCCGCCGCCCCGGGCCTATGGCCTATTGATAGCCGGGCTACCCGTCCTCGAACGGCTCGTCGTGCCACCGGAACCCGGCCTCGTCGTCCTCGATACTCAACAGGAACTCGGCCACCTGGCGGCCGTCAGGACGGGTCATAGTGAGGGCGGTCCCGATCTCGTCGTCGATCCGGATCATGGCCTCTTCGTCGTCTGCGTCGAGGGCGGCGTTCCGGGCGTCGAAGATCGGGCGTAGCGGCTCGAATCCCGGCAGTGGGCGGAACCTGCCGTACGTCCACGGAATTCGCGACTCTGCTCGTCGATCTCGCCGACCAGCTCGCCCCGGCGGTACAAGCTGCCACACCCTGCCCGCGTCCACAGCACAGCGTAGGCCGCGCCGCTACGGTCAGCTCCGGTGCGGTGTGGGTGACCAAGGAAGGCCGAGGGCAAGCCGGCGTATCCGGCGCGGCAGCCGATCGCCAGAAGCCTGACGGCGGGGCACATGCACCGCTAGGGCAGGTCTTCCGACTCGCGGGCTTCGGAGAGAGTCAGGTTCGCGCCCTTACCGGCAAAATAGGAATAAGCTTCATTTTATCGGAACGATCGTGCGCTTCAGCGAGCGGGTTGAGCCTGACGATGCGGGCCGCAAGCGGGGCTGCTCGCACCGCCATTGCCGACCCCTGAAGCAGACGGGAATTCAGGCTGCGGATTATAGGCAGACAGCGCAAGACTGCTTCCGTTGACACCCATGCCCTCCGCATGGCCTAATTGGCACATGGCACCTATTGACCGAGTAGTCGAGCCTAAGCACTGGCTATATGAGTGGATCGATGAGTTTGATGTAAACCCGGACAATGTTAGCTCAGTCTTTAAGTCAGCAGCAGCAGTAGCGCGCCTGACTGAACTGGCCGGATCAGTGATGGTACGCGACAGCATTTCTGTCGACCCGTCGAGAGATTCCGTGGTCGTTGGCAGAACTCTGGATCTTCACAGCGAGTACACATGCGGCCTATTCAGCTGCATGAAGAACAGGATCGAACGCACCTTCCTGAGCACGTGGCACTACTTCGATTCAGTTGTGGTCGCGGGTCCATCAGAGAAACAACTAGTGCACAATATCATGACCACAAAGAAGGCGGATCGCGAAAGGAAGTTTATAAATCCTTTGCGTCATAACATTGCCCTCTTCCTCTATCTACGGCAAATCGGAGCCTCGGATCACATCATCTTCCGCCCTAAGTACTACCCAATCTGCACGAGTTGCTACGAGAGCGAATCTGAGCGGCGGGGAATTCTAGCCGTTACTGATGAGGCTGCGCGTTCTCGTGTTCTATCCACCCTTAGAGCTGAAGCTCAATTGGACATGTCTCTCCGGTGGCCCCGAGTCTGGGGGGTAGAAATTTCCCACAACTCGCTGCCTGAAAGTATGGTGTTTTACGTTGAGTCACGTAAGAAGCCAACGCGCCAAGAAGCCTTGACTCAGTTCTTTCACCGTGGCACTCACGCGCTCCTCGAAGATGTTGAGCAAGCAGAGCAGTTGCAACTTCCGCTTCTTCAGGAGGTTCGCGCCTCCTTCTTCGGCAGCTCAACCACCGAAGCCGCCACTGAAGATTCTGTCGCTCTACAAATAGAGCTACCATTTCTGCAAGGCGTATCAGCATCCGATCTATTGAAGCTAATGCAGGACGAGCGGCCAAGCTTTGACCGGTTTCAGGCTACGATACGAAAAGCCGTTCGGGAAAAAGTTGAAAAGGCAGGCGACAAAAGTCCCGTAGAAATTAGCAGACAGATCGAGAAGGATCTCATCCGACCCGGACTGGCCGAGATTGACGTATCACTTACATCAGCAAGGAAAGCTTTAGCGAAGAAGTCTGGAACCGCTATCGGCGTCGGTTCCGCTCTCGTGACGGTAGGCGTTCTGACCGCCATTCCACTAGTAATAGCGGCTGGAGTTAGTGCAATCGCAAGTCCGATTCTTGACGCCAAGAAATACCTTGATGATCGCGCGACACTTGAATCGAAGGATATTTACTTTCTTTGGCAGATGCAGCGGCACGCAAAACCAATCCACTGATCATGCGCCATTACGGGTCCCTCATCTGCCATTCCTTAGACTCAAGGAAGGGTCTCGCCTGGAGGGTCAGCCCAGGCTCGACGACGCGACTGGCGTCGCGCTAATGATCGATGGCCGCTAGCAGGGACTTATCGAAGATCAGATGACGGGTCGTTCGATTAGCGCTCCGGCTATCGGACCCATACCGGTGACCACGACATCCGCCCCGGCGGCTCGGAACGCCTCAGCCTTCCAAGGCCTGTTCGCGTAACCGATCACCCGCACTGCGGCGTCCCGCGCTCCCTCGATATCCGACAGCGAATCACCGACGAGTACGCATCGGTTCGGTGTCTTGCCGAGGGCACGCACGGCTTGCACAATCGGTTCCGGGTTGGGCTTCATGCGGGCTGGCTCGGCGTACGCTCGGCCGACTACCGGCGACACGTAGGCGGCCAGCCGGTGCGCCGCCAGGTAGGCGCTCACCGCGCTGGCCGAGTTGTTGCTGACCACCGCCACCGGCATCCCGGCCTGACGCGCCCCAACGATGACTTCCCGGCCGTACGGCGTGGGTTCGGCAGTGTCGACGGCGCGGCGTTCGGCTGCACAGAGTGCGTCTTCTATCGCTCGCATTACGCCCTGGTCGCCGGTAGCGGCGGTGCGGCGTAGCACTTCAAGCGGGTCTGGTTCGCTGACAAGGTCCGGTGGTACGTCGACCCCGAGCCGCCGCAGTACGTCAACCAGCTCGGCGGCAACCTTCGGTGCCGGGTATCCGGCGAAGATGCTACATAACGGGCCGTCGAAGTCGAGTAGCAGTGCGTCAACGTCGCCGAGCAGTCGGCCGAGGTCGGCGTTCATGCGTCGTACCGGTCAGCGATGGTCGACCACACCGAGTCGAACCACTGGCGAGACGCCTCCACGAACTGTGTGCCGTGTGAGGTGTCGTCGTCAGTGACGGCGTAGTGGAACAGGGGCACGTCCTTGCCCATCAGGTCGTAGATGGCCATCGACTCGCCCTTGATCGACACGGTGCGTTCGGTGACGGGATAGAAGCCGTAGAAGACTTCTTCGTTGTTGAGGATGTAGACCTTGAACTGCGGGGATGCCCGTTGTAGCCGCACCTCGACGGTGGCCGACCGGATCAGGCCGAGGTCGCCCAGCTCGGTCACCTGATCGATGATCGCGTCTACTGCTCGGCGGGTGATTCGCTCAGCGCGTTCGCGTACCGCTGGGTCGTCGGTCTGTGCATCGGCCCGCGTGGGCAGTGCCATCGGTGTGGTCATGTCGGAGATCAGGATGCGCACGGCGATTGTCTCGGGCGCGAGTCGACCGACGCGCATCCTGTCGAGGGTCTCGGCGAGCGCGTCGCGCAGTGTCTCGCCGGAGAATCCTGCGAAGTCGATGGTGACGTGGGGCCGCTCGAGCGCGGCTTCGACGTGCGGGCGTAGTTCGACGGCCCGCTGCGTCTGCGCTCGGACGAACACACCGCTGCCCTGACGGGACACGATCAGCCGCTCGGCCCGGAGGAGGTCCAAGGCTCGCTTGACCGTCTCCCGGGCCACGCCGTAGCGGGCGGCCAGTTCGGGTTGCGACGGCAGCCTGTCGCCCGGCGCAAGTCGACGCGTGAGGATGGCAGCCCGCAGCTTGTTGGCGATCTGCTGGGACGCCTGTTTCGGGTCGTCGGGATCAAGCTGACCGAGGAAGTCAGGGCTCTCGCTCACCACAACACCCTAACGCTGGCTAGCCAGGCCAGGAAAGTTTACCGCAGGGCCTTGACTTGGCTAGTCAAGCAAATCTACGGTCGATTCAGGTCCTCAATGCTTGCCCAGCTTCACCTATGGATCGACGCGCGACCGCCCTTACGAGGACTGCGGACGCGCAAAGCAAAGGCCCCGACGGGATTGCGGCCCGCCGAGGCCAGACGCATCGCCCTCGTGAAAGGAACACGATGCTTCTTCAGCCTATCGACGAAGCCGCCACCAGACGCACCCCGGCGCAGGTCACCCTCGCTCCCGGCCACATCGCGGCACCGGTCATCCCTTTATCGCTGACAGCAGCACGCCTGAGCCGCCTGTCGAACGGTCAACTCGCTGTCGCCATCCACGTCGCCGGCATCCCGACGGACGTGACCACCATGTCGATCGGCGAGATCCGGGCACTCGCGATGACCGGCATCCGTCGCCTCGGCCGGACGGAGGTCCGCCGCATTAACGACGAGACACGAGCAGCGAACACCTCCTATTGCGCGAAGATCCGCCGCGACGCCTCGGCCGACGTCCGCGCCGAACTGGCCACCATCAACCGGATCTGGGGCTCACGCAGACGGGAGCAACGCGCCGTCGACCTCGCCTATCGACTGCTCTGCGCCCTGACACGCAACGGGCACAGCAAGCCCGAAAAGCGGTCGGCATGAATGAAGCCCAGGTCGGGAGCGCATCCTGACCTGGGCTTCACGCTGGAGCGGGTGACGGGAATCGAACCCGCACTGTCAGCTTGGGAAGCTGATGTTCTGCCATTGAACTACACCCGCAAGCGGCACCACTGTACCTGAGCCACCGCCCCGGTGCACCCAGCCACCCCCGCCGACCACCCCGCCCGGCCCGCCTCCGCACGCTCCGCAAGAAGTTGCATGCCGGCAACACATAGCCATTCTCAAATCTGTCTATGCGTTGTAACGTCTGGCCCACGTTTCCCGCACGGCGCGACACAACCCCCGGTCGCGTCGCCAGAAAGAGGTGGGCTTATGGGACTCCGTCCCGTCCTGCTGAACCGGCGGATCGCCGGCATCGCATCGACGTCGCTGGCGGTGGCGCTCGGTGTGGCCACGGTCGGTCTGCTGCCGGCGGCCACCACGGCCGCCACTCCGACGGCTGCCGCCGTCTCCGCCGACGAGGTGTGTGAGGACCCGACGGGCACCGCGGCCCGGGTCCGGGGCGACGCGGTCGTCAAGCACGACCCGAACGAGTTGACCATGGCGCAACTGCACCAGCGGGAGTCGGAGTTCGCCGACCTGTTGCAGGAGCGGGCCAAGCGGGTCGGTCAGCGTACGCTCAGCGCCCAGGCCGCCGCGGCCTCGGTCACCATCCCGGTGGTGGTGCACGTGATCCGCAAGGACACCACCCGGGCCGGCGGGAACATCCCCGACTCGATGATCCAGTCGCAGATCAGCGTGCTGAACCAGTCGTTCGCCGGTGCGACGGGCGGTGCCGCCACCGCCTTCGCGTTCCAGTTGCAGAGCATCAACCGGGTCACCAACACGTCGTGGTACCCGATCCGGCAGGGTTCCACGGCCGAGCGGCAGATGAAGACCCAACTCCGCCAGGGCACCAAGGGCACGCTCAACATCTATCTCGGTGAGCTGAGCGGGGGTCTGCTCGGCTGGGCGACCTTCCCGCAGACCACGCTGAGCGTGATGGACGGCGTGGTCGTGCTCAGCGAGTCGTTGCCGGGTGGCACCGCCACCAACTACAACCAGGGTGACACCGGCACCCACGAGGTCGGCCACTGGCTGAACCTGTACCACACGTTCCAGGGCGGCTGCTCGGGCAGCGGCGACCAGGTCTCGGACACTCCGGCGGAGGCGTCGGCGGCCTACCAGTGCCCGACCGGTCGGGACACCTGCTCCAGCACGGGCCTGGACCCGATCACCAACTTCATGGACTACACGTACGACACCTGCATGTACCAGTTCACCCCTGGCCAGGCGACCCGGATGATCAACGCCTGGAACACCTACCGCGCGTAGCGCGGGAGTCGTCGGCGCGTACCTCCGGTGCCGGTCCCGTCGTCAGGCGGGGCCGGCACCGGCGTGCTCAGGCGGCACGGACATGTCGGGCCGCGCGGGTCCGGTGGGGCGTCGGCCGGGCAGCCTGCGGGGTGGCGCCGGCCGGGTCGAGCCAGACCTGCACGGCCGGCTGACCGACCAGCCCGGCGGTGGCCGCGCGCTCGTGCCGGGTGAGCATCGCCACGTCGACGGTGAACTCGAACAGGCGCCAGTCGGCGTGCGGGGCGGCGCGGGCCGCGAGCGCCAACCGGGCCACGGTGGCGTCGTCGGTGACGGGTCGGGCGCGACCGGCGACGTACGCCTCGTCGTCGCTCTCCTCCGCCGGGAACGAGTGCAGCGCGTAGCGCCCGTCGCGTTCCAGGTCGCGCCGCTTCGGCGAGTCGATCACGAAGCAGAACAGACCGTCGTCGGTGATCACCGGGGAGACCGGGTGCACCCGGGGCCCGCCGTCGGCGCGGACCGTGGCCAGGTAGCCGAAGCCCGGGCCGTACTGCTGCATGAGAAGGCGGATCCCGTCGGCGAGTCGAGGCTCGTCAGCGGTGAATTCGGACCAGGATGCCATGCCGACATCCTATCGAACATACGTTCTAAGCAGGTAGTCCGACACGCAGGTCACGCATACCGACAGCTAAGGTGTGGCGATGCTGCTCTCCGACCGTGACCTGGTCTCCGAGATCAAGGCCGGCACCCTGGCGCTGGAGCCCTTCGAGCCCACCCTGGTGCAGCCGTCCAGCATCGACGTCCGCCTGGACAAGCTGTTCCGGGTGTTCAACAACCACCTCTACACACACATCGACCCGGCCACCCAGCAGGACGATCTGACCTCGCCGGTGGAGGTGCCCGACGGCGAGCCGTTCGTGCTGCACCCGGGCGAGTTCGTGCTCGCCTCCACGCTTGAGGTGATCTCGCTCGGCGACCAGCTCGCCGGCCGGCTCGAAGGCAAGTCCAGCCTCGGTCGCCTCGGCCTGCTGACGCACTCCACCGCCGGTTTCATCGACCCCGGCTTCTCCGGTCACGTGACGCTTGAGCTGTCCAACGTGGCCAACCTGCCGATCATGCTCTGGCCCGGCATGAAGATCGGCCAGCTCTGCATCTTCCGGCTCTCCTCGCCCGCCGAGCACCCGTACGGCTCGCTCGTCTACGGCTCGCGCTACCAGGGGCAGCGCGGCCCGACGCCGAGCCGCGCCTGGCAGAACTGGCGTACCTGGCCGACCCGCTGACGACCGGCGGGCCCGCGCCGCCGTGGAGCGGGCCCGCGATCACCCGGCGACTCAGCCGGGCCGACCGAAACTGTGGATCGGACTGGTGTCCATCCGCTTCATCGCGATCGGCTTGCCGGCACGGGAGGCGTGCACCACCCAGCCGCCACCGACGTACATCCCGACGTGGTGCAGGTCGCGGTAGTAGAAGACCAGATCACCCGGGCGCAGGTCGCCGCGACCGACCGAGGCCGTGACCTGCCGCTGCCGCGCCGCGTTGTGCGGCAGCGCCACTCCGGCCCGCGCCCACGCGGCCAGCATCAACCCCGAGCAGTCGTACGCGTGCGGCCCCTCGGCGCCCCACGAGTACGGCTTACCGATCTGGGCGCACGCGAAGGTGACCGCCTCACCGGCCGGGCCACCCGGGTAGGTGGCCGGACAGGGCGCCGGCCGCAACGGACCACCACCCCCGTCGTCGTACGCGCGCAGCCGCAACCGTTGCAGCCGCTCGATCTCGGTGTCGATCTGCCGCCGCTTCGCGGCCAGGTCGGCCTCGGTGCGGGTCAGCTCGGCGGTGGTGCGGTCCAGTCCGGCTCGGGCGGCGGCGAGTTCGTCACGCAGTTCGCGCGCCTGGCGTACGTCCTCCTGCTGGAAGCGGGCGTACCGGTCGAGCAGGCCGAGCTGGGCGACGACCTCGCTCGGCGACCGGCTGCCCAGCAGCGTGTTCACGGCGCGGACCGGCTCGCCCCGGTACGCCCGCGCGGCCAGCGCGCCGACCCGCTTCATCGCCTCGTCCACCTGCTGTTGCAGTGGGGCGATGCGGGCGGTCAGGGCGTCCGCCTCCCGGCGGGTGCCGGCCAGGTCCTGTCGGGTCGCGTTGTGTCGTTCGATGACGGCTTCGAGCCGGTTCCAGTCCTCGTCGATCTGGCGCTCGATGTCGTCGACCGTGGGGTCGGCGTGGGCCGCCGTCGCGCCGCCGGTCAGCAGAACGGCGGTCGCGGCGAGTGCGGCGAGTGCGGTGGTGCAGCGGTACCAGCGGGATCGCGGCGCATCCGTCGTCGGGCCGGGCTTCGCCGACCGGTACGACGGAGGCCGCGGGGCATGGTGTGCCACCGGGCTGCGTACTCCTTCTTCCCAGACCGCCTACCGGGTTAGCTGACGGGTTCGGGCGGGAAGGGGGCGCCCTACCGCGACCATCGCGGACTCACCCCGGGAACCTGGGTCCCCGGCTCGCTCGGACAGCGACTCGGCGGTGTCGGACCGTCACCGCCCCGGGTGGGCGGTCCTGCCAGCGGCCCGACGATTGACCAGCGTAGGGACGACCAGCGTCGATACGCAACACACCCACACCGTCACTCTCGGTGCATTAATCCGACAACGAAGAAGGCCCCCGGTCGCTTGACCGAGGGCCTTTCGTCGTTCCTGCGTACGCGCTCAGGCGTCAGCCGGGTCGGCGGAAGCCGGCGACCGGCATCGTCGTGATCGGCGAGACGTTGACCGGCTTACCGGCCCGTGGTGAGTGGACCATCGTGTTGTTGCCCAGATAGAGCCCGACGTGACTCACGTCGCTGCGGAAGAACACCAGGTCACCAGGGCGGGCCTCGGCCCGGGAGATGACCTTGCCCTCGCGCCACTGGGCGCCGGTGAAGTGGGTGAGGTGGATACCCGCCGCCTTGTACGCGTACTGGGTGAGACCGGAGCAGTCGAACGAGTTCGGCCCGGTGGCACCCCAGACGTACGGCTTGCCGACCTGCGCGCAGGCGGTCCGGATGGCCGTCCGGGCCGCGTCGCTGACCACACCGTTGATGGTCGGGCAGTTGGTGGTCTTGACCGTGGTCACCGGAAGGGACCGCTCCAGCCGCTTGATCTCGGCGTCGATCTGCTTCTTCTTCGCCGCGAGCTGCTTCTGCTTGGCCTCCTGGTCGACGATCAGCGCGTCGAGCGTGGCCTTCTGGTCGTCGTACTTCTTGCGGATCTTCATGACGCCCTCGAGCTGACGGCGCTCCTCCCAGGCCAGCCGGTCGAGGAGGGCCATCTGCTCACCGAGCTGGTCCGGCTTCGCGTTCAGCAGCACCGCGCCGAGTTCCTGCGACGGGCCGGTGATGTAGTACCGGGAGGCGAGGCCGGCGACCCGGTTCATCGCCAGCTCCGTCTCCAGCGCCAGCGGCTGGATCTTCTTCTCCAGCTTGTCGGCCTTCTCGCGGTTGACCCGCAGCTCCGAGCGCACCTTGTTGAACTGCTCGATGGTGGGTTCGAGCTGCTGCCACTGCTTGTCGATCTGGCGCTCGATCTCGTCCACCGACGGCTCGGCGTAGGCGGGCGCGGCGACCATACCGGCACCGACCGCAGCGGCGGCGACCAGGACGACCAAACGGCGAGCGACCTTGCGCAGCCCGCGCGCGGGGGTGGGGCGTCCCGGCGCATGACGATGGAGGGGCATGGTTGCCACCGGCACCGACTCCTTTGCGACCGACCACCGGGCGTCCCGCTAGCGGTAAGGGGCGAGACAGACGACCCACGGCGGTCGGTGCCCCACATTAGGGGAACGCGCGCGGCGGAATCAAGGCGACCAACGGCTCATTCACCTTTGCGCGACCGATCGCACACAAAGGGTGTCGTCCAATTCGTTACAGTTATCTACGCCAATATAAAAATCGGGACGTGGTGGCGGAACAAAAGAAGCCCACAACAACCCACGGAGGCCCGGGTAACCCCGCGCCCCCCGCCCCCACCACGCCGCCCCCGGCCCGCGCG